>DATELA010000037.1:0-50795 GCA_035277145.1 Gemmatimonadaceae bacterium | reverse complement strand
CCCCCTTTCCCGGGCAAGACAACTCAGTACCGCCGCACGACCGCGCGTCGCGGGCAAAGTGACTCTGGTCACTCGTCCCACCGCGGAGTGACCCGCACAATTCAAGACCTGTCGTTCTGACGTCGCTGCCGACCTGAACATGATCAAGCGTGCCCTCCATACCCGGATTGCGCCCGTGGCCATTATTGTGGCCGCGGCCGCCTTTGCGGGCTATGCATGCTCAGATCTGTCGCCTCTTGGCGATCCGGATCTGCGCGGGCGCGTTGTCGTGCGTGCACAGCCGACGTTCGAGTCCCCGCTCGCGTCGAGCGTCATCCCGCTGTCACGAGCACGTATCGTTTTGCGCCGTGCCGACGGCTCCATCGTTGTCGACACGCTCATCTCATTCCCCGGTGGCGTCGCGCCGCAGGAGTTCGGCATCCCGGTGCAGTCGGCTTCGCTGACCGGCGTCGCGGCCGACGTACTCTCGAACCCGCTGATCGCTTCGCAGGTTGGCTCGACCGCCACCCTGGCGCTCGACCTGATCAGCCCCACGGGTGTCATGCAGTTCAGCAGCAGCTTGGTGAGCCTACCGTTTGTCAGCGGCATCGAGCCGCCGCCAGTCGAAATCCCGGTCCGCTACGTGGGGCCCGGGTCCTCGGCGTCGACGGTCCAGATCTCGCCGAACAGCGCAACGCTCGATGTGGGTGCAAACCTCGACCTGATTGCGCGCGCACTCGACGGCGCCGGGGCGGATCAGCCAGCCGCGCCGGTCTACTGGACATCGTTGGATCCGTCCGTCGCGAGCGTTGCGAGCCCCGTTGTTGGGCGGGCCGTTGCCCTGACGCGCGGAAGCGCCCGCATTCGCGCCATGCTGCTCAATGGCGCCACAAGTGAAGCGACCATTTCCGTCACGGCGCAGGCGTCCAACCTCGTCCTCCAAAGCGGCAGTGGACAGTCGGGTGGCATCAACACTCCGGCGTCCCAGCCACTTGTCGCGCGCGTCTCGGCGTCTGATGGCTCCGGTGTCGGCGGTGTCACGGTCGCCTTCGCCGTGCAGTCGGGCGGTGGCACGCTGTCGGCGTCGTCGGCCAACTCAGACGCAAACGGCTTGGCCAGCGTCGGCTACACGTTTGGCGCGACGCCGGGTCCGGTCGCGATCACCGCGAGCGTCGCTGGGCTCACGGGTTCGCCGGTCACGTTCAACCTCACGGCGACACTCACGACGGGATCGCAACTCGCGTTCGTCTCGCAGCCGATCAACGTCGTCGCGCGCGGAACCCTCCCGCCGGTCAACATCGAAGCACGAGATGCGACCGGGCTCCGCATGACGACGTTCACCGGGCCTATCACCATTCGGCTCGAGACGGTCCCAGCGGGCGTTCAGCTGCTCGGCACGTTGACGCGCAACGCAGTTGGTGGCACGGCCAGCTTCACTGGCCTGTCGGTTTCCGCCCCCGCGACGGCGCTGCGTCTCGCCGGAACCGCCACGGGCATCACCAATGGCGCAACCAGCAACGCGTTTGATGTAACGCCGCGTCCCGCGGCGTCTCTCGTGTTCACTGCGCAACCCGTGAACCTCGCGGCGTTCGATCCGTTGCCAACGCTCATCGTCCAAGCCCGTGATGATCTCGGTGGTCTCGCGAGCACCTACAACGGCACGGTCACGCTTGGCTTCCAGTCGACGCCAGCGGGTGCGACGCTGATCGGTCCACTAACGGCCGTTGCGGTGAATGGCGTCGCGAGCTTCGCAGGACTCAGCGTGTCGGCTCAGGCGACCTCCGCGCGTATCTCCGCCACGGGGACAGGCATCACGGGCACGGTGCTCAGCAATTCCTTCAGCGTCAGCGCGCCGACCAATCCGCTCGTCGGCGCACCGCCCACGACGAACTTCACGGTGCAGCGCACGGCGCCGTCACCGGCTCCGGCTGACGTGCAGCTCACGTCGAACACATCGCAGGTCACCGGTCTTACGCTCGGTGCGACCACATATGGGTCGGGTGCATCTGGTTGGCTCGTTGCCTCGTTGAATTCCACGTCGACGCCGAGCACGCTCACGCTCACGGCGACGACGACGTCGATGCCGGAAGGCACGTTTACGGCACGCGTGCCGGTTACGGGTTCAATCGGCGCGAACCTCTCGTACTTCGTTTCGGTCACGGTCACACCGCTGCCCGTATCGCAGATGGTTGTGATCACCGAGCCGGCCGGTGCGGTGAGTGGCACGAACTTCGTAACGCAGCCTGTCGTCGAGCTTCGCGACGCGACGGGCGCACGTGTACTGACGGGGACAAACACCGTGACCGCCGCGATCGCCACCGGTGCGGGCACACTTGGCGGGACCGTTGCGCGCGCGGCAGTGCAGGGCCGCGCGACGTTCACCGACCTTCGCATCACCGGCGTTGGCGCGCACACGCTTGCGTTCACCTCGCCGGGATTGCCGACCGTGACGTCGGCCTCGGTCAACGTGGGCGCCGCGCTTACGACTACGCAGGCGGTCGCCGCGACGAGTGCAAACGTTGGACTGGCAGTACCGGCGTTTGTGCCGGTGACAGCAGCGGGTGGCGTCGCGCCGTACACGTTCGTGCTCAGCGGCGGCGGATTGCCGGCGGGCATGACCTTCAGCGCGACAACGGGTCAGCTGAGCGGTACGCCGAGCGCCGCAATGGCGATCAGGACGTATACGGTCACGGTCACGGACGCGACGAGCGCGGCGTCGTCGAAGACATTCACGCTCACGGTGAACGCGGCGCTCTCGACCACGCTCGCCGTGCCGAGCAGAGCGGGAACGATTAATCGCGCAATTACGCCGTTCGCGCCCGTTACTGCTTCCGGCGGAACTACGCCGTACACGTTCGCGCTTTCCGGTGCGACACTGCCCGCCGGTTTGACGTTCAATACGGCGAACGGACAAGTCGGTGGAACGCCGACGGCGACGCTGGGGACGACAACGTTCACCGTCACCGCCACAGACGGGATCGGCGCAACATCGTCGAAGAACTTCACGCTCACGATCAACCCAGCGCTTGTTGCAACCCAGGCGATTGCGAGTCGCGCGGGCACAGTGAACACGCCGCTTCCGCCGTTCACGCCGGTCACGGCGTCGGGCGGAACGACGCCGTACACGTATGCACTCTCGGGCGGAACGCTGCCGACTGGTATGTCGTTCAGCACTACGACGGGTCAGATCAGCGGCACACCCACGGGAACGCTCGCGACGACCACGTTCACGGTGACAATCACCGACCTCGCGGGCGCGACGGCATCGCAAACGTTCTCACTGACCGTGAACAGCGCGCTGACGACGCTGCAGGCGGTCGCCGCGACTGTCGGCACCGCAGGAACTCCGCTCGCGACGTTCACGCCGGTGACGGCCTCAGGCGGAACGCTGCCATACGCGTTCGCGCTGACCGGCGGCGCCTTGCCCACGGGACTCGCGTTCAGCACGACCACCGGTGCGATCAGCGGCACACCAACAACGCCGCTCGCGGTGACGACCTTCACCGTGACGGTGACCGACGGCGCCGGCGCGACTTCGTCCAAGACGTTCACACTGCGCGTCAACGGCCCACTCACCACGACGCAGGCGATTTCGTCGCGCTCGGGAACCGTCGGCACCGCGATGACCGCGTTCATTCCAGTGACCGCGGCCGGCGGCACCACGCCGTACGCGTTTGCGCTGACGCCGCCGGCGACGCTGCCCACGGGGCTGGCGTTCAACACGACGACGGGACAGATCAGCGGAACACCAACTGCCACGCTCGCGACAACGACGTTCACGGTAACGGTCACAGACGGCGCATCGGGCACGTCATCGAAGACGTTTGACCTGACCGTCAATTCGGCGCTGACGACGACACAAGCAGTGGCGAGCGCGACTGGCGTCGTGAACACCGCGATCACGCCATTCACGCCGGTGACGGCTGCCGGCGGCACCGCGCCGTATGCGTTCGCGCTCACCGGAACGCTGCCACCGGGGCTCACGTTCAACACCGGCACCGGACAGATCACGGGAACGCCGACGGCGGTTCGTGCGACGACGACCTACACGGTTACGGTTACCGATGCGGCGTCAGCGACATCATCGAAGACGTTCACGCTCGCGGTGAACGCCGCGCTGGCGACGACGCAGGTCATTCCGAGTCGCACGGGAACCGTCAACACGGCGATTCCCACGTTCACGCCGGTGACGGCGACCGGTGGCGTTGCGCCGTACACGTTCGCGCTCTCGGGCGGCACACTGCCGACGGGCATGACGTTGAACACGGCGACGGGTGCGATCAGCGGAACGCCGACGACAACGCTTACGGCGACCACGTTCACTGTTACGGTCACGGACGCGGCGACGGCGACGTCGGCGAAGACATTCAGCCTCACAGTGAACCCGGCGCTCGTCGCGACGCAGGCGATTGCGAGCCGCGTTGGCACCGTCGGTGCAGCGATCGCGCCGTTCACGCCCGTGACCGCATCGGGCGGAACGACGCCGTACACGTTCACGATTTCCGGAAGCTTGCCGGCTGGTCTCACGCTGAGTTCGTCGACTGGCCAGATCAGCGGTACGCCGTCGGCGCCGCTGACTGCGACGACGTTCACCGTCACCGTCACTGACGCCGCGACGGCAACAGCGACGCAGACGTTCACGTTGACCGTCAACGGCGCGCTCACGACGACGCAGGCCCAGGCGAGCACGACGACGAACGTCGGCACGCCGGTTAACGTCACGCCGGTAACTGCGGCCGGCGGCACCACGCCGTACGCGTTCGCGCTCACGGGCACGCTGCCGACCGGACTCAACTTCAATACGGGTACCGGAGCGATCACCGGTACGCCGACGTCATCGCTCGCAACCACCACGTTCACGGTGACCGTCACGGATGCCGCGAGTGCGACGTCGTCCAAGACGTTCGTGCTCACGGTCAACGGACCGTTCTCCACGACCCAGGCGGTGCCGAGTCGCGCGGGCACTGTTGGCACGACGATTCCGTCGTTCACTCCGGTGACTGCGGCCGGCGGCACAATTCCGTACTCGTTCGCGCTGACTCCGCCGGGCACGCTGCCGACTGGCATGACCTTCAGCACGACAACGGGCCAGATCAGCGGGACGCCGACCGCGACACTCGCGACGACGACGTTCACGGTCACTGTCACCGATGCAACGAGCGCGACGTCATCGAAGACGTTCACGCTCACCGTGAACTCCGCGCTCGTGACAACGCAGGCAGTGCCAAGCAGCACTGGTGTCGTGAACCGCGCGATCACGCCGTTCACGCCGGTGACCGCATCTGGTGGCACAGCGCCGTACACGTTTGCCCTGAGCGGTGGAACGCTCCCGCCGGGCCTGAGCTTCAACACGGGAACCGGCCAGATCACCGGTACTCCGACGGCGCCGCTCGCGGCGACGAACTACACGGTGACTGCGACGGACGCAGCGTCGGCGACGTCGTCCAAGACGTTCAGCCTGACCGTGAACCCCGCGTTCACCACCACCCTCGCCGCACCAAATGTCAGCGCGAGTGTAAACGTGGCGATGACTCCGGCCATACCGGTCACCGCCAGCGGCGGTCTGCAGCCGTACGCCTACGCTATCAGCGCGGGGCTGCCGGCGGGTCTCAGCTTCAATACGAGCACGGGTCAGCTGAGCGGCATGCCGACGGCGACGCTCGCGACAACGACGTTCACGGTCACGGTCACCGATGCGGGAGCGGTGAGTTCGTCGCGCGACTTCAGCTTGACCGTGAATCCGGAATCGCCGGGAATCAGGCTCACGCTTGGCGCCGCCGCCACCGCGACGGTGACCGCCGGCAGCACGATCTCGATCCCGGTGCTCATCGACATGTCGAACCGCGGTTCCGACGACCTCGGCGCGATCACCGTTGATCTCGCGTGGGATGCGTCGCGCTTCTCATTCAACGCGAGCTCGTCGATTGGCACGTGGCCCGGCGGCGGATTCATCATTCCAGGCGCGCCCGGATCGGCGACCATCAGCGTCGCGGGATTCGCGCCGACTGGTGCCACGACGAACTTCACGCTCTACACGCTCGTGCTCAACGCAATTGGACCGGTTGGTGCGCCGGTTAACTCGTCTGTCACGGCGACGCTGCCTTCTAACGCGCCGCCCACTAACGAACTCGGTTCGCCGATCACCGTCACCGTTCGCGGCTTGACCGTCACAATCAACCCGTGACGTCAGCCTGCGAGCGTTGCTTGCGGGTGCTGGTCGGCGTGATTGAGGTAGGAGGTTGACGCATGCTGATGTCCACGCGCTTCGCGACCCTGTTGCTCGGGTCGATCGCGGTCGCGTCCTGCAGCGACGCTAGCCTCGGGACCGACAGGAATCTCGGCGAACGCACGGGGCGCTTAGGCGCCGTCGAAGCCGTCGTTCGACAGGAAGAACAAAACGCCGATGGCACCATCACGTTTGCGCTACGCGTTCGCGCGCGGGACGTGAGCGTGAGTGCCTTCCAGGGCCGCGTCGCCTTTGCCCGCGGCGCATTCGAACTTGTGTCCGTGAATTCGGCGCAAGGCGGCGCCGCGGAGATGTACTTGGTGAACCCGAGCGGGTTCGCGGCGGGCACAATTCGCTTTGCCGCGTTTACCACCAACTCGTTCAGCGCAGCGAATTCCGAGGATGGTGTCGAGGTGATGCGGGTCGTCGTCAGACCCCTGCGCTCCCTTGTTCCGTCGGACGTCGGGCCGGTGTTGGAGGCGGTTGCCGGACCTGACGGAGCGGCGCCAAAAGCCTCCGGGGGCCTTGCGACCGGGGCCGCTGGCCGCTCGTCTTAGGATCGGCCTAAACCATGAAAGTCCGTCGAGTAGCGCTCTCTGCCTTCCGTACGCTGCACGTTGCGCTGTTCGCGACTGCGGCGGCCGCAGGCTTCTCGACGGTTTCGGCTCAAACGATCGGGGTAAACCTCGGCGGTTCGGGCAGCGTGACGGTTGCCCCCGGCGCCACGGTGACCGTCCCGATCATCGTCGACTTGTCGAGCGCCGGAGCCCAGAACATCACGACGCTCCAGGGCGCCGTGTCGTGGAATCCCGCCCGGCTTGTGTTCGACTCCATCCGCGTAATCCCGTCCTCGGGTTGGACGCTCACGCTGAATGACCTGAGCAGCGCGGCGTTTGGTTCCGTCGTCCTGACGGCGCTTCGGCCAACACCGCCGACGTCGACTGGTGCGTTCGCGAACGCGTATTTCCGCGCGGCCGGCGCGGGGGGTGCGCGGTTGCTCTTCGCGCCGTTCGGCGCGGTGAATTCGCTACAGCAAAACATTGTGCCGGTGCTGCGTACGCGAGGCCATGACGTGTGCGCCACCGTGCCGGGGAAGTGGGGCGACGTTAACGGCGACGCCGGCGTGAACATCGCCGACGCGCAGCAGATCGCGCGCGCATCGGTCGGGTTAAGCGTCACGGATCCTACAGCGATATCGCAACGTGGCGACGTCACCGCAGATGGGTCCGTCACCATTGCCGATGCGCAGCAAATCGCACGCTTTAGCGTCGGCTTGTCGTCGGCACCGCGCGTGAACACCGACGTGTTCACAGCGCCCGTCGCGACGTCTGTCAGTGCGTCACCAAGCTCCTCGCAGACGCTTGCGATTGGCGCGTCGCGCCAGGTGGTCGCCACGCCCGTCAACGGCGCGACGGATCACACCGGGTGCGCACCGACGAACTGGACGTCCACAAATCCCGCGGCTGCCATCGTTAACAGCTCTGGCTTCGTGTCGGCCGTCGGTTCCGGCAGCACGGTGATTTCGGTTTCCAGCGGAAGCGCGTCGACGCAATTGTCGTTCACGGTGTCGGCGGTGCCGGTTGCGACGGTCGCCGTAACGCTGAACTCACCGTCGGTTTCGACCACTGGGTCGACGCAAGCGAACGCAGTGATGCGTGACGCTGCGGGGAACGCTTTGACCGGTCGTGGCGTGGAGTGGATCTCGACGGATCCGTCCGTTGCAACGGTCGATCGCACCACGGGCGTTGTTCGCGGTGTTGCCGCTGGGGATGCCGGCATCCTCGGCGTGAGCGAAGGCATCACCGGATTTGCAAACGTTACCGTCACCGGCGGTGGTGGAAGTGGAGCGCCGGTAGCCTCCGTCGCTGTGAGCCTTGGCGCGTCGGCGATCAACATCGTTGCAACGACGCAGGCCTCCGCCGTGCTGCGTGACGCGAGCAACAACATCCTCACCGGGCGCGTCGTAGTGTGGAACTCGAGCAATCCGGCCATCGCGTCCGTGAACTCGTCGAGTGGCCTGGTTACTGGTGTAACGCCGGGTTCGGCGACCATCACGGCGACGAGCGAAGGTGTTTCCGGCCAGGCGAACGTCACGGTCACCATCAGCACTGCGCCGGTCGCGTCTGTGACCGTCTCGCTTGCGTCTGGATCGGTGCAACCGGGTGGGAGCACGACGGCGACCGCAACTATGCGGGACGCACTGAACAATGTGCTGGCTGGGCGTGCTGTCACATGGAACTCGAGCAATCCGAGTGTAGCCACGGTCAATCCGCTGACCGGCGCCATCTCCGGCATTGCGGTCGGCACCACCAACATCGTTGGCGTGAGTGAAGGCGTGTCGGGTCAGGCCGTGCTTGGCGTTGGCCTCTCGAACGAGCCGACGGGAATGACGCTCATCGCTGAGCGCGCGTTCAACTGCTTCAAGGTGACCGCGTGCGAAACGGATTGGTTCACGGTGGAAGGCGTACCGGGCACGTTCTCCGTGGTCGTCGACTCCTCGGCTCCGCGCAGTCGCGACAACGTCCTGCAATCGATGTTCACGTCTGCGCTACCGGGCGGTTCGTCGCCGGGCGCGGCGGGTCAGGATTTCCCATCCGCCCGGCAGAAGGGCACGATCTACGCGGCGTACTGGATGATGTTGTCGTCCAACTGGGTCGGCCACCAGTCGAACATCAACAAGTCTGTGTTCTTCCCGGTCGCTGCGAACAACCGCGTCTACACGATGGTGCAGGGCACAGGCACCACCGGTCCGATGAACGTCGCAATCGGTCTCCAGGGACTGCCACAGCCATACACCGCGAACGGCATCACCGGTCAGAGCGTGAACCTCACGCCCAACATCGTGAACGTGCCCATCATTCGCGGCGTGTGGCACAAGTACGAGGTCGTGTTTGTCTGCAATACGCCGGGCTCGGCCAACGGTACCGCCGAGATGTGGGTCGACGGCATCAAGGTCATGCAGTACTCGGGCATCGTGTACGCTGCAGTCGGCGAGAACCCGCGGTGGGAAGGCATCAACTGGGGACCCATCTGGGGCGGTGCCGGCGGCACCATCACGACGCCGTTCTTTGCGCGCATGGACCACATGTACGTGAGCGGCAAGTAGCGTTTTCCCCGGCGCGCGCCGCCGTGCGGCGCGCGTGACGGGCCGTGTGCGCGTCCTTAGCTTCCGCCCGCGAGCACCTGCGGACGTGAGCGAAAACCCAGCGAGTCGACGCCTACTGGTTATCACCTTCCACTACCCCCCCGACGGGGCAGTGGGCGGTATGCGTTGGGCTGGCCTCTCGAAATACCTCGCGCGACTCGGCTGGGACGTTCACGTCGTGACCGCGTCACCGAACGCAGCCGACGTCAAAGTGCCCGGTGTCACGGTGCACGTGCGCACGCGACGCCGAACGTTCAACGACTGGTACGTCGCGACGTCATCGCGCATTCGGGGTTCGGCGCCGGCCGCGGCGCAGGCCACTTCAACCGCATCGCCCGCAACACGGGCGACGCCAGCTGGTACGCCCGCGGCTTCGGTCGCAGCCGCACACAAGCCGTCGCTGCTCAAGCGCGCGGTGGGGCAACTGCGCGGCGGTATTGGCATGGCGATGTTCTTTCCAGACAACGCGCGCGGCTGGGTCATGCGTGCTGCGAGAACCGCGCGTGGTTTGCTTCGCGCGCAGCCATTCGACCTCGTGATCACCAGCGGGCCGCCGCACTCCGCGCACTTCGCAGGCGTCCTCGCGACCGCAGGACGGCGCGAACCGCTCTGGGTCGACATGCGCGATCCGTGGTCGCAGGCGCTGCGCGATGCGCAGTGGGACGCAAACAAGTCGCGCATGTTGCGCGTGTTGGTGCCGCGGCTCGAGGGCGTCGTGTTTCGTCACGCGCGCCGCGTAGTAGTCAACACGACGGAGCTTGCGGGCATGCTGCGCGCGGACTCCGCGGCGCCGCCGGTGGTGTACGTGCCGAACGGCATCGATGGTGAACTCTTGCCGGCGCGAACCGCAGAACGGTTGAGCGGCTGCTCTATCGCGTACGTTGGGACCGTGTATGGCGCGCGGAACGTGGCGGGTGTCCTCGCCGCGATGCGCGACCTGCTCCGCGACCGGCCGGAACTCGCGAGCGCGCTCAAGCTGCGCATCGCCGGGCACATCAACAGCACGCACCGCGCGCGATTGCAGGCCGACGTGGATGCACACGGCGTTGCACAGTGCGTTGAACACGTGGGTGTGCTGCCGCGCGCAGGTGCGCTCGAGCTGCTCAACCGCTCACACCTCGCGCTGGTGCTCGCTCAGGGTCAGCACATGATGGTTCCGGCGAAGTTGTACGAATGCGTCGGGCTCGGCGTGCCGACACTCGTGCTCACCGAAACAGATAGCGCAACTGCGCGAGAGGCGCGTCGCATTGGCGCGTTCACGCTCGACGGCGGCGATGTGCAGGGCATTCGCGCGCTGCTCGAAGACGCGCTGTCGGGCCGGCTGCCCGGCGCCATTCCGGCGACGGCGCCGATCTCGCACGCGGACCTCGCGCGCGAACTCGACGCCGTGCTACGCGCTGAGGGCGCGCATACGCGCTAACGAGCGAGAACTTCGGCGACGCTCCACACGGGCGGAACGCCGACGCCAAGCAACCAGGGCACGGCCGCCAAACCAATTGCCGCAAGGAGCGCGGTTACAGCAAGCGCTCGCACCGCGCCTGCGCCACGAGTCGATACATGCCCAGCTCGCGCTGCCCAGTACGCGCCTGGCGTGAGCAGCGCGACGATCCACAACACGTTTGCGATCGCGTTCCGTAATGATCCGTCGTCGAAAACCGGCCACGGAAAGATGAGCCGCCATCCCGCGCTGTGCGTCACCGCGAGGCGCACCTCGCGCGCGCCATGTTCGCGCGAGGCTACGCGCAGCATGACGCCGTTCGTCGCATACGTTGCCTGAATTCGCAGGGTGTCCGGCGTTTGCGCGTCCGCGTTCGCCAACGGGAACACATCGTGCGCGACGAAGAACAGCGGTCGCAGGCGCATCGCCGCCGCACGCGTGCCAACGCCGAACACGAGATCGGCACCATCCTGTCCCACCAGCAATGCTTCGCGCAGCGAGTCGTCGACGATGCGTACAATCGGCGCGCGCCACCACGGCGCTGTATCCGGCGGAACGACGGTGACATCAACGACAGCGCCGCGCGCCAACGCGTGCCGCGCGTGACTCGGGTCAGCGAATCGTGTGTTTGGGATCGGCGCGCTATCGATCGTTGTCGCGAGCACGCGACCGGGGTACCGGGGGCGACCGCCGAGCGCGCGCCCGATCTGGCCCACGAGTCCGCGGTCGGTATCGGACGGCAGCAGCGCGGCAGCGGCGGTGAGCTGCACCAACGTCCATACAACCGTCCACGCGGCCACTAGCTGCCGCGCGGCACGTGGAGCCGGCCACAGCAGCGCATCGATGTGCGTCCCCACCACGAGACCGGCAATCCCACCGACTGAGTTCGCGAGAATGTCGCCAAGACTCGCGTCGCGACCTGGGATCACCGCGAACTGCAGCACTTCAATCGCGACGGTGAACCCGACCACAATCCCGGCTGCCCGGCGCCACGGCACGCCCGCCAGGGCCATGCCCGCGCCGAACGGCGCGAACAGCAGGATGTTGAGCAGGACGTCAACGCTGCCCGTTTCGCCGCAGACGATGCACCACGGGTCGCCGGAGAAGCGCTGGGCGGACGGGAGCAGCGTTGCAACGGCGATGCAGCACGTGCTGACGATCCACAGCGCCCGCCCCGCCAGGCGACGAACGTGTGGCGCGCGTGTGATCTGGCTCTCGTGTGATGCGTCCACGGAGGGTGCAAGCTCGCGGGTTGCACGTTCGCGTGGGAGCGGCGGTGGTCTATTTTCCTTCTTCGATGACACCTTCATCAACGACCGGCGCGCCGGCCGTCACGCACTTTTTCACCGTCGACGTTGAGGAGTATTTCCACGTCAACGCGTTCGAGGGCGTCATCGCGCGCGAGGAATGGGATCGCTGGCCGAAGCGCCTCGAGCACAGCATGCCCGTGCTGCTGGACCGGCTGCACCGCGCCGGCGCGCGCGGCACGTTCTTCGTGCTCGGTTGGGTCGCGCGCCAAAGCGCGGACATCGTGCGCGCGATCGCGGCTGCGGGTCACGAAGTTGCGTCGCACAGCTTTTGGCATCGTCGCGTTGTGACCATGACGCCGGCCGAGTTCCGCGACGACCTCCGCGCGTCGAAACAGATTCTGGAAGACGTCGTCGGCGCTGCAGTGGTCGGATTTCGCGCGCCGAGTTTCTCCATCATTCCGGGCTACGAGTGGGCGTTCGACGTGTTGCTCGAGGAAGGATTCCGCTACGACTCGAGCGTGTTCCCCATCAAGCGCAGCGGCTACGGGAACCCGAATGCGCCGCGCGTGCCGTACACGATTCAGCGTAAGAGCGGATCGCTCGCTGAATTTCCGCTGGCCACGACAACGCTATTTGGCCGCGCGATTCCGGCGGCGGGCGGCGGCTATCTGCGCCAGTTTCCATTCGGCGTTGTTCGTCGTGCGTTCGCCGAAGCGACGCGAGATGCTGTTCCCGCGACGTTCTACGTACACCCGTGGGAAATCGACCCTGATCAACCGCGCGTGCCCGTCTCCGCACTGACCCGGGTGCGTCACTATCGCGGCCTGCGACAGACGCTGCCGCGCATCGAACGGCTCCTTGGCGAGTTCCAGTTTGGTACCATCGGATCGGCGCTCGCGGCCGACCCGTCGCTGATTGCACCGAGCGCCGCATCCTGATGCGCGTCGAACTATTCAGCGGGGACGCGCACACGTGGGACGCGTTTGCCGCGCAACAAGATGGATTCACTCATTTCCATCGCTACGGATGGCGTGGTGTAATCGAGTCCGTGTTTGGTCACGAATGCTCGTATCTCGTTGCGCGCGACGGTGACACGCTGTGCGGCGTGCTGCCACTCGTTCGCGTGAAGAGCGTCGTGTTCGGGCACTATCTCGTGTCGATGCCGTTCCTGAATTACGGCGGTCCGCTGGGCAGCGACGCCGCCGTGGGCGCGCTCGTCGACCACGTGAGTGTGCGCGCCACAAAGGATCGGGCCAAACTCCTCGAACTGCGAAGCCGCCGCGAATTGCCAATCGATCTTCGCGCGTCGCACCGAAAGATCACCGTGGTGCTCGACTTGGCACCGACGGCTGACGCGACGTTCAAACAATTCGACGCAAAGTTGCGCAGCCAGGTTCGCCGGCCGCAGAAGGAAGGCGTGACGGTGCAGTTCGGGCGCGATCAGGTCGATCCGTTCTTCCACGTATTCGCGCGCCACATGCGGGACCTCGGCACGCCGACGCAGTCACGGCGTTTCTTTACGGCAATCGCCGATGCGTTCCCCGAGGACGCGCTGTTCGCGTGCGCGTACTTGCGCGGGCAGCCTGTCGCTGCGGGCTGCGGATTCACGTTCGGAACAGAGTTCGAGATGACGTGGGCGTCTTCGCTGCGCGAATTCAACCGCGAATCGCCCAACATGCTGTTGTACTGGGCGTGCATCGAACGTGCCGTCGAACGTGGCCTGAAGACGTTCAACTTCGGGCGGTGCACACCCGGCAGCGGGACGCACCGGTTCAAGATGCAGTGGGGTGGCCGTGAGGAACCGCTCTGGTGGTATGGCCTCTCGAGCACGCCGGATGCTGCGACGCCGTCGCCGAACGACGGTGCGTACAGCTGGGGACCGCGTCTGTGGCGTCATTTGCCGACGCCGCTCGCAACCGCGCTGGGTCCACGCATCGTTCGCTACATCCCGTGATGGGTCGCTGGGTTCCGCCCGTGCATTCGCCGGTGAGCGTGCGCTCGCTTGCCGCGGGCGCGACGGCCGCGGCCGGCCTCGCGCGCGTCGCGCGCCCCGAATTACACGCACGGCTCTCGACGCTGTTTTCGGCTCGCGACGTGTTGCTGACCGACAGCGGGACATCGGCGCTGGTCCTCGCACTCCGCGCTGTCGCCAAGACTGGCGCTGCCGTGGCGTTTCCCGCGTTTGCGTGCATCGACCTGACAGCGGCGGCGATCCGCGCCGGCGTGAACATCCGATTGTACGACGTCGAGCCTGCGACGATGAGTCCCGACTTGTCGTCGCTCCGCGCCGCGTGCGCGCGCGGCGTGCAGGCGATCGTGATCGCGCCGCTGTACGGGTATCCCGTGGACTTTCGTGGCGTCTCGTCAATTGCGCGCGAACACGGCGTGCCGGTAATCGAAGACGCCGCGCAATCGGCGGGCGCAGAATTGGAAGGCACGCGCGTCGGCGCGTTCGGCGAGCTCTCGGTGTTGAGTTTCGGACGGGGGAAGGGAACGACGACGGGTGCAGGCGGCGCCATCCTCGTGCGCGACGCGGCATTCGCGGCCGCCGCTGCGGCCGCGAACGTGCAGGTCGCGCAGCGAGGATGGCGACCGCTCATCGCGCTCACTGCGCAGTGGTTGCTCGCGCGTCCGTCGCTGTTCGCGCTTCCTGCATCGATTCCCGCGCTCAAGCTCGGCGAAATGGTCTATCACGATGCGGCGGAGCCACGTGCGATCTCTGTCGCTGGTGCGCAGATGCTCAGCGCGGCGCTCGCCGCGGATCGCGCGGAGATCCGGCACCGGCGCGAACGCGCGGCGCAACTCACGGTCGCTGCGGAACGCAGCGACCGCTTTGCACCCGTGACGCCTATTACCGGCGCCATGCCAGGCTATCTCCGCCTCGCTGTTCTCGACGTCGCCGGTAGCGCCACTCCGGCTCCTCGCGCCGGCGTGCTGCGCGCGTATCCCATGACGCTCGACGAACATCCGCGGACCACACCGCTGCTTCTCGCGGGTGAGGCGGCGGGCCCGGGCGCGCGCACGCTGCGCGATCGGTTGTTCACGCTGCCCACGCACTCGCGCGCGAGCGCCGCTGACACGCGTGCGCTCGTTCAATGGTTGACCGCGAGTATTGCGCCGCAACCCGCACCCGCGCTCGCGCCGTGAGCTGGTTTCGCCGCACCGCCCGCAGTGCGATCGCGACGGCGATGCGAATCGCGGATTCGGCGAGTCACGCCGGGCGCCGTCGCGATGTCGCGGAGCAAATTGCGGCGATCGGCCGGCCGCGAAGCATCATGGTCGTGTGCTACGGCAACATCTGTCGGAGCCCATACCTCGCGGCGCTGCTTCGACGCGCACTGCCCGATGTCGCGGTGTCGTCCGCCGGGTTCATCGGAGCAGGGCGTTCCGTTCCCGAGCATTCGTCGACGCTCGCGGCGCGCGAAGGCATCGATCTCTCAGATCACCGTTCCCAGCTCATTCCGCGCGACGCGTTAGACACAACCGATCTGGTGGTCGTCATGAGCGAGCGTCAGGCGCGCTCGTTACGCGCGGGGTTTGGGTATCCGCGCAACCGCATCGTCGTCGCCGGCGATCTCGATCCCGTGCGCGGCGAGCGTCGGGAAATACGCGATCCGTGGAACCAGCCGATCGAGGTGTTCGAAGCGTCGTTCGCGCGCCTTGCCCGGTGCGCCTCGGATCTCGTTGCGAAGCTCAACGGTGGCATTCGTCGCCGATGACGAAGGCACCTCCGCACGTCTGGATTGCCTGGGAGTCGCAGCGGCGCTCGCTGACACTGGCGCACCGGCTCGGGGCGCGGCTGCATCTCTGCCTCGACGTCCGGCTTGGGTTGTTGCGCTATCCCGTGTCGATTGCAAAGACCATCGCGGTTCTCGCACGGCAGCGAGGCGGCGTCGTGTTCGTGCAGAATCCCTCGATGGTGCTCGCCGCGCTCGCGTGCGTGCTCAAGCCGGTTTTTGGTTATCACCTCGTGGTCGATCGCCACAGCAACTTTTCCTTCCTGCGACCGCACACGCCGGGGTTTCGGTTGCGCGTGTCCGACGCGCTGAGCGGCTTCACGCTGCGCCGTGCTGACCTGACGATCGTCACCAACGACGAATTGCGCGCGCACGTTGAGCGATCTGGCGGACGAGCGTTCGTCTTGCCCGATCCGTTTCCGGATGTTCCGGACGCCGCGCGTGCGTCATCCGTGCGCGACGGACGCCCAGCGCGGCCGGTGGAGTTTCTGTTCGTCGCATCGTGGGCTGCCGACGAACCCGTCGCGGAGACCATCGCGGCGTGCCGCGAGCTCGACGGCGAAGTCATCGTCCGGATTACCGGCCGCATGAAGCCGCAGTTCGCCAACGTCGTCGCGAATGCGCCCGCCAACTTCGTGCCGACAGGTTTTTTGAGCGACGCCGAGTACTTCAATGTCATGGCGCGCAGCGATGCCGTCATTGCGATTACGTCGCGCGCCGCGACGCTCGTGTGCGGCGGCTACGAAGCGGCGGTGCTGGGGAAGCCAATGATCCTTGGCTCATCCAGCGCGCTGCGTTCGTATTTCAACGGTGGCGCGGTGTTCACCGACGGCTCGTCGACGGATCTGGTGCGCGCGATGCGTTCGCTGATCCGTGACCTGCCCGCACTGCGCACAGGTGTGAAGGATTTTGTCGCGCGCCGCGCGCCCGAGTGGGACACGCGGTTTGCGGAGTTGCAGCGTTTACTGCGCGACCGAAACGCTCGCGGCTGACGCGGGCGCGGCGCTCGCGGGCCGTTCGAGCACAACCGTGACGTGGTTGATCACAAGCTCCCGAAGCACCGGAATTCGTGCGAGGCCGTTGAATTGTTTTACGCAGGTGTACCGGGCGCGCGCGACGCGCAGCCCGCTCTGCGCCATGATCCGCTCGAACTTTCGGATGCTCATTCGATTGAGGCCCGACTCCACTGACTCGTACCGTGTGGCGCCATCGTTGCGGTATTGCGCGCGCACGCGCATCACGGTGCGCTCGCTGAACCACAGATTCAGCCACGGCACGCGGCAAAAAAATTGCATGTGTGAACCGTACGGTGCGTACCATGGCGGACCGAACGTGAGCAGGATCTTTCCACCCGGCTTGAGCAACGTGCTCATTTCCCGAACGATGGCTTCCGGTTCGGGAAAGTGCTCCATCGCGTTCTGTGAAATCACGGCGTCGCACGAGCCGCGAAGCTCCGGCGTGATGCGCTCGACGAACTGGATCTGTTTCTCGTTGAACCCGGCTTTTGCAGCGTTGTCGCGCGCGATCCGTAACGTGGCTGCGTTCGTGTCGATCCCGACGGCGAATGCACCTTCATCACGCGCGAGCGCGATGCACTGCAAGCCCGTCCCGCACCCGAAATCGGCCACACGTTTTCCGCGCACGAGACTGGAAAAGTCTTCGAATTCGCGGCGCAACAGCGCGCACTCGTTGCCTGGCGCGTCGTGCTGCGTTTCCAGTGAGTAGTCCGACGTGCCAGGAGGTCTCGACAACGCCCGAAGCACCATCTCGCCTACGCCCATTGCGAATCCTTGATGTGATCGACGTCGCACCGCCACGCCACGCCGTGATGACGAACGCAGCCGGCGCACGGCGTGTAAGTAAGTCGATGTCACCGACCGTTGACAGGTTTTGCTGAGCCCGTCATCCTGCACCTGACCATGTCATTTCCCCCGGCCGCGAACACAGCAACACTGTCGCCCGGCGCGCGGTTCGCGTCGGCCGCCGCGCGTTGGTCTGATGGTGCGCTCGCCGTAGCCCGCGATCCCATGCGGCTGGTGATTTTCGCGCTGATCGTGCTCAACGTCAGCCGCGTGCACCAGGCCTATCCGTTCATGGCGCGATTCCGGCCGGCGCTCCTCCTGGTCTTCGCCGCCGCCGCGTACGCGTTCCTCAATACACGGTTCCTCACGCGCGTGAACGTGATGTCGTTCTGGCCCGCGCGTCGCGTCGCGTTGCTGGGACTTGTTGCGTGCGCGTCCGCAGTGTTCGGCCTGAGCCTCGGCGGATCGGGGCGTTTTATTCTCGAGAACTATTCCAAAACGCTGATCTTCTTTACGCTCGTCGTGCTCAGCGTGCGCGATGTGCGTGACTTGTACACGTTCATGTGGGCGTACGCGGTGAGTTGCGGCGTGCTCTCGTTCATGTCGTTGGTCATGTTCGGCATCACACCCGCGCGCTCCGGTGATCAGATCGCGCGACTCGCGGATATGTACACGTACGACGCGAACGACGTGTGCGTCGTGCTCCTGGTCGGACTCGGCGTCGTGCTCGGATTGCTGACGGTGGTCCGCGGATCGGCGCGTTGGGCGCTCTACGCGATTCTGTTCGGAATCGCCGCGACGATTGCCAAGTCCGGCTCGCGCGGCGGCTTTCTCGGACTTGTTGCGTTTGGCCTTGGTGCGCTGTTGCTCCTCGACAGCGTGTCGTTCATCCGGCGCATCGCCGTCCTGGGTGGCGTGCTCGTTGGTTTGAGCGCGTTCGCGCCGGACGGGTACTGGAAAAAAATGGCGTCGGTGATGTCGCCGAAAGACGATTACAACTATTCGAGCCAGGACGGTCGCAAGGAGCTTGCACGGCGCGGCATTCGCTACATGACGAAGTTTCCGGTATTCGGTGTCGGCATCAACAATTTTTCGAAAGCGGAGTGTCAGTTGTCGCGCGAGACGTTCGGAGTCGGACGCATTCGCTGCGGCGCGCCGCACAATTCGTTCGTGCAGGCAGGCGCGGAGACCGGGTTCACGGGTCTGCTGATGTTTGTGTCGATCGTGCTCGGCGGCATATGGTCGTTGTTGCGCGTCCGTCGGCGATTGCCGAGGGCGTGGCGCCGTGGGAACCAGGCGGAGCGATTGTTGTTCAACGCGCCGAATGCACTCGCGCTGGCCCTCATCGGATTTGCCGTGTCGGCGTTTTTTGTCACGTTCGCGTGGACCGACATTCTGTACGTGCTGATCGGACTTATTGGAGGTTTGTACACGAGCCTCAAGGTGTACGCCGACTCGTCGCAGGCTGATCCGAATCCTCAGAGCGCCGCATCCCAGCTGCCTCCGCGCGGCTCCAAAGGGTGGCGCGTATTTGCGAGCGCGGAGCGTGCCGCCGCCGCGCGTCAGATTCGCCCAGCACCGGGCACCACCTGATCCGCGCGTGGTTGAAGCGCTCGGTCGAACGGGCGCTCGCATCGCCGCTCGTTACCCGATTCACCGCGCGCCGGGTGCGGGGCGGTTCGCTCGTCCTCGCGTATCACGGCATCGTGCCATCGAGTGCGGGTGATACCGTCGGTGCAGGTGAGCGAGCGCTGTTTGTACGACAGGCAGACTTCGCGCGCCAGCTGGACATGCTCTCTGCAGTGGCCGACGTCGTGCCGATTACGCATATCGATCACGCAGTGTCAGCGCGCCCGCGCGTTGCGATCACCTTCGACGACGCTTATCAGGGCGCCGTGACCGCTGCTGTGGATGAATTGGTCGCGCGCAATTTGCCCGCGACCATCTTTGTCGCGCCGGGTCGCCTCAACGGCCACGTGTTTTGGTGGGACGCACTCGGGGACGCGACGCGCGAGCTCGACGCGCGATTACGCGATCATGCGCTCACCGAACTAGCGGGCGCGGATGAACGTGTGCGCGCGTGGGCCGCGACGTCGGGTATCGTCGCGCGGGACAATCTGCCGGCGTACGCGCGCGCGGCATCATCGGCAGAACTCGCGACCGCGGCCGCGCGTCCCGGCATCACGCTCGGTTCGCATACGTGGTCGCATCCGAACCTGACGCGGCTCGCTGCGCCGGACCTCCAGCAGGAATTGGTGCGCTCACTGCAATGGGTGCGCACCGAGTTTGCAACGCGCGCGGTTTCGTGGCTGGCCTACCCGTACGGCCTGGAATCGGAGATTGTGCGCGCTGCGGCGTTGGCGGCGGGCTATGACGGCGCGCTGCGCATTGACGGGGGATGGCAGCGCGGCCCGCTCGAATCGCCGTTCGCGCGTCCACGGCTCAATGTTGGCGCCGGCATGAGTGTCCACGGACTTCGCGCGCGCGTATGCGGCGCATGGTCCGGCTGACGTGAATCAGCGAACCGTTGTCGTCACCGATGGCGACGAACGCGCGGCACTTGCCGTCATCCGATCGCTTGCAGCGGCCGGCTACCGCTGTGTCGTCGTGTCGTCGTCGGGCTCGTCGCTCGCCGGTGCTTCGCGGTCGTGCGCGCGCGAACTGTCGGTGCCGAAAGCGATCGACGCGCCGACGGAGTTTGCGCGCGCCGTCGCTGAGATCGTGCGAAGTGAGCGCGCGTCACTCCTGATTCCGATGACCGAAGCAGCTGCGCTCGCGACGCTTCCGGTGCGTGCATCGTTCGGCGACTGCGTCATTCCTATGCCAGACGCGGAATCGTTTCGCGCGCTGAGCGACAAGCAGCATCTCCTCGACGTCGCGCGCTCGATCGGCATCGCGACGCCGGCCCAGGTCTCGATCCCCGACGCTGCCACCGGCGCGACGTTCGATCCATCGACGTTACCGTTCCCGGTTGTGTTGAAACCAGCGCGCTCTGTCGGCGAACATCGCGGATCGCGCGTGAAGCTTTCGGTTGTGCACGCCGCCGACGCGCACGCGTTTCGTCGCGCGTGTGACGCGCTGCCACCCGCAGCGTTTCCCTTGCTGGTTCAGCAACGCATTGTTGGGCCGGGTGTCGGCGTCTTCTTGCTGAGATGGAACGACACCATTCACGCCACGTTTGCGCACCGACGACTGACTGAGAAGCCGCCGTGGGGCGGAGTGAGCGTGTATCGCGAAAGCATTGCGCCCGATCCTGATCTCGTCGCGCGGTCTCGCGCGCTCATCGAGCAGTTCGATTGGCGCGGTGTTGCCATGGTCGAGTACAAACTCGACGCAGCGACGGGGCGCCCATTCCTGATGGAAGTCAACGGTCGTTTTTGGGGTTCGCTACAACTCGCGATCGATGCGGGTGTCGACTTCCCCCGCTTGCTTGCCTCGCTCGCGCTTGGCGGCGCTGGACAATCGCCGGCCGCTTTTGCGGTCGGCGTGCGCAGCCGCTGGTGGTGGGGAGAGGTCGATCACATCGTCACGCGAATGAAACGGCGCCGCGACGCGCAGCCGCTTCCACCGGGGACGGTGAGTTTTGTGCGCGCCATCGGCGAACTGCTGTGTGGCCCATTCCGTGCACGCGACTACGAGGAAGTTTTTCGCTGGAGCGATCCCGCCCCGTTTCTGCGCGAATCACTGCGCTGGTTTGGACTCAAATCACCGTGACGACACCACCGATGCGAGTGGCAATGATGCTCGGCTCGGATGGACCCGGTGGCGCAGAAATGGTGGTGCTGCGTCTCTCGTCCGAGCTTCGTGCGCGCGGCAATGAAGTCGTGCCCGTTTTGCTGCACGGCGGGCTTGGCTGGCTCGGCGCCCGGTATCGCGAAGCGGGGTTCGATCCGCAGATGGTACATCTCGGACGGAGCTGGATCGACTTCGCATGCGTGCGTGAGCTGCATGCGTTGTTTCGCGCGCAGTCGATCGACGTTGTGCATAGCCACGAATTCGACATGGCGGTGTATGGCGCCGCCGCGGCAAAACGCGCGCACGTTCCACACGTCGTGACCATGCACGGCGGGATCACCGTCACCAAGTCGATGAAGCGGCGCATCGCGCTTCGGTGGGCGATGCGCCGCACTAACGCAACGGTCGCCGTCTCGGCCGCAACGCAGAAGCAATTCGCCCAGGACCTTGGTCTCGACGCCGGCGCATTTCAGGTCGTACACAACGGTGTTCCGGTCGCGGTCGGCGACCCGACGCGCGTGCGCAAAGAGTTCAACTTCGCCGACTCAGATGTCGTGATCCTCGCCGTCGGCACGCTGGAGCGGAATAAAGGACACCACCTGCTGCTTGAAGCGCTCGTCCGTTTGGGTGGCGCGGCTGCCGGCGTTCCGTGGAAGCTGATTATCGCCGGCGGTCGCGGCGGTGATCAGCAGCAGCCGTTGCTCGAGTATGTTCGCGCGCAGGGACTCGACGGCCGCGTGCACATCGTGACCGGACGCAGCGATATCGCTGACCTTCAGGCACTTGCGAGCGTCTTTGCCATGCCTTCGCTTTGGGAGGGGTTGCCAATGGCGGTGCTCGAAGCCATGGTGGCTGGCAACGCTATTGTCGCGTCGGCGACGGGCGGGATTCCCGAAGCGATCGACGATGGCCGGGACGGCGTGCTGGTACCGCCCGGCGACGTTGGACGCCTTTCCGAGGCGCTCGGCAGGTTACTGGCTGATCCGCAGCGACGATCGCAGCTCGGGAGCGCGGCGCGCGCGCGTGCGCAACGCGAATTTGTCGCGTCGGTGATGGCAGAGCGGTACGAATCGTTGTATCGGCAAGCACTTTCGCGTAGCACGGAGCGCCAAGCGTGACGAAGTCCGGGAAAGCCCAGTGGAAATAGCAGCGAATTCGCACGGCGCTGAAGAGCGTCGCGAGGCCGAGCGTCACGACCGTTTGTATCGTGACCAACGTCCCCAGAACCTCCGCATGCCCGCGAGTGACTGGGAACGTTTCGACGGTTTGCGCGACCCGCTGGACGCGTATCACGGCTCCGTTGTTGCGCTCGGCGACATTCGCGGACGCAACCTGCTCGACATGGGCTGTGGCGACGGGTGGCTGAGCGTGATCCTCGCCAAGCGCGGCGCGCACGTCTGGGGCTACGACATTTCCAGCAGCGCCATTGAAACGGCGCACCAGCGCGCGAAAGAAAACAGTGTCGAGAGCGTTACGCACTTCGAAGTTGCGTCGGCGTATCAGACTCCGTATCCCGATAAGCACTTCGATCTGGTGATTGGCCAGGCGATTCTGCATCACCTGGGCGACAAGGGCGCGCTCGCGCGCGAACTCATTCGCGTTATGCGGCCAAACGCAAAGGCCGTGTTTTGCGAGCCGTTTGCGGCGTCGCCGTTGCTCAAGGCCGTGCGACGAATGGTGCCCGTTCGGTCGGACGCCGAGGACGACCCTGACCAGCAGCAAATGACGTACAAGGATTTCGACGACTTTCGCTCGCTGTTTACGGTGGAGCTGGACGAGTTTCAGCTCTTGTCGCGGTTGGATCGCGTCGTGAAGTCGCGGAGCGCCGTACGATTCTTGTCGCGCGTGGACCGGCGCTTACTTCGCCATCTCCGCGTACTGCGCAAGTACGCGCGCACGGTCGTGGTGACGCTGCGCCCGATGCCGGGCTGATCGCGCGACGCGCCTAAGCGCCAACCGCGCGCCAGCCGTCGCGACCGCGGCGCAGGGCAAGCTTCAACCGCTCGAGTCCGGTGACGATCTGCATGAACTGCGCTGGGTCGCCGGAGTAACCGAACCGAGGAACGGCGTATCGCGTTGTCGGCAGCTGTGACTGGAACGCTCCGACGGCCGCATAGCGAGAGAACGTGGTGACCGCTGCTTTCATCTCGCTCGCTGCCAGCAGGTTCACTTCGCGATCAGAGTACGCCCCGTTCGGGTAGCAAAACACGGGGACCGTGGCCGTGCACTCGGCCTGCAACCGCCGCCAGCTTTCGCGCATCTCCCAGTCGGACCGAGCCGCGTCAACTTGCGGCAGAATCGGATGAGTTACGGAGTGTGGCCCGAACGTGACTCCCGTCTTCGCGCACCGCCGGACGTCGTCCCATGACATGGCGGCGAATCTCGGCGGAGGACCAGACGGAATTGCGACGTTCAGCTGATCAGCGATGAGGATGAGCGCGCGCTCCTTCTCTTCGTCCGACACGAGCTTCAACGCTTCGTTCACTGATGCGAGCGCCACGTCGCGGTCGCCCGGAGAGCGCCACTGCCAGTGCATGCGCCGTCCGCCGAGTTCGAGCGTGAGGCCGGGCTTTGTTGTCTTGCCAATTGCGTAGTCGACGCGATCCCACCAGTACCACGTGCCGTTGTCGACGGGGCCCGTTGTCATGAACACGGTAACCGGACAGTCGAATTCGGCGAACACCGGCGCCGCGACGCTCGCGAATTCCGCGTAACCGTCGTCGACCGTAAACACCACGTGTGGGCCGCCGCGACGTGGGCCGGATGACTCGTCCGAGAGCAGATCGCCCAGCGCGGCGATCCGAAACTGATGTCGGCGCAGAAACTCGAGATTGGCGCGCAGCAGATCGACCGGAGTACCGGCGACGCCGCGATCGCGGTCGGCGAAGCGATGCAGCGTCAATACCACCGCGAGATCGCTGACGAGCGGGCGCCACAGCGGCACCAACGCGCCGTGCGTGAGCGCTGCCCGCGCGGCGTCGATCGCGCCCACCGCAGCAAATACGGCGCGGGCCATTGCCATGGGCGTACGATGTCCGTGCGGGTTGAACGGCGCAAGCGGCGCAAATCACGCCTCGCGTATCGGATCGCGATTAGCTTGCCCCGCGCCTCGACTGGCGATGCGTCGCCACGTTTGCAGTTCACATCATTCGCGCCGCGATGGCCTCGATGAAGCTGCTGCACGTTGTAGGAGCTCGGCCAAATTTTCCGAAACTCGCACCTGTGTATCGCGCAGGCGCGAGTGCCGGTGTCACGCAAATCGTCGTGCACACGGGGCAGCATTACGACGACGCGATGTCGGGCGGATTCTTCCGCGACCTCGGCATCGTACCGCCCGACGTCAACCTGTCGGTCGGCTCTGATTCGCACGCGGTGCAAGTCGCGCGCATCATGGAGCGCATCGAGCCGGTGTTGATCAAAGAGCGGCCGGACTGGGTCGTGGTCTACGGCGACGTGAACTCCACAATGGCGGCGGCGATCGTCGCGGTAAAACTCGAGTTGCGCGTCGCGCACGTGGAGGCCGGCTTACGCAGCTTCGATCGAACGATGCCTGAAGAGATCAACCGCATCGTTACCGACCGTCTCGCGAATCTCTTACTGACGCCGTCGCGCGACGCCGATGTGCAGTTGCGAGCTGAAGGTGAGCCCGACGAAGAAATTGCGTTCGTCGGCAATGTCATGATCGACACGCTCTTTCACTCACTTCCGAAAGCGCGCGCGACAAAGTTCCGCGCGTCGCTGGGTGTTGGCGACGATGCTGTGGTCGTGACGCTGCATCGTCCGTCCAACGTGGATGATCCACAACGATTGCGCACGATCATCGACGCACTGGAGTCGATCGCTGAGAAGCGTCCGGTGGTTTTTCCTGCGCATCCGCGCACGCGCGCGCGCATGACCGCGGCGGGCATATCGACGCGCGCGATTCGGCTCCTGGATCCGGTCGGATATCTCGAAATGCTCGATCTCGTCGAGCACGCGCACCTCGTGATCACCGATTCAGGGGGCGTGCAGGAGGAAACGACGGCGCTCGGAGTTCCGTGTCTGACGATTCGCCCCAACACCGAGCGCCCGATCACGATTACCGAGGGCACGAATCGGCTGATTCCGGACCCGGCGGGTATTACTGCCGCGGTTCTCGAGGTGCGCCGCTCGTCAAACCCGCCACGTCCAGAGGGGTGGGACGGCAGAGCCGGGCAGCGCGTCATAAAGGAGTTGGCCGCACGCGTCCGCTGAGCGGGCGCGCCCAACGCCCGTGAGCCGAATCACATAGTTTCATCGTGGGCCAAGACTTGCAGTAGCATTCGCGCCACGACTTTCTGGCCCGTTTCCTGAGTCTATTCGTACGACATGATCGATAGAGCGCCGCCCAACACGCCTTCCAACCTGCCGGCGATTCCCCAGCCGGGCGGTTTGCCGTTTTCGGCACCGCGGATTTCGGGTGGGTCGGCGCGTCCGCCGCAGGGCGATGACGCCGACGCGGTGCCGTGGACGAGGTATCTCGACGCGCTCCGCCGCAATTGGTGGATCATCGCGCTGGTATTGGCGGTTGGTTCGGCTGGCGGCGTTTACGTCGCGCGCAATCAGGCACTGCTGTTCGCCGCGGATGCGAAGATCTGGATCAATCCCAATGCGAGCGCGCGGTACAACGGGCCCATTGGAACAGGTCAGCTGCTGAGTTCGAGTTCGTGGGTCACGCTCATGAAGAGCAGCCCGGTGACGACGCCGGTGGTGCTCAAGCTCGGATTGAATTCGCGCTTCGCGCCTGAGGATTCGGCGTTCAACGGCACGATGTCGTTCGACACGGTGTTCACGACCGGCATGTTCCGTGTGTCGGTCGATGCGAACGAGACGGGTTACACGCTGACGCGAATGGCCGACACGTCGGTCGTTGAGCGCGGCACACTCGGTGATTCGATTGGCCGTTCGCTGGGATTCCGCTGGGCGCCGCGCGCCGAGGCGTTCGCACTGAACCGCGTTGTGGACTTTGGCGTCGGGCCGACTTTGCTCGCGTCGGGTGCGCTGCAGGGCAACCTGCGCGACCGGCTCGAACAGGAAAACGGCCAGTTCCTGTTGTTGTCATACGAACACACTAATCCGCGTCAGGCCGCGCTCATCCTGAACGAGTGGATCAAGCAGTTCGTCGCGATTGCGACGGACCTCAAGACCCGCAAACAGGTTGAAGTGAAGACGAACCTGCAGGAGCAGGTTGACGTGGTCAGACGTCAGCTGGACGCGAATGAGCGCGTGCTGGCCGACTTCCAGAAGCGCACCATTTCGCTCCCCGGTGCGGACGTGATTGCGGCAATTCCGCTCGCGGGAACGGGACGCGGTGGGGCCGCGACACCGCCTCCCGCTGGCCCGCAGCAGGCGTACCTGCAGGCAACGCTGAGCGCTGACGCGTTAAAAACGTCGCGCATTGCGCTGGAAAAAATCATGGCCGATGCGCGCGGGGGACCCGTCAGTCGTACGGCGATCTTGCGCGTTCCTGGCGTGCTGGTGGACTCGCCCGAGTTGCAGAAAGCGCTCGACTCGCTCGTCACCGCCGAAGGTACGCTGCGCATGCAACAGTCCATCTTCACGGACAGCGCGGAGGGTGTCGTGAAAGCGCGCGCCCGCGTCACCACGCTCGAGCGCGACACGATTCCCAGTTTGATTCGCAGCATTATCGCGTCCCACTCCGAGCAGGAGCGACGCCTCTCGACGCAGATAGGCACGCAGTATCAGGAGCTGCAGCAAATCCCCGAGCGCACGCTGCAGTACTCGCGCCTGGTTCGTCAGGTGCAGTCGAGCCAGCTGCTCTGGGATCAGCTGAACAGCAACCTCGAGGCTGCCAAACTCGCCGAAGCGCAGATCACGCCCGACCTCACGATTCTGCAACTCGCTGAAGTGCCGCCGTTCCCGACATCGAATCAAGGTCCGCGACTGTTGTTCCTCGCGGTGGTCGCGAGCTTCGCGGCCGCCGTCGGTCTCGCCCTGTTGCGCGACAAAATGGATCGCCGGTTCCGGTATCCCGAGCAGGCGACGAACGAACTCGGCTTGCTCATCGCCGGCACCGTTCCGCGGTTCCGCCTGAATCGCAAACGGCAGCTGAGCGTGACGGCGATGTCTCAAGTCGTCGAATCGTTCCGCACGCTGCGCCTTGCGGTGCGCCATCATTTCCCCGTGGAGCAGCCGGTCGTGTTGGCCGTCTCGAGTCCGGGTCCGGGCGACGGCAAATCCATCGTGAGTTCGAACCTCGCCGTCGCGTTCGCGAACGCGGGGCACAAGACGCTTCTCATCGACGGCGACGTCCGACGCGGCGTTGTGCACGACACGTTCGACATCGCGCGGCGGCCTGGCTTGGTCGACTACCTCGCGGGCACCGCAAGCGCGGCGGCAATTGTGCGGACCACGTCGACGGAAAACCTCTCGGTGATTCCGTCGGGAAGTCGCAGCCGGCGTGCGCCTGAGCTGCTCGTGTCAGAGCGTATGAACGCGCTCATCTCGACGATGCGCGAACAGTTCGAAGTCGTGATTGTCGACTCGCCGCCATTTGTGGCTGGCGTCGACGCGTTTGCGCTCGCCGCCTCAGCGGGGACGATGCTCGTCGTGCTTCGCCCCGGCATCACCGATCGCAAGCTCGCCTCGATGAAGCTGGAGATCATCGATCGACTGCCGGTGAGCGTGATTGGCGCCGTTCTGAACGGTGTCGGCAACAACGGCGCGTACCGCTACTACTACAGCGATTACACGTATGCCGCGGCTGACGAATCGCCGTCCGGACTGGATGAGTTGGGCGAACCCATTGAGGCGCCGTCGACGCCGAGGCTACTCTCGAAGAAGTAGCCAGAGCTCAGCTGATCGCCGCGGATAGCTCCCGCAGCGCGCGGACAAAGAATCAAGTGTGGCGTGTCGCCCCGGTTGTGTGGTTTTGTTGCGACAAAGCAACCGGTCAAACTGCCCACAGTCGCGCGCGGTCAACGCGTAACTCGTTGATTCATAGACGGTTACGGTTTTGGCTCCGCGACCCGGCCGCTAGCACGCGCCGTGCGATCTCACTGCTCCGCAAATCCACCCACCGTCGGTCGCCTCGCGGCGCCCACGGCCACCGAACAAACCAAGACCAGACCCTTGCCAACACGCACCTCCGGTTCCGCGATGCCGCGGCCAGCAGTATCCGGTGTTGTCGTTCCGCTCCAAGCGGCCGACGGTGTTGCCAAGCGTCCGAGCAGCGGGTCCGTTGCGGCGATCGAGCCGCGCTCACGCTCAGAGTTGGCGAATCGCGTGATGAACGTCGCGATCGCGAGCCTCGCCCTGGTGCTCCTCAGTCCTGTCATTGCCTTGTTCGCGCTCCTCGTGAAGCTCACGTCGCGCGGACCGATCTTCTATCGCCAGGTTCGCGTCGGAATCGATAAGCGCTGGATGCGCGACGAGCAGCCCAACAACCGTCGCTGGCGCGACCTCGGCGGACAGGCATTCATCATCTACAAGTTCCGCTCGATGTACACCAACGCCGAGCACGGCTCGGGCGCGGTGTGGGCGACGAAAGGTGATTCACGCGTCACGCCGGTTGGCCGCGTCATGCGCGCGTGCCGCGTCGACGAGATCCCGCAGCTGGTCAACGTGATTCTCGGCGACATGAACATCGTGGGTCCGCGACCAGAGCGGCCGACGATCTTCGCGCGGCTCTGCGAAGACATCGAGGAGTATCCGTATCGCCAGCGCGCGAAGCCGGGCATCACGGGTTGGGCGCAGATCAACCAGCGCTATGACACGTGCCTCGACGACGTGCGCTCGAAGGTGCGGTTTGACCTCGAGTACCTGCAGCGGCACGGTGTCGCTCAGGACCTGCTGATCATGGCCCGGACACTGCCGGTGATGATCTTCCGCAAAGGCGCGCACTAGCGCGCCTTTGTTGTTTTAGCGCCGTCGCGGCACCGGCGGCCACATCTCAACACCAACTTCGGCGAACGCCTGCGTAGCTGCGTCTGGCGCTGGTTCGCCGACCATGCCACGCAGCACCCACCCCGACAAAAGGCCGCCGGCGGCAACGAGCTTTACGAGCAGGTGGAGCGGCGTTGCGGCGAGCGCGAACGCGAGTCCGCGGCGCTGCACCCAGAAGCCGAACAGCCCGAGTTCCGCGCGCGTGAGCGTGTGGACGACGTGTCCCGGTGCGGTCTCGCGCGTGGCGCGCCAGCCCAGCGTGCGCGATTTGTGCACGCTCAGTCGCCACACGGCACCAAGCACCGCGCCGAGCCCGCCGCCCGCGCGGTGCGCGAATGCGACATCGCGCTCGACGCGAACGCGTTTGCCTGAAGCCCGAAGTCGCTCCGCCATTTCCACGTCTTCGACACTCGGCAGACGAAAGAGCCACTCGTTGAACATGCCGGCGTGCATGAACTCGTCGCGACGCACGGCGCCACACGACGCGTGGAACTGCGCCAGCGTGCTGGCGTATCGCGTCGCGCCGTACGCGTGCAGCAGGTTCCAGTACTCGGCAGTGAATCGGCCGCGGTGGCCTGTGCCGTCGTTCACGGCACTCGCGGCAACGACATCGCTGTCGTCGAACGCAGCGAGCAATAACGACAGCGTGTCTTCGCGAACGCCGACGTCGGCGTCGACGAATACCACGATCGCACCCCGCGCTTGTTCAGCGCCGCGGTTCCGCGCGTACGCGGCACCACGCGGCCGGCCGCTCAGCCGCACCAGCACGTCTGCGTGTCGCGCAGCGACCGCTTGCGAGCCGTCCGAGCTGGCATCGTCGACGACGATGAGTTCGTACGCTTCACGCGGAAGAGTGCTCGCGCGGATTTGCGCGAGCGTGTCGGCGAGCGTTCGACCGCCGTTGTGCACCGGCACCACGACCGATATCGCGATGTCCGGGAGAACGGCGGCCACGCGTGTGGGACTTCGCATGGGATGCGGGCCGCTGGTACGCGCGCGCGTCCCGGTCGTGAAGCTGACGATGTCTCCGTTGGCTTGAAAGAATGCGAGCACGCGGAGGTCTTCGCCGCTGGTTTCTTCCGGCGCGATGAGGAACTGCGCGTTGCGGAGATGTGTGTGAAACGCGGCGATGTCTTTCGGCTGCCCGGCGCACGCAATGACCACGTCGGCTTCACGTCCGCCGCTTGGAGCCGGAATTGCGAGTCGCTCGACAGCGACCGAATGCTCCGCGGGAATTGCGATCACCAGTGAGCGTTGCGGTTCGCTCTGCGGCCCGTCGGGCGGTGGTTCCGCGGGTTGGGTGATGTGACCGACGGCCGGAGTCAGTCGCCGGGAAGCTGCGTCGTCGGGTGCGCCGGGCGGTCCGCCTTTGTCGTTCCCATTCGAGAAAGGACCGCGAGTCATGAATCCCGGGTGCTGGTGAGGTGTTGCAACGTGGGCGAATCGTTCAACTCGGACCGTGATAGAGCAAGTGGCGCGGCAGCGTGTGAGCACGAACACACGACGTCGCGCCGCGGGCGCGGCACTTGGCCGGTTCGCCGCGCTCGTGTAGGATCGTGACTTCGCAGCGACGAATGCAAACTCTCGCTTGGGTGCTCGTTTTCGCGCCGGTCGGCATGGCGGCGTACGCGTACGCTGTCTATCCGGCGCTCCTCGTCTTCTTTGCCCGGATGCGGACCGTAAAGCCGGCTGTGCCACACGCCGCAAATCAGCCGCTTGTTACGATCGTCGTTCCGGCGTACAACGAGGCGCGCCAAATCCGCGGTGCAATTGAAGCGCTCATCGCGCAGGACTATCCGGCTGGCCGGCGGCAAATCCTGATTGTGTCTGACGGCTCGACGGACGGGACTGACGCAATCGTCCGCGAATTCGAATCGCGCGGCGTGGAGTTGTTGCGCACGGCTGAACGCGGTGGCAAAACGGCGGCTGAAAACGCCGCACGCGAGAGGATCCGCGGCGAAATCGTGGTGAACTCGGACGCATCGATCCGTTTGCATCCCCGTGCGGTGAGCGCGCTGGTCGCGCAAATGGCGGATCCGAGTGTCGGCGTGGCGTCGTCGCGCGATGTGAGCATCGCGCACAGCCAGTCCGGCGCGAACACGACCGAAGCCGGGTACGTGGGCTACGAAATGCACATTCGCTCGCTGGAAACGCGGCTTGGCGGCATCGTCGGTGCGTCGGGTTCTGGCTATGCGATTCGCGCGGCGCTCCACATGATCCCCGTGCGGGCGGACCTGAGTCGCGACTTTTCCGCGGCGCTCACCGCGTGCGCCAACGGATTCCGCGCAGTGTCCGCCGACGATGCCATCTGCTACGTGCCGCGAACACCGTCGCTCCAGATCGAGTATCGCCGCAAAGTGCGCACGATCGCTCGTGGCGTGCGTACGCTCATCGCAAACCGGCGGCTGCTCAATCCGTTTCGCTCAGGCCTCTTCGCGTGGAAACTCGCGAGCCACAAGATCTGTCGCTGGCTCGTTCCGGCGCTGCTTCCTGGCGCAGTGATCGGACTCGTGATGCTCGGCGCCGATCAATGGTGGGCTCGCGTCGCGCTCATACTCGGTGCGGCGGGCGCCGCGGCGGCTACGGCCGGCGCGTTGTGGCCCGCGTCGCGTCCGCTACCACGGTTGCTCTCGACGCTCACGTTCGCCGCCGCCGCAAACGTCGCGGTTGTTCACGCGATCGCGCGCGTCGTACTTGGTCGCGACACGCGCTTATGGGAACCGACCCGGCGTGAGTCGCCGGCGTGACCGCCTAGCGCGTTTGCGTAATCAGCAGCACGAGTAACGACGCGGTGCCAATCACGAATTGCACCGTCGTCATCCAATTGCGCTGCTGCTTTTGCGGGACTTCGATCTGGTCGCCGTCACGTAGCGAGAATCGGTCGATCGAGTAGCCCTCCGTCAGAGCGATGCGAACTTCTGACGCTTCCCAGACGATGTCGGTGCCCCGCTTCACGATGATCTTGTCGGGATCAGCGGTCGCGCTGTAGCCGCCGGCTCTGTTGACGATGTCCGTGATCAATGCCGTTGGCGACATGTCCTTGTAACCGGCCTGAAGTACTGAGCCAATGATGCCAAGCCGGATAAGCGGTGTCACACGCACCGTTGGCGTTCTGTACCACTTGGCCACGTGCTCGGCGACCTTGGCTTCGACTTCGGAGCGAAGCACTCCGTTGAGTGCGAGTTCACCAACCACAGGGGGCTTGAACAGGATCGTTTGGTTCGGGCGCACCGTGATCGTATCCGTCGTTGTCGTGTTTACCGCGTTCGTGATTTCGACGACGAGCCGGTTGCCTTCGCGAAAATCGCCGGCAGCGAGCCGAGCACGGATGTTTCGCGCAGCGGCCGCGCGCCCCGCGCGGTCCGCGGCGTCAGCCATGGCGGTCAGGCTCGCGCGGGTCTCGAGTGCCGCGCCTTGGGGCGGCGACTCCTGCGCGGCCCCCGATGCGGAAAGCAAAAGGGTGGCTGCCGCGGCGACAGCGCTCATGGCGCGGCGCGCGAACGCCCAAATTCGGCTGGGGTATGGATCAGTCATCGTCGTATCGGGGTGTCGTGTGCCGAAAAGGGGCGCTGTTCGGAGAATGTACACAGCACATGCGGACTTGATCGTGAGCGACGAGCGAGGTTAGCGAGACGTCAAGCACTGCGAATCGACTCGACAGTTCTGATGGGCCCGCGCAACAGCGAAAACCGGGCTCGGGTGGGCAGGGTGTGACAACCGTGCGCAATCCCATGTGTTGAAACGAGTTACGTGCGGACTGGCCAAATCGCCTATGGGAACGGAAGATGCTCTAACCGAGGCACGCAGTCCCGCAGGATCCTTTCGACCCTTATGGCGACGCCGTGGAGTGCTGCAACATTGGGCCGTCCTGAGCAAGCCGACACGAGCAGTCGCGACGAGAGCAATAGGATGATCAGCTTCGAGAACGCCTGGCCGTATAGCCGTCTGCGCCGTGAGCTCGCGGAGAACCCGCGAACGTGGCTCGTTACTGGCGTTGCCGGGTTTATCGGCTCGAACCTGCTCGAGGAACTGCTCAATCTCGGACAGACCGTCGTCGGGTTGGACAACTTCTCGACGGGCTACCAGGCGAACCTCGACGATGTGACTGCGAATGTTGGCCCCGCGGCTGCCCGTCGGTTCCGCATGATTCGCGGGGACATTCGCGACCTCGCGACGTGCCGCTCGGCGTGCGAAGGCGTTGACTACGTGTTGCATCAGGCGGCGCTCGGTTCCGTTCCGCGATCCATCGATGATCCGCTCACGAGCAACAGCGTCAACGTCGACGGTTTCCTGAACATGCTCGTTGCAGCGCGCGACGCCGGCGTCAAGCGCGTTGTGTACGCGTCGTCGTGCGCGATTTACGGCGACTCGCATGCATTCCCGCTGACCGAAGAGAGCACCGGGCGGTTGTTGTCGCCCTATGCTGCGACGAAGCTGACAAACGAGATCTACGGTTCGGTGTTCCAGCGAACGTACGGCCTTCCGGTCGTGGGACTCCGCTACTTCAACGTGTTCGGCCAGCGACAGGATCCGAACGGCGCGTATGCAGCCGTGATTCCGCGCTGGATTGCGAATTTGCTCGACAACGAACCGTGTGAGATTTTCGGCGACGGCGAGACGAGCCGCGATTTCGTGTACGTCGCGAACGTCGCGCAGGCGAATTTCCTTGCGGCAACGTCAGAGCGTGCGGGCGCATCGGCCGGGGTGTACAACGTGGCGTGCGGCTGCGAGACGACGCTCAATGAGTTGTACCGCATGATCCGGCTCGGTTTGGCGGGCTTCGAGCCGGCGATTGCGGCGGCACGTCCAGTGTATGGCTCGGACCGGCGTGGAGACATTCGACGTTCGATGGCGGACGTCACGAAGATTCGCCGGGAGCTGGAATACGAGCCCACGCACACCATTGCGCAGGGACTCGGACAAACGGTCGAGTGGTACGTGAAGCGGTCTGCAAGCGACGGAGCGGAGCAAGTGCGCGAGTCGGCAGCAGTGTGAACGGGGACCACTCCCAAACGGCTCTCGGTTAGAGATCAATGAACGAACGTACGAACGAGCGATCGGCGACGGTGCTGATCGCAACGGAAGGTGAGTGGACAGCACGAGCACTCGAGACGGTGCTCGTTGCCGAGGGCTACGGTGTCCGGCGCGCGCCGGACAGCGACGAGGCCCTGCGGCTCGCTCGTCGAACAAAGCCTGACGCAATCATCCTCGACCAGCACACACCGGGCATCGGCGGCATCGAGGTGTGTAGACAGCTTCGCGAAGACCCAACGTTCGACGCGGCAACGCCAATTGTATTGTTGGCCGGCGCACCGCCGAATCGCGTTGACCGTGCAGATGCGTATGCGGCCGGCGCATGGAGCTACTGCGCGCAGCCCGTCGATACCGAGATCCTCGTTCGCGAGCTCTCGACGTTCATTCGCGCCAAGCGCGCGGTTGCCAATCTCAACGATGCCACGCTCGTGGACCCGGTCACCGGCCTGCTCAGTCCGCTCGGCCTCGAGCAGTGGGCGGAGAAGCTCGCAGCGCGCGCGTTCAGAAAGCATGAGCCGCTGGCGTGCGTGGTACTCATGGCGGTGACGGCAAACGCGCCCGCCGAGGGCAGCGAGGCGGGGGAGACCGGCATGTCGTTCGTCGAGCTCTCACGCGCGTACATGCGTCAGTCCGACATCGTTGGGCGAACCAGCGACGGACGGTTGGCGATGCTCGCGCCGGACACCGACGGCGCGGGCGTGCTTGGCTTCGTTCAACGGTTGCGCAGCGCCATGGAGGGCGAGCCCGCTGCGCGCCAGACGGCACCTGGTTTCCGCGCCGGCTATTACGCGATTGACGACTTCGCGAGCGTCGCCGTGGAGCCCGCGGAACTGATCCGCCGAGCGACTCGGGCCGTCGAGCACGCCCATCGGAGCTCCACGGGCGAGCTGGCCATGAGCTTCAACCAGCTCCCGCTGAACTGAGCCTGGGCGCCCTGTCGGGCGCCCCAAAACCGGCCGGCAGGACTTGTCCACGCGGTATGGACTTCGTGCCACAATTGTGTGACGATTATCACACAGGTCATTGACTTCGCCTCCCGGACCCGGGATATTCGCGGGTCCCGGGACGCCTGCCGGCCCTACACTTTTGTTGGGCGGCTGCGACAACGCTAAGGGACCAGCGGCCCGAGACCGACGCACGCTCGCGACACCTGTTGAGTGGCTTGAGCGATGCGCTGAGAACCTGACCGCCGCATGCAATCCGCACTTGGCCGATGCCGGCCAACAATCCGATCGACGAGAACCGGTCCGGCTTTCTACGGAGAGCGCCGGTCGTGAGCGAATTCGCACACGCTACAGTTGAGGCGCCCGTCGAACTAGGCTCGGGAGCGGCCGACGGTCAGCCACATGCCGGTGCGGTACCCGCGGCACTCCGCGCCAGCATTCGAATCCTCGTCATCGACGACGACCGCACCCTGCGCGAGGGATGCGCCAGCATTCTGCGCGCCGAGGGCTACAACGTCACTGTGTGCGGCCGTCACGACGAGGCCATGGACACGTTCCGGCGTTCACGATTCGACGTTGTGCTCGTCGACCTGTACATGACGCCGGTGTCCGGCATCGACATTCTGAAATCGCTGCTCGTGGTTCGGCCGGAGACGATCATCGTGATGATGACGGGCAATCCGAGCGTGAATTCGAGCGTCGAAGCCCTGCGTCTGGGCGCGTGGGACTATCTGCCCAAGCCGTTCTCGGGGTCGCATCTCGAAGTGCTCGTCGGCCGCGCTGCGTACACCGTGCTCGCTGCGCGCGAGCGCGAGCAGGCCCGCTCGACGTTGCTGGAAGAGAACGGCAACAGCGACGCGATTACGCTGCTTGGCATTTCGCCGACGTTCCGCCGCGTGGTCGCACTTGCGGGTAAGGTCGCGCCAACTGACGCGTCGGTGATGCTGATCGGCGAAAGCGGCACCGGCAAAGAGCTCATCGCGCAGTTCATTCACCACAACAGCAAGCGCTCCAAGCGGCCGCTCGTGCCGCTCAATTGCGCCGCCGTTCCGGAACACCTGCTCGAGTCTGAAATGTTCGGGCACCGCAAGGGCGCGTTTACGGGCGCAGATCGCGAGAAGGTCGGGCTCATCGAAGTCGCGCACAACGGCACGTTCTTCCTCGACGAACTGACGGAAATGCCGCTCACGCTGCAGGCGAAGTTGCTGCGCGTGGTGCAGGACGGCGTGTTGCGTCGCGTGGGCAGCGAAAAGCCCGACGCCGTGGTGGACGTTCGTTTCTTGTCTGCGACGAACCGTGATCCGCGCGAAGCGATCAAGGGCAAGCATTTGCGCGAAGACCTGTTTTACCGCCTCAACGCGTTCCCGATCAATCTTCCGCCGCTACGAGAACGCGTCGAGGACATTCCGATTCTGGCGCGACACTTTCTCGAGCACAGCTGGCGCCGGCACCATGGTGCGCGCGACGAAGCGCCCCGGTTCAGTGACGGCGCGCTGGACCTGCTCCAGGCGCATCGCTGGGCTGGTAACGTGCGCGAATTGCAGAACGTCGTCGGCCAACTCTCGGTACTTGCGACGCCCGGTTCCGAGATCAGTGCGGACGAGATCGTATTGCACGACGACCGCAGCAGCGGCGCGACGGCGGGCAGCACGCCCGTGGCGCTGCTCAACGAAGCGTACCACCTCGCGAAAGAGCAGGTGCTCGCGAATTTCGAGAAGGACTATCTGACGCGTCTTGTCGCGCGTGCAGCCGGGAACATGTCCCGTGCAGCGCGCCTCGCCAGCGTTGATCGCACGACGCTTTACCGGCTGCTGGAGCGCCACCGGTTGCGACGCGACGATGCTCCGGTTGAGTGATGCAATGACCGTGGCGTACACGGGTCGCGTGACCGATGACGGCGGCGCCGGTGAGCTATCGGCCGCTGTGAAGCGTGCGCTTGCCGCGGCGGCAACGAACGCTGCGCAGCGCATTAGCGGCGGAAGCGGTCCAGCAGCTGACGAGCGACAGGACGACCTGAATCGCATCGCGGCCGCGGTACTCGTGCTCGCCGGCGGCGTCGGGCGATCATCAGGCGCGCTCGAGAAATACCCCAAGCTGTGGGTGGACACGCTGCGACAGGAATTCATTGCGTGCGTCGCAGCGGATGCACAGAAGCGAATTACCGCGAAAGAACTTGTCGCCGTGCTCGGCGCGATCGAAGACCTCTGCTCGCCGGCTGAACGCACGTCGGGCGTCGCACGCGCGATGTCGCTCGACGGTATGGTGGAAATCGCGCACGACATGCGCTCGCCGCTTGCCGCGATTCTGCTGTTGGTAGAGCCGCTGCGCCGCGCGCAGCACGGCCCGATTACGCCGCTGCAAGAGCGGCAGCTCGGGCTGATTTATGGCGCTGCGCTCAGCCTGAGCACGCTCGCGAACGACGTCATCGACGCCGCTCGACGCGGCGTGACCGGCGCGCCGGGCAAGCATCCGTTCTCCGTGACAGCCACGATTCAGGACGCGTGCTCAGTCGTGAGCCCGATTGCCGAAGAAAAGCAGCTCGAGTTGCGGCAGATCTATCCCAAGCTCGACGGACGCGTGGGTGACGGTGCGGCGCTGCACCGTGTGTTGCTGAACCTGACCAGCAACGCGCTCAAGTACACGCACCAGGGCGGTGTTACGGTCGGGTGCACGGAACGCGACGCGTCGCGCGTGGAGTTCTGGGTGAACGACACGGGGCGGGGGATTCCGGCGCACATCCTCGACAGCTTGTTCTCCGAGTTCCGTCCAGTCGCCGATGGGTCACGCTTCTCGAGCTCCGGGCTCGGGCTCGCGATCTGCAAACGCCTCGTTGCCGCGATGGGCGGCGAGATTCAGGTCGAGACGGCGCCCGACAAAGGCACGCGCTTCTCGTTCACGATCGACCTGCCGCCCGCGTAGTAGCCGGCACGCGCGGGCGGATGCTCGCGACTAGAAAATCGTGTAAATGAACGGCGCGAGGACTGACCCTTTTGCGAATACGAGCAGCGCGCCGACGAGCACCATCACCACAATGATCGGCATGAGCCAGAACTTCTTGCGCACGCGCATGAAGGCCCAGAGTTCTTTGAACAGGCTCGTATTACTCATCGTCGCAGAATCCTAGAATTGTCGGTTCAAGTCGCCGCGCCGCCCCGGTTCTGGCCGGCTGACCCAGAACGAATCGCCCCGCGCACGCACCAGCGAGTTCTTTCCGAGCAAACGCCGGACAAGCCCGACGGGTGCGAGCACCACGAAATAGACGACTCCCATGAAAATTGGTGTCGTCACCTTCGAGAGCACGAGCGCGAGGCCCATCCATGCTCGGTAGACCGGACCAAGGAGCGTGGGTGCGATAGCGCCACCCAGGACCAACGCCCCACCGAGCGACCATAGGATGAACGGTGCGGTGTCGTGCCCGCGCCAGCGCGAAATACCCCCGATCAGGAGGAATACTCCTCCGACCATCAGGCCAAACTTTCGGCCCTGCGCCGCGCTCAGTCGAGCTGGAATTCCTGTTTCCAATCCGATGTCTCCTTCCAAGCAGGTTGCGCGGACTTTTCGAGCACAAACGGTCCGACGACGAGGGTATCGATGTGTGTGCGCATGAAGCAGCGGTACGCATCTTCTGCTGTGCACACGATTGGTTCGCCGCGCACGTTGAACGATGTGTTCACGAGCACAGCACAGCCTGTCTGGCGTTCGAACTCCTTGATGAGTTCGTAATAATCGGGATTCGTTTCGCGCGTCACCGTTTGCACGCGCGCCGAGTAGTCGATGTGTGTGATGGCGGGAATGTCGGAGCGCAGCATGTTGAGTTGCTCGATTCCCCACAACTTCCTTTGATCCGCGTTCATCGCGATCTGGCGTTCTTTCTTCACCGGCGCGACGAGCAACATGTACGGAGAATCCGTGTCGAGCTCGAAGTACTCCGACACGCGATCGCGTAACACGCTTGGAGCGAACGGACGGAAGCCCTCACGGAATTTGATCTTGATGTTCATCTGCGCCTGCATGCGCGGACTGCGCGCGTCACCGAGAATGCTGCGGCATCCGAGTGAGCGCGGACCAAACTCCATGCGTCCGTTCATCCAGCCCACAATCTTTTCGTTCGCAAGCATGCCGGCGACCTTCGCGCGCAATTCGGCAGGTTCGTGCCGCGTGTACACCGCGCCCACACGCTTGAAGTACGCTTCGATTTCCGCGGGTTCGTAGCGCGGCCCGAGATACGCGCCGTTCATGGAATCTTTTCCGGGCGCGACCGTTCGCGGCTTCTTGCAGTGTCGGTGCCAGATCAGTTGCGCGACGCCAAGCGCGCCACCCGCGTCGCCCGATGCGGGCTGAATCCAGATGCGTTTGAACGGGCCGTTGCGCAACAGCTTTCCATTGCCGACGCAATTGAGCGCAACGCCACCGGCGAGGCACAAGTTTTCGAGTCCCGTTTCACGATGCGCGGTGCGCGCCATGCGCATCATGATCTCTTCGGTCACGTCCTGCACGGATCGCGCGAGATCCATTTCCTTCTGCGTTAGTTTGCTCTCAGGTTCACGCGGCGGACCACCAAACAGTTCGTCGAAGGCGCCATTCGTCATGGTGAGCCCCGACAAATAGTTGAAGTATTTCTGGTTCAGCGTAAACGAACCGTCGTCGCGCAGATCAATGAGGTGCTTATAGATCTTGTCGACGTATTTCGGCTCACCGTACGGCGCGAGTCCCATGACCTTGTACTCGCCCGAATTGACCTTGAAGCCCGTGTAGTATGTGAACGCGGAGTAGAGCAGGCCGAGTGAGTCGGGCCAATGCAGCTCCTTGACGATTTCGAAATCCGCGCCGCGACCAACTCCGATTGTCGTCGTGGCCCATTCGCCGACACCGTCCATCGTGAGAATGGCGGCTTCGTTGAACGGCGATGGAAAGAACGCACTGGCCGCGTGCGATTCGTGATGTTCGGCGTAGAGGATTTGTCCGGTGTAACCGAGCGCGTCGCGGAGCTCGCGGTCCATGTACAGCTTGTCTTTGATCCAGAGCGGACCCGCCATCAAGAACGACTTGAAGCCTCGTGGCGCGACACCGAGATACGTCTCGAGGATGCGCTCGAACTTGAGCAACGGTTTGTCGTAGAATCCGACAAAGTCGAGTTGGTTCGCCGTGATCCCCGCTTCCTTCAGGCAGAACTCGACTGCGCGCTGCGGAAACGCCGAGTCGCCCTTTTTGCGCGTAAAACGTTCTTCCGATGCAGCGGCGAGGATCTCACCGTCGCGAACGAGACACGCAGCGCTGTCGTGATAGAACGCAGAAATCCCGAGGATGTGCACGCGTTGCTGCGAAGCGCTCATGTAAACCGCTGAGTCAGGTGATCGAGAAGCAATGCGCGGACGCCAGTTTGCGCGTCGAGCTGCGTGAAGGTGTGGTCGGCGTTGGGAATTCGCTCGAGCCGAAAATTAGGCCGTTGACCAAGCGCGCGAAGTGTGTGTCCCGCGTGTAAACGGAGCTGGTCGAGCCCGGGATCACCGTCGCTGAAGAGCATGAGTAACTCGAGCGGTCGCGCTGTCAGCGTGAGCAAGTCGTTCGCGAGATTTCCCGGTGCATCGCGACGCGCGAGCCGGCGGCCGATGGTCGCTCCGGCAACGGTGGCCCAGCGTTGCACCACGGTTCGCGCGGCGGTCAGCACGTTCACTTTGCCGCTCAGCACCTTTCGCCACGCCTGCGGATTGCGTGCCTGCGACTGATAACGACGGGCTTCGACGTAATTGCGCCATGCGGACACGTCGAGCGAATCGCCCGGTTTCCAGTAAAAGACGATCGGGTTGATGAGAATGAGTCCGGCGATGTCACCGACATCAGGACGCTCGACGCCGAGGTGGAACGTCGCATGCGCACCAGAGCAGAGCCCCGCCGCGACGAACTTGGAATTGCCGATCGCGCGCAGCGCGCCGATGCCTGTGACGATGTCGTCCACGGCGTTCGGCGAATAGGTGTGATTCTCGGGCACGCTCGGCGCGGCGGCGCTGTCGCCGATTCCGCCGATGTCGAGGCGGAGCACGCGAAAACCGCTCGCCGCCCATTCGCGCGCCATCGTCACGTACAAGCGGTTGGGTCCCACGCGCGAGACGGCGCCGGCGTTTGCCATGACGATACCCGTATCGCGGCAGCGGCCGTGCGCGGGCTCGCTGACGATGCCGAACAGCCGTTTACGTGCGTCGAGAAACACCGGGCGTTCGCGCACTTCGGGTGACACCAGGCGGAACGGCGCACTCGCGGATTTCTCGGCGGACGCGAATGACGCGCTGCCCGGGACCGAGCGCGGGTGCGAGCGCGCAAGCCACTCCGTGATCGCGCGCACCACTCGGTCCGGCACCTTTGTGTTGTGCGGCTCCACCATGGCGTCGGAGTAACCGGGTGCCGGGTTCGACTGGACATCCGATCCGAGCGACGCGAGGTGCATTGCCAGGGTGCCATCGTCCGGCAGGTCGTCGCGAGGAATGATGAGGGTGCGTCGCGCGGGTGACCGGGAGAGCTGGAGCAGGTTCAGCTTGGCGATTTCTTCGAGCGTGTCCGGGCCGACAAAAAATCCGCCGACGCCGCCCGATCCTGGGGCACCACCCATTTGCGAAAAGGCGCCGAGTTCGCGCGCGTAGCGACGCCCGTTTACGATCGGCGCCCACAGCGCGAGTGATTCAACGCCACCAATGGGCGACGCGGCGGCCGCCGCGAGCGTGGCTCCGAGCCGCAGGCCAACGACCGCTGAGCGCGCCGCGCCACTCAGCGCGCGCGCTGTTTCGATCGCGCACTGAACACCCGACGTCCACGTCGCGACGCGATCACGCTCATCGCCGGCGCCCGAGGAGTCGAGCGTGCCGTGATGGTCGTAACGCAATACGTGGAATCCCTCCGCGGCGAGCGCCTCGGACAGGTGCCGAAGTGCGCGGTGCGAGAACACTGCCTCGACGGCGAATGGCGAGGAAATCACCACGCAGGCGTCGCGCGGCTCGCCGGCAGGCCGGTGATGCCAGCCGAACAACGGCGCCGCGTCAGGCCCGAAATGCAGGGGCTGCGCGCGCGGTACGGCCGTGGCCGTGGGCGCCGGTGCGGTCGCGGTGGTCATGCCGAAGTCTGTGCGGCCGGGGCGCGTTCGTGCAGGGTGAGGCGTGTGGGTTCCGGCGCGTTCAGCGGGTGCACCGAGCCGCTGGGCCTGGCGTCGCGTGCACTCCCGGTGAGCGTAATCACTTTTCGCTCGCCTGGGGCGAGATGGAAGTACGCGTCCGATGGTGCGAAACCGGGGACGTCGAGCGAGAGCGACAGTGCCGGCGAGTCACACCGAAGCGCGAGCTGCCACGCGCCGTCGCCGTTGGGCCACGCATCAGCCGTGAGTGTGAGATCGGCGCGCGTTGCGGACGGCATGCCCGTGGGGAAGTGAAACCAGTCGCTCAGCGTCGCGCCGCTGCGTGCATCGCGAAGCGCCGCCGACACGAGGTCGTGTCCCGGCGGTCCGAATCGATACGCGTATGCGATGTCGGTGAACGCGCCGAGCACCGCGTCGGCGCTGACGGTTTGCGCCGATCGCGCAGCGAGCGCGATTGGCGCCTTGCCTGATGCGACGGACACGCGGTCGCGCCAGAGCGTGATGAGCAATTCTGCGTCGATCGCAGCGGGAGTGTCGTTCACGGCGTGAAACGCGAGGCCGTTGACGCCTTCGTCCGTCGCGAGGAGCGCGAGGGGTGCGCACGCGCGCGCGAGGTACCAGTACGCGGCCTTGGGCGTACCGTCGGAATCGATCACGCCCCAGCCGGCGCCGGGCCACAGGTCGCGATGCATCCACACGAGCGCGCCGCGGCACTGCGACTGCGGGCGGCGCCACTCCGCGATGGTGCGTGCCATGACTTCGCCCGTCGCAACGCGCGACATCGCGAGGTAGCGCTCGACGTCCGCGTAACGAACGCCTACGGGGTCCGCGCCGAATACAACGCCGAAGTAGTGATCGCGCACATCGTCGAAGTCCCATCCGGCGCCGCGGTCGCGTGGCACGCGCGCTTTCCACTTCGGATGATGCGGCGGCGGCTCGCTTGGCGTGACGACGCGCTCGACCGTGCGCGGCTCCGGCACGTTCGCAAAGCCGAGGCATTCCGTGGTGAAGCGAACATCCGCGCGTCGCGCGTCCTCGAGCGGACGCAGGTACGCGCCGACGCCGTAGTAGTGGCCGATGCCTTCGTTGACCAGAAATGGCAGCGGGCCGCCGCTCGGACTGTTCGTCACGTACGGCACGTGCGCCGCAAGCGAATTGCACAGTTCGGGAAGCAGTTGCTCGCACAACGGCTGTTGCCAGGCTTCTTTCGGCAGACCGAGCATGGATGCCTGCTGCGCCATCTCGCTGCCGCCGCACAGCACCGCGACAGAGGCACGGTGCGCGATGCGTCGCAGAAGCTGCGTGGCTTCGTTGCGCACCGATTGCGCAAAGCGCTCGTCGTCGGTGGGGTAGTCCATGTTTGCGAACATGAAGTCCTGCCACACGAGCATGCCGTGCGCGTCGCACGCGTCGAAGAACGCGTCGCACTCGTACGCCATCGTACCACTGACGCGCAGCATGTTGAAGCCCGCGGCGCGCGCTTGTGCAATCGCAGCGTCATAGGAATTCGCGCTGGCGTCGAGCGTGAGCGCGTCGAGCGGCGCCCAGCAGGCGCCGCGCGCGAAGACTGGTTCGCCGTTGACGCGAAGGCCGAATCCTTTGCCGTCGGCACCGCGGTCGGCAACAATCGAGCGGAAACCAACGCGGCCGAGCGGCGCTTCGTGCGCTGCGCCGTTGATGTCGATGTGCAGGGTTACGTCGTGCAGCGCGGGTTCGCCGTGCGTGTGTGGCCACCACATGCGCACGCGCGGTACCGCGAGTTGGCCGTTGAGTTGACTCCCGTTTGCGGACGACGCGACGGCGAGTGCCTTCGATTGTCCGGCGCAGTGCACCGTTGCGCTGATCTTTGCACCACGCGCGTGCGCGATTGCGACGGTGACGGCAAGTGAGCCGTGGTCGCCGGTGACAACCGGACGCAGCACGACGTCGTCGATGCTCACGGCACCGTGCGTTTCCAGACGCACTGCGCGCCACGGACCGACCGGCGCGGCGGGCGGCGTCCAGCCCGGCATGCGACCGAGCAACGTGGTGCGCATCCAGCGGAGTTGTTGCTGCTCGACAATGCGGGTGCGCCAGCGAGGGCGTGGTCGTCGTGCGGTCATCGCGGCCGTCAGCGATGCGCAGCGAATAAGCAGTTCGTTGGACTGCGACAGCGCGCCGGTGACGTCGACGTCATGGGCGAGCCACATGTTGTCCGACGAGAGAATGTGGCGTCCGTTTAGCCACACGTCGGCCAGCGTTGCGAGTCCATCGAACCGCAGCACGCGGCGGCGGCCGTCGTCGTGACCCTCCACGCCGAACGAGCGCTGGAACCACCAATCCTCGGCGTCAAAGTCGCGCAGGCGATTCCAGTCGACGTGTCCGGCGTCGCGAAGCGCGCTCGCGGCGGTGCCCGGGGCACTCGCGCGAATTCGGTTTTCGTCGCGAATGAGCTTCGCGAAGCTGGTGGGGTCGGCGGCCGCGCCGGCGGGAACCGCTAGGGCGGTCCAGTTGGCAGTGAGCGCGTCAATGTGCGTGTCGCCGATCGCTATGACCCGGGCCCGGGTCGTAGCGCTGGCGCGCTCAGGTGCCATAGCGAGCGACGAGGTGTTTCATCGCGGAGTCCCAGCTCGTGATCATAGCCTCGAACGATTCGGCGACATCGATCTGACGCTTTAACGTCGCTGCACGGGCGAGCTTGAACTGCAACGCTTTGGCTGTCTTGGCGATCGTGTCGCAATCGCCGGCAGCGCCTTCCAAGCCGCGCTCACCGCGTGCGCCCAGCCATTGGACATATGAGCCGGCGACTTCGAAACACGATCCAAGCTGGCGGAAGGTCGCGAACGCGTACTGGTGGAAGAGCGTGGCGCTGTTCGAGTCGCGGAGCCACTCGAGATCCCTGGCAAACCGCTCGTAGTGGCGGACGATGGGGTTGGCGGCGGGCCGCCGCGCGACATAGCGCCGCGTCAGGGCGACGGCGCGCTCGAGCAGGGCAGCGTCGGAAAGCGGTTCCAGCTTGTCGAGCTTGGCGATTTCGCAAAACGGCGGGAGGATGTTGGGTCCGGTCAGTCCGGGAGCCAGGCGGAACACGCCGTCGAAATCCTCGCCTTCGAGCTGGTAGTACGACGCGCCGTGGAAGTACCCCAGGCGGCGCGCCGCGACGTCGATGTCCTGGATAGCGATCGAGCTCTTGGTGTGCTCGATGCGGTAGCTGACACCCGCGGTATCGGGTAGCCAGTACGAGTCTGCTTCGGGAATGAGCACGCGCCCCATCGAGACCTGCTCGACGGCATGCTCGACCAGCGGCTTCCACACGTTGAGCTCCTGCACATCGATGCCGTACAGGTCGTGCAAATCGGTGTGGCCGAACTTGTAGAACGTGTACTGGTCGCCCTCGAAGTCGAGCGCGAGCGTGAACGCGAGCGCGGGCATGGGATCGAGGCCGAGCCCGTGCACGACTTCAATCCACAGGTCGACGTAGCAATTCGTTTCAGGCCACGTGCGATCTTCGCCGTGCAGCGCGTGACGTGAGTACGTCGCGGCGTCGAGTGGACGGAGTCGCACGCGCCCCGCGGCGACGGCACCTGCTGGCCCCGGCGCCACGACGCAACTCGTCTTTGTGCTCACAGGCTGAGTGCCTTACGCACACCGGCCGGCCATTTCGCGGTGGAAAGGCCGTGCGTTTTGAACAGCGCGAGCGCGATGCGTTCAACGCCGAATCCGATGCATGCGGTGTGCGCGTCCGCGCCGTCGGGCGTCTTGATGTGAAACGCGCGTCCGAAATGGTCCTGGTGGTAATTCAGCGAGACACAGGCCGTTGGCTTTTCCGTCGACGTGATCGGGACGACCAATTCGAACTTGAGCGCCTGGTCGCGCTGATCTGCGGCAAGCATGCGTCCGCGCCGGCCGAAGAATGGATCATTCGCGACGACCGACTGCGTGGGCAGTTCGACCGCGTCCATGATCGCCATGCCACGCTCGTGCCACAAATCTCTGAACTTCGCGCATGACGCTGCGTCGCCGACGCGAACATACTCACGCTGACGAAACACCTGCATGCGCGCCGGATCCGGCGACGGTTCGTGGCGGAAGCAATACGAGTACACGTCGAACAAGCGGCCGCTGGTGCTCGAAAGCGTACCAGCGATCATCGGATACAGCGGGTAGCACGCGGCCGGCGTGAACACCACGTCGGTTTGCTCCAGCAGTTTTCCCCAGCTGTTCCCGTGTTCGACGGCGCCGAGCAACTCCGCGTGCTCCGCATCGCCACCGACAAAGCTGTGCACGCAACCCGCGAGATCGGGGAACGATTTCAGGTATTCGCTTTGAACGAAATGCGCGCGATTAATGAGCGGGGGAAAACGAAAAATTTCCGCGCCGTCTTTCGATCCGACCGACGACACGCGCCGTTCGAACTGCTCGATGACGTTCTCGAATTCGTGCGCGCGTCCGAACACGCCGGGCACGCCGGACGGGACGAGCAACCCGTGGGCCACGAGCTCGTCGACGAATTTCTGCTGTGCTGTTACTGCTGCGGTCATGCGCTTACTCGTCCTTCGAAACCAGGAGCAGCGACGCGTTCGCGTTGTAGATGCGGTCGTTGTTGATCATGAGCGCCGCACCGTACGCGTCTCGCAGATGGCGGCCGAGTGTGTACTTGGTGTCGTGCTTGTACGCTGAGATACCGCAGATCAACATCGCCTGACTCACAACGTCCACGACGAGTTTGGAGCACGCAATTTTGAGGTTGTTCGCTTTGATCGTGAAGCTCATGCCGCTCAGCGCTTCCGGATCGGGCAGCAATGCTTCGTATTCGTGCGTCACGTCGTGCACGTTTGCGCGCATGGTTTGCAGCGTGCTCACGAGTTCCGCGAGGCGAATTGCGCCCGGCGGCGTGGTGCCCGGTTTCTTGCGTGCTTCGGCGCGCACGAACGCGCGCGCTTTCGACACAGCGTCGGACGCAAGGCCGAGCCACAGCGACGTCCACACGATGTGCGAAATCGGATGCATGGTGCGCGCGCTGACGTCGGCGTAGGGAACGGGGATGATCTGGTCGACCTCGCCTTCTGATTCGAGTACAAACCCGAGGCTGCATGTGCCGCGGAATCCCAGCGTGTCCCAGCCGCTCGTCTGCTTGAGTTTCGTGCCGGCTTTGCGCGCGAGTACGATCACCTGATCGCTGCTTGCCGCATCGGGCGCGCTGCGCGCCGTCACGAGAATGTCGTCCGCTTCGGCGCCGTACGAAATCACCGGCGCCTGCTTGGCAAGCGCGAATCGATTGCCCGTGCGATTGACCGAGCAAATGCTCGTGCGCACGTCGCCGCCAACGTTCACCTCGGTCGTCGCCGACGCGAGGAGCAATTGTTTCTCACACAGTTCGCGCGCGTAGTCGCGGAAATACTGCGTATCGAGTCCGTGGTGCACGATGCACGCGACCTGGATCTGGTGCATCGCAAACACCATCGCGGTGTTCGCGCAGTGCTGTCCGAGGACGTCGCACATGTCCGCGACTTCGGAGACGGTGCAACCCAGGCCGCCGTGCTCCACCGGCACGAGCGCGCCGAGCAGGCGGAGTTCACGAAGCGCGTCGATGGCTTCGCGCGGAAACCGCGCGTTGCGGTCGACGTCGCCCGCTGCCGGTGCTGCAATCTCGGCACCGACCCGGCGGACCTGATCGATCAAGCCTTCGCGCGACTGAACGCCGAGATCGGTCGCCATCAGACCGGGGTTGGGCGTCCGCCGTTCAGCTCTTCGAGCGCGCCGCGGATCGACGCGATGGTCTCGAAGGTGCGCCGCCGGAGCATGCGCTCCGGGAACTCGACGCCAAACTTGTCTTCCAGCGCGAGCATCAGGTTCACGCTGGCGTGGGAAGTCATTCCAGCGCGGTACAGGTCGCCATCGGGGTCGAGGGTGTCGACGTCGACGTTCAGGCGCACGTGCTCCCGCAGGATCGCGCGGATCTCGCTATCCATCAGTTTCTTCGTCTCCGGAAGAGGGGCGTGGCTATTCGATGTGCGACGCGCGAACGCGGGTCGCCGTCACCACTGCAGTGGCCAGTCCACCCGCATGCCCCATGCTAAGGGTGAAATCGGTCATTCCGGCCTCAACAGCGGCGGCGGCGACGGGGCCACTTAGTACCACCCGCCAGCCGCCTCTGGTACCTGGGGCAACTTCGATGCCGTGCCACGACGTTGCGCGGTCGCCCCATCCGAGGGCTTTCAGAAGGGCCTCTTTGGCCCCAAACCGTTGGGCGAACCGCTGCGCGACCGCATCTGGCGACGCGCCGCCGCGGCAGTACGCCGCTTCGGCCGGCGTGAAAACGCGCTGTACGTATGCGTCTCCGTGCTCTGACAAAGCCCTCTCGACGTCGTGAATGTCGACGACGTCGACGCCGACTGCGCAGCAATTCCCGCCTCCCGCGCGTCCCGGCGCGTTTGTGCTCATTGCCGGGGTAACATAGCCAGCCACTCGCAGTGACCTGGAGGCGCTTCGCGCCTGTGTTGCCTACGCGTTGCGTGCGTGTTGCCTGCATGCGGCACTTTGTGTGGCACGCGCTGTGCGTTGATGTCGACGTATGTCGCGATCCTGTGTTGCGCATCACGTCGGCGCCGGGCTCATCCGAGGTGGCAGCCTGTCGTATCACGAGGATCCCGAACTCCCCGGCTATTGGCTCTACGACGGGCTCCGCATTCAAGCCGACGTTGAAGCCCACCAGTTCGCGGTCGGGTTTGCACAGCGCACGCTGAGTCCACGTACGGTGGTGCTCGACATTGCGGCGGGCGAAGGCGCGCTCGCCAAGCAATTGCTCGACCGGGACTTCTCGGTCGTGTGCACGAGCTGGAATGATCGTGTGCAGCTGGACGCACCGCGCTTCAGCGTGAACCTGGACTACCCGTTTGATGCGCGTGACGTCGGACATCGCCGGTACCCGCTGGTGTGCGCGATCGAGATCATCGAGCACGTCGAGAACCCGGCGGAGTTTCTGCGGTCGTGCGAGCGCGTGCTTGCTCCGGGCGGGCGCGTGATTTTGTCGACGCCAAACGTCGAGAACGCCGCAGCGCGATTGCAGTGGTTGTGGCGCGGGCATCCGCGGATTTTTTCCGACGAACAAGTGCAGCAGAACCGGCACATCTCGATGCCGTGGGGTTGCGGTCTGGAGTATCTGATCGACCGCGCCGGATTACGCGTCGAGGAGAAGCACCTGGTCGGCAGGCCGCGTTTCGCGCACAATGGGTGGCTCGCGGCGGCAAAGCGGGCACTGTATGCGTCGATGGCGGCGGTGCTGCCGGGTGATGCGCACGGTACGACGAGACTGTACGTGCTCTCGCGGAGCGCGGACGGACGGAGGGCGAGCGGGCCCAGCGAGGTGTTCTAGCGCACGCGGATGGTTGTGAGCGTCGCGATCAACTAGCCAAGGCGCGCGCGGGGTTGGTATGCTACCCCGCGATGCAATTACGCTCGGTCTGTCGATGACGCTCCGCCAGGGCGACGCCGTCCTGTGTGTCGTCCACTATCCCTCGAACACGGGATTTGCGTGGACGTACTTCGAGGGACTGTACGCGGGCATTGCGGACGCACTGGCGCGCGACGGCATTCGCACGCTGGTGTCGTATCCGGTCATCGAGCAGCCGCCGAAGCGGCTCGTAGGGACAAAAGCAGAACCGATCGTTCTCGATGCGTCGCTGTTGAGCATTGGGTCAGTGTTCGCGACGATTCGTGAAGCGCGCAAGCGCAACATTCGCACGATCTACTTCACCGATCGCGGATGGTGGCACTGGGCGTTTCCATTGCTGCGTCTCACCGGTATTCGACGCATCGTGTCGCACGATCACACGTCGGGCGCGCGCACGACGCCGCGCGGACTGAAACGTTTTGCGAAATGGCTGAAGGCGCGCGTGCCTGGTACCGCCGCGGATCTCGTGATTGCGGTGAGCGAGTATGTCGCGAACCGTCAGCGCAACGTGGTGATGATTCCGGGCGACCGCGTGGTGCGCTTGTGGTACGGGATCGAGATGCCCGCGTCGAATTCGGCGAGCGCGCCTATTCCGGAAATGGCCGATGGGCGCCCGATTGTTTTGTGCGTGTGTCGTGCCGCGCAGGAAAAAGGCGTTGACCACCTGATTCGCGCGTTCGATAAGGTCGTTGCTGTGTGGCCGGACACATCGCCGCGGCCCAGGCTCGTGTACGTTGGAGACGGCCCGGAGCTCGCGAATTTGCGCGCGCTCGCCGCATCGCTTCCGAGCCGCGACGACGTTGTCCTTACCGGTTATCGCAGCGACGTGCCCAATTTCCTCGCCCACGCCACGGTGTCGGTGGTGCCTTCCGTGTGGCAAGACGCGTGTCCGCTCGGCGTACTGGAGCCGATGGCACACGCGAAGCCCGTGATTGCGTCGTCGGTGGGCGGCGTGCCCGATGAGATCAACAGTCCTGATGTTGGTGAACTCGTGCCGCCTGGTGACAGCGATGCGCTCGCGCGCGCGCTG
>DATELA010000036.1:0-19504 GCA_035277145.1 Gemmatimonadaceae bacterium | reverse complement strand
CCCGTAGTTAGTTTGTCGCTCCCCCGGTTGCCGCGCGGACCTCCCGCGAGTGGCGATGAAACCGGTCGAGGATCTCGCGATCTTCACGCACCACGCCTCACTCAGCACACCACATGTCAGTCAAGATTCGATTGCGCCGCGTCGGCAGAAAAGGAACGCCTGTGTACCGCATCGTCGTCGCCGACTCGCGCGCAGCACGCGACGGCAAGTTCGTTGAAATCCTCGGCCAGTATTCGCCACGCCAGGGCAAGAATGCGATCGCGCTGAAGTCCGAGCGCACGCACTACTGGCTGGACAGCGGCGCGCAGCCGAGCGACACCGTTCGGTCGCTCCTTCGGCGCGCCGGCGTGCTCAAAGCGCGCCACGAGCAACGCCTCGCCGCGAAGCTCGCGTCGAAGGCTGTGCCGGTCGGAGACAAGGCGAGCTAGTCTCGCGCCGCCGCGTCCTGTGGCGAGCGAGTTTTCGATCGTCGGTCGCGTGCGCAAACCGCACGGCATTCGCGGCGATCTGATTGTTGAAGCGATCTGCAATGAACCCGACGCGGTATTCGCGTCGGGGCGTCGCGTCTTCGCAGGGAACGACGATGGTGCGATCGACGGAGCGCAGCCGGAGCCGGTCGATGTGATGCACGGACGGCCGTTCAAAGGAACGTGGCTCGTCGGGCTTCGCGGTGTTCGCGATCGTAACGAAGCCGAGTTGTGGCGCGGGAAATACCTGTTGGCTGAAGCGTCGACGCTCAGCGATCCGGAGGACGGCGAGGCGTACCTGCACGAACTCGCAGGTATGCGCGTTGCCGACACGAGCGGCTCAGCGGTTGGCGAAGTTGTGGACGTAGAACACCTGCCGCACGGCCTGCTGTTGATCGTGCGCACGTCGCGCGGCGATGTCAGTGTGCCGTTTGTAGACGCGATTGTGGTTCGCATCGACCGTGATGCGCGCGCAATCACGATTGATCCACCCCAAGGACTTTTGGAACTCTGATGCTACGCGTCAACGTCGTCACCATTTTCCCCGAGTACTTCGCAACGCCGCTCTCGTTGTCGATTCCCGCGAAGGCTGCGGGTGCGGGGGGCGTGGAGTACAACGTCGTGAACCTGCGGGACTTCACGCACGACCGGCATCGCACGGTCGACGACTATCCGTATGGCGGCGGTCCGGGCATGGTGATGAAGCCGGAGCCGTTTTTTGAAGCGGTCGACGCGTTGCATGTGAAAGGGCCGATTGTGTTGTTGTCCGCGCGCGGTCGCCCGTTCACGCAGGAAGACGCCGTGCGCTTCGCGTCCGGCGACGAAGTCACGCTGCTCTGCGGCCACTACAAGGACGTCGATCAGCGCGTCGCCGACCATCTCGCAACCGAAGAGATCTCGCTCGGCCGGTTCGTGCTGAGCGGCGGCGAGGCCGCTGCGATGGTGGTCATCGACGCGATCGTGCGGCTGCTGCCCGGCGCCATGTCCGACGGCGACAGCTATCGCGGTGACTCGTTTTGGGACGGGCGAGACCTGAGCGCGCCGAGTTACACGCGCCCCGAGGAGTACCGCGGGTACCGGGTGCCCGACGTGCTTTTGAGCGGGAATCACAAGGAGATCGCCGCCTGGAAGAAGGCGTCCGAAGGGGAAAGCGTTGCCCCAGCGCGCCGTCCCGGCTAAGCTTCGACGCTTCTCACGAACCACCTGAACAGCCTCGCGGCTCTGGCCTCAGGCCTCACGCCTGCCTTTTATGCACCCCTTCATCGAAACCCAGAAAGAGTGGATGCGCGCCAATCTCCCGGCTTTCCGTCCGGGCGACACGGTGCGCGTCAATGTGCGCGTGAAGGAAGGCGACAAGGAGCGCTTGCAGGCGTTCGAAGGCGTGTGCATTGCGCGTCGCGGCCGCGGTGTGAGCGAGACGTTCACCGTGCGCAAGATCTCGAATGGCGTGGGAGTGGAGCGCGTGTTCCCGGTCCACAGCCCGATGATTTCTGAGATCGCAGTGACGCGCCGCGGGCGAGTGCGCCGCGCGAAGCTGTTCTATCTGCGCAACGTCGTCGGCGCGAAAGCCAGTCGTATTCGCGGACACAAAGCCGCCGCGGTCGCGGCGAGCGTGCCGCAAGAGTAAGCGCGAACGCGTGGGCAGGCGGTGGGGTTATCCGCTCGAGCGCGAACTGCGCGCCGCGGGACAGCTCATCGCCGGTGTCGACGAAGTCGGACGGGGCCCTCTCGCGGGCCCCGTCGTCGCTTGTGCCGTCATCATGCCGCCCGAGGCGCGCCCGATTCGGGGTGTTTCCGACTCGAAAGAGCTGACTATTCGCGAGCGGGAACGCCTCGACGTGCAGATTCGCGCGCAGGCGCTCACGTGGGCGCTCGGCGCCGCGTCAGTCCGTGAGGTCGAAGAGCGCAACATCCTGCAGGCGACGGTGCGCGCGATGCACCGGGCGTTGAAGCGACTCTCAGTGCGTCCGTCAACGGTGTTGATCGATGGACGTCCGTTGGCGTCGCTCACGTGGACGCACCACGCCGTGGTGGACGGCGACCGGCGGTGCTACTGCATCGCGGCGGCATCGATCATCGCGAAGGTCGCGCGCGACCGGTTGATGCGATCGCTATCGAGCCGATATCCCGGCTACGGCTGGGACCACAACTGCGGATACGGGACGGCCGAGCACAAAGCGGCGATTGGATCGCTTGGCATCACGCCGCATCACCGGCAATCGTTCCTCACAACGGTGTTGCCGGACCCGCAAGGCTCGCTGCTCGCGGCGATGGGCTGAGAGACGCCACTCGTCTTCTCGTCCTCTCGTCTTCTATTTTCTGTACTCCTGACCGGGTAGCTCAGTCGGTAGAGCAGCGGCCTTTTAAGCCGTAGGTCGTGGGTTCGATTCCCACCCCGGTCATTTTCGCAACACCTCGCGATAACTCGCGTCGAGCCGGTCGAGTTCTTTCTCCCAGCTCAAACCTTCCGCTGTGGCACGCGCTCCGCGTGCAAGCGCGTCACGCTTCGCTCTATCGCTCACGACTGAGAGCATCGCCGCAGTAAACGCGTTCACGTCGTGCGCGGGATACGCGATGCCATTCACGCCGTCGCGCAAATGATCGGCTACACCGCCGGCGGGCGCGGCAATTACTGGAATGCCGGACGACATCGCTTCAAGAATCACGAGGCCGAGTGTTTCCGTCGTGCTCGCGAACGTGAATGCGTCGCAACTCGCGTACAGCCTCGGGAGTTCGCGCTCACGGTCGACGAAGCCGAGAAAGATCGTGCCGGGCGGCGCATCGCGTTCGAGCGCCGCGCGCGACGGACCTTCGCCCGCGATCACGAGTCGGGTGGAATCCGCCGGAAGTTTCGCAACGGCGGCGCGATATGCATCGAGAATGAGCGCCGCACCTTTTTCCGCAGCGAGCCGGCCGACGTGCAAAAACGCAAACCGGTTTCCAATGCCGAGTGTTTCGCGCAGCGCTGCATCGCGGCGCGACGGATGAAAACGCTCGATGTCGACACCGCGGCCCCAGACTTCCACGTGCTGCACTCCGCGCGCCGCGAGGTCGTCGCCCGCGGGCCGTCCAGGTGTGAACGTGCGTCGCGCACGCTGGTGGAATCGCACGATTGATCGCATGACCGGTTCGCGTAACCACGGCACACCATACGACGCCGTGTAGCGCGCGAAGTCCGTGTGATACGACGTTGTAACCGGAATGCCGCGTCGTCTCGCCTCGCGCATGCCGATGCGGCCGATGACGAACTCCGTCACGCAATGGACGACGTCGGGTTGGCAAGCCGCGATCGCTCGGCGAATCCGCGACACCGACGGCCATGACAGGCGAACGTCCGGATAGACGGGGAGCGGCACGCTGGGAATTGTGGTGATGGACTCACCCGCAACGCGATGCGCGCCGCTATCATCGCGCGCAAATGCCGTACTCGATGCCGGCGGATACTTCGGTGCGACAACGGCGCACGTCCATCCGCGTTCGCTCAGCCCGCGCACGGATATCGCCGTCACGACCGACACGCCGTTCACCTGCGGCGGATACGTGTCAGTGCAAAAGAGAATTCTCAGATGCGAGCCGGTGTTGGTGAGAACGCACACAAGAATGCACCGGCGTCACCAATACGTCGACAGGCGGCAGCACAACCGTTACACGGACGTACGCGACTCGTTGCGCACGAAGCAAAAAATCCCGCGCATGAAATCGTCATCAAGAAAACGCTTGGAGTTGTTGTGATTCCACCGCTCGTGAATCGTGTGGTCGTGGTTGTGCTCGATGGATTGCGTCCGGATGCAATAGGCACGTTTGGACTGAAGCACTGTCAGGAACTGATCGATACCGGCGCGTACACGCTATCCGCGCGAACGGTGGCGCCCAGCGTCACGGCGTGCGCGATGTCGTCGCTGCTCACCGGTGCACTGCCGTGCCGTCATGGAATGTTGTCGGACAAATTCACAGTGCCGAGACCGCGCGGTGCGATTCATCCAGTGCCGTCGGTGCTCGCCGCGCGCGGACTGCCGACGTCGGCGCACATCGCGCGGCTGCCGCTTGGCTTCGGCTTTCTCGCCGATCGCATCGCGCGCACGGCCGGCGTGCAGCAACTCGTCACGCGCGGACGCGACGCCGCCGGGATTCTCGATCACGCGCGCGACGCGATCATCGCGCAACAATCCGGCTTCGTTCTGCTTCACTGGCCCGACGCGGATCGCGCCGGGCACAAGCATGGATGGATGTCGCCGCAATACGGCGATGCCGCGCGTCAACTGGACGTCGCGCTCGGTGAACTCGTGCGCACAATCGATTTCGCGCACTCACCTGGAACGCTGCTCATAGCGCTCGCGGATCATGGCGGTGGCGGCGTGGACCGGCGCAATCACAACTCCGCGCACGTGAGCGATCGTGTGATCCCGATCATGCTCGCCGGTCGCGCAGTGGCGCCAGGTCCAATCGCGGGACTTGCATCACTGCTCGACGTACCCGCAACGATCCTGTGGTCGCTCGCCGTGCCGATTCCAGTGACGTATGCGGGCCGGCCGCTGGTGCATGCCTTCGCGGCAGCACAAGCTGCCGCGTAGCGTCGTTACACGGCTGTGGCACGAACGAGCAGGATTCACGACACGGGACAGGTAGATCCACCGTACATGAACCGAATGTCTTTTCTCTCCCGTCTCGATGCGCGCGACCGCGAAGCGTTCCTGCGCTGGGTTGCGGACGACGCCAGCGCATTCGCGCTCGCGTTCTGGCGCACCATCACTCACGTTGGCGGCGCGACGTTCACGATTGCAGCGTCGCTCGCAGCGGTCCTTTTCGCGCAGGGCGCGTTGCACGACGCCGGCGTCGATGCGCTCGTCGCACTGACGGTGACGCACCTCGCGGCGCAGCTCGTGAAGCGCACCGTCGTACGCCCGCGACCTGAAGGCCTCTCGTTCGAAGCGCTCATCGAAATCCCCGACCGGTTTTCATTTCCGTCGGGTCACGCGATCGCGGCGAGTTCACTCGCGTTCGTGTACGCGACGCATTTTCCCGCGCTCGCGCCCGCACTGCTCGTGATCGCGACGCTCGTCGCCGTGTCGCGCGTGCGCCTCGGCGTGCACTATCCCGGTGATGTGATCGCGGGTCAGGCAATCGCGCTGCTCGGCGCCGCGCTCGTCATCGCGTTTCGCTAGTCGCCGGGTCGTCACACGCGCCGGTGGCGGTGTGTCGCGGCGCACACAACGAAAGTTCCCTGTGGACTAGAATCCGCGGTAACCCACCTGCGCGCGAATCGTCCTGAAAAAGGAACTCGCTCTAGCGTCCGTGGTGTCTGTAAGTAGGTTGCGTCGGGGCGTTCCGGCGCCTCTGTAGCTGCAACAGGCTGGCCTCGCTGCCACCGTTGTGTCACTCAACTCTGGAAATGCGATGAGCTCAGCACGTCTCGCTCTGCTCGCCGGAATCGCCGTGTCGGCGTGCTCACCCTTCGGGTGGGGACGTTCGAAGACGCCAGCGCCCGCAAAGCCGTCCGCTCAGGTGAGCGCGCCGCGCGCAGCAAGCCAACCCAGGACCACATCAACGCCGGCGCCACGTACCACGAGCGCCGCGGTGAAGGACACCTCGCCGGCGCGTTCGGAATCGCGTCAGGAACCAGCTCGCGTCGTAACGCCGCCGCCCGACGATACCGCGTCGGTGTCGGATACGATGTACGTGACGCGAATCACGCGCGAATCGGCGCGAGAAACGCTGCGCGATACGACCGCAATCAAAGTGTCGCGCGATTCGCTCAAGGAAATTGTTGAAGCGATGCGCGAGAAGAACGACGCCAAGCCGTCGCTCGCGATCGATGATTACGCAGGACACGAACGCGTCGAGCACTATCTGCGTCTGTTCGCCGGAACGGCGAGCACCCGCATCGGTGAGCGACTGTCTGCGGGTACGCGCTACGACGCGATGATCAGGACCAAGCTTCGCGCGGGCGGAATTCCGGAAGATTTCCGTTATCTCGCGCTGATCGAAAGTGGATACAACCCGGACGCGTATTCGCGCGCCGCGGCCGTCGGGATGTGGCAGTTCATGACGACGACAGCGAAAGGCGCGGGCCTGCGCGTGGACTGGTGGGTCGATGAACGCCGCGATCCGGTTCGTTCGACCGATGCCGCGGTGCGGTTCCTCAACGGATTACGCCAGCAGTTCGGTTCGTACTATCTCGCCGCTGCCGCGTACAACGGTGGCCCCGGCCGGATTTCGCGTGGTCTTTCGCGTCTCGCCGAAGAACTCGACGACGTCGAACCTGAAGACAAGTTTTTCACGCTCGCGTCGAGCAGCGTGTTGCGCGCAGAGACGCGGAATTACGTGCCGCAGATCATCGCGGCCGCGCTGATTGGTCGCGATCCGCGCGCGTACGGCATGACGATCGAGAAACTGCCGCCGTTCGTGTACGACTCGGCGCAGGTTCCGCCGGGGACATCGCTGCACGCGATTGCGAAAGCGTGCAGAACCGATGTGCCCGACGTCGTTGATTTGAATCGGCACGTCTTGCGCGGGATGACGCCGCCGGAAGGTCCGAGCATGTACGTGCGCATGCCGCAAAAGTGCGCGGCCTCGTTCACACTGGCGTTTGCGTCACTCGATTCCGTCGTGCGTTTCGGCTCGACAGCACGCAAGACCAAAAAAGGCGAGACGCCCGCATCGATTGCGAAGAAAGCGGGCATCACTGTCGCGCAATTGCGCGTCTACAATCCGAAAGTGAAGTACGCAATGAACGCGGCGATCCCCACGGGAACGCGCGTGCTGGTGCCGACGAAAGAAGCGGTGCGTGCTGCGCGCGATGTCCCCGATCCGTCCATCGAGCGCTACGGTGTTGCGACGAATGGCGTGTATGTGGTTCGTCGCGGCGACACGCTGAGCGAGATTGCCGCGCGACACGACACCACCGTTGCCACGCTCAAGCGCCTCAACCGGCTGAGCAGTGACAAGATCAACGTGGGGCAGAGACTGAAGCTGAACAGATAGGAGCGAGGAGCGAATGTGAGGATCAAGCGATAAGGGAAAGGCAAGAGGGCACGGAAAGGAATGAGTGACCACTCACACTTTCCGTGCCCTCTCGTCTTAGCCTCGACGCTCGATCCTTACCCTCGATCCTCGCTCCTTTTCCATGTTCCGCTCCGCCCGCCCGACTTCGCCAACAGTTTGATTCCGCGAATTTCCATTCCGCGGTCCGCGGCCTTGGCCATGTCGTAGACGGTCAGCAGCGCGACCGACACCGCGGTCATCGCTTCCATCTCCACGCCGGTCTGCGCGATCGTACGCACCGTGGCCTCGCAGCGCACGCCGGGAATGTTTGGATCAGCGCGCAGCACGACGCGTACATCGGTGAGCGGAATCGGGTGACAAAGTGGAATCAGTTCGCCGGTACGCTTTGCGGCCATCACGCCCGCCAGTTGCGCGACTGAAAGTACGTCGCCCTTTGCGACGACGTTCGTTTCGATCGCCTTCAACGTCTCTAGGGACATGACGATCTCGCCGTCAGCACGCGCTTCGCGCGCGGTCGCCGGCTTTTCACTCACGTCGACCATGCGCGCTTTACCGGACTCGTCGAGATGTGAGAATGATGTCATGCGTTCGTCGAATGTAGCGCCGCAAGTTCCGCGAGCAGACCCGCCGTGACGAGCTGCGGATTCACGTTTTGCCGCGCGAGCCGTTTTGCGTTTTCGACCAACTCGACACCGTGCGCGGCCGCGTTTGCGTTGACGTCATCGCCGCGCGAACTCGCCGTACGCGCGCGTTCGTGCAGCAGCATTGTCAGCGCGTCGAGCGTCTCCGAGTACGCACCGCGCGCCCCCGTCGTGCCCTGCGCGAACGCTTCGCGATAACGCTCGGTTGGATCCGCGCTCAGTGCGGCGGAGAGCAGTGCGGTTGCCGCGCGACTCGCCTTGCTCTCGCGCGCGTCGCCCTCGACGCCGGCCGCAACCAGTTCGCGCTTCTCGCTGACCGTCAGTGGAGCCACGCGAACTCCCACCACGCGCGATCGAATCGTCGGGAGCAACGCGGACGGCGCACTCGACGTGAGAATGATCGTCGTGTCCGCGAGCGGTTCCTCGAGCAACTTGAGAAACGCGTTCGCCGCCTGATCCGATCCTTCCTGCGACACCATGCGTTCGGCGTCCGCGACGACAATCACTTTGCGTTTCGCGATCGACGGCGTCATCGACGCGCGCCGCACCAGCGCGCGAATCGTCGCGACGTACAGTGAATCGTTCGGAGCAGGCTGCGGCCACGCACCCTTGGCGGACATGCGGTCCGCGATCGCTTCGGCCAGATCTGCCATCACGTCGTCGAGGTCAGGATCTGAGTCCTTGAGACGCGGGCGCGGGAAGTACCAGTGCAAGTCCGGGTGCGCGCCCGTCGACGCGAACCGGCACTGCTGACACTCCCCGCACGGCTCAACGTCCCGCCCCGGGGATTCGCACAGCAGCAGCGTCGCCAGCCACAACCCCAGGCGCTCCTTCCCGGTGCCGGAAGGGCCGTGCAACAAAAGGCTCGCCGGCAAGGCGCCTTTGCGCGCGGCGGTGGCAAGCCGGGTCCGGAGGGTGGTGTGGCCAACCAGGGCGATCATCAGGAAGAAACTACCCGGCTTACGCTTCATCCGATTTAACGATAGATTGGGCACTTCCATAGACTTTCCCAATGCCTTCTCTCAACTATCACCACCTCCTCTACTTCTGGGCTGTCGCGCGGGAAGGATCAGTCGCGCGCGCCGCGCGCGAACTCGAACTCGCGCAGCCAACGGTCAGCGGCCAGATCCGCGCGCTCGAAATGGCGTTGGGGGAGAAGCTCTTCCTGCGCACCGGGCGGAACCTCGTGCTCACTGATGTCGGCACGGTGGTCTATCGCTACGCCGAGGAGATTTTCGGGCTCGGTCGTGAGCTGCAGGAAACGCTCAAGGGGCGCCCTGCCGGCGGGCCAGTCAGGTTCGTCGTCGGTGTCGCGGATCAGATTCCCAAGCTCGTCGTGCGCCGGTTACTCGAGCCCGCGTTTGGCCTCGCCGATCCTGTGCGCGTGATTGTGCGCGACGGACCACCCGATCGCCTGCTCGCCGATTTGGCGATTCACACGCTGGATCTGGTGCTCACGGATGCGCCCGTGCCACCGACGCTGCGCGTGCGTGCGTTCAACCATCCGCTCGGCGAATGCAGCGTTACGATTTTCGGCACACCAAAACTCGCCGCCGCGCACCAAGACAACTTCCCGCAATCGCTGAACGGCGCGCCATTCATCCTCCCCACCGAAGGAAGCACGCTGCGCCGTTCGATCGAACAGTGGTGCATCGAGCAGGGGATTCGGCCGCGCGTCGTCGCGGAAGCCGACGATTCAGCGCTGCTGATGACGCTCGGCGAAGCCGGCATCGGATTGTTTGCGGCGCCGAGCGTAGTCGAGCAGGAAGTCAGCCGCCAGCACGGTGCGCGCGTGATTGGGCGCATCGAAAGGATTCGCGAGCGCTTCTACGCGTTATCGATCGATCGCAAACTCAAGCATCCGGCGGTTGTCGCGATCTGCGACCGCGCGCGTGCGGAGGTGTTCGCTTAGTTCGCCGTCGAGCGGCAGTCGCGGACGACGTTGTCGACGCGGAGTTCGTTCACGCTGCTCCCGGACGGCACGCCGAGCGCGATGTGCGCGGCTTCGTGCTCGATGCTGTGCACGACATCGTCGACTGAGCGCACGCCGACGTTGAGCGAATCGATGTCTCGCGCGAGCGTCATTTCCCCGCTGGGGCGCCCTTCACCCGAAGTGAGCGAACGGCCGACGCGCCACATGTAGGGTTTGATCGTGATGAGGCCGGCGGTGAGCGATCGGTCGAGTACACCCGCGTAAGCCTCGCATGCGCCACCGCGATGTCGCAGCGCCGTGATGCGCGTGACGAGCGCCGCACGTATTTCTGGCGTCACGGCCGCACTGCACGTCGTGCACACGACGTCGGACGAGTCAGTCGCTATCGCGGACGAGCTTGGAAGCGCAGCGACGGGAGCATGTGCGGTCGACACGCTCCGTATGGGACCGCCGGCGCATGCAGCGGTGACGGCGACCGAAGCGATCAGCGTTCGTGTTATGTCTCGCATGCCACACCTCGAGCAACGCGACGTCCTGCAACCTGCTGATGTGCCGGTACCTACGACACGGCGGGCGCCCGGTTTCCGGACGCCCGGTCCGGCGCGATCTAGGCCTTTGGCGGGAGCGTCAGTTTCATGACCGCCTCACGGCGCTTGTCGCGCCATGCCTGCACGCGCGAGCGCGTCGCGGGGTCCGACAGCCCGATGATCTCAGCGGCGAGAATCGCGGCGTTTGTTGCACCAGCCTTTCCAATTGCGAGCGTGCCGACGGGAATACCGCCCGGCATTTGCACGATCGAGAGCAGGGAATCGAGTCCGTTCAGCGATGTCGACGGAATCGGCACGCCAAGCACCGGCACGAGCGTCATTGCCGCGATCATTCCCGCGACGTGCGCGGCGCCGCCTGCACCGGCGATGATACAACTCAGCCCGCGTTTCTCTGCACCTTTCGCGTACTCGGTCATCACATCCGGCGTGCGGTGCGCGGAAATCACGCGCGCCTCGACCGGAATCTGGAATTCTTTGAGCAGATCGTATGCGGCGGACATGTACTGCCAATCGGAATCGCTGCCCATGAGGACGGCGACTTTAGGGGCGTCAGACACGATGCGTGAGGAGAGAGGGGGAGCGAGGTGAGCGCAAAAGGTAACGCCATGCCTGAGCGCACTCAAAGAGGGCGGTGCGTTGCGCCTGCGTTCTCTGTTAGCGCGATTGGTAATCGCGCTGCGCTGTCGCCAGCGGCGTCTTCCGCTACCGAACTTGCCGGCGAACGTACACGCCGCCGGCCGACGCGAGGTGGATGTACCTGCTCGTCGCCACGAGATTGACCGCAGCGCTTTCCTGCGTTGGGTCATCGATGGCGATTTCGGGCGCGCGCCAATTGGCGCCAAAATCCTTCGACTGCCGATAACCGATCTCGTCCGTGATGCTGAGCGAGGACTGCGCAGCGGACATTCGGTACGCTACGTGAAACATTCCGCTCGGTCCGACGGCGACTTCCGGATGACTTAGGTAAGTGGCTGGAACGGCCGCGACATCTCGTGTGCCAAGCCAAGTCACGCCGTTATCTGTCGACAGGTTGATGCGGATCGCCGAGATCGTCGCGTTGCCTAACGGTCCTTGTTGGTCGTAATCAAGAGGTTCCTCCCACAGCACGAACACGCGGCCATTGAGCACGCGTGGCCGCGGACGGATTTGCGGATTCGTGCCCGCTCCGCTGATATCCACCGGGGCTGACCACGTGACACCGTTGTCTGGCGAGCGCATGTACCGTGCGCGGTGTCCAAGCGGCCCCATTTTTGTAATCGCTGCATAGCCGATGTGGACGACGCCGTTCTCGACAGCGATCCCACCAGGGGATGGTTGATCTACGGGATTCTCATCGAGGATCCTGACGGAACCGAATGACTGGCCGGCGTCGGTGCTACGCCAGTAGTAGATCTTGAAAGACGCATCGCCGCCGATTCCCGCCCGGCCAACGAAGATGTGTACGGAGGAGCCCTCCGCCGCCATTTGCACGCGGTCGTCGTTATCGGCTGAATAGCCTTGCAATGCGACCGGTGCTGACCACGTCGCGCCACCATCAGTGGATCGCCGAGTCCGCAACGCGCCGCCTGAGCGCGAAATGAGGTACACGTTTTCGCCGTCGGCAGCGAGCGGTCCGTAGATCGGCAGCTCACCGCTCGCCGCGACGGTGTTTCCGGCCGACCAAGTGCGTCCCTCGTCGGTCGATGAGCGATGCACGAGCGCGCCTCCGGTCACACCGACCGCGTGGAGCGCGGTCCCGGCGGCGAGCCGTATATCGGTCTCAAACAGGTTTGTTGGCGCGGACCATTCGTATGACGGAGGCGTCTCGTCCGGTGGAAGCGACTCAGGTGGTGTGCCGTCAGTTGGTGCCGAAGACGCACACGCCGTCACAACGAACGCGAACACGACGGGCAGCCCGTGAATCGCGCGACGAGCCGGGACGCGACGGAGCGGCGCCGCGATGACGTTAGCTGAAGAGTGAGTCGATGGTACGGGCACCCGGCGCGTCCCTCGTTGTCCGCTATTGCGAGATGATGACTCTCCCATACGAGTCACGTAACTCAACGGGTGCTATTCCCGTTGCCTTCAACAGCGGCACCAATGTCCTCGCGTCGCCCGCGATGACGATTGCGAGCTTCGAGGGATCCACGTATTTCGTCGCGACGCGCTGTACATCGGCCGCGGTCACCGCACCGAGCCGTGCAACGGCGCGCGTCGGCTCGTTGAGCGGGAGACCGTACAACGCGTACGTGCTCAACTGACCCGCGATCGATCCCGTGGTTTCGTATGCGCCGGGAAGTCCGAGCTGCAAGTATTTCTTGGCTTTGTCGAGCTCGGCGGGAGTCAGCGGCTTGCTCATCCCATCCAATTCCTTCACGAACTCGATCAACGCGGAATCGGTTTTGTTCGCTTGAATCTCCGACCGCGCGGTGAACGGACCTGGATCGCGCCGCATTGAAAAGCCCGATGTCGCGCCGTACGAATAGCCCTTCTCTTCGCGCAACTTCATGTTGAGCCGGCTCGTGAACGCGCCACCGAGGATCGTGTTCATCACCTGCAGCGGATAAAAGTCATCCGTTGTGCGAGCGACGCCGACCGTGCCGATGCGGAATGACGATTGCGCCGCCGCAGGTTTGTCCACGAAGTAAATGCGGCGGTCGGTCCGCGCCGGTGCGGTACCGCTTGGTGGGGCGGGAACCGCGCCGCGCTCCCACGAACCGAACAGCGAGGTGATTCGCCGCTCGATGTCCGCCGGTGTTACGTCACCGACGATCAGCATGAACGCGTTGTTCGGGCGGTACACTGAGCGATAGAACGCGACAATGTCATCGCGCGTGAGACTTTCAACAGTGGACTCCGTACCGGCGAGCGGACGTCCGTACGGATGCGAGTCGCCGTAGAGAATTGCGGCGAATGCGCGATCTGCCATCGCTGGTCCGCGATCGTTGACCTGCAACAACTGCGTCATGCGTTGGCGCTTCTGGCGATCGAATTCTTCGGCGGGGAACGTGGGACGCAGGGCAACATCTGCGAACAACGCGAGCGCACTGTCGAGCACTGCGGTAGGCGCGTGCAGCGACACACCGGATTGATCCCATCCGGCGAAGGCGCTGACAAACACGCCGAGGAACGCTTGCTGTTCTGCGATTGCCTGCGAATTGCGCGATCCTGCGCCCTCGCTCATCAGCGTGGATGCGAGCGTCGCGGCGCCGGTCTTGCCAGCGGGGTCGAACTCGCCGCCGGATTTCACAACGAGCGAAATGTCGACCAGCGGAAGTTCGTGCTGCTCGACAATGATCAATCGCAGACCGTTTGGCAGCGTGCGTTCGGTCGCGCCAGGGAGAACGAGCTGCGGGGCAGGGCCAAGGACCGGCGGTTTACTGCGGTCAAACGACGCGCGTTGCGCTGCGCTCGGCGTCGCGAGCGCGGCCAGTGCGATAGCGGTAGCGAGTGGTACGGCTGCGACCGTCGCGCGACGCAGTCCAATTGACGAGTTCACTATCGGCCTCCTGGGAGCGCGAGGTTGCGTTTGCCTTCGGGTACGACCGTGAGAACCACTTTGCCTTTCGTGAGATACTTCTGCGCAACGCGCTTCACGTCGGCGAGCGTCACGGCATCGTATCGCGCTGCGTCCTGCTGTGTGTAGTCGGGATTGCCGACGAAATAGTTGTATCGATTCAGCTGCTCGGCCTTGCCGAGAATCGATGAGAGGCCGTCGAGAAATCCCGCGCGGCGTGAGTTCTTTGCGCGCTGCAGTTCGCGCTCGGTCACGCCTTCCGCAATCGCTTTCGCGAGTTCGTCATTGATGACGTTCGCGATTTCTTCCGGTGTGTGCCCCGGCATCGGTGTTGCAACGATCTGCCACGTGCCATCCAGTTTGCTCGCCGGATGATTCGCGGATGCGAACTGCGCGATCTGCATTTGATACACGAGCTTTTGATGGAGACGCGATGATTCGCCGCCACCGAGAATGTCCGCGAGATGGTCGAGCGCGGCTTCGTCTGCGTGGAATGCCGGAATCGTCGGCCACGTGTAATAAATGCGCGGCAACTGCACCTTGTCCTCGAGGACGAGCGTCGTGTCGCTCGTGCGCGTGAGCGCTCGCACGTTTGGACGAACAGGGGCCGTCGTATTCCGTGGAATGTCGGCAAAGTATTTCGTCACCCAGGCCTTCACGGAATCGGGCCGCACATCACCCGCGATGACCATCGTTGCGTTATTCGGCGCGTAATACAGGCGGAAGAATTCCTTGACGTCTTCGAGCGATGCCGCGGAGAGATCTGCCATCGAGCCAATCGTCGGCCACGAGTACGGATGGCCACTCGGATACAACGCCGCGATGATCGTTTCGTACGCGCGTCCGTACGGCTGATTGTCGTAGCTCTGACGGCGTTCGTTCTTCACGACCTCGCGTTGCGCGTCGAGCTTTGGCTGATCCATCGTTGGCAGCAGCCAGCCCATGCGATCGGCGTCCAGCCACAGCTTCAGCGGCAGCGCGTTCGATGGGCCGACTTCGTAATAGTTGGTGCGGTCACTCGTCGTGGAGCCGTTGTTGTTTACGCCGGCCGCCTCGAGCCACTCGTCGAACTTTCCGACGGGGACGTTCTGCGAACCCATGAACATCACGTGCTCGAACAGGTGCGCGAATCCGGTGCGGCCTGGTTTCTCGTCGCCCGATCCGACTTTGTACCACGTGTCGACCACAGCGATCGGAGTCGAGTGATCCTCGTGAATGATCACTTCGAGTCCGTTCGGTAGCGTGAATTTTTCGTAGCGCAGCTTGGGGATTTGCTGAGCGGCGGCAGTGAACGCCGTGGCTACAACGAGCGCGAGCGCGCTGAGCGCGTGCGCAAGGCGGATGGAGGGGGACATGCTGCTCAATGTCAGCGGCCCGGTGTGCGCAGGGAAGGGGAACGGGACGAACGGCTCGTACAAAGACGGAAGACGGAGATAGAAATGAGAAGTGCGAGGAAATCGCGCTCCTCGCACTTCTCACTTCAACGTCCGTCTTCCGTCTTCTACCAGGCTCCCGCGGCAGGACTCGAACCTGCGACCCGGCGATTAACAGTCGCCTGCTCTACCAGCTGAGCTACGCGGGAATAGGGCTGCGGAAAGTAACAACCGAACTACGAAGGCAGAAGGCGGAATTCTGAATTCTGAAGGAAGAGCACTTCAACTGCTCTCAGGCTCTGCCTTCAGCTGTTCTGCCTTCAGCTGTTCTGCCTTCGTGCCTTCGTTTGTTCTGCCTTCCCCGTGAGTACCGCTCGCAGCGCCGCTCCCGTGTGGCTTTCGGCGACCGTCACAATTTCCTCCGGCTTGCCCATCGCAACCACGCGGCCGCCTCCGTCACCGCCCTCGGGGCCCATGTCGATTATCCAGTCGGCCAGCTTGATGACGTCGAGATTGTGCTCGATGACCACAAGCGTATGTCCGTGTTCAACCAGGCGGTCGAGTACACCGACGAGTTTGCGCACGTCCTCGAGGTGCAGCCCGGTAGTCGGCTCGTCGAGCATATAGAGCCGACGGCCGGAATGCTTCGCCGTCTGCGCAAGTTCTCGCGCAATCTTGAGTCGCTGCGCCTCGCCGCCCGACAGTGTCGTCGCGGGTTGGCCAAGCCGGAGATACCCAAGTCCGACCTGCTGCACGTGCCACAACGCCTGCCCCAGTTTGTCTTCGTGCGGGAAAAAACGAATTGCCTCATCGATCGTGAGCTCGAGCAGTTGCACGATGTTTTTGCCGCGATACGTCACTTCGAGCACGCCGGGTTTGAACCGGGCACCGCCGCAGACATCGCACGGTACGAAAACATCCGCGAGGAACTGCATCTCAACTTGCAGATAACCTGCGCCTTCGCATGTCTCGCAGCGGCCGCCGCGTACGTTGAATGAAAACGTCGACGCCGTGAACCGCCGCTGGCGCGCGAGCGGTGTAGCGGCAAGCAGTTCGCGAATGCGATCGAACGCTTTCACGTACGTCACCGGATTCGAGCGGGGCGTGCGGCCGATCGGTTCCTGATCGATCAACACGGCCGCGCCGAGCGACTCCGCACCCGTGAGCGTATCGAATTCACCGACGATTTCACCGAGATGCTCGCGTGCGCCGTGTTCGCCCGTGATTGCGCGTTCGAGTGCGCGCAGCAATACGTCGTGCACGAGCGTGCTTTTCCCGCTGCCGGAGACACCTGTCACACACGTCATGGCGGCGAGCGGAATCTTGATGTCGACTCCGCGCAGAGTGTGTGCGCGCGCGCCGCGCAGCGTAAGCCACCGCGACCCGATTCGGCGCCGCTCGGCCGGCAGCGGAATCGTACGAGCGCCCGTCGCGTACTGCCCCGTGAGCGGGCTCTCCGATACGCGCGACGCGGCACCCGTGAACACGAGTTTTCCGCCGTGTTCACCGCTGCCGGGGCCAAGTTCGACCATATGATCGGCCGCGCGAATTGCAGCGAGATCGTGTTCGACCATCACGACGGTGTTGCCGCTCTCGCGCAATCCGCGCAGGTGATTCAACAATCGGTCGACGTCGCGCGCGTGCAAGCCAATGGTTGGTTCGTCGAGTACGTACAGCGTGTCGACGAGGCGCGATCCGAGCGCATTCGCGAGACTGATGCGCTGTGCTTCGCCACCGGAGAGCGTGCGGGCGGCGCGGTTCAACGACAGATAGGACAAGCCGACGTCATCGAGAAAGCGTACGCGATCGCGCGCTTCGCGCAGAATGTGGTCCGCGATGATGCGTTCGCTCGCGACAAGGTCCAGCGCATCGAGCCATGCGCGCAGCTCGCGGATGGAGAGATCAGCAATTGCGGCGATATCGCGCCCGCCAACGCGTACTTGTAGCGCTTCGTGTTTGAGACGCGCTCCCTTGCAGGTCTCGCAGGTTTGCGCGGTTTGATACCGCCGGAGAAACACGCGGATGTACTGCTTGTATCGCTTTTCCTCCAGGTCGCCAAGGAACGGAAAGATCCCCTTGTAGCCGCGCGTGCGCGCGTTCAGCAACCGGTCATGTTGCGCAGCGCTCAGTTGCGACCATGGTACATCAACCGGTATGCGCTCTTTCGCCGCGAACTCAGCCAGTGCACGACGTTTGTTGTCGTATCGCGGCATGGTCCACGGATGGATCGCGCCGTCGCGCAGCGTTCGCGCCGTATCCGGGACAACAAGGTGGATGTCGTACGTCAGCACCGCGCCGAAGCCGTTACACGTTTCACACGCACCGCGCGGATTGTTGAACGAGAACAACTGCGGCGTTGGTTCGGGCAAACGCGTGCCGTCGTTGGGGCACTCGATGCGTGTCGTGAATCGGAGAACAGGGGGTATAGGGGACGGGGTACCGGGTACGGGCTGTTCGCCGAATACGACCACTGCGTCGCCGTCACCTTCTTTGAACGCGGTTTCGAGCGCGTCTACCAACCGCCCGCGCGCATCCTGATCGACCTCGAGCCGATCCACCACAACGAGCAATTCCGTCACACGAACGAGATCGAGTTTTTCTGTGGCGACGTCGTCGAGGTGGAGCATGCGGCCGTCAGCGAGAACGCGCACGAATCCTTGCGCAGCGAGGTTCTCCACGAGCACGTCGTGCGTAATCGCTGCGCTCCGTCGCATGGGAAACGCGACGACGAATCGTGCGCCGCCGGTTGTGCCGAGCACGGCATCGGCTGCTGAGCCCGGTGAGTCGGGACGGAGCACGCGGCCGCACACCGGACACACCGCGTGGCCAACGCGTGCCCACAACAGACGCAGGTAGTCGTAGATCTCGGTTGCTGTGCCGACCGTCGAGCGGGATGTGCGCGTCGAATTCTTTTGCTCGATCGCCACCGCGGGCGCGAGGCCTTCGATGCGATCGACGTCCGGCTTGGGCATACGCTCGAGGAACTGCCGCGCGTATGCGGAAATGGATTCCACGTACCGGCGCTGCCCTTCGGCGTAAATCGTGTCGAACGCCAGCGAGGATTTGCCTGACCCCGACGGTCCCGTAATGACCGTGATCGCGCGATGGGGGATGTCGACGTCGATGCCTTTGAGGTTGTGCTGCCGGGCGCCCCGGACGCGAATCGAGTCGGACACGTTGCGGAAAGTAAAGTGCGCGGAGCCACGGAAGCGTCGGCCCCGCAGGCGCTGGCTCGTCGGTTCCGGCCTGTCTTTTCACTTGCCGCCGCGTCGGCGCGGCGGGTACTTTCCCCGCTCACATGGCCTACTTCCAGCTCGGCGGTAAGGACCTCACGCTCAGGCCGGGGTCGCAACGCATCGGTCCTGATAACGCCGCCGACATTCGCCTCCCAAGCGGGGAGCCCACTGCTGGGGCGATCGTGGTGGTCGGCGCGGACGAAAGTGTCGTGATCCAGCGCGCTGCCGCCGACTCCGTGGTCAAGGTGAACGGCGTGCTCCTGGGCGCTGAGCCGTCCCCGCTGATCCACGGAGATCGGGTGGAACTCGGGGGCCACGAGCTCCGGTTCGGCGACGAAAAACGGACGGGGAGCACGCAATTCCTGTCGAGCAGCGCCATCGCCGAAGTTGCCGCGAAAGCACGCGCGAGTGCGCCTGCCAAGCCGACGACGGCGACGGGCGGACGTCTCGTGTCGCTGGTCGATGGTCGTGAGTACACGGTCAAGGATTCCGGGATCACGATCGGGCGCGACCCGTCGGCTGACATCGTGGTCGCCGCGACTGAGGTCTCGCGCCGGCACGTATCGATCGCGCCAGACGCGAACGGTTACTTGCTGACCGATCTGAGCACGAACGGCGTGTTCGTGAACGGCAACCGCGTTTCACAGCAACAAGTGCTCGGCCGCGGTGATGTGATTCGCGTTGGCAACGAAGAGTTTCGGTTCTACGCGGACGTTGCGAAGCCCGCCGCGGCAAGCGCACCAGCGCCCGCGCCTGGTCCGCGCGTCTCGCCCGCCGATGCGCACGTGCCGATTCCGCCGCCGCTGAC
>DATELA010000035.1:0-12293 GCA_035277145.1 Gemmatimonadaceae bacterium | reverse complement strand
CCGCCGCGTGGAGCTGGTGGCCAACAACTGATGACTAACTACCGCCGCCCCGGCACGCGGCCGGGGCGGGCGGGTGTTGTCCCGTCCGGGACAGGTGCTGTCCCGGCGCCATGCATACGTATTCGGTCGAATTATGGGATTAATATTCCGACGGCGCTGCGCGGGCATGGTAGCGTAGCCGCCGGAGGTACACGGTTCCCATGTCCGGAAGCATCAACCTGACCCAAAGCCTCGTGCAGAAGCTCGGGTCGTCCATCGTGCGCGGCGACCTGCCGGCCGGGAAATCCCTGCCCATCGAAGCGGAGCTCGGCAAGAAGTTCGGCGCCAGCCGCACGGTGATGCGAGAAGCGGTGAAGATCCTCTCCACCAAGGGACTCATCGGACAGCGGCCGCGCGTCGGCACTTATGTCCACACCGAGGACAAGTGGGACCTGCTCGACGCCGAGGTCCTCACCTGGATCCTCGACCGGCATTTCTCGCACAGCCTGGTGCGCGAATTCCTCGAAGTACGTCTGGGCATCGAGCCGGCGGCCGCGGCGCTCGCCGCCGTCACCTGCGGGCGCGTGAGCAATGCGCGTGCGAGCGCCTGATCGAGAGTGACCGATCCTGCGTCCTGAAACAACGCCAAAAGACTCGCGGCCGCGATGGCGCTTATCATGCGGCGCTTGCGCTACGCGCGGTTGAGGTGCTCACGGGCGCGAATGCGGGCGCGCTGCACGGCGGTGCTTGATGGTGCGAAGCAGCACGTATGCCACCGCGCTCACAGCAAACAACACCAACCACATGGGCTCCATTTCGAATCGCCCACCCACGAGCACATCTCCGACCACCTCAAGGACCGTCATCACGGCAATGACGGCAAACAACGCAGAATACTCAGTCCGCAGAACACGACGGAGCGAGAAGGATCGCGCGGGTCGACGCCACGCACGAAGGGAAGGCAGGAACGTCGGCGTGCGCCGTGCCCACGCCTCCCACTCGTCGCCGAATCGCCAGCGGAGAAATGACTCCTCCGCGATCACGATGCGTTCATAGTACAACCAGAAAGCGAGCGAACCGATCACCGGACACCACCACGCACGCGGAAACAGCATCACGCCGAGCCACATCAGATAGTTCGCGAAGTACAGCGGATGCCGAACGAGCGAATATGGACCAGTGGTGTTGAGTGACGCGGCGACTTGACCTTCACGTGTGTTGCGTCCAGATGTGCCGTCGGCCGCAAACCCGACGACGACAACTCGCAGTCCGAGCCCCGTCAGCGAAACGGCGAGACACAAGGTCTCCCACGCGACATCGAGCGAGTGCTTTCCGCCGGGATACTCGAAGTTGAGCATTGCGGGGGCGAGCACCACAACTAGGGCAAGGGGCAAGTAGCTGCGGCGCTCGAAGAGCCACTGGCCCGATTGTTTCAGCTGTTCGTCGAGGTTCACTCGTCAGTTCGTGGCAGGAATGGCTTGCCGTATCGCGACCGATGCTGCCGCAGATGCGGGCACCACTCCAACCGTGAGGGAAGTGGCGTTCGCGCGGGGCGCGGCTCGATACCAATGAAGGTCTGCGCCAGACCGCGCTTGCGCAACGGCGGCGTCCGGATCGTGCGACATCCGTGCGCTTCAGCGTCGCGAAACATCAGCAACCACACGATGTTTGTGGTCCGGAGACTCCGCCCCACATGAAAGGAGCTTTTGTGAACACAGCGTTTCGCCGGCTCAACGTCGTCGTTTCCTTTGTGTGCTCGACTGCGGCACCGCTCACGGCACAGAGTGGCGCCGAGCGCGCAGAACGCATGGCGAAAGCGCTCGTGCGGTTAGGGCCCGGTGGCGACACATCGCAACGGTACACCATCGAGCAGGAGATGCAGCGACTTCGCGTAACAGGCGCGAGCATCGCGGTCGTTGTTGGTGGCCGCGTGGTGTGGGCGCACGGCTACGGCGTCAAGGAATTCGGTAAGCCCGAGCGTGTCGATACAACAACGTTGTTCCTCGCGGGTTCGATTTCGAAGCCCGTCTTTGCGACAGGCGCGCTGGCGCTTGTAGAGCAAGGAAAACTTTCGCTCGACACCGACATCAATAAGTCGTTGACGTCGTGGCAATTGCCGTCGAGCAAGTTCACGGAAACGCAAAAGGTCACGCTGCGTCGCATACTTTCGCACTCTGCGGGACTCACGATCTGGGGATTTCCGGGTTACGCCATCGACAAACCGGTGCCGACGGTTGCGCAGGTGCTCGACGGCGAAGCGCCCGCGAATACGCGCGCGGTTCGCAACGACACTACGCCTGGCGCACGATGGTTGTACTCAGGGGGCGGCATTACAATCGCGCAACTCGCGGCGACCGACGCGACACGTGAAGCATTTCCCGGTTTGATGAAGCGGCTCGTGCTCGACAAAGTCGGTATGGTGCACAGCACGTACGAGAATCCGATTCCCGCGTCGCGCGCGCGCGAGACCGCGGCGGGCCACGAGAGGCCCGACTCTGTTGTTGCCGGACGTTGGCATGTGTATCCCGAAATGGCGGCGGCGGGATTGTGGACGACCGCACCCGATCTTGCTCGATGGGGCATCGCGATTGCGCGCGCATATCGTGGCGAATCCGGTGGTGTGCTGTCGCCGGCGATGGCGCGCGAAATGGTGCGACCGCAAACCGTGTTGCCAACATCAGGTCAAGGCGCTGCGCCGGCCGGCACGTGGTGGGGACTCGGCGTGCAGGTGAGCGGAACAGCGCGCGACTTTTTGTTTACGCACGGTGGCCGCGACGAGGGTTTCGTTGCGTCGTTTGCGTATTGGCCCGAGCGCGATGTTGGACTGGTCGTGCTCACCAATTCGACGAACGGAATGTTTCTGAATGAGGTGCGGCGCGCGTTCACAGCAGAGTTCATTCGCTGAGCCTCACATCCATATGCCTCAGTTCACTGTATTCCTCCCAGAGCTGAAGCTTCCTTCTGTCGAGGCGTGGCAGACCGCGATACGCGACTGCGGGTTCGACATCAGTGGTCTGGTCGCGGAGCCAACCGATCCGGATGATTACGCGTACGTCGACGATATGGGGGCAGAATCAGACGGCAAGCCGGGCAGGACGTTTCCGATCGACGCTGTCAGGTATCACGTCGCCTGGTCGGGTTACAGCGTTTGGTTCATGGTGTCGAGCGAGGAGCACCGGCCCGTCGTCAGCAAGCCACCGACGCTCGCCGTTGATTTTCACATCTCACCGGAAATGGGAAGCGTAACTCCGGTCGCTATGGTCGCAGCGGCGTGTGCGCGCGCAGGCAACGGCGTGCTCGCGAACAATGAAACCGGGGAAGAATTTGCCGCCGCCGAAGCCGCGCAATACGCGCGATGGCTTGCTGAGCCTGGGCCGGATACAGAGCAAGACCCCGAATGAAGTCGTCGTTTCCACCGGCAGTTCCGGAAATCCCGATCACCGATCTCGCGGCGGCGCTCGCGTACTACGCTCAGTGCCTTGGCTTCGAAGTCGACTGGCACGAAGAGGAACTCGGTCTCGCCGGAGTCTCGAAGGTCGACTGCCGGATGTTTCTCGCGAACGCGGAGTTCCGTAAACAGCGCGGTACCGTTGCTCCCGTCCTGATTTGGTTGAATCTCGACGGGAAAGCGGAAGTCGACGCAGTCTACCGCGCGTGGGCCGCGAGCGGCGCAAACCTGTTGTCCGCACCGGAATCGAAACCGTGGGGCTTGCACGAGTTCACGGCAACTGATCTCGATGGAAATCTGTTTCGCGTGTTCTACGATTTCGCCACGCCGTCACGCGAGGGCGCGTGAGCCTACGCATCGTCATTCCAGGCGGCTCGGGGCAAGTCGGCACCATCCTCGCTCGCGCGCTCACAAAACGCGGACATGAAGTTGTCGTGCTTTCACGACACGCGCGCAACGCGCCGTGGCGCAGTGCGATGTGGGACGCAACGTCCCTCGGAGATTGGACACGCGAAATCGATGGTGCGGATGTCGTCATCAACCTCGCGGGCCGCAGCGTCAACTGTCGTTACAACCAAACGAATCGCAAAGCCATTCTCGATTCGCGCGTGAACTCCACGCGTGTTGTTGGACAGGCAATTGCCAATGCGGCGCAACGCCCGAAGGTCTGGTTGCAGGCGAGCACGGCGACGATCTACGCGCACAGATTCGACATCGCGAACGACGAAGCTACCGGGATCATTGGCGGAACGGAGCCAGGGGCGCCCGACACGTGGCGTTTCAGTATTGACGTCGCGCGTTCGTGGGAGGCAGAGCTCGATCGCGCTGACGTACCCGGCGTGCGGAAAGTTGCGATGCGCTCAGCGATGGTGATGAGCCCCGATCGCGACGGGATCTTCGACACACTCATCGGACTCGTGCGTCGCGGTCTCGGCGGGCAGGCCGGAGATGGACGCCAGTATGTGTCGTGGATTCACGAGCATGACTTCGTGCACGCGATCCAATGGGTGATCGAGCACACTGACATCGCAGGTGCTGTGAACATCGCAGCTCCGAATCCGGTTACAAACGCCGATTTCATGCGTGCTATTCGGACGGCTGCTGGTGTTCGGATCGGTTTGCCGGCAGCTGAATGGATGCTCGAAATCGGTGCGGTCTTCATGCGTACTGAAACCGAGCTGATCCTCAAGAGCCGCCGCGTTGTACCGAAGCGTTTGCTCGACGGCGGGTTCACGTTCGAGCTTCCCGTGTGGCCGGATGCTGCGCGTGAACTCGTACACCGATCGAGAGGTTCGCGCGCATGAGTTCACCACGCGATCGACGCGTCTACGCACTGCTCGTCGTCATCACCGTTGCGCTTGGGTTTGCGTCGCGAAAGTACGGCGCGTCGTTACCACCGATTGTCGCGGCATACGCGGGCGACACGCTGTGGGCCATGGCCGCGTTCTTCACGCTCGCAATCTTCATGGAGCGCATGAGCACCACGGTCGTCGGCGTGTTGGCACTCGCATTGTCCTACTTCGTCGAGTTCAGCCAGCTGTATCGCGCGAGCTGGCTCGTCGACGTGCGAGCCACGAAAATCGGCGCGATGTTCCTCGGCACCGGCTTCTTGTGGAGCGACATCGCGTGCTACACCGCGGGAGTCATACTCGCGTGCATCGTCGACTACGCCGCGCGATTGGGAAGCCGCTAGACACCTTCCGGTTTGCGCTGACGCGCCGTATGGTGGGCGAGAATTCTACAGCCCACATGAAAAACTCCTGGCGTCGGTTGTTCCTCGCGCTCCCTGCGCTGCTCGCGGCAAACGGCTGCTTCGTTTTGGGCGCGTTCGCGTGCCGCAACCAGGAAGAAGGCCCGGTCACAACGCTTCGCGGAACGATCGAGCCCAACGCCGTCAGCGTTCACGTCGTGACGATGGGCAACGCCGGCGAGTTCTATCACACGGGTGCACCGCAATGGAAAGATCGCGGTGCGCGTGGCGGGCCACTCATCAAGTTCTACGCGACGCGCAGCGCATGCACCGAATTCAAAGCGCCGCCCGCAACGAACTCGGGGGCGTGTGAAATCCTGAGTCGCGCCGACACGACCAAATGGGGCAATTCGCGACTTGGGGTCGGTCGCATAGCCGGCGGGGACTTTGGCTACATGTCCACCGGATACATCCCCGGATCAACGCGCGAATCTCGCGCGGCAACGGCGTGGGCGCAGTACAAAGTCTGGGTCGTTGGCGATTCGACGCGCACCGTTACGTACTCGCTTCCTCTGACCTGGAAGTACGGGCCGGACTGTTGAGAGAAGACGAGAGGACGAGAAGACGAGAAGACGAGACGTCAACGGGTTGCGCCGTCATGGTGTCTCACGACCATGACCCGACCCAACGTCGCACGCTGGCTGGAGTCCCTCGCGCAGGACCTGCGTTACGCCATCCGCGGCCTGCGCCGATCGCCCGCGTTCACGATCACCGTCATCCTCACGCTCGCGCTCGGCATTGGCGCGAACACGGCGATGTTCGGCATCATCGACCGGTTGATGTTCCGCCCGTTTCCATACATGAAGGACCAGGGCTCGGTGAACCGTGTGTATCTCCAATCCACCGACCGGGGCCGAGTGAACACGGGCGGCGTGAGCATCTACACGCATTATCTCGCGCTGAAGAAATGGACGTCGTCGTTTTCTGACGCGGCAGGATTCACTACCGCCAATCTTGCTGTAGGCGTCGGCGATGCGGCGCGTGAACGATCGGTCGGCGTGGTCAGCGCAGCGTTCTTCAATTTTTTCGACGCAACGCCCGCGCGCGGCCGCTTCTTCACGGCATCAGAGGACTCCACACCGCGCGGCGCCGACGTGGCCGTTATCAGCTACGCGTTCTGGCAGAACGAGTACGGCGGCGAAGACGTCATCGGACGCACGCTGCAGATCAGCAACATCTCCACGACGATCATCGGCGTCTTGCCGCAGCGATTCGTCGGGATCTTCGAAGCGGCTCCGCCCGTTGCATACATCCCCATTACGACGTACGCGGGTGCCAACGCCAACTCGCGACGCGATCCCACGAACTACTACACACGTTACAACTGGGGATGGATGAACATGCTCGTTCGGCGCAAGCCGAACGTGAGCGTTGACGCCGCGTCAACCGACATTACGCAGGCGTACGTGAAGAGCTGGAACGTGATGGTGGAGCAGCAGCCGGGCACGCCATCGGCAGCAATCGCGAAACTGCGCGGCATCGCTGGCCCGATCAAAACCGCCGCGGGTCCTGACCCGAGCGTCGAGGCCAAGACGGTTCGCTGGGTCAGCGGAATCGCAATCATTGTATTACTCATCGCGTGCGCGAACGTCGCGAATCTCTTTCTCGCGCGCGCGCTCAAGCGCCGCCGCGAAACGGCGGTGCGCATTGCGCTCGGTGTTGCGCGACATCGCCTCGTGACGCAATGGTTCCTCGAGAGCACGCTACTCGCCGTGGTTGCGTGTGGCGTTGGACTGCTCGTCGCGCAATGGGGTGGCGCGTCGTTGCGCGCGCTGTTCGTCGGTACCGGTGCACCTATTCCAGTGATTTCCGATTGGCGCACGCTTGGCGTCACGATGTCGCTCGCGCTCGTCACGGCGATTCTCGCGGGGACGGCGCCGAGTTTGGTGACGGGGCGCGGCGGATTATCGGGCGCGTTGAAAGCGGGCGCGCGCGAAGGGACCTACCATCGGTCGAAACTCCGCACCGGGTTGCTGATCGTTCAGGTCACGCTCTCGTTCGTGCTGCTCATCGGCGCCGGATTGTTTGTGCGGAGCTTTGCGCACGTTCGCTCGCTCAGGCTGGGTTACGACGCGGATCCCGTGCTGCTCGTGACTCGCAACCTGCGCGGCATGCAGCTCACCGACACGCAGCAAATCGATCTCGGCAAGCGCATCCTCGCGACAGCGCAAGCGCTGCCGAATGTTGAGCGCGCCGCACTCGCGAGCAGCATTCCGTTCTGGAGTACGTCGTCGACGAACATCTCGGTCGACGGAATCGATTCGATCGCACGGCTCGGACGATTCACCTATCAGACCGCATCGGCGGATTATTTCGAGACGATGCAGACGCGCATCCTTCGCGGTCGTGCGTTCACGGATGCAGACCGCGCAGGCACGGAGCGCGTGATGGTGGTGAGCGCATCGATGGCGAAAGTGCTGTGGCCTGGGAAAGACGCGATTGGCCAATGCGTGCGGGTTGGGAGTCCCGCCGAATGCACACGCGTCATCGGCATCACGGAGGACGCGGCGCAAAACCAGCTCCAAGGCGACGATCGCTTCCGGTACTACATGCCGATCGAACAGTACTACCCGCAGAATGCGTCCTATCTCATCACGCGCGTCCGCGGCAACGTCACCGCGCAGGAGGAGATCATTCGCAAAGCGTTGCAGCCGTTGATGCCCGGCCAAGGCTATGTCACGACGCGGCCGATGGGGACGCTGATTTCCGGTCAGCAGCGCGCGTGGCGATTTGGCGCAACAATGTTCTTTGCGTTTGGCGTGTTGGCGCTGGTCGTTGCGACGATCGGTTTGTATGGCGTGATTGGGTACGGCGTCGCGCAGCGCATGCATGAGCTCGGCGTGCGGATTGCGCTGGGTGCGCAAACGTCGAACCTCGTGCGCATGGTCATGTCTCAGGCGCTGGGCGTGGTCGCGGTGGGCGTCATCATCGGTGGCGGGATCGCATATGCCGTGAGCGAGCGGGTGCAGCCGTTGTTATTCGAGCAATCCGCGCGGGACCCGCTCGTATTTGCGATCGTTGCCGGCGCATTGTTGATCGCCGCGGTGCTTGCGAGCGCCGCACCGGCGCGACGCGCGGCGCAGGCGGATCCGAATGCATCGTTAAGAGCGGATTAGAGAAGACGAGAGGACGAGAGGACGAGAAGACGAGAAGACGAGAGTGCGCTAGACTTCGGGCACTCCCGCCTTGAACGAGGACATCGATGTTCCGCGCTTCGCACACGCTCGCCACGCTCACGCTCGCCGCCTCACTCGGCTGCTCGCATAGTCATTCGACAGCAACACCATCACCTGCACCGGCGACCATACCGACGCTCGGCGCGGCCGCGACTGTACTGGCGAGCGAGGTACCGATTCAGCGTACAGCGCGCCACGACTTCAAGGTCACCGTGGTCGCTGCCGGTCTCGAGAATCCGTGGTCAATGGCGTTTCTCCCGAACGGTGACATGCTCGTCACGGAGCGACCGGGACGTTTACGCATCGTGCGCAACGGTCAATTGGTCGCGCTGCCTGTGCAAGGCGTGCCGCGCGTGCGCGCGCGCGGACAAGGCGGACTGCTCGACGTCGCCGTGCATCCGAACTTCGCCACAAACCGATTGGTGTACCTGAGTTACTCGAAGTACGGCGCCGACACGACGGAAGGCGCAACCGCCGTTGTGCGCGGACGTTTCGAGAACGATCAGCTCACCAACGTCGAAGAGATCTTCGAAGCGAAAGTGTTGTCACGCGGCAACGGACACTTCGGCTCGCGTCTCGCGTTCGATCGCAACGGCTACCTCTTCATCACGCTCGGTGACCGTCAGGTTCCGCCGCAGGGCAATCTCGAAGCGCATCCGGCGCAGGACCTCACGACGCATCACGGCAAGACAATTCGCTTGCACGACGACGGACGCATTCCCGCGGACAATCCATTTATCGGTCGCGAAGGTGCGCTGCCGCAGATCTGGAGCTACGGACACCGCAACATGCAGGGGCTCGCGATTCATCCGACGACGGGCGACGTCTTCACGAACGAACACGGACCGCAGGGCGGTGACGAACTCAACGTCGAACAGGCCGGGCGCAACTACGGTTGGCCGGTCATCGGCTTCGGTGTGAATTACACCACCGGCCTCGCGATCCACACGGGCACGACGCGCCAGGGCATGGAACAGCCGGTCAACGTGTGGGTGCCGTCGATCGGCATTTCGGGAATGATGATCTATACGGGCGACAAGTTTCCCAATGGCGCAACAACATTTTCGTGGGCGGCATGGCAGGCCAGATGCTCGTGCGGCTCACGATGGATGGACGTCGCGTAACCAACGTTGAGACCATGATGCAGCGTATGGGACGTATACGCGACGTGCGTCAGGGCAACGACGGGTTCATCTATCTCGCGATCGAATCCAACTCGGGCGGAAGAACGCCGATCGTGCGACTCGAGCCCGTGAACTGACGCCCGCGCGGTAGCGGTGCTACTTTCGCCGCGTTCGCCGATCCGCAGGACACAACTGTACGAGGCCACTATGTCGAACCGCGCACCTCTCACCGTCGTCGCGTTCGCCGCGGCGTTGGGCACGTCCACCCTCGCCGCACAGCAAGCGGCGGTTCCCGTCGCGCAGGAATTCGAGCGACTCCATTTCCGGTCCATCGGGCCGGCCGTGATGTCGGGACGCATCACGGACCTCGCCGTGTACGAGGCGAACCCCGCGATTTACTACGTCGCGACTGCGCACGGTGGATTGTGGAAGACGGTGAGCAACGGCGCGATGTTCGAAGCGCAATTCCAGAACGAAGGGCTGATCTCGATCGGCGATGTGACCGTCTCGCAGCGCGATCCGAACCTCGTGTGGGTCGGCGCGGGCGAATCGAACAATCGTCAGACGAGTTCGTTCGGCGGCGGCGTGTACAAGTCGACGAACGGCGGCGCGACGTTCCAGCGCATGGGACTGCCGAATTCGCGCGCGATCAATCGCATTCTGATCGATCCTGACAACAACGACATTGTGTTCGTTGCGTCGACCGGTTCGTTGTTCGGACCTGGTGGCGAGCGCGGCGTTTTCAAAACAACGGACGGCGGACGGACGTGGAAACACGTGTTGCGCGTCGATGATGAAACGGGCGCGAACGACATCGTGATGGCGAAGACCGACTCGCGCATCATGATCGCATCGACGTATCAGCGCCGGCGCAACGCGCGCGGCATGGTGAGCACGGGGCCCGGCAGCGGCATCTGGCGTTCGGCGGACGCAGGCGAAACGTGGACGCGCGTCACGAACGGTTTGCCAACGGCGCCGATGGGCCGCATTGGTCTCGACATTTACGCGAAGAGCGCGAATCTCGCATACGCGCTGATCGAAGTTGGTGGCGGTGGTCGTGGTGGTCCTGTGCAGGAAGCCGACGATGCACCGCCGGGTGGTGGCGCCGGCGGGCGCGGCGGTGGCGCAGGTCGTGGCGGCGCAGGCGGTGGCGGCGGCACCGGGCTCTATCGCTCCGATGACGCGGGACAAACGTGGCGCTTTGTGAGTCCCACGAATCCGCGACCCAATTATTACAGCCAGGTTCGCATCGATCCGAGCGCGCCCGATCGTCTCTACCTCGGCGGCGTCGGCTTGCACATCAGTCTCGATGCAGGACGTACGTTCGAAACAGACGCAGCGCTCGTGACACACGACGACATTCACGCGGTGTGGATCGATCCGTCTAACGCGGACCACGTGATGATCGGCAGCGACGGCGGTGTGAGCACGTCATACGATCGCGCGCGCACGTGGATCTTCACGCCGAACATTCCGGCGGGATTGTTCTATCACGTGAGTTACGACATGAACACGCCGTACAATGTGTGCGGCGGCATGCAGGACAATTACAACTGGTGTGGACCGAGCGCGTCGCGATTCGGGCGCGGCATTACGAGCTACGATTGGTTCCACATTCAGGGCGGCGACGGATTCGTTGCGACACCGGATCCGCGCGATCCGCGCATCATTTTCACAGAATCGCAGAACGGCAACATCATTCGTCGCGACAAGATCACGGGTGAATCGAAAAACATCCGGCCGAGTCCGGCGAATGTGCTGAATGCGACAGCGGGCGAGCCTGGGTATCGGTGGAACTGGGACACACCGATCGTGATGTCGCCGATTACGCCGGGCGTTGTGTATGCGGCCGCGAACAAAGTGTTCAAGACGACGGATCGCGGTGACACATGGACGGCAATCAGTCCCGATCTCACGAACGGCCAGCTCACGATCATATCGCTCGCCGAATCGCCAAAGCTGGCCGGTGTGATTTACACGGGCTCGGACGATGGCGCAGTGCAGGTGACGCGCGACGGCGGACGCACGTGGACGAACATCACCAAGAACATTCCGGGGATTTCACCGGTTGCGTACGTGTCAGAAGTGGTGCCGTCGCGGTTCGATGCGGCGACGGTGTACGTGACGGTCGACGGTCACTGGGAGAATGATCTCGAGCCGCACATCTGGGTGAGCAACGATTATGGCGCGACGTTCCGCACGGCGCACGGCAATCTGAGCGGTGAGAACGTGCGCACGCTGACGGAAGACACGCGCAACGCAGATGTGCTGTACATCGGGACGGAGACCGGCGTGTTCGTGACGCTCGATCGTGGGCGCACGTGGCGCCGGTTGAAAGCGAACATGCCGACGGTGCGCGTGGACGAGATCACGATTCAGCCGCGCGACAACGCGTTGCTCGTTGCGACGCACGGACGTGCGCTTTGGATTCTCGATCACCTCGAGCCGATTCAGGAAATGGCCGCCGCGCAGGCGGGCACAGCAAACGCAAAGCTGTTCTCGGTTGGCAATGCGCTGCAGTGGAAGTACAAGGATGATCGCAACGATGAATGGTGGGGACATCAAACATTCGTCGGCGAGAATCCGCCGATCGATGCAGTGATTCAGTTCTACATCAAGCAACCAGTGACGAATCCGTCGCTGCGCATCACCGACGCGACGGGTGCGCGTGTGCGTGACATTCCGATTCCTGCTTCGCGCAACGCGCCAGGCATTCAGACGGTGTGCTGGGATATGCGGGTCGAGCCCATCGGCGCCGCGGGCGCAGCGCCAGACGCTGGCGGGCGCGGCGGCGGTGGCGGCGGTGGCGGCGGTGG
>DATELA010000034.1:0-62259 GCA_035277145.1 Gemmatimonadaceae bacterium | reverse complement strand
TCGAGGGCGTCGGCTATGGCCTCGCGCGCGGATCGAACGGGCACAGCGCGTCGCTGCGCATTGGCGGAGCGGCGGTGGTTGTCGTCGGCGTCGCAAAAGAATTACGCGACGTGCGCGTACACTCGTACTTCAGCAAGAAGGATCTCGTGTGGGACGCGCTTGGCGGCGCGGTGTCCGCGGCAGCGATACACGGCGTACGGTGAGTCGGACTGATCGTCAATGTCTATATTCATGGCACTTCATTCACCGCGCTGATGTCCGCTGAGGAACGACGATCCAATCTCGTGTTGCGCGCGCTCATCGACGACATGCTCGACCGCGTTCGCGAACTGAATCGCAACGCGACGGCGTGGACCGATGAGAAACGCGAGCGTGCGGAAACAGACCTCGAAGGCGTAATGGCGCGAGTCCGCCGGATCGCGTCGCAAGGCTCACAGGGTAATGCGCGCGCGCAATGGCACGCGTGAGCTCGGCGTCTGCTCGCGCTTGGTGAATTGTCGCTCTGGGTCGCCGTATTGATGGCGGCCTGGAGCGCGCTGACATCGTTCGCCGGCGCGGCGACGCGCCGCGATGCACTCGTTGTGAGTGGCGAACGCGCACTGTTTGCGGCGCTCGCCTTCGTCGCGCTGGCAGCGGCCGGTGTGTGGGGCGCGTTGCTCACGAGCGATTTCTCGCTGCGATATGTCGCATCGTACACGTCGCTCAATCTTCCGCTGCTCTACAAGTTTGCGGCGCTGTGGGCGGGACCCGCGGGGCAGTGGCTGTTTCTCGCGTTGCTGCTCTCCGCGTGCGCGGGCGTGATGCTGATCGCAAGTCGCACGCGTCGCGCACGTGCGCCGTGGGCCGCGGGCACGACAGCAGTTGCGTTGCTTGGCCTCCTCATACTGGCGTCGTTGGTGTCGAATCCGTTCGAGCGTTTGCCGTTAACGCCGCCCGAAGGCCGGAGTTTGAATCCGCTGTTGCAGGCAGGCTTGATGGCGATTCAGCCGCCGAGTGTGTACATCGGCTTGGTCGCGAGCGTGATCCCGTTTGCGTTTGCCGTTGGTGCGATCGCCACGAAGCAGTTCGACGAGGAGTGGGTTCGTTCCGTGCGTCCGTGGGTGCTGATCTCGTGGGTGTTTCTCTCGATCGGTATCGTGCTTGGCATGCGGTGGGCGTACCTCGAGCCGGCGTGGAGTGCGACTTGGCGGCGCGACAGTGTGCAGAATGCGTCGCTGTTTCCGTGGATCGCGCAGAGTGCCGTGCTCTATTCCATCCGCGCGTACGAACGCGGTGCGACGCTGCGCAAGTGGAATGCGATTGTGATCGTTGCGTCGTTCGTGCTCGCATTGTTTGCGGCGCTCGTGACGCGGACGGGTTTGTCGCAGAGTTTCGAGATGCTCGCGCAAAGCGGTGCCGGGGCGTGGCTGTTCGGCGTCGGTGCCGCGGTCGTCTCGATTAGCGCGTGGCTTGTCACGACGCGACTCACGGATGTGTCACCGCGCCCCGGTGTGCAAACGGTCGCGCGCGATTGGCGGCGCTATGGCGTGTACGGTGCGTGCGCGGGTATGGCGCTCGTGATCGCCGCGCTCGTTGGGAGCGCGTTCCGGCAACAGCACGCGACGTCGCTCAACGCCGGGCAGTCATTCACGACGCGTGATCCGTGGGGAAGCGAGTGGGTGTTCACGAGCCAGGGCATTTCAATGGACCACCTGCGCAATCGGGAAATGCAGATTGTCGCACTCAAGCCGGCGCGAAACGGTGCGGCGATGCCGATGATTCGCAGTGAAAACCGCGAGTACGTTGATGCGTTTGACCGCGTGACGTTCGATGCAACGATAAAACCGGGCGTGCTTCAAACACCTCTGCAGGACGTGTACATGGTATTCGTTGGTGCAACGCCCGATGGGAAAGCCGTGGTGCGCATTGCGTTCAATCCCCTCGTGGCCTGGTGTTGGTGGGGCGGTATGATCGTTGTCCTCGGCGGACTTGTGGCGATGTGGCCGGAGGTTCGCGCGTGATGCCGCTCGTGCTTGGTGCATCGCTCGCGGCGATCGCGCTCGCGTTTGTGGTGTGGCCGTTGCTCTCCACACGTGGGCCGGCGCAGCGAGCCAGTGCGCCCGTGCGGACCGCCGCAATCAACGCGAGTTCAGCCGCCGATGTCGCGGAAGCGATGATCGCGCGCGCGCGCGACGCGGCGAGGACGTGTTGGCACTGCAGCGCATTGTGTCCGGAGCCCGATGCTGCGTATTGCTCAACGTGCGGGGCGTATTTGAATGAGCGGTGCGGGAAATGCAATCAACCGGTGCACGAAATCGCGGCGCACTTCTGTACGTGGTGCGGTGAGGAACTAGTGTAGTCTGAGGCGGAAGCAGTGCTTCTCGCCGACCTGCAACTCCGAACGATCGATGCGCTCGTAACGCGAGACTTTCTCCGGGAACGTCGCGAGTTCCGCGCGCTCAAAGCCGGCGTCGAGAAAGAGCGCGTCGGCGAACGACACCGCGAAGATTTCCTGGTAACCGCGACGCCGCGCGAGATCGATGGCTGCGTGGATCAGCGTTTTCCCGTGCCCCTTGCCACGGACAGACGGATCGACGGCGAGCGCCACGAGTTCCACGAGTGACGGCGAGTATTCGTCGAGCGCGACCGCGCCGAGCAGCGCGCCACGTTCACCGCGCAGCACCCAGTAATCCTGCAGATGATTGAACGCAAAGTTCTCGTCGCGCGGAAGGGTTTTTCCTTCCGGGACGAACATGTTGTTCAGCGTGACGAGCGCCGGAATGTCCGTCTCCGTCGCGCGAACGAGACGCGGAAACCCGCGCGATGGTGACACGCTAACGCTCCAGGCGCTCGAGTCGCGCCTGCGCGATGCGCAGCGGAATGATCGTCGTGGCGATGCACAGCAGCGCAGTGGCTCCGAAGAAGAGCACCATCTCGGACATGCTGGCCTGCACGTTGTTCGCCCGCGCGAACAAATACGAGTACACGGGTCGCGCTTCCAGAATGACGACGCCCGCAATGACAGCGACGCTCGCCATCATGTACATCAAACCGCCGAACGACGTGGGAATCTGCGCGGCGTTCTCCGTTTCGAACTGCGGGAACATCGTGCCAAATCCAATCGCGAGGCCGCTCACCGCAAACGTCATCAGCGTGATCGTGCCGAGGCTGACGGCAAACATGAACGGTGTGACGCGCAGCAGGACGTCAGTGACGTACACGATGCCAAGTGCGAGCAACAGCAGCGGAATCGTGCCGACCCAGAACTTCGCCCACAACAAGTCGCGCATCGAAATCGGGCTGGAGCGTAACAACCACAGCGTGCGTCCTTCGAGGCTCACGCCAGGGAATACAAAACGTGCAGCGATACTCGCCAGCACGAATCCTGCGAGCCCGAGGTTCAGGAACGGAACGACGTTGACGAGGAAGAACGTCATGCCTTCCGCGCTCAGCGGCAGGAATCGAATGTTGAATACGTACACCACGACCAGCACGGCCAGCAGAATGAGCTGGCTCCACTGCGTGGTATCGCGAAAGAAGAGGCGAATCTCTTTCAGTACGAGTTCGCGGCGAACCGAACCCAGCGGACGTAACGCGCGACTGAGGAATCGTCCGAACCGGCCGGTCTCCGCGCGTCGCTGCGACGCTTCCTGTGCCTTCGTGTATCCGCGGTAGTACAGCCAGCGGTGCAGCAGCGCGCCTATCACGACAAACGCGGCAGCTGTGGTCCACAACAGCGCGATGCCGAGCCAGTCCGGTCCGCGGAAATCCAGCCACGACATCACCGCTTTCTGCAACCACTCGCTCGGCGAGAGCGGTGTCGTCGGCGTTCGCAGTACGCTCACGAATTCGACGAGCGATCGAAAACCTTCTGGACGCGCGAGCCGTTCCGGACGGACGAGGCGGAACAGCATCACCAACATGCCCGCGGTGAGTACGGCGATGAGACTCAGCACGTCGCGCGTCCGTCGCGCAGGAAACACGTTCACGAGGACGAGCGTGACGGCGCTGCCCAGGACCGCGGGAATCACGAGGAATGGCACAAACAAACCGATGACGTACAGCGGAAACAACACCCCACCCTCGTATGCGATTCCGTACGCGGTGAAAATCGGAATCGCAACCAGCACGACCATCCAGCTCGAATTCACAAGCGTCTCGAGCAACTTCGCGCCGTACAACCGGAACCAATCGGTCGGCGAACCAACGAGCGCGTCGAGATCCTTGGCGAGGAAGAAAGCGGAGAGCGCCGTCACCACATTCGACAACAAGAGCAGTGACAGAAACCCGATCATGATCAGGCCAAGCAACTTGCCGGCGAGCAGCTCACCGATTTCCGGCACGCCCGCGAAGTACCGGAGCATGCGGTACACGAGGGTGAATGCCAACGCCCAGAACAGGAGCCCGAAGAACGCGAGGAACGTTGTGCGCGCTCCCTGCCCGCGCTCACCCGAAAACATTCGCGCGCGCCCCGTGAGCACCTTGGGCACGAGCAAATGCAGCAGGCTCGGATCCGGCAGACGCTCGCCCATCGCGAGCGCCGCGGAGCGCGGCGTGGGCCGAGGAAACGGCGGGACCACCGTCATGCTTCGAGCACGTCCATGAGATTGCGCGCCGCGCGTTCGCCCGTGAGACGAAGGAAAATCTCCTCGAGCGACCGTTCTTTACTCGCCGAACGCAATTCGTCCATCGTGCCGCACACGCGAATCTCACCGCCCGCGATGATCGCAATGCGATCGCACATCTGTTCGGCGACGTCGAGCGAATGCGTGCTCATCATGATCGTGTGTCCGCGATTCACGTACTCGCGCAACAATTCGCGCAGAATCTTGATGGACTTGGGATCGAGACCGACGTGCGGTTCGTCGACGACGATCACGTCGGGCCGGTGCAGAAACGCGCTCGCGATAATGAGTTTCTGCCGCATCCCGTGGCTGTAACTCTCGACCAATTCATCGCGCCATTCTTCCAGGTCGAACAGCGCCATCAACTCGCGCGCGCGGTGCTCCACTTCTGGTCCGCGTTGTTCGTACAGTCCCGCGACGAACCGCAGGAACTCGCTGCCCGTGAGCTTCTCATAGATGAACGGGCGATCCGGAATGAAACCCAATTTCGATTTCGCGGCGGTCGGATCAGCGTTGATATCGACGCCGCCGATTGTCACCGTTCCTTCCGTCGGCAACAGAATCCCGGCAATCATTCTCAGCGACGTCGTCTTGCCGGCGCCGTTCGGACCGAGAAAGCCGAACAACTCGCCGCGCGGCACGGTGAGATTGATGTGATTGACCGCCGTAAACGAGCCGAATTTTTTTGTCAGGTTCTTCAGTTCGATCATCGTGCTTCGAGAACCTCGATGTGCAGAGTGCTGATGAGTTGCATGAGCCGCGCCTGAGAATCGAATCCGCCCGTCATCAGGCGAACGTGTGCGGCATCTGCAGGGACCTGGCCGAACGTTGGATCCACAGCGACCCAACCATTAATGAAGACCTCGGCCCACGCATGGTAGTAGAACTTTCCGTTTACATACACGAGCCCGGTCACGATTCGTGTCGGAACGTCGACCGACCGCGCGAGCGCCGCGAACAATTGCGCGTGTTCGTCAACGTCGCCGCGGCGCTCGGCAAGCACATTCACCGCGTCCGGCGACGAATCCATTGCGACGCGTGCGATGCTATCACTCGTCCAGCGCACGAGTCGCTCCACGGCGGCGCGCGCCGTGCGCTGCCGGCCGATGATGTTCAGTGCGGTGCGCAGCATGACACCCGAGCGCGTTTGCAGCCCCGTTTCTGCGCGCAGTTCGTTGTTGAACCGCGAGCGATGCTGTGCCGTCACCTGCGTTGGTACGTACACGACTGCGGCCCAGTCGTTGTTTTCGAGTCCCAATGTCAGCACATCACCACTCAACGACTGTCGCCCCCCGCTGAGCGCGAATTCGCGCAACGACGGCGCCGTGAGGCGCAGCGACAGGTGCGTGAGTCCGATTCTTGGCAACGTGAGATTCGCCGCAACAACAGTCGACGGAACGATGTCGCGCTCGGTGACATTCTCCGACGATGTCGGCGACGATGCGCGCCAATTCTCGAACGCCATTTCGTACGCCATGCGCCGCATGCTGAGTCCAGCGACGGGCGACGACTCGATGACGCGTCCTTGCGCATCGACCCAACCAGTGAAGCCTGATCCGCTCGTCGTGGTCAGCAGCCACGCGCGCACGGTGTCACGCAATGCAGGCACCCACACACCCGTCGCCAGGTCCTTCGCCGAAGAGTCGACCACGGTGAACAGGGACTCTGCGTCGATGCGGAGCGTCACGTCGTGCGCGGTTGCGGTGCGCGGATCGAACGTGTGGTACGTCGCCGTATTCCCGACTTCAGGATCGCGTCGAAGAATTGCCGCGAGCGGGAGAAGTGTCGGCAAAATGATCGGGCCGCGGACGACAACACGCTGCGTATCCACGGGCACGCCGGGCGTTTCGCGAACGAAAATGATTCCACTGTCGCCGTCGGCGCGACCAACCACGCGCACCGGCGATGCAGGTGTACCGACGTCGATCGAGAATGTGCGCACCGCGAGCTGGCGCGACATCACGATGTCGGTCCGCGTCGTCACGCGCTGCAACTTCCCGCCGACGTTGAGATCAGCAACGACGAAATCGCGAATGACGAGCGAATCGGGCAGCGTGTCGAGCGTGGATGACGCGAAGCCGATGTGGCGTCCTTCCTGCTCGACCGCGTAAAACACGTTGCCCGGGTTCACGCGCAACGCGAGTTCCGCCATGCGCTCGGTGCTCGTGCGGAGCAGATCCCGCTGCACGAGACCAGCGAGCGCGGCGACCCACGCGACCATGATTCCGCCCGCGACCACGCGACGCACGTTACCGCGCCGGGCGCGATCGGCATACGACAGACTCACGTGCGCTGCGCCTCGCGCGACCGCCGATACGCTGCTGCAGCTTCGACGGGTCGGCCGAGCCGGTCGTACACGACGCCGAGTCCTTGCAATGCGCGCCAGTTCGCCGGCTCGAGTTCCGCCGCGCGTTCGTACGAATGGCGTGCTGCGTCGAGCTGATCGACGTGGTTGTACGCTTCGCCGAGGTAATAGTGCGGCGGCACAAGCGATGGATCGAGTTCAACCGCGCGGCGCAGAAACCCGATCGCTTCGCGCCAGCGCGCGCGCCGGCACTGCAGTACGCCGAGCTGCAAATGCACCTGCGCGTTTGATTCGCTCAGCTTGAGCGCACGCCGAAGATCGGCTTCGGCTTGTGTGTACCGCTGACGCCCGCTTGTAACCGCGGCGCGGCCGAGCAACAGCGTGACATTGTCTTGCTGCTGCGCGAGCGCGCGGTCCAGTTCGGCGATGGCGCCTTCCGGATCACCTTTGCGATCCAGCGACACGGCAAGTCGCACACGCGCGCGCACATGTCCGGGCGACGTCTGCAATGCGTCGCGAAACGCCGCGACGGCCTCGTCGATTTTTCCGTGCGCGAGGGCGGACTCGCCGCGCTCGAGTGCCTGCGCCACCGGATCGTTGACCGGTGGTACGAGGCCACCGAGCGGTAGCTGCGCAGGATCCTCGTGCAGTTCCGGATTCACGTTACGCGATTCCGAGGACGGTCTCGCCGCTGAGCCAATTGAGGTACTTCGCGTTACCCGCCGTGACCGGGAGGGCAAGCAGTTCAGGCACCTTATATGGATGTAGCTCCTCGAAGGCCATTTCGAGCGCGTCGAGGCGCGCCGCACGCGTCTTGAGGATGACGAGCACTTCGGTTTCATCCGCGACCTTGCCCTCCCAACGATAGAACGAGCGCGCCGAAGGAAGCGCGGTTCCGCACGCAACGAGTCTCCGTTCGAGCAACGCCTTGATGAAGACAACGGCGTCGGCCTCGGAGGCCAGCGTGGTCAGTACTACGAGCGCGTCGGAACCCTGCATCGAGTCGCGAGTTGAGAAGAGAAAGGTGTGAGGGGAGAGGTGCGAACTGAAGCGTGAGCCGTGAAAGGTTGACGCATCGCGAATCCCAGTCTGCGCGAAATGTATCCGCTTGAAGCGCGCGTGGCGCGCGGCGAGCTTGAAAGGCTATGTCGACCGAAGCCCTGATTGTTCGCGGTGCGCGAGAGCACAATCTGCGCAACATCGATGTCTCGATTCCGCGCGGGAAACTGACGGTCGTTACGGGATTGTCGGGGTCGGGAAAATCGTCGCTGGCGTTCGACACCATCTTTGCCGAAGGACAACGACGGTACGTCGAATCGCTGTCCGCGTACGCGCGACAATTCCTGGGCTTGATGGAAAAGCCGGATGTCGATTCGATCGAAGGGCTGTCACCCGCGATTGCGATCGAACAAAAGTCCGCCGGCGCGAATCCGCGATCGACTGTCGGCACGGTTACGGAGATCTACGACTACCTGCGCTTGTTGTACGCGCGCTGTGGTACGCCGCATTGTCCGAACTGTGGGCGCGCGGTCGAGCGTCAGGGTCCCGGCCAGATCGCCGACGTCGTGTTGTCGTGGCCTGATGGTGAGCGCATCGAAGTGTTGGCGCCGCTGGTGCGCGGGCGCAAAGGCGAATTCCGCGATTTGTTCGAATCAGCGCGCAAACAAGGGTTCGTTCGCGCGTACGTCGATGGAGAATTGATCGAGCTTGCCGAACCGCCCACACTGAACCGCCGGCAGAATCACGATGTGTCCGTGGTCGTCGATCGCCTCACGGTTCGTTTGGCCGATCGCGCACGGCTCGTCGACTCGATTGAAACCGCGACGCGCCTCGCTGAAGGATTGGTCGAAGTGCGACGCCAGGGTGCGAAAGAACCCGCGCTCTTCAGCGAGAAGTATGGATGTCCGAATTGCGGCCTTTCCCTCCCGGAACTCGAGCCGCGCCAGTTCTCATTCAATTCGCCGTTCGGTGCGTGCCCTGCGTGCTCGGGACTCGGCACACGGCGCGAAGTGTCACCGAACCTCATACTCGGCGATCCGCGCATTTCGATTCTCGAAGGCGTGATTCTGCCGTGGGGCGAGCCCGACGGTTATTTGCGTCGCGTCATTCTGCCAGGTCTCGCGAAACAACTGCAGTTCGATCCGGCGAAACCGTGGGGAGATTTGCCGCAGCGTGTGCGCGACGCACTGCTGACGGGCACGCCGTCAAAGAAGGGCGCGGCGAAATGGGAAGGCATCGTCTCGAACGTGCAGCGCCGGTACGAAGAAACGTCGTCCGACGCGATTCGGATGGAATTGGAGGCGTTCATGGTCGTCGCGCCGTGCGCCGCGTGTGGCGGTGACCGGCTCAAACCTGAATCGCTCGCGGTCACGATTCGCGACAAGCACATCGGACAATTCGTCGCGCTGCCGGTACACGAAGCGCTTGGGTTTGCGTCGTCGATTCCGTTGCGCGCGCCCGGCAAACCGGGATTGGAGCCTGACGTCGCGGGTCCGATTCTCAAAGAAGTCACCGATCGTTTGCGTTTTCTCGACGAAGTCGGACTCGACTATCTCACGCTCAATCGCGCCGCCGAATCATTGTCCGGTGGCGAAGCGCAACGCATTCGCCTTGCAACACAAATCGGTTCGCGACTGGTGGGTGTGCTGTACATCCTCGACGAGCCCTCCATTGGTTTGCACCAGCGCGATAACCGGCGTTTACTCAACACGCTGCATCAACTGCGCGATCTCGGAAACACGGTACTCGTCGTTGAGCACGACGAGGAAACGATTCGCTCCGCCGATTACGTCGTCGATCTGGGTCCAGGGGCAGGGAAGCACGGCGGCAACGTCATCGCGGCCGGCGGAGTGGACGACATCATCAAGGCGCCCGCATCCATTACAGGACGTTATTTGCGCGGCGATGCGTCGATCGAGATTCCGAAGCAGCGACGGCCGCGCGACCAGCGCGTGATTCGCATCAGCGGTGCGAAGGAACACAACTTGCGCGATCTCTCGATCGACTTTCCGCTGGGGCTGTTCGTCGCGGTGACGGGCGTGTCCGGATCAGGAAAGTCGACGCTCGTCGAAGACATTCTGCATCGCACGCTCGCGCGACAGTTCTACCGCGCGCGCGTCATTCCCGGCCGGCACGATCGCATCACGGGCATCGAGCATCTCGACAAAGTCATCGACATCGATCAAACGCCGATCGGTCGCACGCCGCGATCGAACCCCGCGACGTACACCGGCGTATTCACGCCCATTCGCGATTTGTTTGCGGAAATGCCCGAAGCAAAGCTGCGCGGCTACGGGCCAGGCCGATTCTCGTTCAACGTGAAAGGCGGACGCTGCGAATCGTGCGAAGGCGACGGACTCGTGAAGATCGAAATGCACTTTTTGCCCGACGTGTATGTGCCGTGCGACGTGTGCAAAGGCCGGCGCTACAATCGCGAGACACTCGAGATCCGTTTTCGCGGCGCATCGATCGCGGATGTTCTCGAACTCACGGTCGAAGACGGGCTCGCGTTCTTCGAGAATCAGCCGCGCATCGCGCAACGGCTCACGACGCTGAATGAAGTGGGACTTGGGTACATCCACCTCGGTCAAAGCGCGACGACCCTCTCGGGCGGCGAAGCGCAGCGCGTCAAACTCGCGACCGAATTGTCCAAGCGCGACACAGGACGCACGCTCTACATCCTTGATGAACCGACGACAGGATTGCACTTCGAAGATGTGCGTTTGCTGCTGCACGTCCTACACCGCCTCGTCGATCGCGGGAACAGCGTGTTGGTGATCGAACACAACCTCGACGTCATCAAAACGGCGGACTGGATCGTAGACCTCGGCCCCGAAGGCGGCGCGCGCGGCGGGACGATCGTGGCGCAGGGAACGCCGGAGGAGGTGGCGCTGACGAAGGGTTCGTACACGGGAGAGTATCTGCGGAGCGTACTGCGGGATCGCGGAACACGCGGATAACTGCCGCGGACGGGCGCGGATACTGCGGCGACAACTGCAAATTCTTTGGTAACGGCCGCGCAGGGGCATAGTTGGCCGATGGTGCGGTAGATTCGGGTGGGATAACGTCTTCTGACTTCCGCCTTCTCGCTTCTTACTTCCCGTCGTGGTTTCCCTTCTAGACATCATCGGACCCGTCATGGTCGGCCCGTCGAGCAGTCACACGGCGGGCGCGTGTCGCTTGGGACTGCTCGCGCGCGGGCTCGTCGGCGGCACGCCGCAGCGCGCGAAAGTGGAATTGCACGGCTCGTTTGCGCGCACCGGTGAAGGACATGGAACCGACAAGGCCATTGTCGGTGGACTGATGGGATTTCGACCCGATGACGATCGCATTCGCACGGCGCTGGAGATCGCCGAGCGCGAGGGGTTCGCGTACACGTTCGACAAGACGACGCTCGATGATGCGGCGCATCCGAACACCGTGCGCATCACGGTCGAACGCGCCGAGCGCAAATCGGTGATGGTGGGCAGTTCACTCGGTGCCGGCCGCGTATTGGTGACTGAGATCGATGGTTTCCCGGTGGAAGTAACCGGCAGCCTGCATACGATCTTGCTCGTTGCGGGCGACGTAAAAGGATCGATTGCGCGGATCGCGGGAATTCTCGCCGATCATTCGCTCAACATCGCGACGCTCAAACTGTCGCGGAAACAAAAAGGCGGCGACGCATTCATGGTGATCGAGATCGACGAACCGCCGGACGAAAGTGTGCGCGACGAACTGCGCGCGTTGTCGTGGGTGAAGTGGGCATTCCGTCTCGACAAGGTTGGCGCCTGATGTACAAATCGCTCGCGGACGCAGTGCGCGACGCCGAAGCGCGTGGTACGACGCTCGCGAACGTCGCCCTCGACACGGAGAGTGCCGATCAAGGCCGTCCTGTCGCGGAGATTCGCGATGCGTTGCGTCGTGCGCTCACCGTGATGCGTGACGCGATTGCGCGCGGTCTCACCGGTGATCTTCGCTCGGCGAGTGGGCTCGTCGGCGGTGACGCAGCAAAACTCGTTACGGGACCCAAGGGTCCGCTTGCGGGCACGGCATTTCGTGATGTATTGGCGCGCGCACTCGCCGTGCAGGAAGTAAATGCGGCGATGGGCGTTATCGTCGCGGCGCCCACTGCGGGCGGCGCAGGTGTACTCCCCGCGGTGCTGACGGGACTTGCTGACGCGCAAGGCATCGATGATGAACGCGTGATCGACGCGCTCGCGACGGCTGGTCTGATTGGCGCGGTTGTCGCCGAGCGCGCGTCGCTCTCGGGAGCGGAGGGTGGATGTCAGGCAGAGACCGGCGCAGCGGCGGGAATGGCGGCCGGTGCCGCGACCGAAATGCTGGGCGGATCTCCGTCACAAGCGGCGCACGCCGTCGCACTCGCTCAGCAAGGCACGCTCGGTCTGGTGTGCGATCCCCTCGGGGGACTCGTCGAATTGCCATGCGTATTTCGAAATGCCACGGGCGCGGCGATTGCTTTGACGGCAATCGAGCTCGCGCTCGCCGGTGTCACGTTTGCAATTCCGAGCGACGAAGTCATCGATACCATGGGCCAGATCGGTCGCGAAATGGATGTGCGGTATCGCGAGACCGCGGGTGGGGGATTGGCGGCGACTCCTACGGGTCGGCGGCTCGCAAAGGAGCGCCTGGTCGAACTGAAAAAGCGGTAGAGCGGGTTCCGGCACCCCTCACCCGCCACCCCCACCCCGTGTACTTTCGAAACTCACTCACGGTCATCGCGTAAGGCCAGCCAACCCGCTTAGCGGAGAGATGCACGTGGTAGCTCGGGAAGAAATCGAACAATTCCTCGATAAGCTCGAGGCGGATGGCGCGACGTGGCGTGAGGTGGAAGCCGGCCTCTGGGCAGTCCGTCCTGCCGGCTCGCTCGACCTCGAAATCGTGGTGAATTACACGCCACCTGTTGTCGTGCTGCGCGTGAAAGTGATGGATCTTCCGAAGGACGCAGCGTCGCGCTCCAAACTCTATTTGAAGCTGCTCGAGTGGAACGCAAGCGACCTGCTGCACGGTTCATACGGCAAGCACAACGACACTGTGGTGCTGACGGAAGCGCTGGAGCTCTCACACCTCGACTTTGAGGAGTTCGAGGCGGCGTATGAGAGCATGACGCTGGCGCTCGCGGGGCATCTCCCCGAACTCGCGTCCTACAGGGAGGCGCGCTGACGATGGGCATCTTTGACCGTCTTGCTACGCTGCTGAAATCGAACATCAACGATCTGATCTCGCGGTCCGAAAACCCCGAGAAGATGTTGAATCAGATCGTGTCGGACATGCGCGATCAGCTCGCGAAGGCCAAGCAGCAAGTAGCCGCCGCAATCGCCGACGAGAAGCGCCTGCGCGACCAGGCTGATGCCGAACTCAAGCAGGCCGAAGACTGGGAAAAGCGCGCCATGCTCGCGGTGCAGGAAACGCGCGACGATCTCGCCAAGCAAGCGCTGGTGCGGCAGCAAGAGCATCTCTCGCACGGCCAGCAATTGATGGCGACGTGGGAAGCGCACCGCCTCGAAACCGAGAAGCTCAAGAATTCACTTCGCGACCTCAACGACAAGATCGAAGAGGCCAAGCGCAAGAAGAATCTGTTGCTCGCTCGCCAGCGTCGTGCCGAAGCGCAAAAACGCATCGCGGCAACGATGGGATCGATGGACGAGAAGTCTGCGTTCGAAGCGTTCCAGCGAATGGAAGAACGCATCGATCACAACGAGCGCACGCTGAAAGCGACGGTCGAGATCAACGAAGAGTTCTCAGGCGACAAACTCGCCGGCGAATTCAAGCAACTCGAACGTTCCGCGGGCGGCTTGTCTGCGGATCAGGCGTTGCTCGCGCTCAAGCAGAAGATGGGATTGCTTGGATCGGGCACAGCGGCGTCGCCGAAACAGATCAGTTCCGGTCGCGAAGAAACGGTCGCGGCGGAGATCGAACACGACGAGGAAAAGGCGAGGTGAGCGTCTGAAGTTCGCGATCCTGTGTGAGGGGAAGTTCGATCCTCTCACGTCGAAAACCGCCAACGCTTGCATTCGTTACTCGCCCGGCCGCGTCGCAGCCATCATTGACTCGACGAAGGCCGGGCGCAGTGCGCAGGACGTCCTCGGTTTTGGCGGTGCGATCCCTGTCGTGCGCACGCTCGACCAGGCGCGCACGGCGGGCGCGACCGCGCTGCTCATCGGCATTGCACCACAAGGCGGGCAGCTTCCTCCGGAATGGCGCGTAATCGTCGCTGATTCGCTGCGCTACAAAATGGATGTGTGGAGCGGGCTGCACACGTTCATTGGCGACGATCAGGAATTCGCCGCGCTCTCGGCGAAACACGGCGCGACGATTCACGATTTGCGACGGCCGCCGAAGAATCTGCCAGTTGCCAGTGGTCGTGTGCGCGACGTCGCTGCGACCGTGGTGCTCACGGTCGGCACCGACTGCAACATCGGCAAGATGACCGCGCAGATCGAACTGCGGAACGCGCTGAAGAAGCGTGGCGTGCGCGTCGCATTCGCCGCGACGGGTCAGACGGGAATTCTCGTCGAAGGCTGGGGCATCGCAGTCGACGCCGTCATCGCGGATTTCATTGCCGGTGCCGCGGAAGATCTCGTGCTGCGCGCGGCGAAGGACGCGGACATTGTGCTCGTCGAAGGCCAGGGTTCAATCGTACATCCCGGGTATTCGGGCGTGACGTACGGACTCATTCACGGATCGTTGCCGCACGGCTTGCTGCTGTGCGCACAACCGACGCGAAAAGCGATTACACACAACGAGTGGGTGCCGATTCCGCCGCTGAAGCACATGGTCGATATGCACGAGACCATCATGAAGCCGTTGCGGCCGGCGAAAGTGATCGGGCTTCCGCTGGTCACGTTCGATCTCGACGACGCGTCGGCGAAGCGCGAGATCGAAAAGGCGCGCGCAGAAACCGGCTTGCCCGCGACGGATCCCGTGCGATATGACCCCGCGCCGCTCGTCGACGCGATCATGACGCTGCACGAACAGGTGCAATCCGCGCGCTAGCGCGGCGCGCGCTGACGCCGCGCTGACGGCGTGCAACAAAAGGATCACGCGTGCGACGTTATGGTGCCGGAGTTTTTCGGTGCCAGGTGAATAGTGGCGCAACACTTATGTGGAGCGCCCAGTGTCACACGATGTCGCACTCTCGATTTCCCATCTCAGTAAGTCGTACCGTGCCGGCGTACTCGGCTGCACCGCTACCGTAGATGTGTTGCGTGGCCTGTCGCTCGAGTTGCCGGCCGGCCAACTCGTAACGGTCGAAGGCGCGCGCGGCGCAGGAAAAACCACGCTGCTCCTGTGCGCAGCGGGAATGCTCAGGCCCGACGAAGGGATTGTCGAATGGCCCTCGCTGCCAAAGCGCAACATGCGTCCGCCGTCCGGCATCGCGTATGCGGCGGATCGCGCACCGATGTACGGGTTTCTCACCATTCGCGAATCGCTGGCATACGCCGCCACCGTGCGCGAGCTGCACGAACCGGGAGCTGCGCGCGACACGGATGAATTGCTCGACGTCGCATGGCTGCGCGATCTCGCGGATACGCGAGTCGGTTTGTTATCCGCGACTGAACGCGCCCGCCTGATCATTGCGCTCGCGTTGGTTCAGTCGCCGCGCTTGCTGCTCATCGACGACCTGTGCGGATCGTGCGACGCCGTCGGGCGCGCCGAGTTCGTGAAGTGTGTCGCGCGTGTGGCGTCGAATGGCGCGGCGGTACTGTGGGCCGGCCGCGCAATCGGCGTCGTGTCGGATGCGACCCGCGCGTATGTGATGACGGGCGGGAAGTTGCGCTTCGCCGGAGCGACACACGCTCCGAAGCCGGATCGCGTCACGATTGAACTCGATGTTCCCGCGCCGGCAGCTGCCGCTGCCATGCTCGCACCACGAGTGCAATCATTGCGGTATCGCGCGGGCACAGTGCGTGTGCCTCTGGACGGGCGGAGCGCCGAAGAAGTGCTTGCGCTGTGTCGCGACCTCGCAATTCCCGTCCGCGCATCTCGCGTGGTTCGAGAACCTGGGAGCGACTACAGAGGAGCGAGAAGCGAACATGAAGGACGCAGCAGCGAGGTGAAGAAACCGTAGACACGGAGGAGGAGAGCGCTCGGGTTCTCTTCCTTCGCGCCTCCGGGTTCTCGCATTTCGCTTCTCAATTCTCATATTCGCTCCTCGATCCTAAGTTTGTAGCCGTGCGTCTCTACAATTCTCTCACGCGAAGCACCGAGGCGTTCGCGCCCGCGGACGGCAAGACCGTTCGCATGTACACGTGCGGTCCGACGATCTACAATCCGGCGCACCTCGGGAATTTCCGTACGTTCGTGTTCGAGGACGTGTTACGGCGCACGCTCAAACTCGCGGGCTGGGATGTCGAGCAGGTGATGAACCTGACCGACGTCGACGACAAGATCATTGCGCGTGCAAAGTCGCAGAACAAAACGATCAGCGACGTCACGGCACCCATCGAGACGGTCTTTCACGCCGACCGGAAGTTTCTGCGCATTCAGGACGCCGAGCATTATCCGCGCGCGACGTCGTTCATTCCGCAAATGATTGCGCTGGTCGAACGGTTGCTCGCGCGCGGCGTTGCGTATCGCGCGGATGACGGTTCCGTGTACTTCTCGATCGGAAAGTTTCCCGCGTACGGAAGGCTTTCGCGGCTCGACACGCGCGAAATCAAAGTGGGCGCGCGCGTCGCGCAGGATGACTACGCCAAAGAAAACGCGCAGGACTTTGCGCTCTGGAAAGCCGCCACACCCGATGACGAAGCCGTGCGCGCCGCGTGGGACGCACCATTCGGACGCGGCAGGCCGGGCTGGCATCTCGAGTGCTCCGCCATGGCGATGACGATTCTTGGCGAAACGCTCGATCTGCACGCGGGCGCAGTGGATCTGATGTTCCCGCATCACGAAGACGAAATCGCGCAAAGCGAAGCAGCAACCGGCAAACCGTTCGCGCGCTGCTGGTGCCACGGTGAGTTCCTGCTCACCGATGGCGCGAAGATGGCGAAGCGTGTGGGCAATGTCGCGTCGGTCGACGATCTGCGCGCGAACGGCATTTCGGTGGCAGCATTACGTCATTTCTTTTTCACGACGCACTACCGCAAGCAGCTCAATCTCTCGCACGACGCGTTGAGCGCGTCCGAAGAAGCGGTGCGCCGCATCGGCGATTTCGCCGCGCGACTGGGTGAAGCGAAAGGCGCGCCGCCGGAATTGGGCGCCGCGGCGGAACGAGCGCGCGAGGACTTCAAAGCCGCGCTGTTTGATGACCTGAATGCGCCCGAAGGCCTGGCGGTGCTGTTCACCTTCATCAAGCGCACCAACGCAGAACTCGACCGGGGGGGTGGTGACGCCCGAGCGGTCCAGGCCGCCCGGGCCGCCTTCGAGGCGATGAACGGCGTGCTCGATCTGATTCCGGACAAGGTGGAATCCGACGCCGGCTTGGCCGCGATGGTCGAAGCACAGATCGCCGAACGGGCCGCCGCTCGCAAAGCCGGCGACTACGCTAAGGCCGACGCCATCCGTAAGTCGTTGGCGGAAAAGGGAATAGTTATTGAGGACGGGGCCGGCGGGACGAAGTGGAAGCTGGTGAAATAGCTGAAAGCCGAAAGCCCAAAGCCGTAAGGATTGGGGGGAAAAGTCGCGCTGCTCCACTACCGTCTACCGCCTAGCGACTGTCCCCCCAAGTCTTTATCTGACAACCAATTGACTTGCACCCCCCGGCTCGGCATTTTTCGCGTCTCGCGAAAAAAGCATCTGCCTCGCTGACGTAGCTCAACTGGCAGAGCACCTGATTTGTAATCAGGCGGTTGCGAGTTCGACTCTCGCCGTCAGCTCTGCTGTCGCCGTGAGTCGCGACGCAACGCGCGACGTGTGCGCGTGAGTCTCAGTTGAAATCAGTTCGAAAGTGTTGGTGTGCGCGGAAGACATTCGATTTTCGATGGGTTCCGGTGGGGTACCCAAGTGGCCAACGGGAGCAGACTGTAAATCTGCCGGCGTATGCCTTCGAAGGTTCGAATCCTTCCCCCACCACTGTGGGCCAAGGAGAACGGAAAGGGAAACCTGAAGTGGGAAGGGGCTGATTGCGGGAGTAGCTCAGCTGGTAGAGCGCAAGCCTTCCAAGCTTGATGTCGCGGGTTCGAGCCCCGTCTCCCGCTCTGTACAAAGGGAAAGGGAAAGAAGAAGTGAGAAGTGCGAGGAAAGCGAACGAAGAAGTTGTAAGTGCGAGGAAGGCGAACGAAGAAGTGAGAAGTGCGAAGGGGAGTCCTTGGTGGCAGCGCTCGCGTAGCTCAGTCGGCAGAGCACACCCTTGGTAAGGGTGAGGTCACCGGTTCGATCCCGGTCGCGAGCTTGTTCAAGCTGGCGAAACGTTGGTAACCGAGTGTTAACCGAGAAGGGCGATGGCTCGAGAGAAAATCATCCTCGCGTGCAGCGAGTGTAAGAACCGCAACTACTTCACGACCAAGAACCGGCGCACGCATCCGGAGCGCGCGGAGTGGAAGAAGTACTGCCCACGCTGCAACAAGCATCAGCTGCACAAGGAGTCCAAGTAAGTGACTGACGCTGTCGTGAAGGCAGGGGCAGTCACGCGCGTTCGTCTCTTCGTCGCTGAAGTCATGGCGGAGTTGAAGCGCGTGACGTGGCCGGATGTCGGTCAGGTGCGTCAGCTGTCGATCGGCGTCGTCGTTCTTGCGCTCGTCGTCGGCGGCATCATCGCCATTATGGACGTCGTGCTGCAGAACGTGCTCATCAAGTGGCTTCCGAGCCTGTTCGGTGGTTGAGATGATCGACGCGCACCGTTGGTACGCGGTCCAAACGACCGCGGGGCACGAGAACAAGGTGCGTTCGCTGATTCAGCGTCGCATCGATCAGGACACCACCGCACCGGACGAGCGGCTCGTGCGTCAGGTGCTCGTCCCGACGCAGGAAATCGTTGAGATCAAGAACGGAAAGAAGGTGACGGTCGAACGAAAGACGTTCCCTGGTTACGTGCTCGTGGAAATGCTCAAGACACAAGAGTCATTGCACACGATCAATTCGATCCAGGGCGTCATCAAGTTCGTCGGCAAGGATCGCGAACCGCAGGCGCTGCGCCCCGAGGAAGTGAATCGCCTCCTCGGCGTCGTCGACGAAGCGGAACCGTCGCTGCCGAAAGAAGAGATTCCGTTCCTCGTGGGTCAGGCAGTCGCAATCACCGATGGACCGTTCACGGATTTCAATGGAACGGTTGAAGAGGTGATGGCAGATAAGGGCAAAGTCAGAGTGAGCGTGTCGCTGTTCGGACGGCCCACTTCGGTGGAGTTGGATTATTTGCAGTTGAAGGGATACTGAGGGACAGTCGGTAGTCTGTAGTCGGTAGTCTGTAGTGATTCGCTACCGACTACCCACCACCGACTACCGACCTCGTCGCCGACCACTGCGACGCTAAGCATCCGAGTGGGAGACCGCCGAGGGGACACTCTCGGCATCACCAGTTCTTGAGGTACGTATGGCGAAGAAAGCGGTCGATTTCGTCAAACTGCAGATCCCTGCAGGTAAGGCGAATCCGGCCCCTCCTGTCGGCACTGCGCTCGGTCCGAAGGGGATCAACATCATGGCCTTCTGCAAAGAGTTCAACGCTCGTACGCAGGGCCAGGATACGATCCTTCCGGTCGAGCTCACGATCTATTCCGACAAGTCGTTCAGCTTCATTCTCAAGACGCCGCCTGCTGCGGCGCTTCTGAAGAAAGAAGCGGGAATCGAGAAGGGGTCTGGGCAACCGAATCGCACCAAGGTCGGTTCGGTCACGAAGGCGCAGGTGAAGAAGATCGCGGAGATCAAGATGCCCGATCTCAACTGCGATTCACTCGAGTCCGCGATGGCGATGATTGCCGGCGCGGCGCGCTCGATGGGAATCGAGGTGCGCGACTAATGCGAACTCACGGCAAGAAGTTTCGCGCTGCGAGCACGAAGTACGATCGCGCACTGCAGTACCAGCCGAAGAAGGCGCTCGAACTCGTGAAGGGAAATGCCTACGCGAAGTTCGACGAAACGGTGGACGTTGCGGTGCGGCTCGGTGTTGATCCCAAGCATTCGGATCAACTCGTGCGCGGCACCGTGGTGCTCCCGGCCGGAACCGGCAAATCGGTTCGCGTGCTCGTCATCGCGGTTGGCGACAAAGCGAAGGAAGCCGAATCCGCCGGCGCAGATATGGTCGGCACAGAATTCCTCGCGAAAATCAAAGAAGGCTGGACCGACTTCGACGTACTCATCGCGACGCCCGATCAAATGGGCCAACTCGGTCCGCTCGGCCGCATTCTCGGTCCGCGCGGATTGATGCCGAATCCAAAAGCCGGCACGGTCACGTTCGATCTCGCGCGCGCAGTCAAAGAATCGAAAGCGGGCAAGATCGAGTTCCGCGTCGACAAGGCGGGCATCGTGCACGCCGCGATCGGCAAAGTCTCGTTCACGCTCGAGGCGCTTGAACAGAATTTTTCCGCGTTCATGGACCAGATCGTCCGCGTGCGTCCGAGCGCAGCGAAGGGTGTGTATGTCCGCACCGTCGCCGTGTCGAGCACGATGGGCCCAGGGGTCCGCGTGGATGCCACCCTCTACCGGTAACGCGCATGAAGCGATCTGAGAAGGAACAGCTCGTTGCCGATCTGCGGGCCAAGATCAGCAAAGACACGACGCTGTATTACACCGACTTCACGGGACTCAACGTGAAGCGGATGACGGACCTTCGTCGCCGCCTGCGCAAGGCGGGCGTCGAGTATGTCGTCATCAAGAACACGTTGGCGCTGAAGGCCGTGAACGAAAGCGGTCTCACCGGCGTCAAGCTGAAGGGTCCCACCGGCGTCGTCGTCGCGAAAGACGCGATCGTCGCCGCAAAGGTGCTGACCGATTTCGCGAAGGAAAACGATTCGCGTCCCGCGGTGAAGGGAGGCTTGTACGAGGGCGCCGTCGTTGACGAAGCGCTCGTCAAGAAACTCTCGAAGCTCCCGACGCGCACCGAAGCACTGAGTCAGTTCGTCAGCGCGCTCAACAGCGTGCTCATGATGTTCGCGTTGGCACTTGAAGCACGGAAAGAACAGCTCGCAGCAGGTGGCGGGGGCACACCCGACACCCCATCCCCCACACCCGCTACCCCTGCGGTCTAACCCGGAGACACAGCACCATGGCAAACGCAACACTGGGCAAGGACGAGATTCTCGACGCGATCGGCAACATGTCGGTCGTCGAACTCGCCGAGCTGATCGATGCATTCAAGACGAAGTTCAACGTGACGATCGCGGCAGTGGCGGCGGGCGGCGGCGGTGGCGCAGCTGCCGGTGGCGCCGCAGCAGCGGCTGAAGAGCAGACCGAGTTCGAAGTCGTGCTCAAGGAAGCCGGCGGCAAGAAGATTCAGGTGATCAAAGTGGTTCGTGAGATCACCGGACTCGGACTCAAGGAAGCGAAAGATCTCGTGGACGGTGCACCCAAGTCCCTCAAGACGGGTGTATCAAAGGACGAGGCAGCGCAGATCAAGGCCAAGCTCGAAGCGGAAGGCGCGGCTGTTGAAGTGAAGTAGGGCTGAGGGGTGAGGGGTGCGGGGTGAGGGCGCGCGAGCGCCGACCTCCGTATCTCGACCCCTGATCAACCCACTCTCACTTCACAACCGCTTGCTCAAAAAACTCGCTCCACGTTCCTGCACCAAGTATCCGACACGCTCCGGCTCTCTGAGCCGGGGCGAAGTCGGTTTTCTGCCCTCTACCCTCAGGGCCCCAGCGTAATGATCACGCAGATTTCGTTCGGCAAACTCGCGCAGGGGATGCAGATGCCGCATCTCCTCGACATCCAGGTTCGCGCGTTCGACGCGCTGCTGCAGCTCGACGCAGCCGCGCACGACCGCGAAGACGTTGGACTCGAGCGCGTTTTCAAAGACCTGTTCCCCATCACGGACGTCCACGAGAACTTTTCGTTGGAGTACGTCCGCTATACCCTCGGCGAACCGAAATACTCCGTCGAGGAGTGCATTGAGCGCGACATGACGTACAGCGCGCCGCTCAAGGCAACGTTGCGCCTCATCATCAACGAAGACATCAACGGCACGAAACGGCCGCGCAACATCATCGAGAAAGAGGTCTATCTCGGTGAGCTGCCGATTCTCACGCCGCTGGGCACCTTCGTCATCAACGGGGCGGAGCGCGTCATCGTCAGCCAGCTCCACCGTTCGCCCGGCGTCGTGTTCGAAGAAGCGACGCACCCGAACGGACAGCGGCTGATTTCCGCGCGCATCATTCCGTTCCGCGGTTCGTGGGTCGAATTCACCGTCGACATCCACGACGTCATTTACGTCCACATCGACAAGAAGAAGAAGTTCCCGGCCACGGCGCTGCTGCGCGCATTCGGTCACGGGAGCAACTCGCACATCCTGCGACTCTTCTTCGCGACGCGCGACCTCGACCTCACCAAAAAGCGCGAAGGCCGCGCCGAAGTGCGCGAATTGCTCGGCGCGATCATCGCCGAGTCGATCGAGTTGCCCGGTGAGGCGACCGCGGAAGACGCGCCAAAAGCGAAGACCAAGAAGGCGCGCGCCGAACGCGAGCGCGCCGAGTCGATGTTGTTGGTGCGCGAAGGCGACGAACTGACGGAAGAAGTGTTCAATCGTTTGCGCCGTCAGGACATCGACCGCATCAAGGTGTTCTGCTCGTACATGTCGATCGATTTGCGGGACGAGCAGGACGCGATCGATCGCGGCGAGCGTCCCGTGCGTCGCGTCATCGCGACCGATGCGACCGATCCGGAAACCGGTGAAGTGATCGCCGAGTCGGGTCAGACGCTCAACGACACGACGATCAAGCGTTTGCGCAAAGCGGAGATCAACAAGGTCACCGTCTTTGTTGCGTCGGGTCGCGTGGAAAGCCAGCTCATTCGCAACACGCTGCTCAAGGATCCGACGGATCCCGCGCACATCGAGCAGAAAGAGCGCGACAAGAAAGGCTGGAAGACGGACGCAGAAGCCGGCGAGGGCAAGGCGCTCGAACAGATCTACTCACTGCTGCGGCCCGGCGATGCGCCGAATAAGGAAACCGCGAAGCAGGCGATCGAGCGTTTGTTCTTCTCACCCAAGCGCTACGATCTCGGTCGCGTTGGCCGCTACAAGATCAATCAGCGCCTCGGGCTCACGACGCCTGCGGACGTCACGGTTCTTACGAAGGAAGACTTCACGGCGATCGTTCGCTACCTCGTCGAGTTGCACGAGGGACGCGGCAACACGGACGACATCGATCACCTCGGCAACCGACGCATTCGCTCGGTTGGTGAGCTGATCGCGAATCAGTTCTCTGTTGGTCTGTCGCGCATGGCGCGCCTCGTGAAGGAGCGCATGAGCATCACGCAGGACGTCGACAAGATTTCGCTCGACGACCTCGTGAATGCGCGCACGGTGTCGGCGGTGATTCAGGCGTTCTTTGGTTCGTCGCAGTTGTCGCAGTTCATGGACCAGACGAATCCGCTCGCCGAACTCACGCACAAGCGTCGTTTGTCCGCGCTGGGTCCGGGCGGCCTGACGCGCGAGCGCGCAGGCTTCGAAGTGCGCGACGTGCACTACTCGCAATACGGGCGCATGTGCCCGATCGAAACGCCTGAAGGTCCGAACATTGGACTCATCACGTCGCTCGCGTGCTATGCGCGCGTGAACGACCTGGGCTTCGTGGAAACGCCGTACCGCGTCATCAAGAACGGACGCGTGACCGGCGAACTCGCGTGGCTCGACGCGAACCGCGAAGAGAACGCGACTATCGCGCAGGCGAATAGCAAGCTGAATCCCGACGGAACGTTCGTCGACGAAATGGTGCTGTGCCGCGACAAGGGCGACTTCCCGCTCGTGCCGCCGGAACGCATCGACTATATGGATGTGGCGCCGGAGCAGCTGGTCTCCATCGCGGCGGCACTGATTCCGTTCCTCGAGCACGACGACGCCAACCGCGCGCTGATGGGTTCGAACATGCAGCGCCAGGCGGTGCCGTTGCTCAATCCGCGTACACCGGTGGTCGGTACGGGCCTCGAAGAAGTCGTGGCTCGCGACTCCGGCGCGGTGGTCATTGCGCGACGTGCCGGTACGGTGACGCGTGTGACCGCGGATGAAATCATCATCGACGCGGCGACTGCGCGCACCAAGGGCGAGAACGGCGAAGAGCCGCTCGCGCGTCTTACGCAGCAGGACCGGTATCGCATCAAGAAGTATTGGCGCACGAACCAGGACACGGCGATCAACCAGCGTCCGATTGTCCGGCTCGGCCAGAAAGTGAAGAAGGGCGATGTGCTCGCCGACGGCGCAGCGACGGAATTCGGTCAGCTCGCGCTCGGCGCGAACGTGACTGTCGCGTTCATGCCGTGGTACGGGCACAACTTCGAAGACGCGATTGTGCTGAGCGAGCGTCTGGTGAAGGACGACGTGTATTCGTCGGTCCACATCCAGGAACTCGAACTGCACGTGCGCGACACGAAGCGTGGTCGCGAAGAAATCACGCGTGAAATTCCGAACGTGGCCGAAGAGTCGCTCGTCGATCTCGACGAACGCGGCATCGTCCGCATCGGCGCACACGTGAAGCCGGGCGACATTCTCGTCGGCAAGATCACGCCGAAGGGCGAAACGGAATTGTCGCCGGAAGAAAAATTGCTCACCGCAATCTTCGGCGAAAAAGCGAAGGACGTAAAGGATTCGTCGCTGAAGGTTCCGCCGGGCATGGAAGGCGTGGTCATCGACGTGAAGATTTTCTCACGCATCGAAGACCAGGTGGTCGAAAAAGACCGCGGCGAGCGCATCGGTGAAGTACGCCGGCTCGAGGGCGAAGAGAAACTCCGTATTAATGAAGTACGCGATTCCGAACTGCGGGCCATCCTCGAAGGCCAGACCGTCGCGATTGCGATGCGTTCGGGCACGGTCGAAGAGGCAATTCCCGCCGGCACGGTTCTCTCCGACGCCGTCCTCGCTGACCTGTCGTTTGCAACGCTCGACCTCAAGACGTTCCGCGTCGAGAACAAGAAGATCAACGAGAAAGCGCGCGAAGTGATCGACGCGGCTGACGAAGTGAAGGCGAAGGTCGAAGAAAAAGCTGAACAGCGCATCGACCAGATCCTGCAGCCCGACGAATTGCCGCCGGGCGTGATTCAGCTCGTCAAAGTGTATCTGGCCGAAAAGCGCAAAGTGTCCGTCGGCGACAAGATGGCCGGCCGCCACGGCAACAAGGGTATCGTTGCGCGCGTCGTGCCCGAAGAAGACATGCCGATGCTGCCGGATGGACGCGCGGTGGACATCGTGCTCAATCCGCTCGGCGTACCAAGCCGTATGAACGTCGGGCAAATCCTCGAAACGCACCTGGGTTGGGCAGCGAAACTGCTTGGCTTCTACGCGAAGACGCCCGTGTTCCAGGGGACGAATGAGCGCGAAGTCGGCTTCCTGCTCAAGCTCGCGGGACTTCGCTGGGTGCGGTCGTCGCTCGAATTGCGCGCCGATGCTCCTGCTATGACGCTCGACGACGTCGGTCGCTTGCTCACCGACATTCGTCCGAGCGCGGAAGATCAGGACAAAGTCGTGCTGATGGACGATGCTCGGTTCGACGCACTCACCGGACGTTCGGTGTCGGCGGAAACGCGCGAGCTGCACAATCGCGTGCGCGACTTCGTCACTGCCGCCGCGCGCGAGTTGTCCGATCGCGAACGTGCGGAGCTCGAACAACAGAAGAAACATCAGGCGGCCATCGCGGAAGACGAAACGTTCTCCGAAGCGGTGCGCGCTGAAGCGAAGAAGGGCGTGAAGGACGCCGATAAGCGTCTCGCTGCCGATGCAGCGGGAATGCTGACAGCGGGCGGACATCCGGCGCTCGCGGCGATGCTCGGTCCGAAGTCAGAGGCCGATTTCGATGCGGCGGTCAACGAACTGCTTACGCTCGGTGGTATGTCGAACGCGGGCAAAGTTCGTTTGCGCGACGGACGCACGGGCGAGTGGTTCACGACGCCGGTGACGGTGGGCGAGATCTACATGCTCAAGCTGTCGCACCTCGTCGACGACAAGATTCACGCGCGCAGCATTGGACCGTATTCGCTCGTGACGCAGCAGCCGCTCGCCGGTAAGGCGCAGTTCGGTGGCCAGCGTTTCGGCGAAATGGAAGTGTGGGCACTCGAAGCGTACGGCGCGGCGCACACGCTGCGCGAAATGCTGACGGTGAAGTCAGACGACGTCAACGGACGCAGTCGCGTCTATGAAGCAATCGTGAAAGGTCAGAACCTTCCCGAGCCGGGCACACCGGAGTCGTTCAACGTGCTCGTCAAAGAACTGCAGGCACTCGGCATTCACGTCACGATGGGTAGCCGCGAGGCAGGGTTTGGCCTTGGCGACGGGAGCGAGGAGTAACTCATGATCGATTTCCGCAGTTCGCGCGATCAGCGCGGCAACGCGTTCGACTACCTGCGCATTCGCCTTGCGAGCCCGGAAGAAATCCGCGGCCCGAAAGATCCCAAGGAACGCGAACGCCTCGAAATGGGCGGCATGCGCGCGTGGTGGTCATGGGGTGAAGTCACCAAACCCGAGACCATCAACTACCGCTCGTTCAAACCGGAAAAAGACGGTTTGTTCTGCGAGCGCATCTTCGGTCCCGTCAAGGACTGGGAATGCCATTGCGGTAAGTACAAGCGCATTCGTTATCGCGGCGTTATTTGCGATCGCTGCGGCGTTGAAGTCACGCTCAGCAAAGTTCGCCGTGAGCGCATGGGGCACATCGAATTGTCCGTGCCCGTCGCGCACATCTGGTTCTTCAAGACGTTGCCGAGTCCGATGGGCAACCTGCTCGATCTCACACTGCGTGATCTCGAGAAGGTCATCTATTACTCGAACTACGTCGTCATCGATGCGGGCGAACAGGAAGTCCGCGCGAATCAGCTGCTCGACGAAGACGAGTATCTGACGCTCAAGGTGAAAGCGAAGTCGGAAGGCGATGCGGCGTTCCTTGCCGACATCGGCGCTCCGGCCGTGCGCGAATTGCTCAAGCGGCTCGATGTCGATACGGTCGCGACGCAGTTGCGCGAGAGCATCGCGACGGAATCGTCGCAGCATCGCAAGAAGCAGATGCTCAAGCGGCTCAAGATCATCGACGCATTCCGCATGTCTGGTGAAGGCGGCGGCGTGCGCAACAAGCCGGAGTGGATGATCCTCGACGTTGTTCCGGTGATCCCACCGGATCTGCGTCCGCTCGTTCCGCTCGACGGTGGCCGTTTCGCGACGTCAGACCTGAACGATCTCTATCGTCGCGTCATCAATCGCAACAATCGTTTGCAGAAACTGATTCTGCACCGCGCGCCTGAAGTCATTCTCCGCAACGAGAAGCGCATGTTGCAGGAAGCAGTCGATGCGTTGTTCGATAACGGGCGTCGCAGCAAGGCGATTCGCGGCCGCGGCAAGCGTCCGCTCAAGTCGCTGTCCGATATGCTCAAGGGCAAGCAGGGCCGGTTCCGTCAGAACCTGCTCGGCAAGCGCGTGGACTACTCGGGCCGTTCGGTCATCGTCGTTGGTCCGGAACTGCAGCTGCATCAGTGCGGTTTGCCCAAGGCCATGGCGCTCGAATTGTTCAAGCCGTTCATCATTCACAAGCTCGTAGACAAGGGTATCGCGGAAACGGTGAAGCGCGCGAAGAAGATCGTCGAGCGCGAATCACCCGAGGTGTACGAAATCCTCGAAGAAATCATTCGCGATCACCCGGTGCTTCTCAACCGCGCGCCAACGCTCCACCGCCTCGGTATTCAGGCGTTCGAGCCGGTGCTCGTGGAAGGCAAGGCCATTCGTATTCACCCGCTCGTGTGCGCCGCGTTCAACGCGGACTTCGACGGTGACCAGATGGCCGTGCACGTGCCGCTGTCGTTTGAAGCACAGCTCGAAGCGCGCGTGCTCATGCTGTCGTCGAACAACGTGCTCAAGCCGGCGGACGGACGTCCCGTGGCTGAGCCGTCGCAGGATATCGTGCTCGGTTGCTACTTCGCGACGAAAGCGCCGCTGGGCTTCGACCAGACGGTGAAGGACAAGAACGCCATCGCGAAACTCCCGACGTTCGGTTCAGCGACCGAAGTCGAGATGGCGCTGTCGCACGGGCGCGTGCGCACGCATTCGACGATTCGTTTCCTCGCACGCGGCCCCAATGGCGCGGAGTGGGTGGTGACGACGCCGGGCCGCGTGCAGTTCAATCAGATTCTTCCGCAAGGAATCGGATTCCAGAACCGCGACATGAAGAAGAAGGCGCTCTCGGAGTTGGTGTTCGAGGCGTATCGCAGTTCTGGTCTGGAAACGACGGTGTCGTTCCTCGATCGCCTGAAGGACTTCGGCTTCCAGCACGCGACGCGTGGTGGTGTGTCGATCGGCGTCGAAGACCTGCACATCCCTGGTGAGAAGGAAGAATTGCTCGCCGAGGCCACGCAGCGCGTGGAACGGTTCCAGAAGGCGTACTCGACCGGCAACATCACCAACGGCGAGCGCTACAACAAAGTCATCGACACGTGGACGCACGCGAACTCCGACATCGCGGACGCGATGGTCAAGCGCATGCGCGAATCGCAGGGCGGATTCAATCCCGTGTTCATGATGTTCGACTCGGGCTCGCGCGGTTCGCGCGACCAGATTCGTCAGCTCGCGGGTATGCGCGGCCTGATGGCGAAGCCGCAGAAGAAGCTCACCGGTGGTATCGGCGAAATCATCGAAAGCCCGATCAAGTCGAACTTCCGCGAAGGCTTGTCGGTGCTCGAGTACTTCATCTCGACGCACGGTGCGCGCAAGGGTCTGGCAGATACGGCGCTCAAGACGGCCGACGCCGGTTACCTCACGCGTCGTCTCTGCGACGTGGCACAGGACGTCACGATCACCGAAGAAGATTGCGGCACCATCAACGGTCTCGAGATCTCGGCGCTGAAGGAAGGCGAAGACATCATCGAGCCGCTGTCGGAACGCATTGTTGGTAACGTGGCTGCGGAAGACGTCGAAGATCCGCAGTACATGGATGCGAGCGGCCGCAAGCAACTCGTCGTCGAGTCGGGTCAGTTGATCGACGAAGAAACCGCGCGCGCCATTGAAGAGTCGGGCATCGAAACGGTGAAGATCCGCTCGGTGCTCACGTGCGAAGCGCGCCGTGGCGCGTGCCGCATGTGCTACGGCCGCAACCTCGCGACCATGAAGATGGTCGACTTGGGTGAAGCGGTTGGCATCATTGCCGCACAGTCGATCGGTGAACCGGGCACGCAGCTCACACTGCGTACGTTCCACATCGGTGGTACTGCGGCGCGTATTGCAGAACAGACGGCGCGACGTTCCAAGCTCGCGGGCAAGATTCAGTTCGGCGATCGTCTCGTGACGGTCACCGCGCCCGACGGCAATCGCATCGTGACTTCATACGAAGGCGAAGTGTTCATTCGTACGTCGGGCTCCGAGAAGTCGACGCAGGTCGGCGCGCGTGTTGCGGTGCCGCTCGGCGCAACGCTTTCGGTGGCGGACGGACAGGATGTGAAGAAGGACGACGTGATCTTCACGTGGGATCCGTACACGAACCCGATCATTGCAGACGTAGACGGCGAGATTCGCTTCGTCGACCTCGTCGAAGATGAGACGTACGCTGAGGAGCTCGACGAGCTCACCGGTCTGCGTCAGCGCGTCGTGATCGAAGACCGCGAGAAGAAGCTCCACCCGCACATCGAGATCTGGCAGACGAAGGGCGGGAAGGAGAAGCGTGTGCGCGACTTCGTGATTCCGGTTGGCGCGCAGCTTACGCTGGGTGACAAGGACGAAGTCACGGCCGGTACGACGATCGCGAAGATCAGCCGTGAGGCGTACAAGACGCGCGACATCACGGGCGGTTTGCCGCGTGTCGCGGAATTGTTCGAAGCACGCCGTCCGAAAGATCCGGCGACGATTTCGGAAATCGACGGCACGGTGCGGTTTGGCGAGATCAAGCGCGGCAAGCGCGAAGTCTTCGTGCATCCGCTCACGAGCGATGGACAGGTGGACGAGAGCCAGCAGCCGCAGACGTACGAAGTGCCCGCGGGCAAGCACTTGCGCGTGCACGAAGGCGACCGCGTGCGCGCCGGCGACCGTCTCACCGAAGGCCCGGTGAATCCGCACGACATTCTGCGCATCAAGGGACCGCGCGCAGTGCAGGAGTATCTGTTGAACGAAGTGCAGGAGGTGTACCGCCTGCAGGGTGTGAAGATCAATGACAAACACATCGGCGTGATCGTGCGCCAGATGTTGCAGAAGGTGCGCATCATCGATTCGGGCGACACGCAATTCCTCGAGGGCGAGAACGTCGACAAGCAGACGTTCCGCGAAGCGAACGAATTCTCGAAGAAGAAGAAGCTGAAGACGGCGACGGCGGAGCCGTTGCTCCTCGGCATTACGAAGGCGTCGTTGACGACGGCGTCGTTCGTATCAGCGGCGTCGTTCCAGGAGACCACGCGCGTGTTGACCGATGCTGCGACGCGCGGTGCGAAGGACGGTTTGTTGGGATTGAAGGAGAACATCATCATCGGCCATCTGATTCCGGCAGGCACGGGCATGTACCGGTATCACGATGTGGAGCTCGATGTCGAAGCACCGCCTGCACCGCCGATGGCGGACCCGCTGATGGGATCGTTGCTGACGCCGACTGCAGGCTTGGGTCTGGCTGAGGCACCGGTGACTGCGGGTTTTGAGGACGACGACTAGCGTGTAGTCGGTAGTCTGTAGGCGGTAGTCGGTAGTGGACTACTAACAGCGAGCGGGGCGGCCGAGTGATCGGCCGCCCCGTTTTGCATGGCGGGTAGCCCAATCTTGTCCGGCCGCGTGACGTGTTGACGCGTCGGCCAACTGCGCCTATCGTGGGCGGCGTTCAGACGAACGGGTTGAGCGGTGCACTTATTCTGCCGGGTCGCGACGTCGGCTGTTTTCCTGGGCGCAATTCCAAGCCACCTCGCTTCGCAGGTGCCGACGGGCGCGCACGCCCTGGTTCAAAGTGCCGTCGCTGACTCCCAAGCGGTCATGCGAAGCCTTGCGGACGCGGTCAGCATGGATAGGCGTAGCGACGCCGAAGCATGGAGTCGCCTTGGCCGGATCGCGTGGGCTCTCGTGATCCGCGCGGATACTACACCGAAGCTTCGCGGACTCAACGCGCAGTCACTCTGGACCACCGCGAACGATGCGCTCCGAACGGCCGCATCGCTCGAGCCGGCCTCAGCGCGCTATCAGCTCGACGCAGGACTCTTCCTCCGCCTCTCCCCAACCGGTCCATCACGACTCGCTGCGCAGAGCTACCTGAACGCGGCAGTGGCCGCGCTGCCGAACGTCAGCGACTCGTCGACGCGTGCCACAATCGCAATTGAAGCCGGTCGTGTTTTCTGGTTGCGCTACGACAGCGAGGCGCGGCGAATCGCTGCGTTGGCGTGTCCCGACTTGCCACAGTCACTCGATTCAGCGCGAGTCATCCGCCGCACACCACGCGATGATCAGAACGTGATGTATCTGCCGGTCGAGGACGCACTGACTCGATTCCACAACGCGTTGGCGGATTGCCCGCAGCAACCGCCGAGCGACGCGGGACTCGCAAATTATGAACAGGCCGAGCAACTGTTCCGACTGGCGTATGACGCGACACCGAATGACGATCGTGTACTCCGCCACATAGCGACATTGCTCGCTGATCGGAATCGATGGCGCGAATTGGCCGCATTGGCTCGCGATCGCACGAATCGCACGCCGTCCGCGCCAGCACCATGGCTCGCGTTGGCACTCGCGCTGCATCGTGCGGGTGAATCGTCAGTCGCGACTGCCATCTTTGATACGGCCGTTGCTCGCATGGAGCCGCGCGAACGGGGCAGGCTGTTCGCGTTCTCGAGGTTGCTCCGCCGTCCCGACTCCGTCGCGTTTTCCAAGGCGAGCGCCGACGAACGCGCAGATTGGGAACGCTCATTTTGGCAGATGGCTGACCCGCTTTGGTCTCGCCCAGGTCACGATCCCCGGACCGAGTTTCTCGCGCGCGTGACGTACGCAGAAATGCGATGGACAGTAGATGAGCTTGGCGTCCGCGGCGCCGACTCAGACCGCGGTGAGATGTTCATTCGCTTCGGACCGCCCGATCGTGTCGTTCTCCTGTCCGGGTGTAACTCGTCAGATTGCTCGCGACGCGCTGCGTGCACTTCGTCGGAACTCGTTGCCCTGCCGAACGGCGTGCGCCCCATTGATGATGGAATGGGAAACACAACACCGAACCCACATTGCCGAACGGCTGTGCGCGATATACGGACTGGCGTGCCGATGACCACGTTCGACGATTTACAATCAGCCTTACCCGGGGTCTCTGACGTCGTAACGCTCTGGGACTACTACTCGACTGGTTTGACGCTCGCGTTCTGGGGCGCCCCAGGATACGGCACGGCGCGCTTCCCGCGCGACGATGCAAAACACATTGATCGAGTTGTAGAGATTCGCCCTACTGCTTTCGACAATCTTGCGTCGGAGCGAATCGTGCCGATGCCACTCTCCGTCGCGCGGTTTCGCGCGCGCAGTGACTCGGTGGACATCGTGACATTCGCTCAGCCGCCAGTCCGCGCTCTACGCGAGATCGCCAGCAACGCGCCAATTCGCGTGCATTCGTGGTTGCTCGAGGGCGGCGACGCCGAAAACTACCACGACTCGGCGACGCTTGGCGCAGCAGGAATCGAACGCGCGATCTATCGCGTTCCCGCGTCCACATACTTGTATCGAGTTGAAGCTACTGCTGCCGGCGTTGTTGCAGCCGGGCGCGGCACACGCTGGATTGTTGCCGAGCGTGATACCGTGACGGGGTTCGCGACACGGGGCTTTGGCATGAGCGACGTCTTACTCGCGTCGGCCGCGCGGTCTTCGAAACCGGCGCCGCAGCGGTGGAGCGACTTCGCGATCGCGCCCGTCTTCAACACCATTCCTCAGCGGGGTATGCTCGAGCTGATCTGGGAGATGTATGAGCTCGGTTCGCGCGACGGCCAAGCGCAGTATACGGTTTCCGTGACCATCCAGCCGCAGCGATCGATTGCTGGCCGCATTGGGGCTGCTTTAGCCCGGTTTGCTGAGGGCGTAGTCGGTGTGAATCGCCGCGGTGACCGCGTCACGTACACGTTCGATCGCGCGGTTCCTGCCGCGCGTGACGCAGTTGTCGACAATGTGTCGCTCGCGCTCCGCGATACGCCCCCCGGTGACTATCGGTTGGTCATCGAGATCACCGATCGCACCAACCGACGGCGTACCAGTCGTGTCGTGTCGTTCGCTATTGCGCCTGCGCAGTAGTTGGCTTTTGGTGAGCGTACTTTGATGCGGGGGGCGGCCGAGTGTTCGGCCGCCCCGCTTTGCTTACGCGAGCTGCGCCGAGATCCACGCGAGCATCGCGAGAAACGCGACGGTTGCGCCGACCGAATAGATGGCCGCGATGCCTGCGCCCTTCAGCAATCGCGTCCACCACTTACCGCCGTACACGACACGAAACACGAGTTCGCCATAGACGAGCAGCGAAATGGTTGTGCCGAGTGCAACGAGCAGTACCAACCACGGGAGCTGCGTGAATTTTGCGAGCTCGGTGAGCGCAAGCATCAAGAACAAGAACGCGTGCAAATGGATTGCGACGTACAAGTGCTCGGGGAACTGCCGTCCGCGATAGAACAGCGACGTGACGAGCGCGAAGAACGGCAGCAGCACGAAGAACACTTTCGGTAACGTCGCGAAGATCGTACGTCGCAACGCAGCGGGATCGTCAAGCGACTTGATTAACAGTGGCCTGAGAAACGCCGGTGACTCCTGGATCTCTTCCATGAGCACGGCGCGTTCTTCCGCCGTAAGCGCCTGCCCGCCGCGACCAGGATTGGGATCGTTCGCATCGCGCGCTGAGTCCGTCGCAGTGACGCCAACGCGCAGGCCAACCATCAGTGTCTCGCCCGAATCGAGCTGTACGTCCGGCGCCGATGCGGCGAGCAAGAAGTACGAAACGCTCGCGATCAAATACAAACGAAACGGCGTCAGATAGCGCGCGCGCCGGCCCTCGAGAAATTCGACCGAGAGCTTCCCAGGATGGCGGACGAGTGTACGCAGCGACAACAGAATACGACCGTCCCACCCCCACAACTCGGTCGCAACGTCGTGCGCCATTTCTCGCGCCGTCGGGTACGCAGGGATGTCGCGCTGACCGCACGACGAACAAAACTTTCCCGTGAGGGGTGCGCCGCAATTGAGACATGCGCGAACACCGGTGGCGGAGTCAGGTTGTGTCACGGGCTGATCTTGGTCGTACAATCGCGCGATGTCAAAGCGAGCTGACTTGAGCATACCAAGTCTGCAAAACGCCATAATCGGCATGTTATAGACGGTATGCAATGCGCCTAAAATGGCGGTTTAGTTGCATAATACGATGTAAAGCGTCATATTAGGCGCATGAACAATAGTCAACTTGAGCCTGACGACGCCACGCTAAGCCGGATTGGCGAACGGCTCGCTGGCTGGCGGCTCGCGCGCAACCTCACCCAGGGCCAAGTCGCCGAACAGGCCGGCGTGGGACTGCGCACCATCCAGCGCCTCGAGTCGGGCTCGACGGCAACGCACCTCTCGGGATTCCTGCGCGTTGCCCGCGTGCTCGGCTTGCTCGACCGCGTGGACGCGCTCGTGCCCGAACCGGCGCCGAGCCCGATCGCGCAACTCAAGCTGCAAGGCAAGCAACGCCAACGTGCCTCGCGCGCGCGAAAGAAGCGCGGCGCGGACGCGTGGACGTGGGACGACAATAAATGATTGCCGAGGTCAGGCTTTGGGGGCGCAGCATCGGAGCGGTCGCGCTCGACGACGCGCGCGGCGTGGCGACGTTCGAGTACGATCCCGAATTCGCGCAGAGCGGCATTCAGCTGTCACCGATCATGATGCCGCTCGCGTCGCGCGTGTACGAATTTCCCGCGCTCGCGCGCGAGACGTTTCATGGATTGCCGGGCCTTCTCGCGGATTCGTTGCCCGACAAGTTCGGCAACGCGCTCATCGATGCGTGGCTGGCAACAGAAGGGCGCGCGCCAGAGAGTTTCAGCGCCGTCGAGCGCCTCTGTTATGTCGGGACGCGTGGCGTCGGCGCGCTCGAGTTCGCGCCGGTGATCGGGCCCAAATTGCGCACTGCAACCGAGATCGATATCGACGCGCTGGTTCGCCTCGCGAGCGATGTGCTGTCGCAGCGCAAAAACCTCCGCGCGCGCTTCGACGACGAAGAGAAAGCGCGTGCGCTCCGCGATCTACTGGTGGTCGGCACATCGGCCGGCGGTGCGCGCGCGAAAGCGCTGATCGCGTGGAATCCCGCCACCAACGAAGTGCGGTCAGGTCAAGTCGCCGCCGGCGAAGGCTTCGAATACTGGCTGCTGAAATTCGACGGCGTCTCGAACAATCGCGACAAGGAACTCGACGATCCACTCGGCTATGGCGCCATCGAGTACGCGTACTATCTGATGGCGCGCGCGGCGGGCATCACGATGAACGAGTGTCGCCTGCTCGAAGAAAACGGACGGCGGCATTTCATGACGCGCCGCTTCGACCGGCTCGCGGGCGGCGAGAAACTGCACATGCAATCGCTGTGTGCACTCGCGCACTTCGATTTCAATGCCGCCGGCGCGTACGCGTATGAGCAGGCGCTGCTCATCATCCGCCAACTCGAGCTTCCGACGTCCGCGATCGAAGAACAATTCCGGCGGATGGTGTTCAACGTTGTCGCGCGCAATCAGGACGATCACGTGAAGAACATCGCGTTCCTGATGGACAAGTCGGGCGCGTGGTCGCTCGCACCTGCGTTCGACGTGACGTACGCGTACAACCCGTCTGGAGCGTGGACGGCATCGCATCAGATGACCATCAACGGCAAGCGCGACGGGTTCACGGTGGACGATTTCGTCGCGTGCGAAAAATCCGCGGGTATGAAGCGCGGACGGGCGCGCGCGATCCTCGACGACGTGATATCCGCGGTGAAGCGATGGCCAACATTTGCCGCCGACGCAAAGGTGCCGGCCAAGGTGCGCGACCAGATTCGCAAAGCGCACCGGACGCTTTCGGTCTGACGCGCGCTCTGCGGTAGACGCTTGCGCTCCCGCGCGGCGCTGCCGATCATCCGCGTGTGGCTACCATCACTATGCGCGACACGGAGCGTCCCGATGAGACGCCCCGGCCCGAACCCTACGACCTCGGCTTTGGCCGTGTCGGTGCGCAGAATGTGCGCGGCCGGTTCTTACGGCAGGACGGAACGCCGAACAGCCGCAAATACGGACTCGGCTCGCAATGGGGCGCGCGGTTCTACCTCGCAGCGCTCAACGCGACGTGGGCGCAGTTCCTGGGGTGGATGTTCGGCGGAATTCTGCTCGCGAACGGCATGTTCGCGCTCGCGTACCGCACCATGGGTACGGGCGCGATTGCGGGTGCCGAGTCGCTCGGCATCGATGATCCGTTCTTGCGCGCGCTGGCATTCAGCGTGGGGCTGTTCACCACGACGGGAACGGGCGCGATGCACGCGGTGGGCAACGCCGCGAACTGGCTCGCGATCGGTGAATCGATCGTTGGACCATTTTCGCTTGTTGCGTGCAGCGGTTTACTCATCGCGCGGCTCACGCGGCCGCGCGTGCGCATTCGTTTCAGCGAGTCCGCTGTGATTGCGCCGTACGAAGGTGGTCGCGGTCTGATGTTTCGAATGGTCAACGTACAGCCCGGCGAAATGAGCGGCGTTACCGTGCGCGTGAATCTCGTGCGCTATGAAACCAACGCTGCCGGCAAGCGCGAGCGCGCGTTTCATCCGCTCGAACTCGAGATGGATTCGGTGGAATTCTTCAATCTCCACTGGACCGTCGTGCATCCGATTACCTCGACGAGTCCGCTGCGCGGTGTCACGCCCGAATCATTGCACGCGGACGAAACCGAGATCCTGATTCACGTCAACGCGCTCGAAGAGACGTTCTCGACGCGCGTCACGTCGCGCACGTCGTATCGATGGGACGAAGTGCGCTGGGATGTGAAGTGGGCGAACATCTTCGCGCACGGACCGGACGGCATCGTCGCGATCGACGTCGACCGGCTCAACCGAACCGAGCGCCTCGAAGAAGGCGCGACGAGCACACCCGCGGCGCAGGAGCGCTAGCGCGCGTCGCCTCCACCCGCGCGAATCGCTTCGAGATCCAGCTCCTGCTCGAGTTCGCGCAACACATCGTCTGAAATTGCGCCTTCGTTGCGCAACCGAATGAGCATGCGCCGTTCGGCGGCAATCATTCCCATGCGCAACTTGCGGCGGCCCGACGAGTCGCCGTGATGATGCTCGTGCGCACGCATGCGTTCGCGTAACTCGCCGCGCAACCACTCCACATCGCGCTGATCGACGCCATCCTCGCGCGCGAGATCATCAAGCGCTTCGGAACCGCGACGCAGCGATTCGCGGCGCGCGAGCCGCTCTTCCTCGTGGTGCGTTTTCTCGGGCGTAAATGCAAACGAGCGAATGATTGGCGCAAGCGTGAGACCTTGTACAACCAGCGTCATGACGATCACGGTCATCGCAATGAGGATGATTTCGTCGCGGAATGGAAACGCGCTACCATTGTCAAGCGTGAGCGGCAGCGCGAGCGCCGAGGCGAGTGTGACGATGCCCCGCATACTCGTCCACGAAACGAGGAACACCGCTTTCGGCGGTGGCATGGGATCCCGACGCCGCATGTTCTCACTCAACGCACGCGGCAACCATGTCCCAAGCGGAACCCAAATCATTCGTACCGCGATTGCCACTGCCGCGATAATCGCGCCGGTGCGCACGACTGCGCCGAGCGTTCCCGCGGGAACCGATTGCACGCGTTCACCGAATTGCGCGCCGAGTATGACGAAGATCAGCGCGTTGAGTACGAAAATGAGCAGATCCCACACGGCGCGCGCCTGAATACGGGACAGCGGCGCAACTGCGGTGGAGAGATGCTGTCGCACATACAAGCCGCCCGCGACACACGCGAGCACGGCCGAAGCGTGAATCGTTTCGGCGGCGACCCAGGCCGTGTACGGTCCTGCGATGGTGAGCAACGTTTCTGCGAGTGGATCGCGCGTCCAGCGAACGGTGCGAATCACGAGCCATCCGGCGCCGAGTCCGACAACCGTGCCGAGTCCTGCGTCGATAAAGAAACGAACGACGGCTTCGCTCGGACTGAGCAGGCCAGTGAGAGTCGCGGCGACAGCGGTGCGATACACGACGAGTGCCGATGCGTCGTTCACGAGACTTTCGCCTTCGAGAATCACGATCACGCGTCGCGGCACAGGAAGGCGTGAGACAATCGCTGTTGCAGCAACTGCGTCCGGTGGCGAAACGATTGCGCCGAGTGCGACTGCTGCGGCCCACGGAATACCGGGGAGCAACGCGTGCGCAGTTATGGCGACTGCCGCGGTCGTCGCGAGTACCAGCCCGACCGCGAGCATCGAGATAGGTCGGACGTTGTCGCGAAATTCGCGGAACGACGTGAAGAACGCGGCTGCCCATAGTACAGGCGGCAGGAATACGAAGAAGACGACGTCGGGTTCGAGTTCCGGGATCGCGATGCCGGGTATCAGGCCGACAGCGAGTCCGGCGATGACCTGCAGAATCGGCGTCGGAATCGGCAAGCGTCGCCCAAGTGCGGTGAGGGCGACAATCAATACGGCAAACGCGATGCCCAGAACAACCGGCGGGAAGTGCGTCATTGCGTGTGGAAGCCGGGCGCCGCTAGCGCATCGGCGGAAGTGCAGCCGATTTGATGCGGTGTAACTCCGCGCGTGCTTCGACAACGAGTGCGCGTCCGCGCTCCGATCCCATCAGGTTCTGCATCTCGAACGGATCGGCTTGCAGGTCGTACAGCTCTTCCATACCGGGCAGTTCCTTGTACTCGATGTATTTGAGCCGTTCAGTGCGAACGGCTTCGTAGCCCATCGTCAGCACGCGCGGAAACACGCGATCGGTGTAATACTCGAGAAACACCGACGTGCGCCACGTCGTGGCAGTGCCGTTGAGCAGCGGAACGAGCGAAACGCCTTGTCGTGCTACCGTGTCGCGCACGCCGGCGAGTTCGAGCAGCGTCGGTGCGAAGTCGATCGTTTGCACCATCTGCGCCGGTGTTGTTCCCGGGAGCGCGACTCGCGGAAATCGCACAATGAGTGGGATACGCGCGGTTTCTTCGTAGGCGAGCCGGCGCTCTTCATTGAGGCCGTGCTCGCCATAGAAGTAGCCGTGGTCACTCGTGAACACGATCACCGTGTTGTCGAGCTGTCCACGTTCGGCGAGCGTTGCGACGAGCCGGCCAAGACTCTCGTCGACGCCGAGCAGCATCTCGAGTCGCGCGCGAACGTCGCGTTCGCTGGTCCCGGTTTCTGGACTCAGCGCTGGCAGGCCGGGGATTCTGCGCAGGAGCGCCGGTTTATCGATGGGCGCACGCTTTGCGTTCTCGCGGCGCGCGATTGGTTGCGTCGCGTATCGGCCGCGATGACGCGGCGCCGGGACGAATCCTTCCGGCTGATTGGCGAGTGCGGCCGTGCTTCCGTCGTCGCGCTGCTGAATGTTGGGATGCAGTGCCTTGTGCGCGAGGAACAGCATGAACGGCGCGTCGCTCGTGTCGCGCACAAACGCGTCCGCGAAATCCGTGAGGACGTCCGTGACGTATCCATTCACGGTTCTACGCGTACCGTCGATGTTGAGCACCGGATCAACCGCTTCACCCTGTCCGCGCATGGCAACCCATCGCGTCCAACCTGGACGCGGTGAGTCATCGTTCCCCATGTGCCACTTTCCGATAAACGCCGTGCGATAGCCGGCGACTGCGAACGGCATCGCGAACGTGCGCAAGCGATGGCTCGCTGAATCGCGCGCAGTGTTGTCGATGATGCCGTTCGTCCGCACATACTGGCCGGTGAGAATACTCGCTCGGCTCGGACTGCAGAGCGGTGTGCTGGCGAATGCGTTGAGAAATCGCGCACCCTCGCGGGCGAGCCGATCGATGTTCGGCGTTTCGACGAACGGATGCCCGGCGACAGCGATGTCGTCCCAGCGCAGGTCATCGACCAGCACGAACACGATGTTTGGTCGCGGCGCAGCGCGTTCGCGTGGCGCGCACGAGAGCGCAACGAGCGCGCACAAGCCGGTCAGGAGTCTCATACCGGGCGCAAATATGCGTCAAAACGATTACGCACGCGCCCTTTCGGTGATGGTCGCGCCGAGCATACGTTGCATAGTGTCGGCGTCCATCTTTCCAGGTACGTCCGATGCCCGTTACCGCACGACTTTCAAAGCTGTTCCACGACCGTTTTGGCGACGAGGTCGCTGATGAACTCGTGAACTGGCTTGATTCAGTAGACTCCGGCCGTCGCAACGAACTGCGCGAGCTCAACGAGCTCAACTTTGCGCGGTTCGATGCGAGCGTGAAGCAGCAGTTCGCGGAAGCGAACGCGCGGCTCGAGCGACGCTTTGCCCAACAAGACGTAAAGTTCGAGCGACGCTTTGCCGAGCAAGATGCGAAGTTCGAGAAACGCTTTGCGGAGCAAGATGCGAAGTTCGAGAAACGCTTTGCCGAACTCGACACGAAGATCGACACGCGCTTTGGCGAGCTCGATGCGAAGATCGACACGCGCTTTGGCGAGCTCGATGCGAAGATCGACACGCGCTTTGGCGAGCTCGATGCGAAGATCGACCTCCGCATTGCCCAGGTTGAGACGAAACTCGAGCGCGCCCTGAAGGAGCATACGCGCTGGATGTTCGTCATGTGGAGCACGATGCTCCTCGCGATCATTGGATTTGGAATGCGGACGTAGGTCGGGGCGTGGCGCACATCAAGTTCTCCCGAGGGATCGCGGCGCTCGCGCTGGTTTCGGCTGTCGCATGCCAACCGCGCGATGGCGTGCGCGTATCGACGCCCGCGCCTGGAGACGCTCCACCGGGCATGGTGTGGGTTCCCGGCGGTCAGTTCCAGATGGGCAGCGAGGGCGAGCATGCGGCCAAGGACGAAGGGCCGGTGCACGATGTGCGCGTCGACGGATTCTTCATGGACGTGCATACCGTCACGAACGCGGAGTTTCGCGCGTTTGTGAAAGCGACCGGCTACGTCACCATCGCCGAACGTGCGCCCGACGCGAAGGAATTGCTGAAGCAACTTCCGCCCGGGACGCCGGCGCCTGATCCCGCACTGCTCGTACCGGGTTCACTGGTGTTTGCGCCAACAACGCAGCAAGTGGATTTGCGAGATTGGTCGCAATGGTGGCGATGGATGCCGGGTGCCAACTGGCAGCATCCTGAAGGACCGTCGAGTACCATCGCGGGCAAAGACTCATTCCCCGTTGTGCAGGTCGCGTGGGACGACGCCGTTGCGTACGCGAAGTGGGCGGGGAAGCAATTGCCGACGGAAGCCGAGTGGGAGTTTGCCGCGCGCGGCGGACTCGATCACGCAGAGCACGCGTGGGGTGACGCGCCACTCAACGCTTCGGCGCCCCAGGCGCACATATATGAAGGCGCATTTCCAACGCGCGCCGCATCGCCGAAACGCGTTGGCTCATACTCGAAGAACGGGTATGGTCTGTTCGATATGTCGGGAAATGTTTGGCAGTGGACGCTCGACTGGTTTCGCCCGGACACGTACACGCGCGACAAATCGCTCGGCGTTGCGATAAATCCGAAAGGCCCCGACTCAGGTCTCGATCCACGCGACGGATTTCAGCCGATGCGCATTCTTCGCGGCGGTTCGTATTTGTGCAACGATTCGTATTGCCGCGGATATCGTGTGAGCGCGCGCAGCCCCGGCGCGCCGGACAGCGGCACGTCGCATATTGGATTCCGCACGATCATGACTGTCGAGCAGTGGCACGCATGGCAAACGCGCGCGACCGCAAACGGAGCTTCACAATGAATCGACTCAACGTGGCGTTGGTACTTCTTGTCGCGGGACTACTTGCTGCGGACGCCGGCGCGCAGGACAAGCCAAACTTTGCGGGACGATGGTCCAGCGTTGATACAGCGTCGGCGGGACGCGGCGGTGGGCGAGCGGGGGGCGGCGCAGGCGGTGGTGGCGCAGGCCGTGGCGGTCGCGGCGGCGACATGGGCAGCGGATGGGGCACGCTCATCACGGTGACGCAGGACGCCGGCCGGCTCACAGTGGAGTACGCGTTCTTCACGCGCGGCGACATGCAAGCGCCGCTCAAGTTCATCTACGCGCTCGACGGCAGCGAAACGAAAAACTCGGTGATGATGGGCCGCGGAATTCAACAGCAGGCGTCGCGCACAGCGTGGGACGGCGACAAACTCGTCATCACGACGGTGCACACGTTCCCGAATCCCGAGACCGGAACGTCGATGACGACCGAGGTGAAACAGACGCTGTCGCTCGAATCGCCGACATCGATGGTTGTTGAAACGGCGCGCGCCGCCGTACTCGGCGGCGCGGCAACGTCAACGCGAACCGTCTACAACAAACTCTAGTTTCGCTGCGGCGGCGGCGTGTACGGATCGGGTGCGCCATTCGGCACGTGCGGATAGCGCACCGTCGTCGCGTTGAAGTCCGCGATGAGTTTGTCCATGATGCTCTGCACCCACGGATTCGCGTCCTTGATGTCGGAGTCTTCGCGCGGATCTGAGCGCAGGTTGAACAAGCGCATGAGCGGAGGCGTCGCCTGCGCACCGGGCTCCGGCTGGAACGCGTAGTGCAATTTCCAGTCGTGCCACTTCACCGCGCGCACCAGGTTGTTGTTCGTGAAGAACAACACGCTCTCGCGATTGGATTTCGCCTGCTTGCCCTCGAGAAACGGCAACTGATTCACGCCATCGATCGCGCGGTCTTTCGGAACGATGTCGGGTGCGCCGGCGGCAGCGGCGATCGTCGGAAAGAAATCGAGCTGGTGCACGATTTCGTTTGACACTTGTCCGGCGGGAATGCGTCCCGTCCAGCGAATGACGCACGGCGTGCGCACGCCGCCTTCCATCACGGTGTTGTAGTAGCCGCTCCACGGTCCAGGCGATCCGCGCCACGGACGCCGCGCTTCGGCGCCGTTGTCCGTGCACCAGAACACGAGTGTGTTGCGATCGATACCGAGTCGCCTGATGGCGTCGAGAATGATGCCGGTGTTGTAGTCGACGTCGGCCATAGCGTCGCCGATGTCGCCCGCGCCCGTTTTCCCCGCGAAATCGGGATGCGCGAGCGTCGGGAAATGGATTTGCGTGATCGGATAGTACAAAAAGAACGGCGTGTTCGATCGCACATTCTTCTCCATGAACGCAACGCCGCGCTGCGCGGCTTCGCGATCAACCGTGCGTCGCGTGTCGAGATCGAATGGCCGCACCTTACGCGATTTCTCGCCGACTTTGCCTTCCCAGATGTGTGGCACTTCCATTGAATCAGGATTCCAACTTGGCAACGTCGTTGTTTGCGCTTCGTTGCTCGTCATCGGAATGCCGAACCACTCGTCGAAACCCTGATCGGTCGGTTGGCGGCCGTTGATCCAGTTGTTGCCACCGACATGCCACTTACCAAAGAGCGCGGTCGCGTAGCCGACCGACTTGAGTGCTTCGGCGATTGTGACTTCCCATTGCGTGATGCCCGTCGGTTGTGCCGCGGCGCTGCGAATCGCGTACCGCCCGGTGAGGAGCGCGGCGCGCGACACGGTGCACGAATATTCGACGTTGAAGTTGTTGAGCCGTATGCCTTCTCTCGCGATTTGATCGATGCGGGGTGTCGGCACGCCGCGCACGCTGCCGTACGCAGCGACTTCGCCCCAGCCGAGGTTGTCGGGGAAGATCAGAACGACGTTGGGCCGCTGCGGTTGTGCGGCGCGGCCCGTGCTGCGTTGTGCCAGCGCTGGCGTTGCGAGGACAAACATCAGCGAAGCGACGAAAGCGCTGCGAAGGTTCGACGTCATCCACATTCTCGCGTGCGGGGTGTGGGGCATGGCCACATCTATGATATAGCCGCTCCAGCCCGACGGCCATGCGGGCGTGCAGCGAACGCGGTGCGCATTAGGTCTCGATTAACTGTGATGGCGTCCTGCTTGCGGGGGCATCCGGGAATCGCAATCGTGGGAGCATATGCGCCACGGATCGCTGCGGGTCTCGCTGCCGATCGTCTTGCTGGCCTTTACCGCGATGTTCGCGCACGCTCAGCACGTGCGCGGCGCGGACGCGTTGACGCGCAGCCAGGTCTCCGATTCACAGGCAGTGCTCGCTGAGCTCGATGCACGCGTGCGCGCGAATCCCGACGACGCGAGCGCGTGGTTCCACCGTGGCATGGTGGCGTGGGCGCTCGCCACGCGCGGTCGTGCGCCCGATCCGCCGAAGGGCCTCGATGCAACCAAACTGGGCCGCCTCGCGGATACATCGTTGCGTCTCGCGGTTATCAAAGCCCCCGACAACGCGCTGTATCGATTGACGACCGGTCGGTTTCTCCTCGCGAGTGGCGTGAGTATGACGCGCGGAGCGGCGGGCGAGTTTTTTGAGAGCGCGCTGAAGCTTTCACGCACACAGGGAACGCCGCGGCAACACGCCGAAACCGCGATCGAGCTCGCCCGCATGTCGTGGCGGCGATACGAAGCGCTCGCAAATCGCCGCATGACGATCGGCGTCGGGGACATCGGACGATCGCTGTCGGACGCGATGAATCCGATTGCGAAGGGCGCATGGATTCTCGAGGAAGTCGCGGAGCGAGAGCGCCGCGACGAAGCCGTTCGGTCCCTGCTGCAACGCTCTGGTCTTGGTACTGGAATCGCGGGCGGTTCAGCCTGGGAAACCGCGGCGCAAGCAGCACAGTCTGTTGCCGCCGTGGCAGGCGGCTCGCTTTCGCGGGCGGCCACGTCCCAGGACGCGGCGCAGCTTACCTCGGCCGGCGCCCAAGCGGCGGTAGGCGCGCTCGCGGCCGCGGACGCAATTGCGACGACGGTCATGAGCACCGACAAGCACGGGCTTGCGCTGCAGAGCACGTCTCTCAAGGACGTGCGCGATTTCATCGAGTCGCACTCACAACCGCTACCGTTGTCTGTGACTGGCGCGAATTATTTCGCGCGCGCCGACACGCTGTTCACTGAAGCGTATCGCGCCGACGCGACCGCGCCATTTGCGTTCCGCTCCGTCGCCATGATGCTCGCCGAGAAGAACTTGTGGAGCGGCCTCGAAATGTTCGCGCGATCGCACATCGCGAAGCACCCCAACGATGGCATTGCGCGCATGAGCCTCGGGCTGGCGCTGCAGCGGCAAGCGCAATCCAATGACGCGATCGCGGCTTTCGATGCCGGGCTCGCGAAACTCGAGTACGACGAACGCATTCGCCTCGACAACGTGGCACGGATCATCGGGCCCGCGCGCGCGCGACGCGTGGATCGCGGCGATCCCGACGTACTCGACGTGTTCCAGAAAATGTTCTGGATGACGTACGACCAGATGTGGGCGGACGGCCGCAACGAATCGCGCGGAGAAATCCTCGCGCGCGTTACGTTCGCCGAATTGCGCTGGACCGTCGAGGAACTGGACCTGAAGGGTGCTGACACGGACCGCGGCGACGTGCACGTGCGCTACGGTCCTCCGGATGTAGTTGCGGTAATCGGACCTAACGTGGCGGAGTCGGCTGCTGACGTCATGACGTTCTGGTTGTACGACTCTGGACTGATGTTTGCTTTCACGAGTCTCACCGGATACGGCACCGCGCGCATTCCCAACGCCGATCGCGCGATGATCGATGCGACGAAGGAGTCGCAGCCGGTGCGGTTCGATAATCTCGCGCGCAAACGGCCGGACTCATTGATCGTGCAGACCGCGCGCTTCCGCGCCGAGCGTGACTCAATCGATTTGTTTGTCGCTGCGTCCCCGCCGGTTCGCGAGATTCGCGAAAGCATGCCCGTCAGCGGTCTTGCGCGCGCGGATGTCTGGCTCGTCGCGGCAACCGCGCAGATCGCGTATCGCGATTCGTTGCCGCTCGACTCGGCGGGCATTCGTACATGGACCGCGCGCGTAAAACCCGGCACTTACTTGTTCCGCGTCGAGGCATCCGGCGTTGGTGCCACGCGCGGCGCGCGGTCGTCGGCGCTCGTCGAACTCAACGATCGATTCGCGATGACGGGTCCCGGGATCAGTGACCTGCTGCTTGCAAGCAAAGTCGACGCGCCTGCGCAGACGCCAGCGCGATGGCGCGATCTCGCGATGGTGCCGGCGCTCGGCGTAATCCCACGCGACGCGCGCGTGGATCTGGTGTGGGAGAACTACGATTTTGCGTCGCGCGCCGGTTCGGCCGAGTATTCGGTTTCAATTACGATCGCGCGCCAGCGTTCAGCCGCCGGGGCGATCGTCGCGGCGGTAACCGGCGCACTCGCATCGGTCGCGCGCATTGACACGAAACCTGAGCGTGTCGTGATCGCGTTTGATCGCGCCACGTCGCACGCGAATACACTTGTCGATGTGGTGAGTCTCAACCTTGCGAACACACCTGCGGGTACGTACACCATCACGCTCGATGTTCGCGATCGCGTGAGCGGGGTGTCATACACACGTGCGTCTACGGTGACGATTGCGAAGTAATCCACGCGCTGATCGCCGCGCGAGATCCCGCTGACATACGTCGCGCTCGCGGCCGCCGCGGTGGCGGTCATTCTGTTGGTGCGTTGGTGGACCGGTCGCGTCGCCGTGCGCACGGTTCACCAGTTCCGCACGCACATCAATCGGTTCAAGCTCACGAGCCGCCGCTATGTGCGCGAATCGATTCTCGCGGACGAAGCCATTGCGCGCGCGGTGCGCGAGCACGCAGCAGCGCATGCGCTGACCGATGCCCAGGTGTGGCGCATCGTGCGCGCGTACATCGACGAGATCGTGCCGTACTTCAACATCCTGATGTATTACCGCGTCGGCTACACCGCGTCGCGCGTGTTACTCAACCTGTTCTATCGCGTGCGCGTTGAACGCGTCGACGCCGATGCGCTTCGCGCGCTGCCAAGGGACAGCATCGTCGTCTACCTGTTCAATCACCGCTCCAACGCGGACTATGTGCTCGCGGGTTACGCGCTCGCGGGACACGTGACGATTTCATATGCGGTGGGCGAGTGGGCGCGTGTGTTTCCGCTCGAGCATCTCTTCAAGAGTTTCGGCGCGTACTTCATTCGCCGTCGTTTTCGCGAACCGTTGTATCACGCGGTGCTCGAGCGCTACGTGCAGCTGATCACGCGCAACGGAGTGACGCAGGGAATTTTCCCGGAAGGCGGACTCAGCCGCGATGGCCGCATGCGTCAGACCAAGATCGGGTTGCTCGACTACATACTTGGCGTTGCGCGCGAGAAGGGAATGGCGGAGCGTATGCACATCGTGCCGGTCGCACTCAACTACGATCGGGTGCTCGAAGACCGTCAGCTGTTGGCGGAGCTTGCACACGGCGGTCCCGTGCGGCGCGGTGCGTTGCGTTCGTTGTTCGGAGTGGTGCGCTATGTCTTGTGGAGCGCCGGCCGCATGCTGACGCGCCGCTGGAAGCGGTACGGGTCCGCAGCCGTGACCATTGGTGCGCCAATTCCCATCGCGGATTGGCTCACCGCGCGCGACGACGGCGGACGAACGCTGCTCGAACTCGCGCGCGACGAGCGACTGCCGCGCGTGCAGGCGTTCGCGGATCGCGCGATGGCAGAGGTAGCGCGACTGATTCCGGTCACGCCGGTTCCGCTGGTGTGTGCGGCGCTGCAAACGTTTCCCGCGGAGTTTGTTTCGCGCGACGCGTTGCTCGATCGCGTCGATGCGTTGCGCGACGTGCTCAATGAAGTGAACGCGCGCGTAATCAACGCCGAGCGCCTCGAGGATGTACTCGACCGAGGATGTGCGATGCTCCGGTTGCGTCACGCGATCATCGAGAGCGGCGACGGATACACGGTGCTTCCGCAGGGGCGGGAGCTTCTCAGCTATTACGCCAACTCTATTGAGCCACTGCTTGGCGGGTTTTCGGATGAGGTGCGGGGGCGGGACAGCTTGCCCGCGTCGAACCTTATCGACGGATGAACTACGAGGGGCAAAGGAGAAGGGAAAGTCAGAATGACAAGGAGCGCGCGCCTTCCTTGCACTTCTGACTTGCCTTTTCCCTTTGCCCCTTTGTAGTTGACGTATGTCATGGCCGCATCTACGTTCCGGCCTCCTGTTCCGTGCCTCCCCGGACTCGCCGGGGCGATCCACGTAGCGGTCGATTTCCGAACAGCCATATAGGATGCCAACGATCAATCAGCTCGTCCGGCGCTCGCGCGCGGACGTGTCCAAGAAGGACAAAGCGCCTGCACTCAAGGCGAATCCTTTCAAGCGCGGTGTCTGCACCCGCGTGTACACCACGACCCCAAAGAAGCCCAACTCGGCGCTGCGCAAAGTCGCGCGCGTCCGTCTCGTGAACGGCTTCGAAGTGACGGCGTACATCCCTGGCGAAGGCCATAACCTGCAGGAGCACTCGATCGTGCTCGTGCGCGGTGGCCGTGTGAAGGATTTGCCGGGCGTGCGTTATCACATTGTGCGCGGCTCGCTCGACGCGAGTGGCGTGCAGGGCCGCAACAAGAGCCGTTCGAAATACGGCACCAAGAAGCCGAAAGCAGGAGCGAAAGCGTGAGCCGCCGAAAAAAGAGTATCAAGCGCACGATTCTCCCCGATGCGCGCTACGATAGCCAGACCGTTTCGAAGTTCATCAATTGCCTGATGCTGAAGGGCAAGAAGTCGACTGCAGAACGCATGTTCTACGGCGCGATGGACATCGTGGAAGCGAAGACGCAGCAGCCGGGCGTGAACGTGTTCAAGCAGGCGTTAACGAACCTCAAGCCCGTCGTCGAAGTGAAGAGCCGCCGCGTCGGCGGTGCGACGTATCAGGTGCCGGTCGAAGTGCGCCCCGAGCGCCGCACGGCACTCGCGATGCGCTGGCTCATCATCTACACGCGTGAGCGTGGTGAGAAGTCGATGGGCGAAAAGCTCGCCGCCGAGATCATTGCCGCGTCAAAGGGCGAAGGCAACGCGGTGAAGAAGAAGGACGACACGCACCGGATGGCCGAGGCGAACAAGGCGTTTGCGCATTATCGGTGGTAAGAGAAGGGCAAATGGGAAGGGGAAGTCAAAAGTGCGAGGAAGCCAATTCCTCGCACTTTTCATTTGTGCTCCGCCGGACCGGAATGTTCATCGCTGCGTGCAAGTCGCGCTTTCACCTTGCTCACGCACGTCACGACGATTGCCGTGAGCTCGCCGCACTCTTTTTCGATCGCCGCGTAGTCCGCATTCCGAAATCCGACTCCTCGAGACATCGCTAGCCAGGTTTCGGTCTCGCGCAGTTCTTTCAGACAAGTTTGCAGCCTGAACAGGTAGTCGCGGTCTGAGACGGCACCGCGCGCCTCCGAGTAATTCGCTGCGGGCGAAGTCCCAGAGCGAACAATCTGCTCGGCGATGTGTCGCCCAGCCGCATCGCGCGGCATGCTTCGCGCCGCGGAGAGGATCGAGACGCCGAGGGCCCGCAGCCGCGGCCCCAGTGGACGGGGATAGATCAACGCCATTTTCGCCAATTCCGGTGAGCGGGGCGCCCAATATCGTGGGGATGCCGCCGAACTCCGTCACCAAATCGGCGCATGCATAACCATTTGTTCACGTGCAAATGGGAGGGATAAGTCAGAAACTCACGGACAGCGCGCGCTCCTTGGGCTTCTGACTTTCCCTTCCCCTTTGCCCCTCGATCTGTGGCCGTCAGCCGGTTGACACGCGAAGGTCGCCGGATAGCTTTGCAAGGCTTTGTCGGACCGTGTTTTGCGGTCCGTCCGGGGTACTGCGACCCGGGAGCATGGGCCCGCCTCTCACGACGTCCGTGACGCGGGGGATTTGGACCTCCGACCGTTGTAGGCACGCCTCGTTTCTCCAAGGCGCGCTGAGGTTCCCGAAAAGCAACGCAGGACAATTCAACGGTGCAGTTCCTTGCACCGCGCCGATGGGTCCCCACTCTGCTGCGATGAGAGTGTACCCGGCGATAGCGGATGGATACCGGTTCGCGTTCGATGCCTGAACGACGGACGCCTGGTCCACCCGCGTTTGTGTTTCTGTACGGTCGTAATTCGATACCTGACACCCGCTACCCGACACTCGTTCAGTGCCACGCACCACCGATCTCAAGTACTATCGCAACATCGGCATCATGGCCCACATCGATGCCGGTAAGACGACTACGACCGAGCGCATCCTGTACTACACAGGGAAGTCGCACAAACTCGGCGAAGTCCACGATGGTGCTGCCACCATGGACTGGATGGAGCAGGAACAGGAGCGCGGCATCACGATCACGTCCGCCGCGACGACCTGTTTCTGGGAGCGCCACGGCTTTGCGCTCGACGGCGACGGCACGGAATTCCGCATCAACATCATCGACACGCCCGGACACGTCGACTTCACGGCTGAGGTCGAGCGTTCACTGCGCGTGCTCGACGGCGCGATTACGCTGCTCGATTCCGTCGCCGGTGTAGAGCCGCAGACGGAAACCGTGTGGCGCCAAGCCGACCGCTACGGCGTTCCGCGCATCATCTTCTCGAACAAAATGGATCGTGTCGGCGCCGATTTCGCGCGCTGTCTCACCATGATCCGTGAACGTCTCACCAAGAACGCGTATCCACTGCAGCTCCCCGTCGGCTCCGGCGAATTGTTCACCGGCCACATCGACGTGCTCGAGCGCAAGCAGGTCATTTTCAACGACGAAACGCTGGGCAAAACATTCGAAGTCGTCGAACCGCCGGCGCAGTACACCGAAGCGATCGAGAAAGCGCGCCACGAATTGATCGAAGCGGCCGTTGCCGCTGCGCATGACGACGCACTGCTCGAGAAGTATCTCTCTGGTGAGGACACACTGAGTCTCGCCGAGATTCGCACGGCGATTCGTAAAGCGACGTGTTCCGGCGGTATCGTCCCCGTATTGTGCGGCGCGTCGTTCAAGAACAAAGGCGTGCAGGCGATGCTCGATGCGGTGATCGATTATCTCCCGTCACCGATTGACGTGCCCGCGATTCAGGGACACGAGCCGACGCACGACGAAACGCACACGACACGCGACGTGTCGGACACGGCACCGTTCGCGGCGCTTGCATTCAAGATCATGACCGACCCGTTCGTGGGCCGGTTGACGTATTTCCGCGTGTACTCGGGCGTGCTCAAGGCGGGCTCGCATTTGTACAACGCGACGAAGGACAAGCGCGAGCGCATCGGTCGTCTGTTGCAGATGCACGCGAACAAGCGCGAAGAAATCGAAGAAGTGCGCGCGGGCGACATCGCCGCGGCAATCGGCTTGAAGGATACCCGCACGGGCGACACGCTCTGCGACGAAGACAAGCCGATCATTCTCGAAGCGATGAAATTCCCGAATCCGGTTATTTCAGTCGCGATCGAACCGAAGACGAAAGCGGACCAGGACAAACTCGGCACGGCGCTGCAGAAGCTCGCCGAAGAAGATCCGACGTTCCGCGTGCATTCAGATCCGGAAACGGCGCAGACGATCATCTCGGGCATGGGCGAATTGCACCTCGAGATTCTCGTCGACCGCATGAAGCGCGAGTTCAAAGTCGAAGCGAACGTGGGACGCCCGCAGGTGGCCTACCGCGAGACGATTCGGCGCCGCGTCGACAAGGTCGAAGGCAAGTTCATCCGGCAGTCGGGCGGTAAGGGTCAGTACGGACACGTGGTCATCAACGTCATGCCGGCCGACCCTGGACAGGGGTACGTGTTCGAGGACAAGATCGTGGGCGGCGTCATTCCGCGGGAATACATCCGGCCCGTCGAAGAAGGCATTCGCGAAGCGCTGGAAGGCGGTGTGCTCGCGGGGTACCCGATGGTCGACGTGAAAGTGGAGCTGATCTACGGCTCTTACCACGACGTCGACTCGAGCGAAATGGCGTTCAAGATTGCCGGTTCGATGGCCGTGAAGGACGCGGCGAAGCAAGCACACGCTGTGCTCCTCGAACCGATGATGAATGTCGAGGTCGTCTGCCCCGAGCAGTACATGGGCGACGTTCTCGGCGATTTGTCATCCCGTCGCGGCAAGATCGGCGGGATGTCGCAGCGCGGCGAAGCGCAGGTGATCGGCGCGACCGTGCCGCTGTCGGAGATGTTCGGGTACTCGACGAAGCTCCGGTCGATGTCGCAGGGACGTGCTGTGTATTCGATGGAGTTCGCGCATTACGAGGAAGTACCGAAGTCGAAGTCGGAAGAAATCATCAGCAAGAAGACCTGATTACCACCATCACCAGAAACACCAATGGCCAAAGCAAAGTTTGAGCGGACGAAGCCGCACGTAAACGTGGGAACCATCGGCCACGTCGACCACGGCAAGACGACCCTCACGGCGGCGCTCACGAAGGTGTCGGCCGAGAAGGGCTACGGCACCAAGTACGTCGCGTATGACGAAGTCGCGAAGGCCTCGGAGTCACAGGGCCGCCGCGACGCGACGAAGATTCTGACCATCGCGACGTCGCACGTCGAATACGAGACGCAGTCGCGTCACTATGCGCACGTCGACTGCCCGGGCCACGCTGACTATGTGAAGAACATGATCACGGGCGCCGCGCAGATGGACGGCGCGATTCTCGTGGTGAGCGCGGTCGACGGCCCGATGCCGCAGACGCGCGAGCACATCCTGCTCGCCCGTCAGGTCAACGTGCCGTCGGTGGTCGTGTTCCTCAACAAGTGCGATCTCGTCGAAGACGCCGAGCTCCTCGACCTCGTCGAGCTCGAAGTCCGCGAATTGCTCTCGAAGTACAACTATCCGGGCGACGACGTCCCGGTGATCCGCGGCGCCGCGATCAAGGCGATCGAAGGCGACAAGAAGTGGGTCGAGAAGATCGAAGAGCTGTACACGGCGCTCGACAAGAACATTCCGGAACCGGTGCGCGAAATCGACAAGCCGTTCCTGATGCCGGTCGAAGACGTGTTCACGATCACGGGCCGCGGCACGGTTGCCACGGGCCGTATCGATCGCGGCAAGGTGAAGACGGGCGACGAAATTGCGCTCGTCGGATTCGGCTCGGACAAAAAGACGGTCGTCACGGGCGTCGAAATGTTCCGCAAGTTGCTCGACGACGGTCAGGCCGGCGACAACGTGGGCTTGCTGCTGCGCGGTATCGACAAGAAGGACGTCGAGCGCGGCATGGTGCTCGCGAAGCCCGGCTCGATCAAGCCGCACACGAAGTTCAATGGCGAGGTCTACGTCCTCACGAAGGACGAAGGCGGCCGTCACACGCCGTTCTTCAAGGGATATCGCCCGCAGTTCTATCTCCGTACGACTGACGTCACGGGCTCCATCGAATTGCCGGAAGGCACCGAGATGGTGATGCCGGGCGACAACGTGCAAATGAAGATCGAACTCATCAGCCCCGTCGCGATGGAAGAAGGTCTGCGCTTCGCAATTCGCGAAGGCGGACGCACGGTGGGTGCTGGTGTTGTCACGAAGATTCTTGCGTAGCGAGTAGTGGGTAGTCGGTAGTCTGTAGGCGGTAGAGACCGCTCTTCACTACCCGCTACAGACTACCGACTTCCGGCTACCGACTCGACCCTACTTATGGCTGACAAGATCCGAATTCGACTCAAAGCCTTCGACCACGCGGTGATCGATCAAGCCGCGGCGGACATCGTGCGCACCGCGGAAAAAACGGGCGCGCAGGTGTCGGGGCCGATTCCGCTTCCGACGAAGACGCAGCGCTGGACGGTGCTCCGTTCGCCGCACGTCGACAAAAAGTCGCGCGAGCAGTTCGAGTTGAAGACGCACAAGCGCGTGATCGACATCCTCGATTCGCGCGCGCAAACAGTTGATGCGTTGACCAAGCTGGATTTGCCGGCCGGCGTCGACGTGGAAATCAAAGTCCAATGATTGGGATCATCGGCAAGAAACTCGGCATGACGCAGATCTTCGCCGAAGATGGCGAGCAGATCCCATGCACGGTCGTCGAGGCGCCGCCAAATCCTGTCGTGAAAGTCACGACGAAGGACAAGGCGGGATTCGCGTCGGTCGAACTGGGTTATGGATCGCAGCGTGTCGCGCGTGAATCGGCGAAAGGCGAGAAGAAAACGCCACGCGGTCATCGTGCGCACAAAGCGGAGATCGGTCACGCAGCGAAAGTCGGTTTGCAGGTCACTCCCGCGGTGCTTCGCTCGATTCGTCTCGACGACAAATCGAATCCGAAGGCCGAGATCAAGACGTACAACGTCGGCGACACGGTGACGGTGGGTGAGTTCAAACCCGGCGACGTCGTGAAGGTGACGGGCACGTCGAAGGGCCGTGGCTTCCAGGGCATCGTGAAGCGTCACTACGCCGGCGGTGGTCCGAACACGCACGGCAACACGAAGCACCGCCGTCCGGGTGCAGTCGGCGCAGGCACGGATCCGTCGCGCGTCATCAAGGGCAAGCGCATGCCGGGCCACTACGGCGCCGAGCGTCATACGCAAATCAATCTCCGCGTCGTGAAAGTCGACGGGGAGCGCAATCTCCTTTACATCCGCGGTGCGGTGGCCGGTCCGACCAACGGCATCGTCGTCGTGCGGAAGCAGGCGTAAGCGATGGCTGAGCAAAAGTCCCAGGAACTCAACGCTTCGGCGTTCACGGCGTTCGGCACGTCGCGCGACAAGGTGACGCTGCCGTCAACGACGTTCGACGGCACGATCAACATGCCGGCGATGCACCAGGCGGTGAAAGCGTTCCGCGCCAATCAGCGACACGCGACTGCGTCGACGTTGACGCGCGGTTTGGTCACCGGTGGCAATCAGAAGCCATGGCGTCAGAAGGGCACCGGCCGTGCGCGTCAGGGTTCGACGCGTGCACCGCACTGGCCCGGTGGCGGTACGGTGTTCGGTCCGCACGGCGATCGCAATTACAGCGAGAAGGTTCCGCGCCAGCTGCGCGTGCTCGCGCGCAAGAGTGCGCTGAATGCGCGCGCGCAGGAAGGTGCGGTAATCGTCGTCGACCGGTTCACATACGAGAAACCGAAGACCGCGTTGCTGCGCGCTGTGCTCGAGAAGATCGGCGTCGCGAACAAGAAAGTGTTGCTGCTCACGAACGGTTCAAACGCGAACGTGTACCTGAGCGCGCGCAATTTGCCGAACGTGATGTCGATGCCGTACGCAGACGTGTCGACGTACCACGTGTTGTGGTCGGATGTCGTCGTGATCGAAGCGACGGCCATTGGACACGAGCTCGCGCCGGTCAACGACAAGAACAAAGATCTGAAGCCGCTACGTAAGCGCCCGGTGCGCGCGGGCGGTGAGAGCGCGGGCGGCGAAGTGCCCGAAGCGCGTACGAAGGGCGCCAAGAAGACCGCGAAGAAAGCCGCAAAGAAAGCCGCGGCGAAGAAAGCGCCGGCTAGGAAAGCCGCCGCGAAAGCGCCCGCGAAAAGGAAAACTGCGGCGAAGAAATCCGCCGCGAAGAAGTCAGCTCCGAAGAAGAAGGGGAAGTAACCCATGTCCAGTCTCCATCGAATCATCGTCCGTCCTGTGGTCACGGAGAAAACGTCCGTGGCTCAGCAGGAGCGCGGCGAATACACGTTCCGCGTACACACGAGAGCGACGAAGCCGGCCATCAAGTCGGCGATCGAGAAGCTCTTCGGTGTCACCGTGGTCGGCGTGTGGACATCGACGCAGCGCGGTAAGCCGCGCGCCGTTGGTGGCTACGCCGGCGTGCGGCCCAACTGGAAGAAGGCGATTGTGCGCTTGAAGGCGGGCGACACGATCGAACACGTCTTCGAGGGTTCCTGAGATGGGCGTTCGTCAATTCCGTCCGGTCACCGCGTCGTCGCGCTTTCGTACGCTCGTCAAGAGCGACGACATCACGCGTTCAAAACCGGAAAAGAGTCTGACTGTTCCGCTCAAGAAGTCCGGTGGGCGCGACAATCATGGCCACATCGCGATGCGACGCATCGGCGGTGGGCACAAACGCATGTACCGGATCATCGACTTCAAGCGCAACAAGCACGGCATTGCCGGCGTGGTGCGCGAGATCGAGTACGATCCGAATCGTTCGGCGCGCATTGCGCTGATCGAATACAAGGACGGCGAGAAGCGCTACATCGTGCATCCGAAAGGACTCGCGGTGGGCGACACGGTGATGTCGGGTCCGGGTTCCGACGTTCGCGTCGGCAACACACTTCCGATTCGCGAAGTGCCGCTCGGTACCGCGGTGCACAACGTCGAGTTGCGTCCTGGCAAAGGTGGTCAGATGGCGCGTTCGGCCGGCACGTCGGTGCAGGTGGTCGCGAAAGAAGGCGAGTACGTCACGGTGCGCATGGCGTCGACCGAAATGCGCATGGTGCACGGACACTGCCTCGCGACGATCGGTGAAGTCGGCAACGCCGAACACGAACTCGTTTCACGCGGCAAAGCGGGCACGACGCGTTGGCTCGGCTGGCGTCCGAAAGTGCGCGGTGAGGTGATGAACCCTGTCGATCACCCGCACGGTGGACGTACACGCGGCGGCCGCAACGTGGTCAGTCCGTGGGGCAAGAAGGAAGGCGTGAAGACACGACACACGAAGAAAGCGTCCACGAAGTTCATCGTGCGTGGGCGTAAGCGCGGCAAGGCAACGCAGTCGTAAACGGTACCCGATTCCCGGATTCGAGCATGTCACGAAGCGTTAAGAAAGGCCCGTTCGTCGCTGACCACCTGATGAAAAAGGTGGCGGGGTTGAACGCGCGAAACGAAAAGAAGGTCGTGAAGACGTGGTCGCGTGCGAGCACGATTCTGCCCGACTTCGTCGGTCACACGTTCGCCGTGCACAACGGCAACAAGTTCATCCCGGTGTACGTGACCGAAAACATGGTCGGTCACCGCCTCGGGGAGTTCTCGCCGACGCGCACGTTCCGCGCGCACACGATGGTGAAAGCGGGCGCAGCTGCCGACGTGAAAGTGAAGCCGGGCGCGACGGGTGCGCCGGGTGCTGCACCTGCCGCGGGCGCGCCTGGTGCTGCGCCGGCCGCGGGCGCCGCGCCGGCTGCTGCGCCGTCTGCACCGCCGGCGAAGGGAGGCAAGTAACACATGGAATCGCGTGCCATGCAGCGCACCGCGCGTCAGTCACCCTACAAGATGCGGCTGGTCATGGACCAGATCCGCGGCAAAGGCGTGAACGAAGCGCTCGCGCTCCTGAAGTTTTCCAAGAAGAACGCGGCGAAGCAGATCGAGAAGGTGCTCAACTCCGCGGTCGCCAACGCCGAGCAGGCAGCGCGTCAGGCGAATGAATCGATCGATGTCGACGACTTGTATGTGAAGTTCGCCGTCATCAACGAAGGACCGAAGCTCAAGCGGTGGACGCCGGCAGCGATGGGCCGCGCGACGCCGATTCACAAGCGCACCAGCCACGTCGAAATCATCGTGGCAGACAAGGAAGGGAAGTAATGGGACAAAAGACCAACCCGATCGGCTTTCGCCTCGGCGTTTCGCGCGAGCATCGCTCGCGTTACTACGCGGGGAAGGACATGCCGCAGTTGTTGAAGGAAGACCAGCTCGTGCGCAATTACCTGCGCGCGCGGCGTTTTCCCGGCAACGCGAGCGCGGCGATTGCTGATGTGCATATCGAGCGGAAACCCGGCAAGGTGACGATCACGATCTTCACCGGCCGTCCGGGCGTCATCATCGGCAAGAAGGGCGCCGAGGTGGACAATCTTCGCGACGAGTTGGCGCAACTGACGAAGAAAGAAGTTGCGGTCAACATCGAAGAAGTGAAGCGTCCCGAACTCGATGCGCAGTTGGTTGGCGACAACATCGCGGCGCAGCTCGCGCAGCGCATTTCGTTCCGCCGCGCGATGAAGCGCGCGGTTCAGGCGGCGATGCGCATGGGCGCGCAGGGCATCAAAGTGAAAGTCGCGGGCCGTCTTGGCGGCGCGGAAATCGCGCGCACCGAGGGTTACCACGAAGGCCGCGTCCCGTTGCACACGTTGCGCGCGGATATCGACTACGCGACGAGCACGGCGAAGACGACGTTCGGAACGATTGGTGTGAAGTGCTGGATCTTCAAAGGTGAAGTCGTGGATGAACGCCGCGACAAGACCTACTCAACAGACGCGTAACACAGATGCTGAGTCCGAAGCGAGTAAAGTTTCGCAAAATGTTCAAAGGCCGTACCAAGGGCATTGCGTCCCGCGGTACGACGGTGGCCTTTGGCACGTACGGCTTGATGGCAGCGGAACCCGGCTGGGTGACGAATCGCCAGATCGAAGCCGCGCGCGTTGCGTTGTCGCGCTACATCAAGCGCGGCGGCAAGGTGTGGATTCGCATTTTCCCCGATAAGCCGATCACGAAGAAGCCCGCGGAAACGCGCATGGGTAAGGGCAAAGGCGCGCCCGAAGGTTGGGTCGCGGTGGTGCGTCCGGGCCGCGTGATGTTCGAACTCGAAGGCGTCAACAAAGAGACCGCGAAAAAAGCGATGGCGCTTGCCGCGGCGAAGATCGGTATCGCGAGCCGCTTCGCGATGCGTGAGGAGGCAGGAAGCTGATGAAAGCACTCAAAGCGTCCGAGCTGCGCGAACTCCCGGTGGGGGATTTGCGCGCGCGCATCGCCGAACTCGAAGAAGAGCGATTCCGTCTCGGTTTCCGCAGTGCAACCGAAGCGCTCGACGAGCCGCTGCGTTTGCGCACGATTCGCAAAGACATCGCACGGCTGCACACCGTGCTGAACGAAAAGAAGGACAAGGGGCAAGTGGCACAGGGCAAATCCGCTGAGGGCGCCAAGTGATGACATCAGTCAACGGAGCTCGCGCGATGCGCAAGACGCGCGTCGGGCTGGTCGTGAGCGACAAGATGCAGAAGACCGTGGTGGTCGCGATCGAGCGGCGCGTGGCGCACCCGGTGTACGGCAAAATGATGACGCGCACGACGAAGCTGAAAGCGCACGACGAGCAGAACAACGCGAAGCAGGGCGACACGGTCCGCATCATGGAGACGCGGCCCATGTCGAAAGACAAGCGGTGGCGTGTGGTCGAGATCGTCGAGCGCGCGCGTTAAGCAGCGCATAAAACGCACAGCGTGATGCACCTGGAGATGGAGCAATGATTCAGCAAGAAACCATAGTCAAAGTCGCGGATAATTCGGGCGCCAAGAAAGCGCTCGTCATTCGCGTGCTTGGCGGTACGCGGCGCCGCTACGCCGGACTCGGCGACAAAGTCGTCGTGGCGGTGAAGGACGCGCTGCCGACGGGGACCGTGAAAAAGTCCGACGTCGCGAAAGCGGTCGTCGTGCGCACGGCGAAAGAGACGCGCCGCAAGGATGGCACGTACATCAAGTTCGACGAGAACGCGGTGGTGATCATCGACGACGCGGGCGAACCGCGCGCGACGCGCATCTTCGGACCGGTGGCGCGTGAGCTGCGCGAAAAGCGCTACATGAAGATCGTGTCGCTCGCACCCGAGGTGCTGTGATATGCGGATCCTGAAACACAAGAAAACGGCGGGTTCGCGCCTCACGCGGCGTCATGCGATTGCCGCGGAGCGCGTGACGCATCCGATTCGCAAAGGCGACACGGTGCGCATCGTGCGCGGTGAAGACAAAGGCAAGGAAGGCCAGGTGATTCGCGTGTTCCCGAAGAACGGGCGCATCACCGTGAAGGGCGTGAACATGGTGAAGAAGCACCAGCGCGCGCGCCGTCCCGAAGAGCAGAGCGGGATCATCGAGCGCGAGGCACCGGTGCATCACTCGAACGTGATGTTGCTCGATCCGAAGAAGAGTGTGCCGACGCGAGTGCGCCGGCGCGTGGACAAAGACGGAACGAAGGAACGCATTTCCATCAAGAGCGGTGATGCGATTCCGGCGGTGAGATAACGGTCATGGCTGACGAAACCAAAACGGCAGAAAAACCCAAGGCGCCTGCAAAGGCTCCTGCGAAAGGCGGCGGCACACCGCGTCGTGAAGGCGGCGGCGGTGGCGGCAAGCGTGCGTCCATGCTCCCAACCGAGCATGCGGGCGTGGACAAGCCGGCGCCTGCGCCGCGTCTTCGCGAGATGTACGTGTCGAAAGTGCGTCCCGCGCTCGCGCAAAAACTCGGGCTCACCAATCCGCACCAGATTCCGAATCTCGAGAAGATCGTGCTCAACGTGGGCTTCGGTGAAGCGATCAAGCAGCCGCGCGCGCTCGACTCGGTCATCGAAGAGTTGTCGATCATCACGGGCCAGCGCCCGGTGAAGAAGAAGGCGAAGAAGTCGATCGCCAACTTCGGTCTGCGTGAAGGGCAGGACATTGGCGCGGCGGTGACGCTGCGCGGTGCGCGCATGTGGGAGTTCTTCGATCGCTTCGTTGCGACGGCGATCCCACGCATTCGTGACTTCCGCGGGCTCAACACGCGGTCATTCGATGGTCGCGGGAATTATTCGCTCGGTCTCAAAGAGCAGATGATTTTCCCCGAGATCAACTTCGACATGATCGAGCAGATCCACGGCATGGATATCACGTTCGTCACGACCACGAATCGCGACGATCATGCACTCGCACTGCTTAAAGAGCTTGGGATGCCGTTTAAAGCGGAAGAAAAGGGCCAGAAGCGATAACGAGCGCCAGAACGACTAAGAACGATTGGGACTAAGAACGAGTGGGACTAAGAACGAGTGGGACTAAGAACGATTGGGACGGACTGCGATAACGACTGACAGCGACACAACCAAATGGCGAAGAAGAGCTCGATCGAAAAAAACAATCGTCGCAAACGCCTCGCGGCGCAGCACGCTGCGAAGCGCAAAGCGTTGCACGCGACGATTCAGAATCCGAAGACCAGTGCGGCGGACCGGCAGGCGGCGCAGGTCGCGCTCCGCAAGCTGCCGCGCGACGCGAATCCCAATCGCATTCGCAATCGCTGCGAAATGACGGGACGGAGCCGCGGCTATCTCCGCGAATTCGGTCTCTCGCGTATCGCGCTCCGCGAACTGGCCCTCGAAGGAAAAGTCCCGGGCCTTCGTAAGGCTTCCTGGTAAGACCTGGTAAGAACAGAACACACGTAACACGCTGCAACACTAGGTGACACTATGTCGATGACTGACCCGATTGCCGATATGCTGACGCGGATCCGCAATGCGTGCGGATCGAAGCACCGCCGCGTCGATGTACCGGCGTCGAAGGTGAAAACTGAGATCGCGCGGCTCCTGAAGGAGAGCAACTTCATTCAGGATTTCCGCATGGTGACGACCGAAGAAGGCCGCACCGTGCTCCGCTTGATTCTCAAATACGCTGCCGGCGGCCAGCCGGTGATTCGCGAGCTGCAGCGCGTGTCGAGCCCCGGGCTTCGCCGCTACGTCGGCGTGTCCGAGATTCCGCGCGTGCGCAACGGTCTTGGCGTCGCGATCCTGAGCACGTCGCAGGGTCTCATGACGGACCGACAGGCGCGGCAGAAGCGCACCGGGGGCGAGTTGCTCGCCCTGGTGTGGTAAGGAGGCGCATCAATGTCCCGCATTGGAAAACTTCCCGTCGCGGTGCCGAGTGGCGTGACGGTGACGGTGAGCGGAAACCGGATTGGCGTGAAGGGACCGAAGGGCGATCTGTCGCGCGAATTGCCGGCGGCGCTTTCAGTCTCGCACGCGGATGGCAAAGTCACGCTCGCGCGTCCGTCGGATGAACCGCAGCACAAAGCGTTGCATGGGATGGCCCGTACGCTCGTGGCCAACATGGTCGAGGGTGTAACCAAAGGCTATCGAAAGCAGCTCGAAATAGTTGGAGTCGGTTACAAGGCCGAAGCGCGTCCATATGGATTGCAGCTCGCGCTCGGTTTCTCGCATCCGATCGAATACAAAGCGCCGGCGGGCATCAAGTTGACAGCACCTCAGCCGACGCAGGTGATCATCGAAGGCGCCGACAAGGAAATCGTTGGCCAGGTTGCGGCTGAACTGCGTTCATTGCGTCCGCCGGAACCTTATAAAGGAAAGGGCATCAAGTACGTCGACGAGCAGATTCGCCGGAAAGCCGGCAAGGCGGCTGGTAAGTAATGCGTATTCCAAGAACACGCGCCGAAGGGCGCGCGCGGCGTCATCGTCGGGTGCGTGCGAAGGTCATTGGCACGCAAGAGCGTCCGCGTCTCGTGGTGTTTCGTTCGCTGAAGCACATCTACGCGCAAATCGTAGACGATGCGGGGCGTCGCACGCTCCTCACCGTGTCCGACGGCGAACTCAAAGGCAAGAAGACCGAGAAGTCGGCGGCGGTTGGCAAACTCGTAGCAGAGAAAGCGAAAGCGGCGGGGATCAAGAAAGTCGTCTTCGATCGCGCCGGATACCGGTATCACGGCCGTGTGAAGGCTGTGGCCGATGGCGCCCGCGAAGGCGGGCTGGAGTTCTAATGGCGGACGAACAGAACACAGGCGGCGGCGCGGCGGTCAGCGCCCCGGAAGGCGGAGCGCCAGCTACGCAGGTACGTGAACACCGCGGCGGTGGCGGCGGTGG
>DATELA010000033.1:0-47853 GCA_035277145.1 Gemmatimonadaceae bacterium | reverse complement strand
CATCCCGCGGCCGCGGCGCGAAACGCGCGCCGCTCAGCCGTGGATCCGGCGCGCCATTCCGCGCGCCATTCGTACGTGCCTCCGCGCGTCCCGGACCGCGTCAGCTCGACCGCACCGGACGCGCCGAGCATCAGCGCCGCGTACTCACGCAACGCGGCTTCGTAAAACACGATCCCGGCATCGCCTTCTTCGCTTTCCGCGGCGACCGCGTCGCCGATTTCCAGAAACACGAATCCACCCACCCGGCGCACCGAACCACCGAGGTAGAACGTCGCAAGTTTGCGCAAACGCCGCAGCGCCACCGGACGCGTGACCAAGCCCGGGAACGACACCAGCACATTCCGCGTGAGCAGTGGCAGCGTCCCAAACGACGCGCGCGCGAGATGGCGTCCCGCGGCGCGAAACACTTCGTCAGCATCGGGACGTCGCGCCAGCAAGCGCGCGAGGCCGGCCGCCTCGTCGCGAGCGATGCGCTGGCTGCGTTTCACCGCGTCGGCGTAGCGGCGAACCTGCGCATACACGGTATCGCTCAAGCCGAGCCGCTTGTTACGGAGCTCGGACACGTATTCGGTTTCCTGACTTTCGGCAGGACGGTCGACGACGCGCACTGCCTCCAACAAACTCAGCGGAACCTGCGCGTGAACGCTTTCGGAGATCACTGTGTGAGGCGTGAGATCCGCGAACGGGTCAGAGAACGAGGCAACGTAAGTGTCCCAGCGAGGCTTGCCAATGCCATGCGTTGCGGCCACTCTCCGACAGTCAATGCGCACATCGTGCCTCAGTCGCTGACCATCCGCATCGCCTTGGGCGCCGCCCTGGTGATCGCCGTTGCAGCGGTGGCGCGCCGCGCCAACGCGCTCACTGCCGGCGGTGCACTCGCAGCGGTGGTCGTGGGAACGTGCGCGGTCGCGGCCGGCTGGGAATGGGCGGGGGTTCTGCTTTTCTTTTTTTTGACGTCCACCTCGCTGACGCGGCTGCATGCAGACGTCAAAGAGGCGCGCGGCGCAGCGCGAATGGAAAAAACTGGCGCGCGCGATGCCGTGCAGGTGTACGCGAACGGCGGCGCGTTCGCGGCGGCAGCATTTGCGCATACCGTGCTCGAGTCCCCCGTGTACGGCGCCGCCGCGCTTGGCGCGATCGCGGCGGCGACCGCCGACACGTGGGCGACGGAAATTGGAATGCTCGCACCGCAGACGCCGAGATCTATTCTCACCGGGCGGCCAGTGCCGCCCGGAACCTCCGGCGGCGTGACGACTGCCGGCTGGCTCGCAGGATGCATGGGTGCATTGTCGATCGCGTGTGTGGTCACGCTGATGCGGCTGAGCGGGTTCGTCGCACTGGTCGCGGCCGCGGGTGGCATCACCGGAATGTTTGTGGACTCGGTGCTCGGCGCTGGCTGGCAAGCGCGCTACCGTTGCGAACGGTGCGACGTCTCCACCGAGCGCACGACTCACTCGTGTGGCATGCGCACAAAACACGAGGGAGGCTTGCGGTGGCTTAACAACGACGCGGTGAATTTTCTCTCGACGATTGCGGGTGCTGCGGTTGCAGCCTTTGCGTGCATGGCCGCCGCCTCACTGTGAGTTCCGCCGTGTCGTGCGACGTCATCGTCGTCGGTGGCGGTCCTGCTGGCGCCACGACAGCGTGGTCGCTCGCGCGCAGCGGACTATCCGTGATCGTGCTCGACCGCGCGCAATTTCCACGCCCAAAGCCGTGCGCTGAGTACGTCAGCCCAGAGGCGTCGCGGATTCTCGGCGCGATGAACGTGTTGACGGCTGCGCACCGCGCAGGCGCAGCGTCGCTCGACGGCATGCGCGTCCGTGCGCCGGACGGCACTGAGCTGATCGGTGAGTTCGGCGCGGCGCGCGAACGCCAGGGACTGCACACGCGCGGGATCGCGCTGCGTCGCGAACTACTTGACCCGCTCCTCCTGAACGCCGCCCGCGACGCCCGCGCCAACATCCGCGAGGGCAATCGCGTCGTCGATCTCATTCGCGACGCACGCGGGCGCGTGAGCGGAGTCGAACTCTTCAACGGCGCGCAGTTGCGCTCACGCCTCGTCGTCGGCGCCGACGGCCTTCGTTCAGTTGTTGCGCGCCGGCTCGGCGTCGGCGTACACGCGCGGTGGCCGCGTCGCGTCGCGTTCGTGACGCATTACGCGGGCGTCGCCGGCATGGGCCCTCATGGTGAGATGCACGTCGAACGCGACGGGTACGTCGGCCTTGCACCAGTGGATAGCGGGCTTGTGAACGTTGCCGCGGTCGTACCAACGGAGTACGCGCGTGCCGCCGCATCGGCGCCGGCTGAGTTCGTCGCGAACTGGATCCGGCGGCGTCCGCATCTCGCGGCGCGGTTTTCGAGCGCCACGCAACGCACCCCGGTGCGCGGAACGGGCCCGTTTGGCTGGCGAACGCGGCGGGCCTGGGCGCCCGGCGCCGCACTCGTCGGCGATGCCGCGGATTTCTTCGATCCGTTCACGGGCGAGGGCATCTTCGCGGCGCTGCGCGGCGCCGAACTCCTCACGCCGTACGTACATGCCGCTCTCGCGACGACCGACCCGCGCGCCGAGCGCGAAGCGTTCGAGGCATACGATCGCGCGCGGCAACATGCGTTTGGAGGCAAATGGATGCTTGAACGACTCGTAGGGATGGCCGTGTCGTGGGCGCCGTTCATGAACCGCGCCGCCCGCGGACTCGCTCGGCGGCGCGACCTGGCCGACACATTCGTCGGTGTTACAGGCGACATTGTTCCTGCGCGGGCCGTGCTGCGGCCCGCCTATGCGCTCGCACTCGCTCACGCGGCTTTTTCCTGATGCTCGACCCTACGACCTTCCGCGCAGTCCTCGGCCGCCTCGCCAGCGGCGTCTCGATCGTGACCACGGTAAGCGCGGACGGCAAAGACCACGGCATGACCGTGAGCGCGCTGTCGTCGCTCAGCCTCGATCCGCCTCTGATTCTCTTGTGCGTCGACAAGACTGCGACGATGCACCCGCACCTCCTCGTCGCCAAACACTTCGCGGTCAGCATGCTCACGCTCGAGCAGCAAGAGTTGTCGCGCCGTTTCGCGGCATCGCGTGACGACCGGTTCGACGGTGTAGCGATTACGCGCGATGGCGGCGGATGCGCGCTCATTGAAGACGCACTCGCGCATCTCGAGTGCGAAGTGTGGGCGCAATACGCAGGCGGTGATCACACGATCTTCGTCGGCAAGGTCGTTCGCGCCGCAGCGCGCGATGTCGACCCTTTGGTGTACTACCGCGGCAACTATGCCCGCCTTGTGCGCTGACACCAATGCTGACACCGGCCCGCCGCGACACTCCGGAATTCCTCGACGATCCCCGAACCGATCCACACGCCCTCTTCGCGACGGGCCACGAAATCGCACAGTGCAATCGTTTTTTCGGCGGCACGAGTGCCTTCCTCGCTGAACTCACACCGTTGTGGCCATCGCTGCGGCCGACCGCCACGCTCCTCGATATCGGATGCGGTGTCGGTGATTTGCCGGCGGCGGCACGCGCCGCCGCTGCCGCACACGGCGTCACCCTGAACGTCATCGCACTCGACCGCCGCGAAGTCCTCGCGGCTCGGGCGGCCCGGCGCGTCCGGTCCGCGCTTGTCGCCGATGCGTTCAGTCTCCCGCTCGCCAATGACAGCGTGGACGTCGTCACTGCGTGTCAGTTTCTGCATCACTTCAACGACGTCGAGATCGTGCAATTGGCGCGTGAAATGCAGCGCGTTGCGCGCCGGCACGTTGTCGTGAGTGACTTGCGACGTAGCTGGGTTGCGGCGTGGGGCGTGTGGCTCGCTTCGTGGCCGCTCGGATTCCACGCCATCACGCGTCACGACAGCGTCGCTTCAGTCCTCAAGGGATTCGTGCCGAACGAACTGCACACCCTGTTGTCGAACGCGACTGATCATCACGTCGCCGTTGCCACGCGCCCTGCGTTTCGCCTGACGGCGCGGTGGAGTTTGTCGTGACGGCCGCCGACACACCGCTCCGCGCGCCATTCAAGCTCGGCGCGATGCCCGTCGGCCGCGCGATGATCACGCTCGACGAAGCGATAGTTCGCACAGACCCGCGCACGATTTTTTCCATCGCACGCGAAGTGGAGCACTGGCCCGCGCATCTCGATCACTACCGCTTCGTGCGCTTTCGCTCGCGCAACAGCGACGGCGGCGGCGTGGTCGAGATGTCGGCGAATCGACCGTTTGGCCCGCTCAACTGGCCGACCTGGTGGTTGTCGCAAATGGCGGTCGACGATGCACAGCCGGCGATTCGGTTTCGCCACATCGAAGGCGTCACGACCGGAATGGACGTCGAGTGGTCGTTCACGACTCACGCCGAGGGGACTCGCGTTCGCGTGATCCATGCGTGGAACGGTCCGGATATTCCCGGAATCGGCGGTCCGGTCGCCGTCGGTATTATCGGTCCTGTGTTCATTCGCGGAATTGCGTCCCGCACCGTTGCGGGGTTGAAGGCGGTCGCCGAGCGAAGCACGCCGTGACCCGCCGCCGCGTCGCGATCACCGGCATTGGTGCCGTCACGCCAATCGGACTCGGGCGCGACGGCCTCTGGTCGGGTGTTCGCAGCGCACGATCCGCCGTGAAGACGTGCACACGGTTCGATCCCACGCCGTTCCGCTCGCGCTGCGCCGCGCAAGCCGACGACTTCGTTCCGGGCGACCATCTCGACGCGAAACGCGCCAAACGCCTCGATCGGTTTGGTCAGTTCTCTGTCGTCGCGGCGCAAATGGCGTTGCGCGACGCTGAACTCGATCTCAACACCGAGGATCGGGATCGCGTCGGCGCGATGATGGGCAGTGCGCTCGGCGGCGTCGCGTATGCCGAAGCGCAGATCCCGAAATTTCACGCCGAGGGTTTGCGGGGCGTTGATCCCGCACTCGCGCTTGCGGTGTTCGGTGGTGCGGCGAGTTGCAACATCGCGATCGAACTCGGCGTGGCCGGGCCCAACAGCACGAACGCAATGAGCTGCGCGTCGGGCACGATCGCGGTCGGCGACGCCTTCCGGCAAATTCGCGACGGATACGCGGACGTGATGTTCGCCGGCGGCGCAGAGGCTCCGCTCGCGCCGTTGTGCTTCGGCGCATTCGCTTTAATTCGCGCGATGAGCGCGCGAAACGACGACCCGTCGACAGCGTCGCGTCCATTCGATGCGGGTCGCGACGGATTCGTGATGGGCGAAGGCTCAGCCGTGCTCGTCCTCGAAGACTTGGCGCGCGCGCAGGCACGCGGCGCGCGGATCTACGCGGAAATCGTCGGCTACGCCGTCACGAACGATGCGCACCACATGACCGCGCCACGGCCCGACGGCCGGCAGGCAGCGCGCGCCATGAAGATGGCGCTCGACGACGCCGCAATGCAGCCGCGCGACATTGGATACGTGAACGCGCACGGTTCGAGCACGCCGCTCAACGATCCCACCGAAACGCTCGCGATCAAAACCGTGTTCGGTGATGCCGCACCAAAACTCCAGCTCAGCGGCACCAAGGGGTACTACGGCCATGCGCTTGGCGCGTCGGGCGCGTTTGAAGCAGCTATCTCCGCCCTCGCGCTACACGATGAATGGCTCCCGCCGACGGTGAACCTGTCCACGCCCGATCCGGCGTGCGACCTCGACTACATCCGCGGCGACGGGCGCGCGGCACGCGTCGACGCGGTCTTGAGCAATTCATTCGGGTTCGGCGGCATCAACGCCTGCTTAGTACTGCGACGCGCATAGGGTCCGCTGCTTGCAGAACGAGGCGCAAGCGCCACATTAGCAGCGGCTGAAGTCGGAATTCTGAATTCAGAATTCTGAATTCAGAATTCTGCCTTCGCAGTTCAGACTCCCCCTTCCAACGACCGCCGTGAACAACCAAACCATTCGCCACGCCTATTCCGAGTTTCTCGGGACGTTTGCCCTGGTGTTCGTTGGAAGCGGTGCCATCATGACCGCGGTGATGGACAATGGCACGCTGCTCAGCGTGGCAATCGCGCACGGACTCGTGCTCGGCGTGTTCTGCTCTGCGTTCATGCGCATCGCGGCGCACTTCAATCCGGCAGTGACCATCGGCTTTCTGTTCACGCGTCGAATTACGCCGTCGCTTGCGGTCGTCCACATCGTCGCACAATTCGCCGGCGCGATCGTGGCCGCGTTTGCGCTGAAGGCGCTGTATCCCGAGGCGCCGTTCCTGGAAACTCACGGCGGCGGCCAATCGATCACCACGGAGATCGGTGGGCTTCAGCCGTGGGCGCTCGAAGCAGCCGGGACGTTTTTCCTGATGACCGTCATCTACGGCACGGCGGTCGACAAGCGTTCGCCGAGCGTGGGTGGATTTGGCATCGGACTCTCGTTGGCTGCCGTGATTCTCGCCATCGGTCCGCTCACGGGCGCGTCGTTGAATCCAGCGCGAACATGGGGTCCTGCGATTGCGTCTGGCGTGTATGAAGCGCTCGGCATTTACACGCTCGCTCCAATCATCGGCGCGGTGGCGGCTGCGCTCGCGTACGAACATTTGATTCTCAAGCGCGACGACGCCCAATCCGGATGACCCAATGAGTCTCGAGCAGGAGCGTGAGCGCGCAGTCCAGATGCTGTGCCGCCAGTTTGCTCACGACAACTTGACGACGGCAGAACTCGAATCACGGCTGGAAGCGGTGTACAAAGCGTCGACGCTCTCGCAGCTCCAGGCGCTCACCGCTGGCTTGCCGGTGGTTGCGCTTACCACCGACGATGAGCGGCCGCACGCTCTGAGCGCGACCGCGACGGAAGCGGCGCAACGACGGCTGCTGTCGGTGTTCGGTTCGCTCAAGAAAGCCGGTGATTGGGAGCCGTCTCCGCGCACGCGCGTCATTTCCGTTTTCTCCGATTGCGAACTGGACTTTCGCGACGCGCGCATCGCGCCGGGCGTGACAACCATCGACGTATCCGCTGTGTTCGCCGCGGTAAAGATCATCATTCCGCCCGGCGTTTCCGTGGAGTGCGACGGCTCGGCGTTCATGGGTTCGTTCGAAGACAAAGCGCGCCTGGGACCGCCGCCCGGTGGCGACGCACCCATACTCCGCATCACCGGCGTTTCGGTATTCAGTGAAGTGAAGGTTGTCATGCGCATGCCTGACGAGTCGGCGCTCGGCGCGCTCAAGCGTGAATGGACGCGATGATCAGCGGCCCACTGCGCTGACAAAGACTCCGCCCCGGATTGTCGACTTCGACAACCCGGGGCGGTAAGCCGCGCGGTGTCTCGCGGATGCCCTAATGCTCCCGCAACGGCGGCTCAGTCCATGATCTCGAACAGATAGTCCAGCCGAGCGCCTCGCAGCGCTTCACGTACCGCAGGCGACGGTCCCACCAAACGCGTGACCAGACCGTACTCACGCGCCCGCTTCTGCAACAACACCAGAATCCCCAGCCCGCTCGCGTCAATGTCATTCGTGGCGCGAAGGTCGACAACAAACGCCGTCTTGGCCTGGCTGGCGCGCTCGAGATACTCCAACGCCTGGCGGCGAAACGACAGGCGATTCTCCGCGGTGACGTGACTCGGCGCGACCAAAACTGCGGCCGGTTGTGCTTCTGCTATGTACATCATGACAAGACCTCCGAAGCTGTGCCCCGGTTCGAGCACCGCCGCCAGAAGTCCTCGTTGCCATGTGCACGGATGACCCAACAATCAGTCTTTCGTGCCCTTCACCTTCGGCAACCGGACTGTCTCGCTCGGACTGCGTCGAGACTCCTGGCTTTGCGGCCCCGCCTCGCGACGGGTGTGCTCTTATCGGGTGCGTTTCAGGTACGGTGGCTGTTATATGCGAGAGCCGTGCCGGGCCATCTCACATATCGATAAGTTGTTGCGGCTAAATGGCTTAGCTATTTCACTGTCACACAATTCGACACCTCGCGTTACACAGAGTGCGGTCCAAAATGCATTTCGCAGAGGCAGGATAGTCACATCATGGCTGTCACTATCACAATTTTGCCGAATTGCCAGGTATCTATATGGGTAGATCGTCACTAATGGCCAAGTTCCATGCCAGGTAACCAACCGTTTCCTCGCCGTGCGCGGTGGGCGATACTTGGCCATCAAATTCACCGCCCGCTGACTCGCCGATGTCCGACATCGACACCCTGCTGACCGAGAACCGGTCGTTCCCGCCGCCGCGGGACTTTGCCGCGAAGGCTGTACTCAACGACGCCGCGATTTACGCGCGCGCCGACAAGGATCCCGAGGCCTATTGGGCAGCGGAAGCGAAGCGGCTCGAGTGGATGCAGCCGTGGACCACCGTCTGTGAGTGGAAGCCGCCGCACGCAAAGTGGTTTCTCGGCGGCAAGCTGAACGCAGCGGCGAATTGCCTGGACCGGCATGTCGCCGGAGCACGGCGCGACAAGACCGCAATCATTTGGGAAGGCGAGCCTGGTGATCGGCGCACGCTCACGTACGGCGAGCTCCACAATGAAGTCTGCCGATTCGCGAACGCGCTCAAGTCACTCGGTGTGGGTCGCGGGGATCGCGTGGGCATCTACATGCCACTCATTCCTGAAGTTGCCGTCGCGATGCTCGCGTGCGCGCGTATTGGCGCAATTCACTCGGTTGTTTTCGGCGGGTTCTCACCCGACTCGCTGCGCGATCGCATGAACGATGCGAAGGCAACGACCGTGATCACCGCGGACGCCGGCTATCGCCGCGGCCAGATCGTCCCGCTCAAACGCAACACCGACCAGGCACTCGAGGGCGCGCCGACGGTCAAGAACGTCGTCGTCGTGCAGCGCCGCGCCGATGGTCCCATTGCGGATGCCAACGCCCCGATGAAACCGGGGCGCGACCATTGGTATCACGACGTAATGGCGAAGGCTTCGGCCGACTGTCCGCCTGAGGCGATGGACGCTGAAGATGTGCTCTTCATTCTCTACACGTCCGGCACCACTGGGAAACCGAAGGGCATCGTGCACACGACCGGCGGCTACATGACCGGCGCGATGTACACAACGCGCGTCGTCTTCGATTTGCGCGAGGATGACGTGTTCTGGTGTACAGCGGACGTGGGTTGGATTACGGGCCATTCATACCTGGTCTACGGTCCGCTCTCAAATGGCGCGACGTGTGTGATGTACGAGGGCGCACCTGATTGGCCGGACAAAGACCGGTTCTGGGACATTTGCGCACGCCATGGAGTGACGGTGTTCTACACGGCGCCTACAGCGATCCGCGCGTTCATGAAATGGGGCGACGCACACCCGAAGAAGCACGATCTGTCGCGATTGCGTTTGCTCGGCTCCGTGGGCGAGCCAATCAATCCAGAAGCGTGGATCTGGTACAACGAAGTGATCGGCGCAAAGCGCTGCCCGATCGTCGACACATGGTGGCAAACGGAAACTGGCGCAATCGCAATCTCACCGCTGCCAGGAATCACGGCGACCAAGCCGGGCAGCGGCACACATCCATTGCCTGGGTTCAGCGCGGACCTGCTCGATGGCGAAGGCAAGACGATCAAAGTCGGCGGCGGCTTTCTCGCCATCACCAAGCCGTGGCCTTCGATGCTGCGCACCATTTGGGGCGACGACAAGCGCTACGTCGAGACGTACTTCTCAAAATGGAAAGGCCGGCCCGATCTCTACTTTCCCGGTGACAGCGCCAAGCGTGACGAGGACGGCTACTTCTGGATCCTTGGGCGCGCCGATGACGTGCTGAAGATCGCGGGCCATCGCATCGGCACGATGGAAGTCGAGAGCGCTCTCGTCGAGCATCCCGCTGTGGCAGAAGCCGCGGTTGTCGGCAAACCTGACGAGATCAAGGGTCAGGCGATTGTCGCATTCGTAACGCTGCGTGAAGGGCGCGCGAAATCACCGGAGTTGAATAAAGAACTGCGTGCATTCGTCGCCGAAAAAATCGGCGCCATCGCGCGACCCGAAGAGATTCTCTTCAGCGCCGATCTCCCGAAGACGCGCTCCGGGAAAATCATGCGCCGCCTGTTGCGCGACATCGCCGAAGGACGCGCACTCGGCGACACGACAACACTGGCGGATCCGTCGGTCGTCGCGTCGCTCAAAGCGCAATACGAAGACAGCGAAGGCTAGCGCGCTCCGTCCGTAACGACGCGTCGCGCGACGCAGACAATACTGCGAGCGGAGGTACGAGCCGTCCGCCTGTGCAGGCGGGCGAGCGACGGCGATAGTAGGTTAGACGGCAGCCCACCTCTGGATTCCCGCCCGTGCCTACTTCGTCGACGACGACGAGCGAACTCGGCCAGCGACTTCAGGCTGACCTCGGAGACGCGTACCACATCGAACGCGAACTCCCGCGTGGCGGCATGTCGCGCGTGTTCGCGGCGCGCGAGACGGCGCTCAATCGGACGGTGGTCATCAAGGTGCTGTCGCCTGAACTGGCCGTTACGCTTTCCGCGGCCCGATTCAAACGCGAAATCCAGCTCGCCGCGCGATTGCAGCACCCGCACATCATTCCGCTGCTGAATACGGGCCACGCCGTCGACAGCTTGTTTTTTACGATGCCGTTGGTCGATGGCGAGTCGCTCCGCGACCGCATCAACCGCGAGCGCCCGATGGCGATCGAGAATGTCGCGCGTATTCTCGAAGAGATTTCGAGCGCGATCGAGTACGCGCATGAACAGGGCGTCGTACATCGCGACATCAAGCCCGAGAACGTCATGTTCTTCCACGATCGGGCCGTCGTGCTCGATTTCGGAATTGGCAAGGCACTAACCGCCGCGACGGACGACAACATCCGCAACAGCGGCGCGCGCATTACCCAGAGCGGCATGAGCCTCGGCACGCCGATCTACGTCTCGCCCGAGCAAGCGGCCGGTGATCCGGATCTCGACCACCGCGCGGACATCTACTCGCTCGGGATCGTCGCGTACGAAATGATCTGCGGGCACCCGCCGTTCTCGGGCCGAACGCCGCAAATGATCTTCGCCGCGCACGCGCACGACGATCCGCAACCGATCCAGGAGCGCCGTCCCGAAACGCCGGCAACGCTCGCGAAGATCGTCATGCGATGTCTCGCCAAACTGCCCAAGGACCGCCCGCAATCGGCGGGCGAACTGGTGAAGGCGCTGCGCGCGGGTTCTCCCGTGTACGCGATGTTTGCGATTCCGGCGAGCGGCGTCCGCGGCGCGTTTGCGCGAATCCCGGTATGGGTGCCGTGGCTTATCGCCGCGGCGGCCACGGCGACGGCGGTGGTACTCGGCTTGAAGTGAGCAGAAACTGAAACGGGGCTCCTCGCCCCGTTTCACTTATTGCCCAGCCTTCGCCGTATCGCCGAAGGTTCGCGTCGGCTTCGGATTCTTCCTGGCTTCGATGGTCACCGTGTCTACGACGGCCTTGATCACGTCGTAGGGGTGCGCCCCGGCCGGAAGCAGCCGCGAGCCGATCAGGAACGTCGGCGTGCCGCCGACGCCGAGGCGCTCTCCTTCACGCGCATTCGCGATGATCTGAGGCTCGAGCTGGCGCGAGTCGAAGCAGGCATTGAATTCGCTCGTGTTCAGCCCGAGGTCCCTGGCGTATCGCTTCAGCACGCGCGGCGCGTTCATGTCGCGACGGTTCGCGAACTCGCTCCACTCGTGCTGCCGCTGGAAGATGTGATCGTGCATCTCCCAGAATTTCTGTTGTGCGCCAGCGCACGCTGCGGCGTTGTGGGCAAACATGGTGCTTGGGTGCCCGCGCAGCGGGAAATCCACGAACCGGAAACGCGCGGCGCCCGTCGCGACCAGGCGCGTGCGCACGTCCGGCTCCGTCACAGTCGCGAACTGCCCGCACCCCGGGCACTCGAAGTCAGCGAACATGACGATCTCGACCGGCGCGGTATCGGACCCGATCACGTGCCCCTCTGGGCGCGGGGGTGGCGCGTTGGGGTCGAGGACCACCGCTTGTGCTTTGGGCCGTGAGACGAGGTAGCCGATCGCCCCTGCGCCGATCGCCAGAACGACGATGATGATTGTGATAAACGACCGGTTGCCCTGTTGCGTGCTCACGAGCCTGTCCGTGTGTGATGAAGGGGTTCCGCGCGAGTCGCGCTCAACGCGCGACGGGGTTGCTGCGTTGTTAGAACCTAGCCGCGACCGAGCCCTAGGACTAGACACCACAAGGGCTTAGATTGCGCCCACCGCATCCATCTTTTTCGGAGTCAATGTCCAGAAGCCGTAACCGTCGGAAGCCCGCGACCGCCGAGCCAAGCGTGTTCGACATGGCGCGCGACGAGCTGTTCCAACACATCATCCGCTGCGACGTCATCGGTGCGGATCCCCAACATCAAGCCGAGTGGTTTGCCGACACAATGAGTTACATGTCGGACCGCTGGCACGAACTCTCGCCAACGCAGCTGAAAGAACTGCGCACACTCGGCGAGCGGTTCGCAAAACCCGCACGCGCATCGAATGGCGCGGGCGTCGTTGCTGGGGAATCGGTCACCGATGAAGGGGTTCCGACCGAGAGCGACGAAAAGTCGCTCGACGTTGTGTCTGCGTAGAGTGTGAACGCCCCGGTTTCGGGGCGTTCTTGTTTTCACTCACTCGCAGACGGAACCCGCTGATCAGCGGGCGAATGTGCGCGCGCGTCGCAGCGTGACTCCGACGCGCGCCCCGCCGCCGAGTCCCAACTCGACACCGGGCATCCACTGCCCCGGCGTGCGGCGCGCTTCAACACCGATGACAACTACTGCACGCGCACGTCCGCGCACGCCGTCGTCGACGAAATACGTCGCGCCACCGCCGACATACGCACCCCATTTCGACTCAGCGAACGGATCGACGTGAAAGCGTGCCACGATCTCACCGCGTCCACTCGCAATCCATTCGTCGTTCACGCGTCGCGCGCCGCCGCCGGCGAGCACGCCGATGCGCAGATAGGTGCCGCCGATCGCGTTCGCGCCGAGCGCGGCGTGGACAGCCGTCGTTCGCGCGTCGATGACGTCGACGCGAGCCTCTGGTGACCAGCGCTGTTGCGCCGCCAACGGGCGCGCAACAATGAACGCAACGGCAAGCGCAAAGCGCGACAATGACACGACATTCGGGAGCGTCCAAAGTCGCTCAGGCTCATTCACTTGCACGCGCGCTAAGGTATCGAACCAGCCTGTGTTGTGCTTGCCCCACGTAGTCGTTCGTCCTAGCTTCGAGGCCCGTCACCTGCCACCCCGCGTCGCGCGAATTCTGTGCCAACCGTACCAGAACTCCTCAAGGCTGTGGCCATCTTCAAGGATCTTGATGATGGCGAGCTTGCGCGCGTCGCCGAGGTGTGCCGCCAGCAGGAGTTCGTGTCGGGCGAAAAGATCTTCAAAGAAGGCGAGGCGGGAAACCGGCTGTACTTGATCGTCGAGGGCGAAGTGCGCATCAGCCGCGACGTGCCCGGCAGCGGTGAAGAAGCGCTCGCGGTACTCAAGCCCGGCGCGTTGTTTGGTGAAATGTCCGTCTTCGATCGCAGCGAACGCTCGACCGACGCGATTTCGAACGGCGGTACGAAGTGCCTGACTATCACGCGATCGGATTTCGAGCTGTTGCTCGACTTCAATCGCGACATTGCATACAAAGTGCTGTGGTCGTGTGTGCGGCTGTTGTCAGGCCGATTGCGTTCCACGAACGACTCGCTACGGTCGTTCCTGGCGATGTCGATGTTCTAACCGGCTCACGCCGGACACTTTCGTTGGCGACGTTCATTCATCGTACCGCCGATTTCGACGGCGTATCGGCGACACTCTTGCGCGACGGACCGCTCATCAGCGGACTCGTCGTCGCGGCTGCCGGCGCTGCGGGCCTCAGCGCGTCGGCGGCGCCGGCCGTGCGCGCTCTCGGCGCCGACGGTGTAACAGCAATCCTCGCGCTCGAAGCCGACGGTGGCCACATCGCGGTTCACACGTTTCCTGACCGCAAGCTGTTGTTGTTCGACGTGCTCGCGCCGAGCACGCGGGAAACGGAAAAGGCGATCGATGTCTTTGTGCGCCGGCTCGGCGCAAAGGGCGTCCGGAAAAGCGAAACCAAAAGAGGAGTTGGATGAACGAGTTCATGGGATTTCGCCCGGCGGCATTTGTGTTTCTGCGCGGGCTGGCGAAGAACAATCGCCGCGAATGGTTTGAAGCTCGGCGCGAAACGTATGAAGGTGAAGTGCGCGGCCCGATGCGCGCACTCGTGGACGAGCTCGACGCGGTGTGCGGCAAAGTTGCGCCCGAGTTGCGCGGCGACGCGAAGAAGTCCGTGTTTCGCATCCATCGCGACGTTCGGTTTTCGAATGACAAGTCGCCGTACAAGACGAACGCAGCGTGCTGGCTCTTTCACGACGATGCCGGGCACGGCGTGGGACGCGAAGCACACGGAGGTGCCGGTTTTTATTTCCAGATCGAACCGGGCAATTGCTTTGTCGGAGGCGGCGTGTGGATGCCGCCGAAGCCCGCGCTCGATCGCATTCGCACCGCAATCGATGAAGACCTCCCCGCGTTCGAACGTGTCGTGACGGATTCGCGGCTCAAGCAACGTTTCGGTGCGCTGGATGACGAAGCCGTGCTGCCGCGCGTACCGCGCGGCTATGCGCCCGAGCATCCCGGCGCGAAATGGTTGCGTTACAAGAGTTACATCGTGGGACGCAAGATTCCCGATGCATCCGCAAAGTCGCGGCGCCTGATTGCGACGCTCACGACCGACATCCAAACCGTGCTGCCATTGGTGCGATGGCTGAACAGCGCACTCGGATTGCGCACGATCAAAAGCCGGTGACCGCTAGTCGTTCGCGGCTTTGCCGCGAACGACTCCCCACACGGCGTGTTGTTCATCGAAGTACTCGCGCACAACGCGATCCACATCGTCAGCGGTGAGCGCCGCGATCGCGCGAGGCTCGTCCTCGAGTTCTTCGAGTGTACCGAACAACGCGGCATCGACGATGTCGCTGAGGACTGAAGCCGCGCTCTGCTGACGAATCGCCAACGATCCCAGCGCATACGCTTTCGCGCGAGTGATCTCTTCTTCAGTAACGCCACCCGTCGCGAGTCGCTCCCATTCGCGGAGCATTCCGGTGCGCGCGGCGACCGCCTTTGACGGCGCGCACGCGAGGTACGTCGAGAACCAGCCGGCGCGAGGAAATGCGCGGGCGCTCACGCTGACCGTGTACGCGAGCGACTCGCGGTCGCGCAGCGCCTGAAAGAAGCGACCGCCGAGCCCACTCGTAACGATCGACGCCAGGTCGGCGGCGCGACGCCGTGGATCATCACGTCGTGGTGCCGGCAACAACATCGAGATGGCTGTCTGCGCTTTGTCGCGATCTTCCGCGGATTCCTGCGATGACACCGGCCACGTCGCGCGAGCGTCGACCGCGCGTGGCGTGTGCGCCAACGCGCGGAACGAGCCGCGAATCATCGCGGCGAGTTCGTCGGGTTCTGCGTCGGCGACGACCGCGATCAATCCGTGTCCACCGCGCACCCGCCGTTCGTGCCACGCGCGCAACATCGACGTCGTCGTAGCGCGCAATCCATCGTCGGTGCCGAGCACCGGGCGTCCGTACGGGTGATCGCCGAAGGCGGCAGCGAGTGCAAGCCGCCCGGGTTGGCGCGACATGTCGTCGCCCAATTGCGCGAGACCGGCAAGCGCAATCGTGCGTTCTGTTTCCAGCGCGTCGTCGGGCAGCGCAGGCACTTCGACAACTTCGGCGAGCAACGTGAGCGCGGCGGCCAGGTGCGCCGGTGGAACCGACAAGGTCCAGCCGAACGCTTCGCTCCCCACGACACTCCCGATCGCACCGCCCAGTGCTTCGACGTCTTCCGCGAGTTGCGGCCCGTCGCGATGCGCTGTGCCCTGCAGCGCCGTGCGCGCGAGCAACGTCGTGCGGCCTGCCGTCGCATGCGTTTCGTCCGCAACGCCACCAAGGAACACCGCTTCGACGTACGCGACCGGCGCACCGGTCTTACGGCGCACGACAACGTGCGTTCCGCCTTCCGTGCGATACGTCGATACACGTCCCACAACGCGATCGGCCGTAACACCGAGTCCTGCGAGTGCAGCGGGTTCCGCGACACTTGGCTCGCGGCGCGCGACGGGCGGTATGCGCTCATCGGACAATGCTGCGCGTGCACCGGGAAGATCGGCGGCAAGCGTCAGCGCCGACTCCGGGCGCAATGTCACGAGCGCGGATTGGTCGAGCGTCAGGTATTTCGCCGCTGCGTTGCGGACAGCTGAGGGCGTTACGCCGAGCACGCGGTCGTAGAACATCGCGCCGCGCTCCCAGCCGCCGAGCGCTTCCCAGTTCGCCAGATACATGGCCTGGCCTTCCATCGACTCCAATCGACGCCACCATCGCGCTTCGATTCCACGCTGCACGCGCGCGACTTCGGCGGTCGACGGCGTGTCGCTTGCCGCGGCGCGGACCTGCGCGTACAACGCGCGCGCTGCGTCCGCATGGCGCTCCGGTGGCGACTCGGCGTCGACCAGAAAGACACCGAGATCGGTCGGCGCGTAGTGGTACGCGCCTACGCTCGACGCGATGGATCGCTCGCGAACTTCTCGGTAGAGTCGCGATGCGCGTCCTGCGCCAAGCAACGACGCCGCGACATCGAGTGCGGGTGCATCGTCGTGGAGTGGCGGCACCGTGCGCCATCCGAGGACCACGTGCGCGTGCTTTACGTCCCGCGTGAGATCACGCCATCGGAATCCGGCGTGATTCGGTTCCGGGTCGCCGCGGTCCCGCGCGTGCGGCGGGTCGTTCAACGCACCGTAACGATGCTGCGCTTCTTCGATCGCAAGTTCAGGGTCGATGTCACCGACGATACAGAGCACCGTGTTGCGTGGGACATAGTGCGCGCGATAGAAGCGCACCACGTCCTCGCGCGTGAACCCACGCAGCGACTTCGGTTCGCCGATGCGCCAGCGTCGCATGCGGTGGACGTCGTGCAGCAACTCGAAGCAGGCTTCAGTCGCTACCGCGGATGGATTGTCGCGCTTGCGACGTTCTTCCTCGATGATCACTTCGAGTTCACGCGCGAGTTCGCCGCCGTCGATGAGGGAGTTCGCGAATGCGTCGGCTTGTACCGCGAGCGCGGTCGCGAATCCGGAGGACGGTACGACGGCGTAGTAGCGCGTGAGATCGTAAATCGTACCGGCGTTGAGGTATCCGCCGGCAGCCTTGGTCGTGCGCGCGATATCGCCGGGACCGTACGTCGGCGTCCCCTTGAAGTACATGTGCTCGAGGACGTGCGAAATGCCGACCACGTCGTCGGGTTCGTCGAAGTAACCGGCGGACACGTGCGTGACGATGGCAACCACGGGCGCGGACGCATCGCGTCGCGCGAGAACAGTCAGGCCGTTTGGGAGAACGACGCGAAGCACCGCGTCGCCGTGCGCGCCTGGAAGCGGCGCCGCGTTCACCGAACGAGTGGAAGCCGGCGCACGAGGTACGTGCCCAGCACTACACACGCGCCGCCGTACAGCATCACATGCCATAGATCGGCCGCGACTACCGGGGCCGCCGTCAACATCGCATGGCGCAACTCTTCGAGCTTGTGCGTCGGCGGCAAGATGGTGAGAAGGGGTTTGACCCACCACCATACGCGGCGCGAGTTGTCGACGAACGAGTCGAGCAACACCGGCACCATGTAAATCAGGAACAGCACGGCGACGTCGCGGGGAACCAGCGCCGACACGAGCAGCCCAAGTCCGCCAATCAGCAGCCACGCGACGGCGACAACAGCGAGTAGCTCGAGCATCGGGACGTGCACCATGAACGCATTCACCACGAGGCCAAGCACGACGGCGATCGCGAAGAACGCGAAGCCACGCACGACCCACGCCTGGAGGTAGTACGCGTCCACCCTCACGGGCTTCGCGAACAGGAACCGCGACAACCCCGGATGTCGGTCCGCCGACGCGATGCCGGCGGCGCCCAGAATCGGCCCGGTGAGCGCAACCAGCGCGATGAGTTGGTCGAACATCTGTCCCATCATGCGCGACATGTCCCTCGGCGAAGTACCGTCAGCGCTGAACGCGGACTTCGTGATGAACATGGGAATCAGCACGATCATCGCAACGAGCGCAGTACCGAAACCCGGACCAAACATGTAGTCGCGGAGTTGCCACAACGCGTACGCCCCGAGCCGGCCTCGTTGCGCGCTCATGCTGCGCCACCCGGCGCGCGGACCGCGTCGTGGAATTCGCGCTCGAGCGCGCTGCGATCCGGCGCAACACCCGCGATCAGCGTGCCGCCGGCAATGGCGTGCGCCAAGCCCTTGTTCAGCGTTGCGAGATCGACCGGCGGTACGATGACATCGCCGCGCGTGGCTTCTTTTGCACCGGGGAACGCCGCAATCAGCGCCGGCGCACCCGACGCGACCCGAATGCGATACGCGACCGCCGGCGCTTCGACAGACGCTGTGTGCAGATCGACGACGCGCTGAATGCGCCCGCGATCGATGATGACCACGCGATCGCAAATGCGTTCCAGTTCATCGAGATTGTGCGACGCGACGAGCATTGCGCGATCCGCGCGCCGCAATTCGCGAATGATCTCGCGAAATCGCTCGGTCCACACAGGATCGAGTCCGTGCGTGGGCTCGTCGAACACAAAGAGCTGCTCGTCGCGCAACAACGATTGCGCGAGTCCGACTTTTTGCAGATTGCCTTTCGATAATTGCTTGCAGCGTTTGCGGCGGTGCTCTGCCAGTCCCACGCGCGCAATCACATCATCGACGCGCTTTTCCACTTCCGCGGCAGGAACCCCGCCAAGCACCGCAAAGCGGCGCAGCGATTCGTCCGCGCGCCACAACGGATTGAGCGGGATGAGCTCGGGCAGATAGCCGACGCCACGTCGCTCTACGAACGCGCGCGGTTGCGTCCCGTCGACCGTGACATTCCCCGTGGTGGGCCGCAACAGCCCGAGCAGCAGCGCGATCAGTGTGCTCTTGCCTGCACCGTTCGGTCCCGCAATGCCGACGACTTCACCGGGCGTGATCGTGAACGAGATGTCCTCGACGGCCACCACGCGCCGCCCAAGCAGCGACCGGTACGTCTTACCGACCCGCTCGAATGCGATCAGGTGTCGTGTCTCAGTCGAGTATGCGCAGCAACCCGGCGTCGGCGTTGCCGCGAACAAAGCTCTCTGCGTCCGATGCCGGAATCGGAACGCCCGTTTGCGCGGACGCGCGACGCGCTTCCGCTTGCATGAACTCCTGCAACGAACGACCGCCGCGTGCGCCGCGCGAGCTGCGCATTTGCTGCACAATCTCTTCCCACGTTCCTTCAAACACGCGCCCATCGCTGAACGCGACGCGATGACGCTGCGGCGCCTGCCGGTCCGCGAGATCCGCGAGCATCGCACCAAACAACTCGAGTTGTCCGCGCGATTCACGCTCCGCATCAGACGCGGCGCGCTGCTCGATGTCATCGAGCAACAAATCCGTCGCGTCGAGCTCGCCGCTCAATTCGACGAGCCTATCGCGCCACGGCTTGAGATCGGGATCGTCCTCCGATGCGCGCCGCAACGTGCCCGTCAATTCAATGAACCGCCAAATGCCGAGCTCGTCCCAGTGCTGCTGTGGTGACGTCTGTTCGAGTTCCTGCAGCGCCGCGTCGGCTGCACCGCGATCGTACAGAATGTTCGCGAGATAAATGCGCGCTTCGGACAGTTCGTCGTCGAGCGCGAGCGCGCGGCGCAGAGTGGCGAGCGCACGATCGTCTTCGCCAAGCCGGTGTTCGCAGTAGCCGATCAGCGCGACGGCTTCCGCACTATCCGGAACCTGCGCGCGTACCACTTCGAAGAACTCCTTCGCCTCGACCACGAGTCCTTCGCGGAACAGCGCGCGTCCGCACTGCAACATCAAGTCGAGGTCGTCGTCGTAACCGAGCTCGAGGACGCGCCGGAAGCAGCGCACCGCGGCATCTCGCTGATTGAAACGCAGCAGCGTCTCGCCAACGCCCGCGAGCCCGTCTTCGTGATCGGGATCCAGCACGAGCGCTTCTTCGAACGCACGCTTGGCCCACGCGTACTCTTCGCGCGCGAGGTGAGCGTAACCGACGCCGACGTGCAGATCGACGGCGTTCGGATAAATGCCGAGCGCTTCACGCAAGACATCCAGCGCTTCGTCGTATCGGCCTTCGTTGTACAGTTGGTGCGCCCGCTCGTCGTACTCTTCCGAACTTTGGAAGGGAGTACTCATGCCGGCGGGTCCGGAAAGTCTTCCGCGCGACGCGTGTCGATCACATCGCGATCCGGATGTGCAGGATCGTGGAGCGCGATGATCTTGATGCGCTCGCCGGCCCAGGCGTCGAAGGACTTTCCCTCGCCACGAGGGACCTTGATTTGATGGCCGTCTTCGAATTTCAAAACGACGACGGGATACTGCTCGTTCGAGTACTGCTTACGGAGTTTCTTCGGCGGGCGGCTTGATGGACCGGCCATCGGGTCTCTCGTCGCGAGCGGTTGGCGCAATTTCGCGGATGGTATCGGGCCGCGCCAGAGTCACGTGCTGCCCGCCATGTCTTTGTGTTACGTCACCACCGCGCGGCTCGCTGCAAACTCTTTCCACGCGCCCGTCGCGATGATGTCGTCGATCGCCGCAACCACGTCGTCGAGCTCCTGATCCGTGTTGTAAAAGTGCGGGGCGACACGTACGCCGGCTCCGGGCCGGTAATCGACTTCGATTCGTCGTGCGCCGAGCGCGCGAGAGATGGCTTTTCCATCGGGAATGTCGATGGCGACGGTACCGGCACGCCGGTTGGCGTCGCGCGGTGCGTTGACCTTCCAGCCGCGCGCGTCCGCAAGCGCCACCAAATGCGCCGTCTGGCGCTGGCTCTTCGCGCGGATTGCCTCGATGCCCGCGCGCCGAATGATGCGCGGGCCCTCGAGCGCCGCGTACAGTGCGGGAATCGGCGGCGTTCCCGTGAGCCATCGCCAGCCGCCGCGGTTGTGCAGCATGCTGGGTGCAAACGCAAACGGTTCCTCGTGGGCCTGCCAGCCGGTGAACGCCGGCCTCACCGAGTCCGGTAGTGACGGTGACGCGTACACAAACGCACCGCCGGGTCCGCCGCACAACCATTTGAGCACGCCACCGGTGAGCCAATCGACGCCGCTTGCTTTCACATCAACAGGAATCGCGCCGACTGCATGGTACGAATCGCACGCGACGAGTGCGCCAACACTGTGTGCGTGCCGAACGATCCGGGCCACGTCGAGAATGAACGCGGAGCGGAAGAACACCTCGGACACACACACAAGCCGCGTGCGTTCATCGATCGCTGCGATGACCTCGTCTTCGCTGATCGAAATCCCGTCGCGCGATTCCACGACGACGATGCGCGCACCGAGCCGCTTTGCGAGCCCGTCGTACACGTAGCGCACCGACGGAAAGTCGAGGCCCGTCATGACGATCGTGTCGCGCGGCGCGCGATAGTCGAGCGACGACAGAATCCCCGCCTGCCCGATGGTCACGTTCGGCACCATCGCTACTTCACCCGCGCCAGCGCCGATCAATGGCGCGACTTCATCGCCGACGGCGATTGGCATTTCCCACCAACGGTCTTCCCACGCGTGCACGCCGCGCGCAGCCCAGGCACTCCCGTATTCTGCCAACCGCTCGCTCGCCAACCGCGGCATCGCGCCGAGTGAGTGCGAGACCAAATAGTTGGAGGTCGAAAGAATCGGGAACTCAGAGCGGTACGAGAGCAGCGCGTCGGTCATGAGCAATCAACATTCGTCAGGGGGAACTCAGGAACCCGTGGAAATCCGCGGCGTACCGGAGTCGCGGCCTAATATCGCTCGGCCGCGCAACTCATGAACGGAGAACCATATGAAACGCTTCGCGTTGGGACTCATCGCGGCGCTCGCGGTTACGTCGCTCGAAATGCAGGCACAAAGCAGCCGTTCCGATTCCGCCCGTTCGATTGGCACCGCAACGGCGGTCGCAAACGCAGCCGATTCCGCGGGCCTACGCGCGAACGCGCCAGGTCAGGCTGCGAACACCCTTCGGATTGCCGGTGCGCCGCTCCTGACCCCGGCGCTGTCGCGGTTCGGGGCCGCTGGATTACCGGGGGGACCGGCGACCCCGCCTCGCGGAAGTGAGCGCCGCGGCACAAAGTTCATGTTCATCGGCGTCGGCCTGTTGCTCACCGGCGCTATCGTGGACGACGATGCTGGCGACGTGCTCACGATCGGCGGACTCTTCTTCTCTCTCTACGGACTCTGGATCTTCCTCAACTGAACACTCCCTCCATCCCGGAACGGTTTGCACTCGTTCTGGGTGGCGGTGGACTGAAAGGCTTCGCCCATATCGGCGTATTGCGCGCCCTCGAAGAACGAGGGCTGCGACCCTCCGTGGTGTGCGGCACGAGCATCGGATCGTTGATCGGTGCCGCGCACCTCGGCGGAATGTCGATCGCGGACATGGAGCGCCACGCGGTCGCGCTCAGACAGAATGATTTGTTTCGCATAGACCATATCGGCATGGTCACGCGGCGCATGCGCAATCATTCGTTGTATCTCGAAGCGCCGCTGCGAAAACTGATTGCGGACGTCGTCCCTGACGTTCCGATATCGTCGTTACCGCGACCGCTGTTGGTGAACACGGTCGACGTCGAGCGCGGCGCACAGCTCGTGTGGGGTTTGCCCGGACTGCGCGATGCGTCGGTGCAGGAAGCGGTGTACGCGTCGTGCGCGCTGCCGGGATTCTTTCCACCGGCGCGCATCGATGGGCGGCTGTGCGTCGACGGCAGTGTGATGGACAACCTGCCTGTTGATCCCGCTGCGATGGATGTGGATGCAATCATCGCGGTGGATGTCGGCAGTACGTCGATTGCGATTTCGCGGCAGGTGCAACGGCGCGGATTTGCGGCGGTGTACATGCGGTCCGCGCAGATCATGATGCACGCACTGGAACAGGAACAGCTACGCCGCTGGGGACGGCCGCCGCTGTTACTCATTCGTCCGCCGATCTGGTACTACCACTGGTTCACGTTCACGCGTACGAAGGAGATCATCAACGCGGGTTACACGGCGACGCACGAAGCGCTGGACAAGATCGGCGACCGATTGATTGGCGGACGCGGTGTGTATCCGCGACGCGCCATCGATCTCACCGTCGATCGCAACGCATGCATCGGATGCGGCTTGTGTGCAATGCTCGCGCCGCACGTGGTGCGCATGGACTCCGAGGGCAAAGCCGAGGTGATTCGTTCGGCGCTGGAGTGGTCGCGCGCCGAGGGCGATTTCGTGCACCAGTGTCCGACGGATGCGTTGCACGTGACGGTCATCGAAGGCGACGAACGCCGTCCGTCGGTGCAAATGGAAGTCGTCGAAGATGTCGACGACGATCTCGCGGACTAGATTTCGCAGTCCAATGCCAACGAACTCCTTCAGCTCTCGCGCGACAATTTCCGTCGAGGGCAAGCCATATGTGCTCTGGCGGCTCGACGCCGTCAGCAAGCTTCCGGGAAGTACGGTTGCGCGCCTTCCCTTCTCGCTCAAAGTCCTGCTCGAGAATTTGCTGCGCAACGAGGACGGGCTGTTCGTTTCCGCCGACGATGTGCGCACGCTCGCAACGTGGGACGTCAAAGCGCCGCGTGACAAGGAAATCGCGTTCCGTACCGCGCGCGTGTTGTTGCAGGATTTCACGGGTGTTCCATGCGTTGTCGACCTCGCCGCCATGCGTGATGCCATCAAAGCGCTCGGCGGCGATCCCGCGAAGATCAATCCGTTGCAACCCGTTGATCTCGTCATCGATCACTCGGTGCAAGTCGACGAATACGGCACCGACGCGGCGTTCCTGATCAACGTCGAGAAAGAATACGAACGCAACGGCGAGCGTTATCAGTTTTTGCGCTGGGGACAGAAAGCGTTTCGCAATTTTCGCGTCGTTCCGCCGGGCACCGGCATTTGTCACCAGGTGAATCTCGAGTACCTGGGCCAGGTGGTGTTCACGACAAAAGACGGTGGCGAGGCGCTCGCGTACTGCGATTCGCTCGTCGGCACCGATTCACACACCACGATGATCAACGGACTCGGCGTACTCGGCTGGGGCGTTGGCGGCATCGAAGCCGAAGCAGCGATGCTCGGCCAGCCGGTGTCGATGCTGATTCCTGAAGTGGTGGGATTCAAACTCACCGGCAAGTTGCGGCCCGGTGCAACGGCGACGGATCTCGTGCTCACGTGCACCGAGATGCTTCGCAAGAAGAAAGTCGTCGGCAAATTCGTCGAATACTTCGGGCCTGGATTGTCGTCGCTGCCGCTCGCCGATCGCGCGACGATCGCGAACATGGCGCCGGAATACGGCGCGACGATGGGATTCTTCCCCGTTGACGCAGAGACGCTGAAGTACCTGCGACTCTCGGGCCGGGACGAGCACCACGTCAAACTCGTCGAGGCGTATTGCCGTGCGCAGGGACTGTACCGCGACGACAACACGCCGGATCCCGTGTTCACGGATGCGCTCGAGCTCGATCTCGCGAGCGTAGTGCCGTCGATGGCCGGACCGAAGCGCCCGCAGGATCGCATTCCGCTCACCGAATCGAAACGCTTGTATGCCGAAGCGTACGCAGCTGAACAGCAGCGATTGTCCGCCGCTGCGAAGCCCGCGCCGAATTCGAACGCGCCGGGTTCCGCGACCGCGAGCATGGTTGCAGAAGGCGCGCCCGTCACAACGAGCAGCGCGGTCGAGTGTACGCATCGCAACGAAACGTTCACGCTGCGCGACGGCGCAGTGGTAATCGCTGCCATTACATCGTGCACGAACACGAGTAATCCAAGCGTCATGCTCGCGGCAGGATTGCTCGCGCAAAAGGCGCACGCGAAAGGACTCAAACCCAAAGCGTGGGTGAAGACGTCGTTGGCACCGGGTTCGAAAGTCGTGAAGGACTATCTCGACAAAGCTGGTGTGCAACCGGCACTCGACGCACTCGGTTTCCAGATCGTGGGCTACGGATGTACGACCTGCATCGGGAATTCGGGCCCGCTGCCGGCGCCGATCAGCGAAGCAATCGACAAAGGCAAGCTCACGGTCGCGGCAGTGCTCTCGGGCAATCGCAATTTCGAAGGGCGCGTGAATCCGCAAACGCGATTCAACTATCTCGCGTCGCCGCCGCTCGTCGTCGCGTACGCGCTCGCGGGTCGCATGGACATCGACCTCGAACGCGAACCACTCGGTGTCAGTTCGAGCGGGCCGGTGTTCCTGCGCGATATCTGGCCCACGCCGCAGGAAGTTGAAGACGTCGTGCTCAAGAACGTGAAGGCCGAGATGTTCGCGACGCAGTACGCGGACGTGTTCACGGGCGACAAGGATTGGCGGACTATTCCAGTTCCAGAAGGCGATCGCTATTCGTGGGATGCGAAGTCGACGTACGTGAAGCATCCGCCGTATTTCGAAGGGATGTCGAAGACGCCGCCCGGCGTTCGCGCAATTGCCAACGCGCGCGTGCTTGGAATGTTCGGCGATTCGATCACGACCGATCACATCTCGCCGGCAGGTTCGATTGCCGCGAAATCACCGGCGGGTGTGTGGTTGCAATCGCTCGGCGTCGACAAAGCGGATTTCAATTCGTACGGCGCGCGTCGCGGTAATCACGAAGTGATGATGCGCGGTACGTTCGCGAACATTCGCCTGAAGAACGAACTGACCCCGGGCATGGAAGGATGGTGGACGCGCGTTGCCGCAGGAGCGGAACCGACATCGTTCTTCGAAGCAGCGATGTCGTATCAGAAGAGCAACACGCCACTCGTGATCATCGCGGGCAAGGAATACGGAACGGGTTCATCGCGCGACTGGGCCGCGAAAGGCACGGCACTACTGGGCGTTCGTGCGGTGATCGCGGAATCGTTCGAGCGTATTCACCGTTCGAATCTCGTGGGCATGGGCGTGCTACCGCTCGAGTTCGTCAACGGTGAGACGCGCCAATCACTCGGACTTACCGGTTTTGAGACGTACACGATCGACGGCATGGACAGCGCGCTGGCTCCGCGCGCGACGCTGAACGTGCGCGTGACGGCAGCAGACGGTGCGATGAAAACGTTCAAAGCGCGATCGAGGATCGATACACCCGCGGAGTTGGAGTACTACAAGCACGGCGGCATTCTGCCGTTCGTGTTGCGAAACCTCGCGCGCTAGGACGACGACGCGATGAGCGCATTGCGAGTACTCGCGGCGCTCGTCGCGGGTGTGCTCCTCGGTGTGCTGGCTGCATCCAGTGGAGACGCGACAATCGCACGCATTATCGACGGCGTCGGGATCATCGGCACGCTGTGGATCAACGCGATTCGCATGACGGTGATCCCGCTCGTTGCCGCGCTCACATTGACGTCGGTGGCGAGCATTGGCGATCCGAGGAAAGTCGGGCGCCTTGGCGGCACGGCGGGATTGGTGTTTCTCAGCCTGTTGCTCGTGAGCGGTGTGTTCGCGATGCTCGTCACGCCGTTTTCGTTCGATATGATGTCGCTCACGCCCGAAGCGGCGCAGAACATTCGCGAAGGCTACGCGCGCACAGCCGCTGCCGGCGTGACGCCGCAAGCAATGCCGTCGCTCGTGCAGCGCATCATCGACATGGTGCCGACGAATCCGATTCGCGCCGCCGCTGACACCGCGATTCTCCCGCTGGTGGTGTTCTCGTTGGCACTCGGGCTCGCGCTCACACAAATCGCGGAAGACCGGCGAGAGGCTGTGCTCGGTGTCGCGCGCGCAGTTGGCGACGCCATGCTCACGCTCGTTGGCTGGATTCTGAAGTTCGCGCCGGTTGCCGTATTCGTACTCGCGCTCGTGCTCGGCCTCCACGGCGGAACGGAATCCGCGGCAGCGCTCGTGCATTACATGGTGACGCTGAGCACCGTGTTGTTCGCGTTTACACTGGTGATGTATCCGATCGCGTCGGTGTTCGGCGGCGTGTCGCCGGTTGTGTTTGCGATGGGTGTGCTGCCGGCGCAAGCGGTCGCGGTCAGTACGCGTTCATCGCTTGCCGCGCTTCCCGCGCTCATCGCGGGCGCGCGCGACAAACTCAAGCTGCCGGCGTCCGCGACGGGTTTTGTGCTACCACTCGGTGTGAGCGTGTTTCGGCTGAACGTGCCGGCGGCGTGGGTGGTGGGCGTGCTCTTCCTCAGCAAACTCTACGATGTGCCCGTGACCACGGGCATGCTCGCGTCACTCGTGGTGACCGCGACGCTGCTGAGTTTCAGCGTGCCAGGGATTCCGTCGGCGAGCCTCCTGTTGATCTCGCCGGTACTCGCGCAGAACGGTTTTCCGCCGGAAGCCGTGGCGATACTCATCGCGCTCGATGCAATTCCGGACATGTTCAAGACAACGGCCAACGTCACAGGACACATGACGTCGGCCGTTATTGCGGCGCGCGTAGAGCGCGCCGCGCCACCCGCGAACGCTTAGCGCGCTTTCTTCGTCACGCTCGCCGTGCCAGCCGCCGACGCGGCACGCGCGGCGCTGAGCGTGATGGGCGTCGCCGTGGTATTACCCGCGACGATCGACCCGCCACCTGTGATCGACACCGTGAGTGTGTAGCTGCCCGTATTCGGCACCGTCGTCGAGGTGTTGGCAAAAATGACAATCGGTGCGTCGTTGAAGTTGCATTCGGTCAGCGACAAGAACGAATCCGTCACACCCATCGACGCGTCATCGTTCCCTGCGAGGATGTCGTCGAGATCGATGTTCCGGATTTGCAGGAACGTGTCCATCGTCGCGGATGTCATCGAAATCGTGCAGGGCTTGCTCGATCGAATGACATACGCGTCGAGATACGTGCCGTCGGGCGTACCATCCAGATCGGCGTACTCACAGTCGGTCGCCTCGAGCGAGTGATTCGTCAGCGTCACACCGACGACGAGCGTTCGAACCACGCATCCGTCGGTGTTCAATGGCGACGTGTATCCCTCGAGATCGAACGTCCCCGATCCCGTGCGCGACGTCACGCGCACCAGAAAATTGCCCGGTGGTAACTGCCACTCGCCAATTGCATCGCCGTCGGTGTCCACCCACACGTGGTTATACGCGCCCGGCGGGTCCGACATGACTTCGATACCGACGTTCTGGAACGCGCTCGAAACCAGGAATCCATTGGCGAAACCTGGATTCGAGGTGAAGCGATACACCTTTGCGCGTAGCCCGCCCGACGTGCAGTCGGCCGTGGTTCCGCTCACCGTACTCGGGAACGTGAGATCCACCGGCGTACACGCCGGGGTTGTCACCGTGATTCCGTCGCCGCCACCGCACGCTTGTGCAGCAATGAGCGTAGCGATCGCCGCGACGCCGACGCGACGTACTCCGTGAAACGATTTCATCGTGTACCGAATCCCAGGCTGAAGCCGGCTTTCGCGATGTATCCGCTGAAACGGTTGAAGCGAATCTCGACTGGACCATCCGACGCATCGCGGAATCCCTGACTCACGAACGCGGCGCCAAGATCGATGTTCACTTTCGGGCTGAGTCGAATGAGCATACCGGCGCCGCCGCCAAACGCGGTGCCGCCGGACGAAAACTCGAGAAGCGGCTGTTCGTCGAGCGTCAGCACTTGCCGCAGCAATGCGATGCGGCCCGCGATGTACGGCGCAACGCGATCGCTGCCGATGTCGAATGCATAACGCGGCTCGATGAATCCGCCCATGATGCGAATCTCGTCGCCGCCAGATGTATGCGACGAGTATTGAAAGCCGACGCCCACGGACCAGAGCGACGCAGGCGTGTAGCGCAGCTGCCCTTCAAACCCCGGTCCACTCACCAGACGGTCGCCGATTTTCTGACTCGCGGCGAGGAACGACGCCTGAATGGAGTATGGCTGCGCGCTTTGTGCGCGCGCGGTGAATGCCACCGCAACCATGAAAACGCCGGTGCACAGCGCAGCCGGCCATCGACGCGCAATCATTCCACTTCCTCCATCGGACGGTTCGCGACAGCGCGAACTTGGCGCTGCACCGGTTTTGAAACGGCGTCGAATGTTCGCGCTCGCCGAGGGGGGAGTCAAGACAGTTGCGTGCGTCAGATCACGACTGCGCGCACCCGCGCGAACTATTTGCGCACCGCGTTCGAGATCGACTCGATGCGAGGGCTGCCGCTCGTGTCGAGGTGTAGGCGCACTTCATAGCGCGCAGTGCGCGGCTGGCCAAAAGCGTTCGTCCCGTTTGCCTCCACCGCGGCGGTCCAATCACACCCTCCCGCCGTAGCGCCTTGCGCAGTCACGGCGCGCGCAGTGAAGCGGGGGGTGTTCATGCCGCGCAGCGCGCTGAGCATGTCGTTCTTGGCGCGCGTATCGGCCGCGTCTTTCGGCTGGTACAGCGTGCCGAGCCGCGTAACCGGCGACGAGCCGAGCGCTTCGGTGAGCATCGCCGTCGGCAACGCCGCGTTCGTGCACACTGCTGGTGGTGCTGCGGGCTCAGCCGCGCGGCCGGCCGGTGGTGTCGATGGCGGCGGCGTAGTCACCACAACCGAATCGCGCCGCGGAGGCGGTGTCGTGACGGTTTGCGGTGGCGTGCTGTCGCGACGCGCAACGACCGGCGTATCAACTCGCGCCGCGGGGGGCGTGCTTCGCTGCGGGTCCGTCGTGCGGGGAGGTGTTTGCGCGCGCTGCGTGTTTGCGTCGGGATCTGCGGCAGCCTTCGACCCCGTGTTCGCTCCGGTATTCGTTGGCGTGTTGGCGCGCGCGCCGGTCGGCGACTTGCTCACCGGCGGCGTTGCGCCAGGGGAACCCGCGCCGCCGCGCGACGCCGGTGACGATGCCGGCTCGCTCGTTGATTTCTGCGACGTACCACCGATGGTCGCTCCGGGCGCCGGCGTCGAGACCGTTGGCGTGTCGACCGCGCTCTTCGAAGCTGGAACGGTGTCCTGGCCCTGCGCGAGTTGTGTCGACGGCGAATCGCCCTTCAGCATCGACCACACCACACCCGCTCCCGCGAGAAGCACCAGCACAATTCCGCCGACGAGCACACCCGATCGTCGTCGTTGCGATGGCGTTTCCGCGCCGGCTTTCGCCGCTTTCATGGCCGCGGCCTGCGACGCGGAAACGCGCGGCATCTTTGCTGTCGCCGCCGCCTGCGCGTCCGTCCCGCTTGTCGCACCGCCGGCTACGCCCGCCGCCGCGACCGCACGGACGCTCAGCTTCGTCGTGGCTCGTGCTTGCTCGCACGACGCTGTGATGCGCACGCTGCCGAGTTTCTTCGCTTCGCACGTGCCGTCAGCACGAATCGCCACAACACTCGGCTCACTGCTCGTCCATGCGATTGGCCGATTCTCGAGTACGAGCCCGTCATCGTCGAGCACGGTCGCATCGAGCGAGACGAATTCGCCGACGGACAGCGTCGTTTCGTGCGCGTCGATGCGAATTTGTTTTGCCGGACGCGGTACAACCGTGACCTCGATCGACGACGTGACGTCGCCGGCCATCGCCCGCACGTGCGTGCGTCCTGCGCCGACGGCGTGCACCTTGCCGCTCGCGTCCACGAGCGCAACGCTGTCATCGTCGCTTTGCCAATCGAGGCCCGCCGTTGAAACCGCGTGTCCGCGCCGGTCTTCGCCCACGCCCTGCAACTGGATCGTTTTGCCAATCTCGAGTTGGAGCTGCGCGGGCCGAATGCGCACCGCCGTGACCGGCTGGCTGCGTACGCTGATCGACACGATGCCCTGTTTGCCCTCGCACACCGCGACGATCGCGCCGGTGCCGGGCGAGACGCCTTTCACGTTGCCGTCGGCGTCGACCGTCGCAATTTCGGGAACGGTCGAGCGCCACGTCACCGTGCGCCCCGTGAGCTTGCGATCGTGCGGCGCGAACACGACGGCGCTGACCCGCGCACGCTCGTCAACCTCGAGACTCAAATCTGCCGGATCGAGCACGATGCGTTCGACACCCGGCAATCGCACGCGCACCTGGACCGTTGCGCTGACGTCGCCGCATGCGGCGGTAATCGTTGCGCTGCCTTCGGCAATACCGATCGCGCGCCCCTGTTGCGACACCGCGCACACGCGCACATCGCTCGACGTCCACACGATGGGCTGACCGACCATTGGATTTCCGCGCGCATCAAGAACCGCCACGCGCAGCTCCAACTCGTGATCGGTCACGACTTCCGGATTTCGCGGTGTAATGGCCAGCGTGTTCACCGTCGCCGGTCGCACCTGCACGGGCACCCGGCCGAATGCGGCGCCGCCCGTCGCAGTGATTTTTGCGAGACCGACGGCGCGGCCGGTCACGATGCCGCGGTCGTCCACCGTTGCGATACTCGGGTCTTCGCTCTTCCACGTGATGCGCACACCACTCAACGACGCGCCGCTCGATTCTGAAACACGCAGCTGCAAGTCCTCACCGACTTCGACGACGGGATCGATCGGTGTAACGACTAGCTGCGGCGCAGGCGTGGTCGCCACTTCAGTCGCCGCGCCCGAGATGTCGATCGCCGCGGCCGGCCGCCGCGGCGTTTGCATCGCTTCAATCGTTGGCCGCGCGAGATCAGCGATGACTGCGCGCACCTCAGACGAACGCCGTCCGTGCGCCTTGCTCTGCGTCAGCTGTCGCGCGACTTCGCCGAGCGATTCCCAGCGCTCGCGAGGATTCTTCGCGAGCATGCGCATCACCGTCGATTCGAGTTCACGATCGATATCGGGAATAAGATCGTGCAGCGGCGGCGGCGCTTCGTTGCAGTGCGCATGAATCAATTCGAACATCGTGCCTTCGAACGGCATGCGCCGCGCCAGCATTTCGTACAGCATCACGCCGAGCGCGTATTGATCTGATGCGGCCGTCGCCGGTAAACCGCGGCATTGCTCGGGACTCATGTACGCCGGCGTACCGATCATCGATCCCGTCACAGTGATCGAGCGTCCCGTGGCGATCTTCGCGATACCAAAGTCGGTCACGATGGGACGACCCTTCGTGTCGATGATGATGTTCGACGGCTTTACGTCGCGGTGCACCACGTTCTCGCCGTGCGCGAAGTGCAACGCTTCGGCGACCTGACTCGCGACCGTGGTGATCACACCCGTTTCGAGTGTGCGGCTGCCCGCGAGCACTTCTTCGAGGGTGCGGCCTTCGACGTACTTCATCACGATGAACAGCAAACCGTCGCGCTGTTTCACCGAGTACACCGTGACAATACCAGGATGATCGAGATGCGCAGCCGTGCGCGCTTCGATCACAAAGCGATCTTCGATGCCCGCGACGCCGATGAGATCCGGCAGCATGACTTTGATGGCGACGCGCCGCTCCAGCGCTTTGTCGCGCGCGAGGTAGACGGCGGCCATTCCACCGCGGCCGAGTTCACGCTCGATGGCGTATTCGTCCTGCGTGGCGCTGCGAACGCGCTCGAGCAGGAGTTCGGCTGCTGACGGCATGCGACGGTGCGGGCCTGAAACCGGAGGGGACGCCGAAATGTGGGCCCCGGCAAAGCGCGCCGCCACTCTGGCGTGCGACGTATCACGGTGGCTAGTGTGCGAGCCGAATGAAAACAGTCGTGATCGTCAATCCGACGTCGGGCATCGGTCGCGGGGCGCGCATTCTCGCGCGACTGAGGCCGGTCTTCGCCGCACGCGGTGTCACCGACATTCGCATGACGGCGCAGAGCGGCGATACGCAGCGCTTCGCTCAGGCCGCCGCGGAGGAGGGCGTCGACGCGATCATCGCACTCGGCGGTGACGGCACCTGGTCGCAGACCGCGTCGACCCTGGCGCGGTTACGCGCACCGACGCGACTGGCGCTGCTCGCGGCGGGCACGGGCAACGACTTCGTCACCACGCTGCAACTCCCCGCGCGCGACGCGCACGTGACACTCGACCTGATCGAGGCCGGTACGACGCGCGCGATCGACATGGGTGTTGCGGGAGACACGTACTTCCTGAATTCAGTGGGCTTTGGCATCGACGCAGATGTGATACGCCGCATGCGCCGTCCGCAGTGGATTCCGGCAAAGGCACTGTACACGCTCGTGGCGTTGCGCGAACTCGTGCGGTATCGCGGAGTTCACGTCTCGACAGACGGTGGACCACGCGAGCACTTGCTGACGCTCGTTGTCGCGAACGGACGCCGGTTCGGCGCGCTGTTCTGGATCGCTCCAACGGCGTCGCTCGAGGATGGTGCACTCGATCTCGTGCGCGTACGCGACGCGTGGGTCGGACGGCGAATCTCGTTGCTGCTTTCGGTCATGCGCGGCACGCACACGCGCGATCCGCTCACATCAACAGAGCGCCGTGCGTCGTATCGTTTGTCCTTCGACGAGCCGCCGTGGTTTCAGGCCGATGGTGAACTCGTGCGTGCGACGTCGAAGGATCTTGTTGTCAGCGCGATTCCGCGCGCGGTGAACCTGGTGGCCGGGTAGCGGGGACGGGGGACGCGGGACGGGGTACCGGCGCTACTGCGGCAGCGTATCGCGTCGTGGGGGTAACCCTCCGCCTCGACGCCCACCGCCGCGGGCTGCGTTCAAGCGACGGAGCATTTCCCCCGCTTGGCGCCTGAGCGAATCACCAAGCGCGCCGCCACCTTCTGCAGGAACGAACAACACGCGCGCAGTATCGCCCGAGCGCACGCCGATCACGACGCGTTCTGGAAACGACCGCGCTGCCGGATTGCGGAACGAGACGACGTGTCGACCGGGTGAAACAGGAATCGCAAACGGCGGGCCGCTCACTGCAGTTGTGGTGCTATCGATGCGCACTTCACCGCGCAGCGCACCGGGATGCGCGACCATGACGAATCCTGGTGGTGGCCGCGAAACGTTTGGCGCCGCCGGCGGTGGTGGCTGCGCGCCCGATTGCGTCGCGCCGCTCGTGGTACCACTCGTGGTACCACTCAGCGTGTTCGGCGCGCCAACACGCACGGTCTCCGTCGGCGCGGAAACGCGCACGGTTTCCGGCGGCGCTTGCTGCGTCACGACCACCGTATCGGTCTTGCTTGCGGCGGGCGTTACCGGCGGGGTTGACGATTGACGCAGTCGTGAGTTCGCGTACAACGCGGCGCCGACCACCGCGATCGCGACGATAAGCACCACCGGCAGTGCGCGATTGCGACGCTTCGCGACGCGAACCGGCGCCGCAGGTGCGCGCGGCGGCGGAGCAGCGCGCGGTGTTGCGACGGTTGTCGCGAGTCGCGCAGCCGCCGACGGACGCGGTCCTGCGGGAATCGTGCCTTCGAGCGCTTTGACGAACTCGCCCGTGGTCTCGAATCGATCGCGCGGTTCTTTCGCCGTCGCGCGCCGCAGCGCATCGCGCATCGCGGGCGTCGCGTTCGAAAGATCCTGCGAGATGTCGGGAAGATCTTCCGTCAAATGCAAACGCAACAACTCGTGCATCGTTGCGTCGCGATACGGCCGTTTTCCAGTGAGCAACTCGTACGCGAGAATGCCGAACGCGTACTGGTCCGCGCGTCCGTCGATCGTCTGCCCCTGCCACTGTTCCGGCGCCATGTACGCCGGCGAACCAACGACACCCGCCGTTGTCAGCGCGGTTCCGCCACCCTCGACCGCGCGCGCAATTCCAAAATCGGCGACGAACACGTGATCGTTGTCGCCAAGCATCACGTTCGCGGGTTTGATGTCGCGGTGCACGACGCCGTTCTTGTGCGCGTGATCGAGCGCGCTCGCGATTTCGTGCAAAAAGCGAATGGCGCGTTGCGGATCGAGCCGCTTTTCTTTGGTCAGCAGATCGTCCAGACTGCCGCCGCGGACAAGACGCATCGTGTAGTACGCGATGCCGGTGCCTTTGCCAACCGCAAAAATCGGGACGATGTGCGGATGGTCGAGCCGCGCAGCGAGCTTCGCTTCGCGTTCAAATCGCGCGAACGCTTCGGGCACCATCACCGGATCGAACGCGAGCACTTTGAGCGCGACTTCGCGATCGAGCGCTTTCTCCCGCGCGCGAAACACGACGCCCATGCCGCCTTTGCCGATCATCTCGATCAGCTCGTACGCGTCGCCGATGCCGTTTTGCAAACGTACGCGGAGCGCTTCGCGCTGCTCGGCGTCGTTGCCGCCAGCGCGCTGGTGTCCGCACGCGTTGCAGCGCGTTTCGAACGCGGCCATCGCCGCGCCGCACTGCGGGCACTGCGTTCGCACGCCGACGGGTGTGGTGACGGCGTCGTGCGAATCGCGTGTCGGGTCGGTCATGCGGACAAAACTACCATTTGGCTCCGGTCATTCTGACTGCGCGTCGTTTTGCGGTCGGCGCGCCGAGGTGTTGGGGGCACCAGATCGCCCCCCGCGGGGTTAATGTTCTTGACTCGGGGAGCGCACAGCAATGCGCTTCGGCTCCGAATGTGACGACGTAACCAGAGGAGTGAAGACGATGAAAGCGCGTTTTGTGATGATCACTGCATTCAGCACCTTTCTCGCAGCGACGGGAACGGCGCAGCAGGCCGCCGCGCCTGCCGCACAGCCCGGCCCGAACACCGGCGACGCGGCCCCCGCATTCACCGGTAAGGGCGCCGACAAATCAGGCACGCTCGCGAAGGCGATTTCGCTCGCCGACCTCAAAGGTAAGACGGTCGTGCTCGCGTTCTTCCCCGCAGCGCGCACGAGCGGCTGCACCACGCAGATGACAGGCTATCGCGATCAGTACGAGAAGCTCTTCATGGGCGGCAAGAACGTCGTATTGCTCGGCATCAGCACGGACGCCGACACAACGCTCCACAACTGGGCAAAGGAAGCGAACTTCCCGTTCCAGTTTGTCAGTGACGACGGCAGCATCGGCCGCGCATACGGTACGCTCGACGACTCGCGAAAGACGGAGCGTCGTTTCGTGTACGTGATCAGCCCGGACGGCAAGATTTCGTACGTGAAGAAGCCGTTCAGCCCGAATACACCGCCGCAGTACGAAGAACTCGGCGCCGAAGTGCACAAGGCGATGGGATCGCACCACGAGTAACAACAAGGAACGAGAGTAAGGGCGAAATGCGAGGAGACAAATCTCCTCGCATTTTGCTTTTCGCCACTCGGCTCTGATCAGATGACGATGCTGCGCGCGCTCTTCGATTTCGCAATTGCAGCCGCCGATCCGTTCGAGCGCACGCGCAACGCGTTTCATCGTCCACTCGCTGAGCGCCACGACGACGGACGCGCGTGGATTATCGCGACCGGAAAAGCATCGCCGCGCATGGCTGCTGCCGCGCTCGCGGCTGCGGCCGATGCAGACATCGAAGTCGCGGGTGGACTCGTGGTGGTGCACGCACCCGAAGACATCGCTCCGCCGCTCGAGTGCGTTATCGGCGACCATCCGGTCCCCGGTACCCGATCACTACACGCCGCGACAAGGCTCGGCGCGCTCACGCAGGCGGTGATTCCATCCGATCACGTGCTGCTCGCAGTATCTGGCGGAACATCGAGTTTGATCGCGGCTCCTGCAGATGGCGTCGATGGCGCAGCGCTCGACGCGGCATTCCGAACGTTGTTGGGCGCAGGTGGTGACGTCGACATCAACGTGATGAACGCAATTCGTCGCCGGTTTCTTCGCTGGGGTGGCGGACGTCTCGCCGCGGCAATCGCACCAGCGCGACTGCACCAGGTGTTGCTATCGGACGTCGTTGGCGACGATCCCAGTGTGATTGGCTCCGGACCCGCTGTGCCCGATCCGCTGACGGCGAGCGATGTGCTTGCGCTCATTGAATCGAACGGATTGGTGTCGCGCATCGATGCATCGCTCATCGCGTTCCTTCGCGATTCCGTCAGCGGAGACGTCGCCGAGACACCGAAATCCAGCGACACGTTGTTTGCGTACGTCGATCTACCGATCGTGTTGGGTCGAGCGATGTTGCACGATGCACTGCGCAGCGCCGCGCGAATCAACGGCGTGCCGCTCATCCTGCACGAATCGCCGCTCACCGGCGAAGCGAAAATGCGCGGCCGCGAACTTGCGGAGTGGCTCGCGACGGACGCGCCCCAAGGCGTGCATTGCTGGACCGGCGAAACGACCGTAACGCTCGGCCATGACCACGGTCGCGGCGGGCGGTGTCAGGAACTCGCGCTTGCCGCGGCGATTGCGCTCGACGCGCGCGGAGATCGGCGTGTGACGTTGCTGTCGGCCGGCACCGACGGTCGCGACGGACCGACCGATGCGGCCGGCGCAATCGTGAGTGCCGCAACTGCGGCGACCCTCCGCGCGAAAGGCGTCGATGCCGCGGCCTCGCTCGCTCGCCACGACAGCTACGCGGCACTCGACGCGGTGGACGCGCTGATCAAAACCGGCGCGACCGGCACCAACGTCGCGGATGTCGTCATCGCGAACGTCGGAGACTGACGAGCCGAGAGGATGAGAAGTCGAGAAAAGCTGCGTGAACTGCAAACGCAGCTCGCCATACGAGCGTTCGCCCCGAGCGAGCTGTGACCAACAATCAGTTCTCTGCGGGCCTCTGCGTTCTCTGCCCCTCTGCGTTGCGGTGCGGTTCCCGTTACCGCTGTCATTGTCGTCGTGACTGGGCGAAGTGCCCACAGACGAGCGCGCGGCGTGAGCGAATCCTAGATTCAGGGCGATGAATCAAGCTCCGTTTACCATCGGCGTGGTGCAGATGGCCGTCGATCCGGCACGCGAGCGCGCCGTCGAAACAGCTGTCGCGCGCGTACGCGAAGCCGCGAAGCGCGGCGCGCAGATCATTTGCCTGCAAGAACTTTTTCACGCACCGTACTTCTGCAAGAAACTCACACCCGACCGGTTCGATCTCGCCGAGCCGATTCCTGGTCCGACGTTCAACACAATGCAGGCGCTCGCGCGCGAGCTCGCCATCGTGCTCGTGATTCCGATGTACGAGAAACAAGCGCCAGGTGTGTACCGCAACTCTGCTGCGATTGTCGACGCGGATGGAACGCTGCTCGGCGTGTATCGCAAGATGCACATCCCGCACGATCCGTTGTACGAAGAGAAGTACTACTTCGCGCCCGGCGACGTCGGGCCCGATCAGCGCGCCGACAAACATCCCGGTATCAACGGATTCCGCGTGTGGCGCACGAAGTACGCGGACATCGGCGTATTGATTTGCTGGGATCAGTGGTATCCCGAAGCCGCGCGCATCACGTCGCTGCTTGGTGCTCAGGTTTTGTTTTATCCGACGGCGATCGGCTGGCACCCCGCGGAGAAAGCGCAGTGGGGTGCGGCACAGGTTGATGCGTGGCGCACGTCGCAACGCGCGCACGCCATCGCGAACAACGTGTACGTCGCCGCTGTGAACCGCGTCGGTTTCGAACCGGAACCAGGGGCCGACGGTCTCGAGTTCCACGGGCATTCGTTCATTTGCGATCCCGCAGGTGTCATGCTCGCGTCGGCGGATTCGACCGAGCAAATACTCATCGCGAAATGTGAACCGGCGCGCATTGAAGAAGTGCGGCGGCACTGGCCGTTCCTGCGCGATCGTCGCGTCGAAGCGTACGCACCCATTACGCAGCGCTGGCTCGGCCCTTGATTACGCCGCGTTACACGTGGCCTGCCGAGTGGGCGAAGCACGACGCAACATGGATTGCATGGCCGCACCACGAGAGCGATTGGCCGGGTAAGGCCGGACCAATTCCGTGGGTGTACGCGGAAATCGTGCGCGTGCTGAGCGCGCACGAGCGCGTCGAGATTCTTTGCCATAACGACGTCGTCGAATCGAGCGCGCAGTCGTGTCTCGATGCACATGCGGTTCGCGCGTCCAATGTCCGCATGCACCGACAGCGCACCGACCGATCGTGGTTGCGTGATTCCGCGCCGACCGGCGTGCATGATCCATCGGGACACCTTGTGTGGCTCGACTGGGCGTTCAACGCGTGGGCGAAATACGACAATTACAGCGACGACATTCACGTCGGCGAATGCGTCGCGCGCGTGACGCACGCGACGCGTGTGGAACCGCAGCGCGACGCGGGCGCAGGAGCAATTGTGCTCGAAGGCGGCGGCATCGAAACCGACGGTCAGGGAACGATGCTGGTGACAGAAGAGTGGTTGCTGTCTGATCAGCAAGTTCGCAATCCGGGCTTCACGCGCGATGACTACGAGCGCGCGTTTGCAAAGTGGCTCGGCATCAAGCGCACGATATGGCTTGGCGAAGGTTGCGTCGGCGACGACACACACGGACACATCGATGACGTCGCGCGGTTTGCGGCGCCGGGTGTTGTTGTGCTCGCGCACGAAGAAGATCCCGCGGACGAAAATCACCGTCGTTCGCTCGATAATTTGCAGCGACTGAAGTCCGCGAAGGACGTGAAAGGCAATGCGCTGCGCGTCGCGACGCTGCCGTATCCACGTCCGGTCATCATGGACGGCATGCGCTTGCCGGCGAGCTACGCGAACTTCTACATCGCAAATGGCGTGGTGCTCGTGCCGACGTTCAACGACGCAAACGATCGCGTCGCACTGAACGTGTTGGCCGAACTGTTTCCGGACCGCGCCGTCGTCGGCATCCACTCCGTCGATCTCGTGTGGGGCCTGGGTACGCTGCACTGCCTCACGCAGCAACAGCCCGCACCTCGCTCGCCCACGGAACCGTGACGGCGTAGATTCTGCGCGCGATGACCCCACCCGAAACGCCACCGTCTGACGCACTCGCGGCGCTGCGCGCCGCACTGGGCGGTCAGTACACAATCGAGCGGCTGCTTGGGCAGGGCGGCATGGGCTCCGTGTTTCTCGCGCGCGACGTCACGCTCGATCGCCCGGTCGCGATCAAGGTGATCAATCCCGAAGTCGCGTCGAGCACCACGCTGCGCGATCGCTTTTTGCAGGAAGCGCGCACGGTTGCGAAGCTGAGACATCCGAACATCGTGCCCGTGTTCGCCGCAGGCGAGACCGGCGGGATGTTGTACTTCGTCATGGAGTACGTCCCGGGCGAATCGCTGCGCGACGTCCTCACGCGCGAAGGCCGCGTCACGGGTGAACGGGCCGAGCGCTGGCTGCGGGAAATCGCGCTCGCACTGCACCACGCGCATGCGCAGGGCATGGTGCATCGCGATGTGAAGCCCGAGAACATCCTGATCGACGCCGAGTCGAGCCGCGCGATGCTCACGGATTTCGGCGTTGCGCGCGCGTTCGAAAAGGAAGGCGGACTGACGCAAACGGGCATGATCCTCGGTTCGCCGCGATACATGTCGCCCGAGCAAGCTTCGGGTGACAAAGCAATTGACGGCCGGTCGGATCTGTATTCGCTCGCGCTCACAGGATACGAGCTGTACGCCGGCGCGCCGGTAATACAGAGCGGCACTGCCGCGGCGATGCTGGTCAAGCACCTGACCGAGACACCGGCTCCGCTCTCGGAAAAGTCGGGCGAAGTTCCGGCGCCGGTCGCCGCTGCCGTGGACCGCGGACTCGCGAAGGATCCGGACGCACGCTGGCAAACGGGGCGCGAATTCGCGGAAGCGATTGCCGGGCACGCGCTCACGCCCACCGGTGAAGTGCGCGGTGCCGCGCGCCCCAGTGCGAAGTCGGCCCAGCAGCGCCGAATGGTGCGCGTCGCTGTGATCACGGCTGCGGCGACCGCCGCAGCGGTCACCGCGTGGCGATTCAGCGCAGGCGAGACGGGGACCGCATACCTGGTCACGCCATTCGAAATTCAGAGTGGCGACCAGAGCGTCACGTGGCTTCGCGAAGCGAGCGTCAACATGCTAACGCTCACGCTCGGTCAGTGGAGCGACTTGCACGTCGTCGACTACGAGCGCACGCTGAGCCTGCTCGACAAGGAAGGGCTTGGCAATCAGAACCGCCTCTCGCTCGACAATGCGCTCGCAGTCGCGCGCCGCGCGCATGCCGGCACCGTGGTTACCGGCCAGATCCAGACGATCAACGATTCGCTGTATGCAATTGCCAAGCTGTACGACGTGCGCTCCGGCAAATCGCGAAACCAGGCGACCGAAGCGATCGCGCTTCGCGACGATCCTCGGCCGATGTTCGACCGCCTCGCGCAGCAGCTGCTGCAGATCGCCGGCGGACGGACATCGGGTGTCGAGCTAACGAAGGCGACGACGAACTCGATGGAGGCGTACCGCGCGTATCTCGAGGGCGTGAAGCACCTCAACAGCTGGCGCATGGCCGAAGCCGACGAGGCGTTCGGCCGCGCTATCGCGCTCGACAGCACGTTCGCGCTCGCGTACCACAAGAAGTCGCTGGGCCTGGGCTGGGGCGAGATCAGTCAGCGCAACAACCCGGCGGACAAAGCGTTCGAGCTGCGCGGGCGACTGCCGCCCCGCGAGCAGTCGTTCGTCGTAGGCCACTATCACCTGGTACACGCGCTCGCGTCCGGCACCGCCGGCGACACCGCCGCCGCTCGCGTGTCGTATGCGGCGTCAGTGAAAGCGTACGACGACTTGTTCGCGCGCGGCGACACGCTTGTCGCGGAAGCATGGTATGGCCAGGCGGACGCCTATACGCACCGGCGCAACAACAACATGCCGTTCCCGGTGCTGAACGACTACAGCACGCGCGCGCTGCGCGGATTTAATCGCACGCTGCAAATCGACTCGACGTTCCATCTCGCGTACGCGCATCTCGTGGAGTTCTACAACGCGGCCGCCGCGAACGGGATGGTCGTTTCGGGTGATTCAGTCTTCGTCGCGGACAGCGGCGTGCATGTACGATTGGGCCGCGATGGCGTCCAGCGCCTGCGCGACAGTGCGCGCGCCCGCGGCATCGTGATTGCGAAGGCCTGGACGCGGTCGGACCACGAGTCGGCGCGCCCGTTTTTGCAACTCGCGACGAGCTACGTGCAGGCGAACATGTACGACAGTGCGGTCGCCACGCTGACGGACGCGCTCGCACGTCCGCGCTCGGGCGCCGCGGGCGCCCGCGTCGGACTGCTGAACGTACAGCTTGCGTACGGCGACACAGGCGCAGCGACGACGCTCGACTACATCCTCGACAGGTTCACCCGCGACTCGATGCGCGCCGTCTCCGTCGGCCAGCGCATCGCCGCCGAGGGTGATCTGATGGCCGCGGCAGCCGCCGTCGGCAGTCGCGCGCGACTCGACAAAGCGGGACAGCTCTTCGCGTCCGCAGATCCGATGATGCCGGGCACGAATCGCTCGAGCGCGCAGGTCATCGAACTCTACTCGCTCGCGCTGCGTGTCGCGATGGGCGAGCCGGTTACGCCGGACATGAGGCGTATGCTGCAGGCGTCCGTTCGCGCAATCGACACTGCGTCAGGGCCGTTCGGCAACCAGGCGCGGAGCGGTTCGTTGAGCATCCCCTACGTCGCGTTTCTGGCATCGCACGACACGTCGTTCCGCTCCGCGGTGTCGAGATGGACCGGCGTGACGACGTATACGGAGCTCGACGCATTGCTTGCGCTCGATCGCGGCGACACGGCCGCCGCGATGCAAATCGCAAAGACGTTCACGCGCCCGGATTCGCTGCGAAACGCACAATTCAGTATCGGCGGCATGCGCGCGATGGCGCGCGCGGAGGTGCTGGCGAAACTCGGGCTGACGCGCCAGGCCGCGGAAACGTATGAGGCGGTGAAACTCGGGACGCGCGTGCTGCGCGCGGGCCTTGCCGAGCCGGGCTACACAATCTGGGCGCGCGCGATTCTCGCGCGTGCGCGGCTCTGGAAGCAACTCGATGAACGCGAGAAGGCCGTCGCCGCGTACGAGGAATTCATTCGCCGATGGAAAGACGCGGATGGCATTGCCGCACAGCAAGTGGCCGATGCGCGGCGCGAACTCGCTGAAATGCGCGACGCAGCCAAAGCGAGATAAGCGCAGCGCTCGAAACGCAACGCAGAGAACTGCTGAGAACGCAGAGGACCGCAGAGAAAGACTTGTGGTAACAACGCTCGCCACGCCGGCGTGCGCTCGGCGAGCGCCGTCACCAACAGTCAGTTGTCTGCGACCCTCTGCGTTCTCTGCCCCTCTGCGTTGCGTTTGCTGTTGTTCGGCTATCGTCGGCCAAGCGGGAATAGCGCGAACACGACCGCCAGCGCCCAGACGTACGTCATGACAAACCATCCCAAAGCCGCACCGCGACCCCAGGCGGCGGCGCCGAGTACCGCGACCCAGAGCGCACCGACGTAGCACGCCGTCATTGCGGCGGCGAGGGTGCGCGGCGAACGCGGAGTCCGCAACGCCACCCACACGAGAATCGACAGCACACCCGAGCCGAACAGGCACCCAGTCAGCAGCCGCCGCGCGCCGGACGGGAAACCGTCCGCGTACGGCGCGACGGGGGAGATGCCGTAACTCACCGCGGCGAACACGAACGCGGCGATCCACGGTGCCACGACCGCGGTCGTGCGCAGTAGCGCGAGCCGCTTCCGCGCCGGCGCTTCCAGGAGTTCGTCGCTCTGCATCGCAGTCGTTATTCGCCGGTTCGCGAGAGGTTGTTCTTTCAAAACGTAGTCCCGGACGCCAAATTCTGTGTCGCTGCGCGGCGACGACGCCGGCGCTGTTGAACCGAGTTGTCCAGTTGTACTGCTCCCCATCCATCCGTTGTCACGATCCTTCGTCTTCGTCGCCCTGGCGGTCGTGCTGTCGTGCGGAGGTCCCGCGCGCGACGAATACGTGTTGGGAGCGTCAGGTCCGTGGACGCCGGGGTTCGGACAGATGAACCGGCGTGGCATCGAGCTCGCCGTCAGTGAGATCAACGCGCGTGGTGGCATCAAAGGCGTGAGACTGCGCGTCGAGTTTCAGGACGACAGCGGACAGGGCGGTCGTGCGACCGTCATCGCGCAGCAATTCGTCGACAATCCCGCAATTAGCGCTGTTGTTGGACACGTGACGTCGGGCGCAATGCTCGCCGCCGCGAAAGTGTACGACGGTCACTTGGCTGCTGTCGCGACGACCGCATCCTCACCGGCGCTCACCGGCATCTCACCGTGGGCATTCCGCGTCATCTCGAGCGACTCCGCGAACGGAAGTGAACTCGCGCGCGCCGCGACAGCGCTCGGCCTGCGACGGGCGTCGATTCTCTACGAGAGCAACGGATACGGACGCGGCCTCGCGAACGTATTTCGCAATTCGTTTCAGGGTGAAGTGTTGTCGATCGACCCGATCGACGTGGCGATCAAGGACGCCGAGCCGTACATCGCGTACCTGAAGCAACGCCGTCCCGACATCGTGTTCGTCGCGAGCACGGCCGAGCCCGGCGTGGTTGTGCTGCGTGAGGCGCGTAAGCAAAACCTCGTCGCGACGTTCATGGGCGGCGACGGATGGAGCGGCGTAATCACCGAGCCCGCGTCGGAAGGCGCACTCATTGGCGCGCCATTTTCACCGAACGACCAGCGCGCGGAGGCACGCGCGTTCGTCGATGCGTTCCAGAAGCGTTACCAAATGGCGCCCGACGGCAATGCGGCGCTTGCGTACGACGCGACCAATGTCATCGCGAGTGCGATGGCCGAAGTTGGCGGTGAGCGCGCAAAAATCCGCGACTGGCTCGCGAACATTCCCGCGAACGATGCACCGCGCGGCGCGACTGGCCAAATCCGTTTCCGCACCGACGGTGACCCGGTTGGCAAGAGCATCGTTCTCACGCGCGTGCGCGGTGGCCGTCCGACGGTGGAGACGATCAAGTGACCGGCAGCGGCAGCTGGGATTCGATCCGTTTCAGGCTGGCGCTCAGCTTCATCTTGCTCGTCGCGATCAGCTTGTTCGTGGGGCTGCGCGGACGCGCATCGCTGCTGGGAATGTCGACGACCATCGGCGAGTCGCTCACCCTCGTCCGCGACGGATCGCGCCTCACCGCCCTGCTCACGAGCACGATCGCGCAGGAGATCTCCGCGGGCACGCGGTATCTCGAACGCGGTGACGTTGCGTCGCACGAACAGTTTCAGCAACGCGGCTGGGCGGCGCACGAACTCCAGCGCTCGCTGACGAATCTGGCGGGCATGACGTCGCAGGAACTCGGATTGCTCGCGACGATCGATCAGCGACTGTCTGCTCTCGAAGTACAGCTCGCCTTGTCGCATCGCCTGCGCGACTTGAATCGCATTGATGCTGCGCGTCGCGCGGCCGAGAGTGCGCGCGATCTCGAAATTGCATTACTCGACGATGTCCAGCGGTTGAGCATTCTTGGCGCCGGACAGATGTCTGCAGTGACAACCTCGCTCCGCGACGACGCCGTTTCGCGCGGCAACATCACGCTCGCGATCGTGATTGGCGCTCTCGGGGTTGGCATTGCGGTGGTCCTCAGTACGTTCGGCCAGTTCTCGCGCGCGCTCTCTGCGCTCGTCGCGCAAGCGCGCGCACTGTCAGCGGGCCAACTCGCAACGCGCGCGACGCAGGCAATGCCCGGTGAGTTTCGCGCGCTCGCAAAAGCGATGAACGATTCCGCGGAATCGCTGTCGCAGCTCGCGGGCGTCACAGGAAGTACCGCAGACGAAGTGGCGTCGTCGTCGCAGGATCTCGCGTCGATTTCCGAGCAGATCGCGACGACCGCGAGTCACGTGTCGTCGGCGATGGGCGAAGTCACGTCGGGCGCGGAGAATCAGGTCTCGCGTATCGGTGAAGTCGATGGCGCGTTGCGCGGTATTCGCGATCGCGCCGTGACCGTGCGTGAGCGCGCGTCGGAAGTCGGTGAACTCGCCGGCGACATCGAACGCACCGCGCGCAGCCGGCGCGATGAGCTCACACGATCACTGCGCGTGCTCTCCGATATTCGCGAGACCGTGCAGCGTGCGTCGCGCGAAGCCGAAGCGTTGACCGAAGCAACGGCAACGATCGACAAGTTCGTGTCGGCCGTTGCGCGTATCGCCGAACAGACAAATCTGCTTGCACTGAATGCGGCAATCGAAGCGGCGCGCGCCGGCGCGGCCGGACGCGGGTTTGCCGTCGTCGCTGACGAAGTGCGCAAGCTCGCTGAGCAAGCGCAGGAATCAGCGACAGACATTGTGCAGTTGACCGCGGGAATTACCACACGGGTCACGACCACGTCGCGCGCGATGCAAACGGGCGCGAAACGTGTCGACGAAATCGAGTTTGTGTCGCGCGATTTGGACGGCGCACTCTCGGCGATTACGGCGGCGGCGGAGCGCACGCGCGATGCGGCCGCGCAGCTCACGAAAGCCGCCGACGAGAACGCCGCGGGTGTCGCGGAGGCAGCCGAGGGCTTGCAAGCCGTGACGAAGACGGCCGAAGCGCACGCCGCGTCGGCCGAAGAGGTGAGCGCGTCGACGCAGGAACAGAGCGCGGCATGCCAGGAGATGACCGCGGCATCGCACACGTTGCTCTCCAGTTCCGCGCGATTGCGCGAACTGGTCGGCCGGCTTGGCAAAGGCGAAGGCCTGATTACCGGTACGTTCCGCTCGTACAAAGGCTGACGTCGCACCACACGGCGGTTGGCGCAGGTATTTTGAGGCGTGACCGCGCCATCTGAAAAGCACCGCAAGTGCGTCCTCCTGTTCAGTGGCGGACTCGATTCCACTACGCTGCTGGCGCTTGTTGCGCACAACGAGTGGCGCGTACACGCGCTTACCGTTCGTTACGGCCAGCGCCACGCGAACGAAACGGACGCCGCGCGCTCGCTTGCCGCTAAATACGACGTTGCGTCGCACGTGGTGGTCGACGTGGATTTGCGCGCGTTCGGTGGCTCAGCGCTCACCAGCGATACAGCGGTTCCGAAAGGCCGATCTGACAACGAGATGGCGAACGGAATACCGGTGACATACGTGCCCGCGCGCAACACTGTGTTCCTGTCGCTCGCGCTTGCGTTGGCGGAATCGATCGGCGCATCGGACTTGTTCATCGGTGTGAACGCGATCGACTACTCCGGATATCCCGATTGCCGGCCCGAGTACATTCGCGCGTTCGAGTCGATGGCGAATCTCGGAACGAAAGCCGGCGTCGAGGGAACGGCGAAGTTTCGCATTCACACTCCGTTGCTCGAGAAAAGCAAACGGCAGATTGTCGAGCTTGGTGCGAAACTCGGCGTCAACTTCAGCGAGACGTGGTCGTGTTACGATCCGTCGCCCGACGGCGGCGCGTGCGGTGCATGCGATGCGTGCCTGCTCCGCAAGAAAGGATTCGCCGAAGCGGGCATCGCCGATCCAACGCGCTACGCGGTGCGCGCGCACTGATGTACACGGTTAAAGAAATCTTTTTCACGCTGCAGGGTGAAGGCGCGCAGGCCGGACGCCCTGCGGTGTTCTTGCGTTTCTCCGGTTGCAATCTTTGGACCGGCCGCGAATCGGATCGCGCGAGCGCCGTCTGCAATTTTTGCGACACGGACTTTGTTGGCGTTGGACCAGACGGAGGCAAGTTCGCGACGGCCGATGAACTCGCGGACGCCGTCGCAGCGCGTTGGCCGAGCAATGGTGCGCGCTCAAAACGCTTCGTCGTGTGCACAGGCGGTGAACCGTTGCTGCAACTCGATGACGCGGCGATCGATGCGTTACATGCGTGCCGGTTTGAAGTCGCGGTCGAGACCAATGGCACGCAACCCGCACCGCGCGGACTCGATTGGATTTGCGTGAGTCCCAAGGCCGATGCGCCGCTTGTGTTGACGAGCGGTCACGAACTCAAGCTTGTGTACCCGCAAGAACAAGCGAGACCGGAACAATTCGCCGATCTCGCGTTCGACTACTTCTCTTTACAGCCGATGGACGGGCCGCGTGTTGCGGAGAATACGAAACGCGCGGCTGAATACTGTCTCGCGCATCCGCAGTGGAGGCTATCGCTGCAGACGCATAAGCTGTTGGGGATCCGATAACGGCTAAGGGCGAGCACGACTAAACACGAGCACGACTAGACACGAGCACGACTAGACACGAGCACGACTAAACACGAGCACGACTACCCACGAGAACGACTGAACACGAGCACGACTACCTACGAGAACGACCACGCACGAGAACGACGACCGCGCCGTCGTTGTTAGTCCCTATCGTTGTTAGTCCCTATCGTTGTTAGTCCCTAGGTACAGACCGACAGGATCGCACGCGAATAGACCGGGCTGATAGGTGAGGACTTCGGCAAGTTCAGCTGCCTCAAGGAGGCGGCCGTGCCGTGGAGTGAAATCACCATTATGTCTCAGCGCCGAGAGTTTGTCCGCCGGTA
>DATELA010000032.1:0-40760 GCA_035277145.1 Gemmatimonadaceae bacterium | reverse complement strand
CCAATTTCCGACTAAATTGCTCCGCAATGAGCTCCTCGATTGAAAGCCTCGTCAACCGCGAGTATCAGCACGGTTTCGTCACAGAAATCGATGCCGATACGGTGCCGCCTGGGCTGAGCGAAGACGTCATCGCACTCATCTCCCAGAAGAAGTCGGAGCCGCAGTGGCTCCTCGACTGGCGGCTGAAGGCATACCGGCGCTGGCTCACGATGACCGAGCCGCACTGGCCGAACGTCACGTACCCGAAGATCGACTACCAGGGGATCTCGTACTACTCGGCGCCCAAGAGCGTCAAACCGCTCCAGTCGCTGGACGAAGTCGACCCTGAACTGCTCCGCACCTACGAAAAGCTCGGCATCCCTCTGCGCGAACAGAAAGCGCTCGCGGGCGTGGCCGTCGACGCCATCTTCGACTCGGTCTCCGTCGGTACGACGTTCAAGGAAGAGCTCGCCAAAGCCGGCGTGATCTTCTGCTCGATTTCCGAAGCGGTGCGCGAACATCCCGATCTCGTTCAGCGCTACCTCGGCTCGGTTGTGCCGTACAGCGACAACTTTTTCGCCGCGCTCAATTCGGCGGTGTTCTCCGACGGCTCGTTCTGCTACGTGCCGAAGGGCGTGAAGTGCCCGCTCGAGTTGTCGACGTACTTCCGCATCAACGCGGCCGACACGGGACAATTCGAACGCACGCTGATTGTGGCGGACGAAGGCGCGTCGGTGTCGTATCTCGAAGGCTGCACGGCGCCGAAGCGCTCAACGAATCAGTTGCACGCCGCGGTCGTCGAACTCGTCGCGCTCGACAACGCGACGATCAAGTACTCGACCGTGCAGAACTGGTACGCGGGCGACAAAGAGGGCGTGGGCGGCATCTTCAACTTCGTCACCAAGCGCGGCAAAGCGTTCGCGCGTTCGAAGATTTCGTGGACCCAGGTCGAGACGGGCTCCGCGATTACGTGGAAGTATCCGTCGGTGATTCTGCAGGGCGACGATTCCGTCGGCGAGTTCTACTCGGTCGCCGTGGTGAACAACCGCCAGCAGGCCGATACGGGCACGAAGATGATTCACATCGGCCGCAACTCGAAGTCGACGATCATCTCGAAGGGCATCAGCGCGGGCCACGGTAACAATTCGTATCGCGGCCGAGTGCACATGCTCCCGAAAGCGGCGAACTCGCGCAATTACACGCAGTGCGACTCGATGCTGATCGGTAATCAGTGCGGTGCGCACACGTTTCCGTACATCGAAGTACAGAACAACACATCGCAAGTTGAGCACGAGGCGTCGACGTCGAAGATCGGTGAAGACCAGATCTTCTACCTCAAGCAGCGCGGCCTCAACACGGAGCACGCGATTTCCATGATCGTCGCGGGCTTCTGCAAGGAAGTGTTCAAGGAATTGCCGATGGAGTTTGCATTGGAAGCACAGCAGTTGCTCGGGATCTCGCTGGAAGGATCAGTCGGGTGAAGTCGGTAGTCTGTAGGCGGTAGTCGGTAGTGAACAACACACGTCCTCTCGTCTTCTCGAAATGCTTGACATAAAAGAGCTCAAAGCAACCGTCGCTGAAAAAGAAATCCTTCGCGGTATTTCGCTCTCCGTAAAAGCGGGCGAAGTGCACGCGATCATGGGCCCCAACGGTTCGGGCAAATCGACGCTCGCGCAGGTTGTCGCCGGACATCCGAGTTACGAAGTCACGGGCGGCGACATGGTGTTCGAGGGCGAGAGTTTGCTCGAACTCGAACCGGAAGAGCGCGCACAGAAGGGCATCTTCCTCGCGTTTCAGTATCCGGTCGAAATCCCCGGCGTCACGAACGCGTACTTCCTGCGCTCGGCGTACAATGAGCTGCGCAAAGCGCGCGGCGAAACCGAAATCGATCCAATGGAGTTTCTCGATGTGATGGCCGAGAAGCTCAAGCTGGTGGACATGGATCCTGAGATGGTGCACCGCGCGGTGAACGCGGGATTCTCGGGCGGCGAGAAGAAGCGCAACGAGATTCTGCAGATGGCGGTGCTCGAGCCCAAGCTCGCGATTCTCGACGAAACTGATTCGGGTCTCGACATCGACGCGTTGCGCATCGTTGCGGATGGCGTGAACAAACTGCGCCGTCCTGATCGCGCCGCGATCGTTGTTACGCACTATCAGCGTTTGTTGAACTACATCGTGCCGGATTTCGTGCACGTGCTCGCTGAAGGCCGCATCATCCGTTCGGGAGGAAAGGAACTCGCGCTGGAGCTGGAGGAGCGCGGGTACGACTGGCTGCTCGAAGGAGCGCCGGCGTGACCATCGCGACGTACCGCGACGCGTTCGCGGCGTTCTCGAACAACGGGGGCGGCGCGGGACCGGCGTGGTTGCCGGCGCTGCGGCGCCGCGCGTTCGACACGTTCACGGCGCTTGGATTCCCGAGCACGCGCGACGAAGACTGGCACTACACATCGGTCGCGCCAATCGCGGAGAAGCAATTCACGCTCGCGCCGGCCGGAGGTGCCGCAAAGTTCAGCGCGGGCACGGTGCATCGCGCCGGCGACAATACGCTCGTGTTCATGAACGGCCGGTTCTCGCGCGACGCATCGTCGTTCGCGTCATTGCCGGCAGAAGTGGAGATCGCAACGCTGTCAGCGATGGTGTCGTCGGATCCGGATTTCGTGCAGGCGAATCTCGCGTCGCTTGCGTCGTTCGAGCGGAGCGCATTCACCGCACTCAACACGGCGTTTGCCGCGGACGGTGTTGTCGTGCGCATTCCAGCCGACGTCGTCGTCGATGAGCCGTTGCACATCTTCTGGGTCGCGGATTCGTCAGCGAACGGCGCGATGTTGTCGCCGCGTTTGCTCGTCGATGTTGGCGCGAACAGCCGCCTCACGATCGTTCAGTATTTCTCCGGCGTCGACGGCACGCCGTATTTCACGAACGCGGTGAGTGAAGTCCGTGTCGGCGACGGCGCGCGCGTGGAGTTCTGCAACGTGCAGCAGGAATCGACGGACGCGTTTCACGTCAGCACTGTGCAGGCAATCCAGGGACGCGACGCGTCACTGCACGCCTTCTCCTTTGCGGCCGGCGCGCGATTGTCGCGCGCGAACGTGTACACCACGCTGTCACAGCCGGGCGGCGAAGCGCGCCTCAACGGTTTGTACCTGCTGCGTGGGCGGCAACATTGTGACCACCAGACGTTCGTGCATCACGCCGCGGAGTCGTGCGCGAGCCGCGAGTTGTACAAGGGCATTCTCGACGACGAATCGCACGGCGTGTTCAATGGCAAAGTGCTCGTCGATCCGATCGCGCAGAAGACGGACGGCAAGCAGACGAATCACGCGCTGCTGTTGTCGGAGCGCGCGAAGGTCGATACGAAACCGCAGCTCGAGATCTTCGCGGACGACGTGAAGTGCACGCACGGCGCGACAGTGGGCCGGCTCGATGAGCACACACAGTTCTATCTGAAGAGCCGCGGACTCAGTCGCGAAGCAGCGCGCGCGCTGCTCACGTACGCGTTCGCGGCAGAAGTGCTGGGCACGCTCGAAGTCGAGCCGGTGCGCGAATCGCTCCAGACATTGGCGTTCGAACGCTACAACGCGCGTGAATCATGAGGTGCGACCGAGGAACGACAAACGCAACGCAGAGCCGCGGAGAACGCAGAGGACCGCAGAGAAGGACTTGTGGTAACAACGCTCGCGAGGCCGGCGCGTGCTCGGCGAGTGCTGTTACCAGCAGTCAGTTCTCTGCGTATCTCCGCGTCCTCTGCGGCTCTGCGTTGCGTTTGCAGTTGTAGGGAGGACGCAGGTGGCCAACCTTGAGGCGCTGTACCAGGAAACGATTCTCGAACACAACCGCCGCCCGCGAAACTTTCGCGAGTTGGAGCACGCGACTGGGCACGCGGAGGGTCGCAATCCGCTCTGCGGCGATCAGGTGACGGTGTGGGTGCGCGTTGAAGGTGATCGTGTTGCTGAAGTGACGTTCCACGGTCAGGGCTGCGCGATCTCGAAAGCGAGTGCATCACTGATGACGGCGGCCATCGCAGGAAAAACGCGCGAGGAAACCAATGCGGTGTTCGACCGGTTTCACGCGATGGTGACCGGTAAGGAACCGGGCGACGCGTCGTTGGGATCGCTGCGCGCACTCGGCGGCGTGTCGAAGTACCCGATTCGCGTGAAGTGCGCGACGCTGGCGTGGCACGCGATGAAAGCGGCGCTCGACGGCGACTCGAACGCGATCAGCACGGAGTAGCGTATGACCGCCCTGCGCAGCGTCGATGCTGCAGAGGATACGCGCGAGTTCGAGCGCGTGTGTCGCGCGGATGAGGTTGCGCATCTGATGTTGCGCGCGGCGGTGTTGCAGGATGGGACGCGCGTGTGTGTGGGCAATCGCGATGGCGCTTTCTTCGCCATGATCGACCGGTGTCCGCACCAGCAGTTCCCGTTGTCCGATGGTGAGTTGCTCGCTGATGGTTCGGTGGTATGCGCGCGTCACGGCGCAGCGTACTGCTCTTCAACAGGTTTGAGCGTGCGCGGGCCGAAAGGTGAAGCACCGTGCGGCCGCATGACGCTCTGTCAGGTGCGCGTTACGGATGGTGACGTGTTCGTGCGCGCGCCGTTGCCGAGGTTCTGATGCTCGTTCATCGAAAAGAGTTTCCGCTGCTCGCCGGCAATCCCGGCCTGCGTTATCTCGACTCTGCGGCAACATCGCAGAAGCCCGCGGTCGTACTCGACGCGATTCGTTCGTATTACGAGCACGACAACGCGAATCCGCACCGCGGTGCGTACGCATTGTCGGTGCGCGCGACGGAGCGCTATCACGACGCGCGCGCGCAAGTCGCGTCATTCATTGGCGCGGGCGCGGATCCGGATTGTTTGTTGTTCGTGCGCGGAACAACGGAAGCGCTGAACCTCGTCGCGCGCAGCTGGGGCGAGCTCAACGTGCAATCCGGCGATCGCATCATCGCCACGCGCATGGAACACCACGGCGCGTTTGTTCCGTTCCAGCAGTTGGCGAAGCGAAAGGGCGCGGCTTTTGCGATTGCGGAGCTGACGGCGACAGGGGAGTTGGATCTGGATCACTTGCGGCAGCTACTCACGGCTCACGGCTCACAGCCCAGAACTAAGGCCGTCGTCCTCCCCCATGTCTCCAATGTCCTGGGCACCATCAATCCCGTCGCGAAGATTGCGAAGATGGCGCACGAGGTTGGTGCGATCGTCGTATGCGATGGTGCGCAGGCGGTTCCGCATCTCGCTGTCGACGTGCTCGACCTGGGCGTGGACTTCTACGCGTTCAGCGGACACAAGATGGGCGGGCCGATGGGCAGCGGTGGATTGTGGGCACGACGCGCGCTGCTCGAAGCGATGCCCCCGTGGCAAATGGGCGGCGACATGATCGAATACGTGCGCGATCTCGACACGACGTGGAACGTCGTGCCGCACAAATTCGAAGCGGGCACGCCAAACGTCGAAGGTGCAGTCGGCCTCGCCGCTGCGGCGACGTGGCTGACGAAACTCGGCATGAACAACGTGCGCGCGCATGAGGTCACGCTGACGACGCGCATGATCGAACGCCTCGCGGCCATCGATGGCGTGCGCATCTTCGGACCGCCGGCAGAACGCCGGAGCGGCGCGGTGAGTTTTGCGGTCGATGGCGTGCACCCGCACGATCTGTCGCAATTCCTCGACGCGGAAAACATCTGCATTCGCGCGGGACATCATTGCGCGCAGCCGCTCACCCAATGGCTCGGTGAAGGCGCAACCGCGCGCGCATCGGTGTGGGTATACAACGATGTGTCAGACGTCGACGCGCTGGCGCACGCGGTGGCCGCGGCGCGTGAAAGATTTGGCGTTACGGCCGGTTAAGCGACACAGCTCAGCAGTCATTACGCCGTTCCAGTCGGCCCACTACGCCGTTCCAGACGGCGTCCCTTGGTCTTTGGGCGGGTGCATGACTACGAGAGCCACTGTGCTCCCGAGAATTACTAACGCCCCTATGAACGTCCACAGTCCCGGATGTTCACCGAATATCGTCGCTCCCCACACGCCCGCGAACACGATCTGCAAATAACCCGTCGTCGTAGCGCGTGCGGTTCGTTCCAATTGCAATCCGCGCGTCATGTTCAGCTGCGCGAGTTGCGTTGAAATGCCCATACCGATGAGCAGCAACCATTCCGGCCACGTTGGCCAGCGCCAACTCGATGCGATGAACGGGATCGACATCGGGATTTGCATGAGCGGCAAATAGAACACGACAACGTCCGGATGTTCTCCACGCAATCTGCGAATCGTTGCATACGCTGATCCGGCAAACGCAGCGCCGAGCAACGCAATGAGCGCATGGCCGACGGGGATGTGTCCGCCGGCTCCTCCGAAGATCGCCGATGGACGCGTCACCATGATCACGCCCGCGAGTGCGCCGGCGAGCGCCGCGAACTCCGCCGCGCGCATACGTTCGCGAAACCATACTGCGGCGATGATGACCGCAAAGATGGGATTCGTGTACTGAATCAGCGTCGCTTCACCGAGCGGCAGGTGCGTGAGCGAAAACATGAAGCAGCACAGCGCCGCGGCGCCAAGCGTACCACGAAGCACGAGCAGTGGGCGATGCGTGCCCCACGGATTCGCGAGACCGTGACGACGGATGATTGCGTAACTGAGGCCGAGCGTGAGCAGGCCGCGAAAGAACACGATCTCCATGCTCGGCAGCCGACGGCCCGCGAGCTTCACGCACACGCTCATGAGGCTGAACCAGAACGCGCCGACGGCCATGTGACGTATGCCGATGGGCACGCGTGGCCAGGCAAGCACGCTGGTTGAGGCGCGAGAATCGTTCATTGACGCGCGTCAATATGGTGGCGGCGCACACGCCTTCGCCGCATACTCATCGCGATGAACCAGCCCGCTAAACCGCGCACGGATGGCTACGCTGCGCTGACAGAACAGGTCGATGTCGAGACACCTGAACTCGTGGTGGTGTCGTATACCGTCGCCGGACTCGGGTCGCGCGCCGGAGCCGCGGTGATCGACGCAATAATCGGACTGTTCCTGAAGATCCTCTTGCTGGTCGGTGTTGCCGCAATCCTGCCGGACGTTGGGCTTCGCGCCGCGGGATCAACGATGGCGTGGTTCTATGCACTCATGGTCGTCGTCTACTTTCTCACCGACTGGGCGTACTACGTGCTGTTCGAAGCGCTGGCCGACGGCCAGACGCCGGGCAAGCGCGTGATGCGGTTGCGCGTCGTTCGCGACGGCGGCTACGCGGTCAACTTTTCAGCATCTGCGATTCGCAATCTGGTCCGCGTTGTCGACATGCAGCCGGGGTTCTTCTACGGCGTCGGCATGACGAGCCTGCTGCTGTCGCGCCAGGCGAAGCGCCTCGGTGACATGGCCGCCGGAACGCTCGTGGTGCACGAGGGTGGCGCAAAACGTCAGGCCGCCGCGAGCGCGCCCGCTCAGGTCACGAACGATCCGATCCCGATGCACACCGTGCTCACGGATGCGGAGTACGGCGTGCTCGATCGCTTTGTCGCGCGCGCCTCGGAACTCGAGCCGGCGCGCCGCCGCGCATTCACCGAGCAACTCGCGACACGTTTTTTTGCGGCGTTACAGGACGTCGAGGGCAATACGGCATCCGAGCAGTTGGTACGCTTGCACGCCACGGAACGTGCCGCGCGCGCGAGAGGTGTAGCGCATCGAACGGACACGGGCGCCGCCCGCGAGCGTCACGCAATCATCGCGAGCGGATCGTCGCGGTGGGCGACATTCGCCGCGCGACTTTCACGCGCGCAAACGGGCGGAATCGGCGCGATGACGGAGACCGATGCGCGCGATTTCGTGCGCGAGTACCGCGAAGTCACTGGCGATCTTGCACGGCTACGTACCGCGACGCGCGGCGACGATGCCGGGGAAGTGTTTTATCTCAATCGTCTCGCGGCCGGCGCGCACAACTTGCTGTATCGGCGCACGAACATCGCATGGCGCGAAGTGATCAACTTCATGTTCGTCGCCGTCCCTCGCGAAATTCGTGCTTCGTACGTACCGATTCTCCTCGCTGCTGCGATGCTGTTCGGACCAATGGCGATTGCGTTTACCGCGGTGGTCCGCGATCCCGCCGCGGCGGAGCTACTGCTTCCGCCGGGAATGATGGAACGCGCCGACGAAGGCGTGCAGCGCGCGGCGTCCGGCGACGGCTATATCGACGACCCGGGAATGCTCAGACCGGTGATGGCAACCAGCATCATTGCGAACAACGTGCAAGTGTCGTTCTTCGCGTTCGCCGGCGGTATCAGCGCTGGGGTCCTCACCGGCGGAGTGCTCCTGAGCAACGGCGTGTCGATCGGGGCGTTCTTCGGACTTTATGCGTCGAAAGGCATTGGGTCGTTGCTGCTCGCGTTCGTTGCGCCGCACGGCGTTCTCGAGTTGACGGCGATTTGCATTGCCGGTGGCGCCGGCTTCCTACTCGCAGCAGCGCTGCTCATTCCTGGTGCGCGCACGCGCCGTGCCGCGCTCGCGCACAACGCACGTCGGGCAATCAAGCTCGTCGCGGGCGCTGCAATGCTGCTCGTCGTCGCTGGGCTACTCGAGGGCCTGGTTTCACCAATTCCGTGGTGGCCACTCGCGGGCAAGCTCGCCGTGTCCGGTACCACTGCGGTGATGCTATACGTCTATTTGCGCCTCGCCGTCGTCAGATTGCCCCGCGCGCTTTGAGCTCCAGGTAACGGTTGATGACGGAGGATGTCATCACGCGAGGTGACACGTCCAGCACGATGACACCGGCGCGGCGCATGCGTTCCAGCGCTTCCTCGCGCGCGAGAATCAGCTCTTCCGCCGCCGCTCGTTCGTAGAGCGCGCTCGCAGCTACTGCGCGCGACCCAGGAATCGCCGCGTCGAAGATGGCATCGTTGCGAAGCGCAACCACGAGAGCGAGGTGGCGGGCTGCGCTGCGCGCGACGTGCGCCATCAGCGATTGCGATGCGCGCAGATCGATCACGTCGGTGAAGAACACGACTAACGCGCGCTTGCGTTGATGCGTCGCGAGAAACCGGAATGCCATCGCGTAATCCGGCTCGATCGTCGTCGCCACCACGGGAACGAGCGCATCGCGCACCGCTTGTAACGCACCGCGGCTGCGGTTGGCCGGTACAAACGCGCGAATCTCATCGTCAAACACGAGCGTGCCGACGCGATCCCCCGCGGTGGCGGCGATGTCGGACAATACGACAGCCGCTGACAGCGCGTGCTCAAAGCGTGAGTATTCACCGGCGAGTTGTGTCATGCCGCGCCCGGCATCGATCAGCGTGAATACCGTTTGCGATCGCTCGATGGTGAACTCGCGCGTCGTCAGACGTGCGCGACGCGCCGTCGCCTTCCAGTCAATGTGGCGAGGATCGTCGCCAAGCGCGTAATCGCGCAAACCCGCGAAACCCTGGCCGTCGCCTTTGCGCGCGAGCGCGCGCACACCCATTGCATCGAGGCGGTGCTGCATTGCGAGCAAGCGATACCGTCGCACACCGGTCACCGACGGCGCGACAAGCATTTCGTCGCCGGGTGACACCCAGTGTCGTCCAGCAAGAAAACCGAGCGGCGTCGTGACGCGCACGCCCACGCGCCCGAGCGCTGCGCGCCCCCGCGTCATGCCAGTGAGCGTGAAATCGAAGTGGCCCGTAGTGTGCGGTTGCACCCGCACGGTCGCGACGCCGACGCCGCCGCGCAGCGCCACGGGAATCTCATCGTACAAATGAATGTCGAGCGCGTGCGCCCATCGCGGTGCGACTGCGTACGAACCGTCGACGGTATCACCGATGCCGACCGTCGCAGGCACGACGCGCGTCACGCCGATCGCACGCGCCGGAGGCAAGCGAAACATGTCCGCGATGACGCACACGGCGATCGCGACGAGCGCACCGACCGCAAGCATGCGTCCGGCAAGCCCGGGAATGAGCCAGAGCGGCGCAGCGAGCGCGAGCGAGACGGCGAGGCGCCGTTCGGGTACGAGCCGGAGCCACGGTCCGCGTGCGGGCCGCTCAACTGCGCGCACATGAGCCACGACTACTTCGGCGCCTCGATGCGAAGGAGCAGCGCTGCAAGCACATCATCTGCCGACCGGCCTTCCACTTCGAGTTCCGGCGAGAGCGTGATGCGGTGACGAAGCACGGAATGCGCGCGCGCTTTCACATCGTCCGGAACAACGAACGGCCGCCCTTCGAGAACGGCGGCGGCGCGAGCGGCGCGCATCAGCGCGACGGTCGCGCGCGGCGACGCGCCGAGCGACAGCGTTGCTTCTTCGCGCGTTGCACGCGTAATCGCGGTGATATAGTCGCGCACTTCCGGTGCGACGCGAACACCGTCGACAAGCGACCGCACCGCGAGCGCATCGTCGCGGGACAATACCGGCGCGACGAGTGGACCGTCGGTACGCTCGGGATCAAACCCGGCTTCATGCCGTGCGAGCATGTCGCGCTCGGCGTCCGCTGCGGGATACCGCACGACCGTCTTGAGAAGGAATCGGTCGAGTTGCGCTTCGGGCAGCGGATACGTGCCCTCGTGCTCAACGGGGTTTTGCGTCGCGAACACGGTGAACAGCGCGCTGAGCGGTCGCGACACACCATCGACGGTCACTTGTCGCTCGCCCATCGCTTCGAGCAGCGCCGATTGCGTCTTCGCCGGTGCGCGATTGATTTCGTCGCCAAGCAGAATCTCCGTAAACACGGGTCCGGCGTGAAACTCGAATCCCTTTGCCGGATCGCGCAGCATCGAGACACCCGTGACATCGGCCGGCATCAAGTCGGGCGTGAATTGAATGCGCATGAACCGCAGTCCGAGCGCGCTCGCGACCGATCGCACGAGCAGCGTTTTCGCGGTGCCAGGCACGCCTTCGACGAGGAGGTGCCCGCGCGCGAGGAATACCACCAGTGCGTCGTCAATAGCGTCGTTCTGGCCAACGACGACGCCGGCGATCGCCGTGCGCACGTTGGCCAACAGTTCCGCGCCGCGTTCAGGCGTGAGTGTCATGTCAGAATCGTGTGAGAGAGGATTCGAGTTTGGTCAGTGCCGCGCCCACGTGCACGAACTCGCGCGGAGAAACGCGATTCGTGAGTGCGTTGCGCACCGTCGCTGCGTCCGGCGCGAGCGCGGGAAAATCGCGAACGACGTGATCGAGAAACGCTTCCGCGGTGAGCGTGCGGGTTGAACGAAATGAACCGGGCTCCACGCGACGCCGCAGCCCGCGTATGAGCCGTGACGTGGCGGTGCGCGATGCGCCCACCAGCATATACGCGCGCGCGAGTGCGTCGACGTGTTCGAATGGCGAGCGGCGTTCAACCCGCACCACGACGCGTGGCGGGAGCGCGCGCGGACCGAGAGCCAGCAGCACCAACAGCCCCGCAACGCAGAGTTGCATGAGCGTATTCCCGGACGAGGTGCGGCTCAGATAGCGGCCAATAGTCGTCATCGCGCCGGGCTGATCACCGTATTCCTGATGGAATTCGTCGAACACGATTTTCGTTCGCGGCGCATCGCCTCCATCACGCAGATACTCGAGCGCGCGCACTGCGGCGACTTCGAGACCATAGTTGCACCCACGCAGTGCATCGTTGCGCACCACGTCAGCATCGAGCGACAGCACCACCCGACCGCGTCCGTACGGAAACCCGACGATCGCGGGACTCGGCAGCATGACGCGCCTTTGCCCCGGCGGCGGCTCCGGCGTGGCCTCAATAAACGCGATCATGCTGTCGGGACTCGCGCCCCTCCATCGAATGGTGCGCAGATAGGCGTTGTTTCCTCCCCAATACCGCATGCGCAACGGCCGGCGCCGCGGACACACGCTACGAAGCGAGTCGGCGTTGGGGGCGTATCCGCTCGTATGCGATCGCGCGCGGAGCGAGTCACCGAACACGGACGCAGAGCCGCTCGCGATGACCAGAAGTCCCGCACCAGCGCGAACGCGATCGAGCAAGCGTCCCACATCGCCTTTCCGAAACGGCGTCACGCCGCCGAGTATCGCGTGAATCACGGCCGTGTCCGGCGGGGGATGGCGTGTCATGCGCCGTTCCACATCCCATCCAAGCCGGTCCGCGAGATCGTAGAGCAGACGGGCACCCATCCGGTCCGTCGAAAGCGTCGTCAGGCGCGCGTCGGTGTCCGTGGTCGTCCAGTCCGGGGCAAGCACCGCGACCACCGTGATCACCGCCGCGATTCCCGCAAGGAGAACCGCCGGCCGCTGCATGAGCGGCGGTTTCGTTTGCGCGCGATCCGTCTGCGTCACGCGACCTCGATGTGGCCCAGCAGCGTTCGTGCGTCGCTCAGCATCACCGCGTACTGATCGGCACTGCACCCGCCGGCACCGTAAATGACCGTGTCGTAGCGGCGGCGGAATGTGTCGAACGCGGACGACGACCGCGATCTCGACCGCACGAGTTCTCGCGCGTAATCACCGGCGGTCTTCGATGCGTGCACGCGTACTTCACCGCGCGCCGCGAAGGCATCGATCAGCGCTGCGAGCAGCGCATGCGCCGCGTCAGTAAACGCCCCTCGCGCAGCCAGTTCTTGCGCACTTGTCCACGCGTCTGCTGCTGATCTGCGCCGGCGGCCCGCCACGTCGACGGCCGCTGCGGCGTCCTGAGCGCGCATCGCCACGACAATCCGCGCAATGATGAGGATCGCCAGCAAGGCGAACAGCGCGATCGCGACGACCCGCCCGTACTGCCACTCGCCGAACAGATCGGCGAACTTCGAAAACCAGTCGAGAAACAAACGCCAGAGCCGCGACGCGATCGACTCGGGCGCCCGCACAAATCCTTCCTGACGCACGATCTCCGCGACGGTATCCCTGACAGCTTCCGCAGGCCACACGCCCGCTTGCGCCGCGGGCTCGGCACCGGCCTGCGTCGCTCCCTGCAGGAACACGATCGGAATCAGCCGCGCGCAGGTGCAGAATCGAGCGAGGCTGCCATGTGCTCGAGGTCAAAGCCTTCGCTACGAATACGCGCGTCGTAGTAGAGCACCACCATGGCGATCTGCCACGCCGGCAACGCGATGACGCTCGCCACGTTGCTGATCACCAGCTGAAGCGCCCGGCTCGGGACCATCGCCGCAGCCAATCCCGCGCACACGAACAGCACGATGTACACAATGCCGATGAGCAGCATGACCAGGAGAATGTGCCATATCCGTCCCTTCGCGAGCACCGCAGACCGCCCGAACGAATCGTTCATGCCCTTCCCTTCGAGCAGGATCGCCTGCTCGACGCCAAAGTACCGCGCGAGGAACCAGAAGAAGCCCACGAGGAGCATCAGAACACCGATGCCCCACAAAATGCCCTTCATGATCGTCGCGCCGACCAGCGCGGGAACGCGCGGCAGCGTGACGCGAACTGCGTCGCGAATGTCGGGCGCACCGCCCAGGTACGCGCGCGACGCCATTACCATCAGCACACCACCAATCGCCGCGTAGGTCACGGCGGCAACGACTGCCAGGAGGAGCGACGTGATCGCCGCCGTGCCAATCGCGGAGAGATCGGCACTCTCGTCGTTGAGGAGCGTCTCTGTGCCGGGAAAGAGCAGCTGCAGTATTACCAGCGGCGCCAGACCGAGCGCTGTTGCGAGCATGTAGGTGCCGGCATGCTTCCGGTACAGCACCATGGCGCCATCGACGATCTCAGAGACCGACCGCGCGCGCAGGTGGGCGTCGCTCATGTGTGATGTCGTGCAAGTGTGGTCGTACCGCGCTCGGCATCGATGCGCGCTCCAAAATGCGCGCGCAGAGCCGTTATGGCCAGTAGGCCCGTGTATCAGAGCTCGTTGCGGATCGTTCGCGCGACGAGGATCGCGATGCAGGCGTAGAAAAGCTGAGCGAAGAAGCGGCGCATGAATGCGATACCGCCACCGCCGAAAACGGTTCACATGTTCCCGAGTTCCACTGCTCCGTCGCGGGCGCTAACGTGGACACCATGAGCAAAACGACAATTGCAGTCGCCGAGAGTGATGCGGCCATTCGCCGTTGCTTCCCTGTGATGCACCAGTTGCGCCCGCACCTCGACGAAGCGCGTTACATGGAACTCACGACATCCATGGTACGCAGCGGCGAGTTCAAACTGGCCTACGTCGAAGCGGGCGGCGCAGTGACCGCCGTCGCCGGTTTCCGGTTCATGAACATGCTGTTCTCCAACGGCAAAGTGCTGTACGTCGACGATCTCGTGACCGACGAAAAGCAGCGCTCCGGCGGCCACGGTCACGCACTATTCCAGTGGTTGCTGCAACACGCACGCGAGCACGGATGCGTCAAGCTGACGCTCGACTCGGGTGTGCAACGGCACGACGCGCATCGCTTCTACTTCCGCGAACGCATGCACATCAGCTCGCATCATTTCATCATCGCGCTGTAGTACCGCCGTTCGCCGCGCGGATGCGCCGCGCGCGCTGCGCGTTACTCCAGCACGAACGTCCACACCCGCGCGTCCACTCCCGGACGGCCCGCGAGCACTGTCACGTACTGCTTACCGTCGAGCCGAAACGTCACCGGCGTCGCAAGCCCGGGCGCGAGCTGCATCTCCCAGAGTTTTTCGCCCGTCGTTGCGTCGTGCGCGAGCAACAAGTTCGCGGCGCCGCTGAACACCACGTTCCCCGCGGTCGTAAGCGTGCCGCCGTTGAAGCGCGAGTTTAGCGCGATGCGCCATCGCTCGCGCTGCGCAACGGGATCCCATGCGACGAGAAAGCCCGGCGGGCCGAGCGGATCTGGGCGCGGAGTCGCACCGGTGCCCGAGAGCCCCGTGTTGAACTGTCCGGGTCGAGGCTCGAACGTTGCCGCGGTGCGAAAAAACTGCATCATGTTCTGGCCCGGGATGTACACGAGTCCCGTGTTGGGATTCCATGACATCGGATGCCAGTTGTGTGCGCCGGGCGTCGCGGGCGCGAGCCACGCACCTGTCGCACCATAGCGTGCGTTCGCGGCTTCGATTGGGCGTCCCGTTTTCCTGTCGATGCCCGTTGCCCACGACACAGGCGTGTACGCTTCGGCGGAAATGAATTCGCCGGTGAGCCGGTCAATCACGTAGAAGAATCCATTCTTCGGCGCCTGCATCAATACCTTGCGTGCGCGCCCTTCGATCGTGAGATCCGCGAGAATGATCGGTTGTGTCGCGGTGTAGTCCCAATCGTCGCCAGGTGTGGTCTGGTAATGCCACACGTACGTCCCACTGTCGGGGCGCAGTGCAACGATCGACGAAAGAAAAAGATTGTCGCCGCCGCCAGGACTGCGGTGGTCCCTGCTCCACGGCGCGCCGTTGCCGACACCGATGTACAGAAGATCGGCTTCAGGATCGAACGCCATCGCGTCCCACACGGTTCCGCCGCCGCCGTGTTTCCACCATTCACCCTTCCACGTCGCGGCCGCTGTTTGCATCGCGCGTGACTCAAACGGTTTTGACGGATCTCCGGGCACGGTATAGAAGCGCCACGCCTGTTCGCCCGCTTGCGCGTCGTACGCAGTGACGTAGCCGCGCACGCCAAGATCCGCGCCGGCGTTGCCGATGATGACTTTGCCTTTGATGACGCGCGGCGCGCCCGTGATGGTGTAGTTGCTGTTCGGCGGTGTTGTCTGCTTCGACCACACAACGCGGCCCGTTTCGGCATCGAGCGCGACGAGACGTCCATCAAGCAAACCGGCGTACACTTTGCCTTGATAAATCGCGACGCCGCGATTGACCGAACCACAACAGGGGGTCGGTCCGCCCGCTGGCAGTCCGCCCTGCGTGATTTGCGGATCCCATCGCCATTTCAGCGTGCCGGTGCGCGCATCGAGTGCGAACACGACGCTCCACGTACTCGTCGCGTACAACACGCCGTTCGATACGACTGGTGTCGCTTCGAGCGCGCCGGCTGTTCCGTCGATTGCCGAACTCCACGCGAGCTTGAGCTTGCTGACGTTGTCGCGCGTGATTTGTGCAAGCGGACTGTAGTGCGTCTCGGCGTAGTCGCGGCCATATGTCAGCCATTCATCGGGCGCTGCAGAGCGAATCGCGGCAGCATCGACCGCACGCTGCGCGTGCGCGCGCGAGAACGGCGATGCGGCGGCGTGACACGCGATCCCGAACGCGAGTGCGCGAACGAGACGCGTCACACTTTTCTCCTCACCAGCGTCAGGATCGTGTAGACCGCGACTGCTTCTGCGTTCTGGTTCTTTACTTCGACGTCCCACGCAACGACGCCCTGCGGCACACCATCGGGCGGCGTTTCTTTCGCGGTCTTTTGTTTGACGGTGAGGCGCACCTGAATGGTGTCGCCCGGATACACCGGCTTTGTAAAGCGCAGGCCCTCCATTCCGTAATTCGCGAGCACTGGGCCGAACGCCGGATCCACAAACAAGCCAGCCGCCGCTGACACGATGAAATACCCGTGCGCGACGCGCCGTTCGAAAATGCCCTTACGCGCGTCGTCGTCGGACATGTGTGCGTAAAACTTGTCGCCCGAGAGTTCCGCGAACTTCTCGACGTCGTCGAGCGTGATCGTACGCGTTCCGGTAAGCAGCGTGTCGCCCACTGCGAGTTCTTCGAAGTGCCGGCGGAACGGATGCACGCCCTCCGTGTTCTGCTCCGCGCCCTGCATGTACTCGCGCACCACGCGCGTGAGCGTCGTCGGCGAACCCTGAAGCGCCGTGCGCTGCATGTAATGAAGGACGCCGCGCGGGCCGCCCATTTCTTCACCGCCGCCCGCGCGTCCCGGCCCGCCATGCACAAGTTGCGGCATCGGCGATCCGTGTCCCGTGGATTCTTTCGCGCTATGACGATTCACCATCAGCAACCGCCCGTGATACGCAGCGGTGCCGAGTGCGACTTGCCGCGCGACGTTGTCGTCCGCCGTGAACAGTGAGCCGACGAGCGATCCCCTGCCCTTGCGCGCAAGCTCGACCGCGTCGTCGACGGTCTTGTACGGCATCACCGTGTTGACCGGTCCGAATGCTTCGATGTCGTGCGGTTCACCGACCTTGAACGGATCCTTCGCGTAGAACAACAGCGTTGGGAAGAACGCACCTTTCGCGCGATCGGCGCCGACCACATTGAAATCGTCGAGCGTACCGAACACGCGTTCGGTGACTTTCGCAATACGATCGACGCTCTTGCGCACTTCGCCAACCTGCGCGCGTCCCGCGAGCGGGCCCATGCGCACGCCGTCGACCGCGGGATCACCGATGGTCACGCCTGAGAGCCGCTTTTGCAGTGCGGCCATCACATCGCCGAGCATGTTCTCGGGAACGAATGTGCGGCGAATGGCGGTGCACTTCTGTCCCGCCTTCGTCGTCATCTCGTTCGACACTTCTTTAATGAAGAGATCGAACTCCTCGGTACCCGGCGCGGCGTCGGGGCCGAGCATGCAGTAGTTGAGCGAGTCCGCTTCCTGATTGAAGCGAACGTTGTTCTCGAGAATCGACTTGCTCGCCTTGAGCATGCGGCCCGTGCTCGCCGAGCCGGTGAACGCCACGGCGCATTGTTCGTCGAGGTGGTCGAGCAGATTCCCTGCACTGCCGCACAACAATTGAATTGCGCCGTCGGGGAAAATGCGCGACGCAATCATTTCCGCGAACACGCTTTCCGTGAGATACGACGTGAGCGTCGCGGGCTTGACGATTGCGGGCACGCCCGCAAGCAACGTGGGCGCGAGTTTCTCCAGCATTCCCCACACGGGGAAGTTGAACGCGTTGATGTGTACTGCGACGCCTTCGAGTGGTACGCAGATGTGCCGCGCGATGAACGTGCCGCCTTTCGACAGCGGTTCGGTCACGCCGTCGACGTGAAACGTCTCGTTCGGAAAATCGCGCCGGCCGCGCGATGCGTACGTGAAGAGCGTGCCAAAACCGCCTTCGATATCGATCCATCCGTCGCGCTTGGTTGCACCCGTCGCCGCAGACACGCGATAGAACTCGTCTTTCTTCTCGACGAGATACTTCGCCATCGCTTTGAGCATGAGCGCGCGCTCGTGGAACGTCATTGCGCGCAGCTTCGGCCCGCCCACCGTGCGCGCGTATGCGACCATTCGCGCGAAGTCGATGCCACCAGTCGACGCTTCGGCGATCTTGGCGCCGGTTACTGCGTGAAAGAGATCGGTCGAAGCGCCAGTGCCGTCGATCCACTCCCCGCAGACGAAGTTCTTGAGGCGGCGAGGAGAACTGCCGGAAAGTTCGAGCGGCGTCAGCAGTGACGAAGGCATGCGCAAAACTACTCGCGCGCCGATCACTATGCAGGCCAGTTCGACTGCGTGAAGAAACGTTCGTTGAGTGGACGACGTGGAGTTGATTGCGTAAGGCAAACAGCGTGGAGTGAACGCCGTGTACTGCACGACTCTCACTCCACGCTGTCCACTTCACGTCGTTCACTTCACGTCGTTCACTTCACGTCGTTCAGTGCAACTATCGTGCAGTCGCCACCACGAGATTGTCTATGAACATCGATTGATCCACCGGCGATCCATCGCTGAAATACGGCGCGATGATGAACTGATTCAACAGCAGATCGGCGCGCGCCGCCGTGCGGAACAGAATGTCGTGGCGGTCGATGATGAGCTGACCATTGAACCAGTACTGCATCACACCGTCCGCAACCCCGCGTCCGTTCACGATCGAATTCAGCTTGAAGAACGCTTCGACGCGATTCCAGTTCGCTTTGTAACCCGCACCAGGATTGGGCTGAAATACAACCGGCCCCATCACCTGCTTGAAGTTGTACCACGGCGCGAGCGCGAAACACGACGTCGACACGTTCTGTTCAATCACGCCGTTGCACCCCGCCGTCGAACGATTCTCGGTCACGTTCACAAGGTTGTTCGGTACCGCGCCCATCGACGTATTGATCGACTTGTTGTCCTGCATCGCCATCAACGGACGGCCGCCGTTTTGATAACTGTGCTCGAGGTACAACGTCATGTAGTTGTTCGACAGCCCGCCCCAATCGCCGTCGAGATTGCTGATGGCGTGGAATTCGTGCGGCTGATACGGCTTGCCCGAACCAACCCAGTTCGTGCTGTACTTCACGTAGAAGCTCACGTACATCGAACTCGACGCAGTGAACTTGTGGCGGAACGCGCCGCCGCTGGTCGGCTGTTGCTGACCAGGCAGAAAACGGAATTGCGCTGACGCGTTGCTGCCCGCGATGTGTTCCGTCGTCGACACGAGCACATTCGTCGCATCGTACCAACCGCGCGATGTGAAGCTCGCGTTTTCAAAATCTTCGGTGAACAACACGTTCGCCGGCGGTGGTGGCGGAGGCGGCGTAATCGTGTCACCGGGAACCGAATCGCGCGCGATGGTCGTACCAACCGCCACGTTCGACAGCGCACCAAACACTGCACCAGCGCCGAGCGTTCCGCGGAATGCGACGAGCTGGAAGTTGTACACCTTTGCGGCAGCGAGACCCTGGACGGTGCACACCAGATTCGCGCCGACAGACGTTCCCGCCAGCGGCGACGCACACGTGCCACTCGCGACACGCGTCGCGCCGCCCCACGAAATGGGTGCGAGTGAGAATCGGATGTCGTAGGAGGCCGGCTTTCCGGCGCCATCGGTGACTTGTTTGAACGTCAGCGTTGCTGACGAATCGGTGACCGCGCTGACGCGCAGGTCTGTCACAGTGCCCGGTGCAGTGGTTGACGGTGGACGACGCCGGGCGGCGAAGTCGAGCGGTCGTGCTGACGTTGGTGTTTCATCGGATGCGCACGCGGCAAACACAGCGAGCGCCGCGACCGGGGCCCACGTCAGGGCCAGTCGCTTGGTGAGCCTGGACAAATACGCCATCGAAACTGCTCCATCAGAAACGCAATGTGATCGGTGAAAACGTCCATCCGACGCACACGGCGCGTCCGACGGGCGCAATTTGGGCAACCCAGGCCGCGCTGCTACTGGCGCTGCCGGATTTGCCGTCACACCGCGCGCAGTACCGTAACTCGCGCACCCTTCGCGTATTGGGCCGCGGGGCGTTACCGTTTCCGGGCCCTCGAACGGTGCGTCAGATAGGAGATGGTACGCGCAGCGGCAGTAACCCTCGTAGCAGGTCTGTTCGCAACGGCGCCGTTGCACAACTCGACCGTATCAATCCCCGTCGCGATGCAAGCGGCCGGCGGATGCGCGGGCTATCCGGGCAAATGGGGCGACGCGACGAACGACGGACTGGTCAACATCGTCGACGCGCAGCAAATCGCTCGCTACTCCGTGGCGCTCAGTGTCGCAAATCCTGTTGCGGTCTCCGCGCGCGGCGATGTCACAGCCGATGCGATCGTGAACATCGTCGACGCGCAGCAGATCGCTCGCTACAGCGTGGGGTTGGGTGCGGCGGCGCGTGTCGCAACGGACATGGCGGCACCAACGGCATCAACGGTGTCGCTGAGCCCGAGCGGATCGCAAACGGTCTCGGCCGGCGGCACGCTGCAACTCACTGCTACACCGCGCGACGCGGCCAACAACGACATCTCGGCGTGCAGCGGCATCAACTGGACAACAAACAATCAAGCGGTTGCGACGGTGTCCGCGACGGGACTTGTCAGCGCGCTCGTCGCAGGTAACGCAACGATCACCGCGCGCTCCGTAACAAACTCGGCCGCGCTCGCCACTGTGAGCATCACCGTTCCGTCGGCAGCGACGGTGTTGTTCACCGAGACGTTCGAGAACACGAGCTTCACGAGTCGCGGATGGTATGACGCGGCGACCCCACTGCTCTCGACCACCGACAAGTTCGCCGGCAACAGCGCGGGCCAATGGAGATTTCTGCAGGGCGCGCAGATTCCGAGCGCCGGCATGGCGATGCGGCACAAGTTCACGCCCACGAGTTCGGTGTACCTCAGCATGTACATCAAGTACAGCGCGAACTGGGTCGGCTCAGGCCGATCGTATCAACCGCACGAATTCCATTTCCTGAGTTCGCTCGACGCGGACTACGCGGGGCCGGGACACAACTGGATGACGGCGTACGTCGAGCACAGTTACCAGAACGGCGGCCGTCCACTGATGGCGATTCAGGACAACAAGTCGATCAACACAACGTTCGGCAGCAATTTGCCGCTCGATTTGCGCTTGCTCACCGAAGATCGATCAGTGGCAGGGTGCAACGGTCCCGTTGAAACGGGACTCACATCCACGTGCTTCGCGCTGCCCGGCGCAACGCCGCCGTGGTACAACTTCAAACAGATACTCGGCCCAGTCGCGTTCCAGCCGAATCCGGGCACGGGCTACAAGAACGACTGGAATTTCATTGAAGCGTATTTCCAGATGAACACCGTCGTCGGCGGGGTCGCGCTGCCGAACGGCGTGATGCAGTACTGGTTCAACGGACAACTGATCATCGACAAGCGCGATGTGTTGTTCCGCACCGGCGCGCGCGCGTCGCTGCAATTCGGTCAATTCCTGATCGCGCCGTATATCGGTGACGGATCGCCGGCGGATCAATCGATGTACATAGACAATCTCACGGTCGCCACGGGACGGTAGCACCGTCTGCATAACGACATTGAGGCGACGACGTGAAGTGAATGACGTGAAGTCGACGTCGTGAGGTGGACTGCGTGAAGTGAACGACGTGTAGCGGACGTCGTGCAGCACCGACGTTCACTCCACGCTGTTCACTCCACGCTGTTCACTCCACGTGGCCGACTGCACGCAGTACCGCCGACGTCATCTCCAGATGTATTTCATTCCCGGCGCTTCTTCATCCGGTATTTCCAGCCAGTCCCCCGGGCCTCCCGGCGCAGGCGCGGAATTGGCGGTTACGCCGCGATTCCAGTCTGGCGGTGTAACGCCGAGCAGATGACGCACGAAATAGTCATTGCGCATGCGCGTGCCGAACGCGCCGCCCGATCCGTGTCCCGCGCCCGGCAGGAACAACAGGTCGTGTGATTTGTTCGCGCGAATCAGCGCATTCACCACTTGCATCGTCGATTGCGGATCGACGTTTGTGTCGAGTTCACCAACGACGAGCAGCAACTTGCCCTGCAGCTTGTGCGCATTGTCGACGTTCGACGACGCCGCGTACTGTGGACCGATGGGATAACTCATCCACTGTTCGTTCCACGAAATCTTGTCCATGCGATTGTCGTGGCAACCAACCGCGGACACCGCAACGTGATAGAACTCGGGATGAAAGAGCAGCGCGCCCGTGGAGTTCTGTCCGCCCGCTGAGGTTCCGTAAATGCCGACGCGGCTCACGTCGTACCAGGAGTATTTCGCCGCGACGGCTTTGTGCCAGAGGATGCGGTCGGGGAATCCGGCGTCGCCGATGTCCTTCCACGATACGTCGTGAAATGCTTTCGACCGCTGCGCCGTACCCATGCCGTCGATTTGCACGACGATGAAGCCGAGTTCGGCGAGCGCCTGCATACCGCCCTGCAGTCCGAATGATTTCGGAACGAAGTGATTGTGCGGACCCGCGTAAATGTTCTCGATCACGGGATACTTTTTCGCGGGATCGAAGTTCGTGGGTTTGATGATGATGCCCCAGATGTCTGTCGTGCCATCGCGCCCTTTCGCGACGAACACTTCGGGACGCTTCCAACCCGCGCGCTCGAGGCGCGTGACATCGGTGCGTTCGAGTTCGACGACGCGCTGACGATCGCTCGCACGGCGCAACTCCATCACGGTGGGCTGATCGACGCGCGACCACGTGTCAACGTAGTACTCACGATTCGGCGACCAACTGATCGAGTGCATGCCGTCGCCTTCGGTAAACGCGACGAGTCCGGTGCCGTCGAAGTTGATGCGATACGAGTGCACGAGATACGGATCTTTCCCCGCATACATGCCGCTCGCCGTGAAATAGATCTGACGCTTCGCTGCGTCGACGGTGTCGACACCGCGCACAACCCACTGACCTTTCGTGACCTGGTTCTTCACGCGGCCCGTGACGCCGTCGTAGAGCCAGATGTGTTTCCAGCCGTCGCGCTCCGACATCCACAGGATTTCGCGGCCGTCGTTCACGTCCTGCCGCCAGAGCGTCGAGTAATAACTGAAGAACGTTTCAGGCTTTTCGTCGAGCAGCACGCGCGATTTGCCCGTGACCGCATCGATCTCGAGCACCTGATAGCGCATGTGTCCGCGCTCGTTGTATTCGAACGTGAACGCGCGGCTGTCGTCGCGCCACGTCGGACGCCGCAGATCGTACGCGTGCGGAATCATCGCGGCGTCGAGCAGGAATTGTTGTTTCGATGCGACGTCAAACACTGCCGGTAATTGCCGGTCGCGCGGATCGCCCGGTTTCTCGTACATGCGCGTCGTGAGTTTCGGCTGCACCTGATCCGTCGGCGACGATTCGATGTACGGAATCATTCTCCGATACCCCGGCCTCACGCGGTACGCCGCAATCTTTTTCGAGTCAGGTGACCACCGAATCGAGTTGAGATCGTACGCGTCGTCTTCGCTGCCCTCATAGCTCAGGAACGCGTCGTCCGTTCGACCAACCGTGCGAATCGCGACGTTGTAGTTGCGGATGAACGCTTCGAACTTTCCGTCGGGCGAACGGCGCGTCGCCTGCTCGGCTTGCGCGCCACCGCGCCCACCCGCACCACCACCGCGACCGCCTGCACCGCCGCGGCCTCCTGCGCCTGCTGCTGCAGCATCGCCAGTGCGCGCGCATGTGTACGCAGCGAGATCGCAACGATACGCACCGCCATTGAGCGCGAACGTGAGCGCGGTTGCGTCACCTACGAGCGCGAACTGTGACGCCGGCGCAGCAAACGGAAGCGTCAGCGCGGTGTACGTCCCGCGCGTCGCCGTGTTTACCGCGGTCGCGAGGCGCGCGTGATCGAAGAGCGGACGCTTCGCCCCAGTGGCGGCAGCATCGACCACGATCCACTCGTTTCCGTCGACGACAGAGCGCCGATACCAGAACCGATTGGTCTGCCCAAGCCACGTGGGGGCCGTCGGCAGGTTGATCATCATCGGCGTGAGGCGCTGCACCACGGTTTCCGCGCGCTGGTAATCGGCGAGGGCACCCTGCGCCGCCACCGCGGCCGGCAGAGCGACGATCGTCGCCGCGACAAACGTCGTAACGCGCCGAGAAATCCCACGAATCGCTGGCATGAGCACTCCGTTCACTGAGGAAATCACCCGATTGGCCGGTGTGATACGCGCGAAGATATCACTCTTGCTGCAGAGCGAAAGTATCGGGCTTGCGCAGCGTTGCGGTGTACGTAACCGTACAGTCCATAGAGCATCGCAGAGCCACCATGATCACACGATTCCGCACCCTCGCATTTGTCGCGTTACTCGGCGCGACAGTCTCGTCCTCCGCGGTCGCGCAACGCGGCGGACCTGGCTTCATGTTCGGCGAGCCACGCGCGTCGCTCACGATTCGCACCGGCTGGGCGGCCGCGCGCGCGGGCAGCGATTTGTTCGAGTACACGTCGGGATTGCTCACACTCGATCGCGCGGACTTCAGTTCGCCGTCGCTCGATGTCGACGTGTCGTGGCACATCGCACCGACCACGATGATGGTCGCGTCGCTGAGTCTCACGTCGACGACGCGTCGCTCCGAGTTCCGCGATTACGTCGACAACAATCAGTTGCCCATCGAACAAACCACGGAATTCGCGCGACGTCCGATTACACTCGGCATCAAGCAGTACATCGGTTCACCGGGACAATCGATCGGTCGCTACGCATGGGTGCCGACGCGCGCTGTGCCGTACATCGGCATTGGCGCAGGCGCGATGTACTACAACTTCCAGCAGAGCGGTGATTTCATCGATTTCCAAACGCTCGATGTGTTCTCGAGCCAGTACGGTTCGAGCGGATGGGCGCCAACTGCGTACGCGCGCGGTGGCATCGAGTACTCGCTGAGTTCGCGCATGGGATTGGTTGGCGATGCGCGATACAACTGGGCGAGCGCGGAATTGTCGGATGACTTCTCTGGATTCGAACGGCTCGATCTGTCGGGATTGTCCGTGACAGTCGGGTTGAACATTCGGTATTGATCGCGAGGACACGATGATGCGCCAGACACCATTCGCAATTCTCTCCCGCAACGCGACGCGTGCGGCGCTCGCGAGCGGACTCGTCGCCATTGTTTGCGCAGTCGCGCCTGCGCAGAGCCCCGCCGCACCGCGCTGGAACGCGTGGATCGGTTGCTGGCAGGCTGGGTCTGAAGTCGCGAACCTCGCCGCGCAGCCGATTGTGTGCATCACGGCTGCAGAGGGTGGTGCGGTTGAACTCGCGACGGTCGAACGCGAACGCGCAACCGTGATTGCGCGCGACACGCTCGACGCAAGCGGCGAGCAACGTCCATTCAGCTTGCAAGGATGCAAAGGCTGGCGCCGCGGTGAATGGTCGCGCGACGGACGGCGGTTGTTCCTGCGCAGCGACGTTTCGTGCGGCGAAGGACTCAATCGCACGTCGACCGGTGTGCTGAGCATTTCGAATGACGGCGACTGGATCGACGTGCAATCCGCAACGGCCGGCGGGAATGCGTCCGTGCGCACCGCGCACTATCGCGCAGTCACTGACACGGCTGGTTTGCCCGCAGAATTTGCAAGCGTCATTCGCGGGAACGAATTGCGATTGCAGATCGCACGCGCGGCCGCCGGCGCACCGGTATCGACGGTCGAAGTCATCGAGGCCGTGCAACAACTCGACACGCTCGCGGTGCAGTCGTGGCTGATTGAACTCGGTCAGAAGTTCGAGCTCGACGGCAAGCGCATCGTCGAATTAGCGAAGGCGGGTGTACCTGGGTCGATCACCGACGTGATGGTCGGCGTGTCGTTCCCACAACGATTCCAGCTGGTCGAACCGGAGCCTGCTCGAGGCGGAGGTTACGCAGGTGGCGGCGGTGACATGCGCGGAAACGCGCGCCGTCCGCTCACACCGCGGGATTCGGCGTTGATCGCGTCGCAGTACTACGGCCGGTCGTGCGCGGCAACATGGGATCCGATGTGGATGCCGAGCATGTACGACAGCTACTACGATCCGTGCGCGTATCGGTACGGAATGCCGGGTTACTACGGCTACCGCTCGTACTATGGGTTTGCTGCGTACGGTGGCTACTACGGCCCCACGTACTACGGCTACTACTCACCACCGGTGATCATCGTGCGCGACGACGAACCGCCGCGCGGCAAGCTCGTGAAGGGTGTCGGCTACACGCGTGGAGGCCAGAGCAGCACGACGACGTCATCGGGCGACAGCGATTCGCCGCGTGCCGCGACGGTGCGATCGAGCTCCGGGTCGGAGGGATCGCGTCCGCCGACCAGTGGCTCGTCGAGCACGAAGTCATCCGGCTCATCAGGCGGCAGCACGGGCCGCACGGCGCAAACGCGAGGCAAGGGCGGCCAGTAGGGCGTATCGCCGACGAAACGTCGCGCATCTCCGGGCGCAGGGTGGTGTAGTTTTGGTTCCACCACCTCTGCGCCCTTTGCGCGTCTATGAACTTCCGCACTCGTTCGATTCGTTCGCTCTCGCTCATCGCGGTCATTGCGGTACCTGTCCTGCTCGCATCATGCAGTGAAAAGGAGCCGCCGCCACCGCCTCCAACGCAGTCCGCGGCGCCCGCGAACGTGGACCCCGCCGCACCGGAAAAATTTCGCGTTCGTTTCGAGACGAGCGCCGGCACAATCGTCGTTGAGCTGACGCGCGCGTGGGCACCACGCGGTGTCGACCGCTTTCACCGCCTCGTGAGCGAAGGCTTCTTCACCGAAGCCCGATTCTTCAGAGTGATGGACGGCTTCATCGCGCAATTCGGCATGAACGCCGATCCAGCGGTCAATGCGAAATGGGCGAACGCAAACTTCCCGGACGACCCCGTAGCGCACGGCAACCAGCGCGGAACACTCACGTTCGCGTCGCAGATGGTGCCCGGCACGCGGTCCACGCAGCTCTTTTTCAACCTCGTCGACAATCTGAACCTCGACGCGATGGGATTTGCGCCGATCGGCACCGTCGTCGAAGGCCTGACCGTGATGGATCAGATCTACGAGGGATATGGCGAACAGCCGAGCCAGACGCAGATCGGCGACCGCGGAAACGATTACCTGAAAAAGAGTTTTCCGAAGCTGGACTACATCAAGACGGCGACCATCGTCGGCGGCTGAGCGTCGAGGTTATTTCGCTGTGACGAAGAGAACCGCTGCGTCCTTGCCGCACCCCAGGCAGCGCCGCAGCTTTCGCAGGCCAGGGTCGCCGGAGTAGGCGACCGTACCGAGGGGGTTTTCGCTTTGCCGTCCACTTGTCCGAAATGCGGAGCACCGGTCTCAGCCGACGCGGTGTTCTGCATCCGTTGCGGACTGAACGTCACGGTTGAATACGCAGCGCCGGGCGCGAACGAAGACCCCGCCGTCAGCGATACGATGCAGCGTCTGCGCGCTGCGATCGGTGATCGTTACGATGTGCAGCGCGAGCTCGGACGCGGTGGTATGGCCACGGTATTTCTCGCGCGCGATATCAAACACGAGCGCGAAGTCGCGATCAAAGTTCTCCACCCCGAACTCGCTGCGTCACTCGGCGGCGACCGCTTTGAGCGCGAGATTCGGCTCGCCGCAAAACTCCAGCACCCGCACATCCTCGGTCTTTACGACTCTGGAGCGTCGGGCAGTTTGCTGTATTACGTCATGCCGTTCGTGCAAGGCGAATCGCTGCGCGATCGTCTCAATCGCGAAGGCATGTTGCCTGTCGAAGACGCGACGCGCATTGCGCTCGAAGTCGCTGACGCGCTCGGCTACGCACACGCGCAAGGCATCATCCATCGCGACATCAAGCCCGAAAACATTCTGCTGCAGGGCGGACACGCGCTCGTCGCGGATTTCGGTATTGCGCGCGCGGTAGGCGAAGCGGGATCGGGCGGCGCGAAGCTCACGCAAACAGGCATGTCCGTCGGGACGCCGGTGTACATGGCGCCCGAACAAGCCGCGGGTGACGTCGCAAATCCCACCGCCGACATCTACAGCCTCGGCTGTGTGTTGTACGAAATGCTCGCGGGCGAACCGCCATTCACGGGTCCAAACCCGATGGCGATCATGGCGAAGCACCTGATGGAGCAGGTGCCGAGTGTTCGCATTGTGCGGAGCGCGGTGCCGGAAGAAATCGAGAACGCGATTTTCGCCGCGCTCGGGAAATTGCCGGTCGATCGTCCGCAAACCGCGGCGCAATTCACCGAGTTGATGGGCATGCCGCTCGGATCGACGGCGACGATGCGCGTGATGCGCGGTTCGACGGCGATGCGGCGTACGATGTCGGGCAATCAAGCGACGATTCCCGCACCATTGCCGCCGCCTCCGTTCTGGCAGCGCGCGGCCGTGTACGTAGCGGGTGTTCTTGTGCTTGCGATTGCAGGCAGCGCGTACGTGTTCTGGCCGCGTGGTGCGCGCGGATTGGGCGAAAGTCCGAATGCGCGCCGCGTCGCGGTGTTGTATTTCGAAGACCGGAGCCGCGACAGTTCATTGTCTGCGCTCGCCGATGGTTTGACGGACGGGCTCATTCACGCGCTCGGGAATTCGACGAGCCTCACGGTCATTTCGCGTGCTGGTGCCGCGCAGTATCGCGGATCGAAGCTCGGTGTCGACAGTATCGCGAGCTTGTTGCGCGCCGGATACATCGTGCGAGGCGAAGTGGAGCCGGAAGGGACAAACGTTCGCGTTGCTGTGCGACTCGACGACGCGAGTGGTGCAACGCTCCGCCGCGAATCGTTCTCGGTACCGAGCGGTGAGGAATTGCAGATGCGCGATACGCTGACTGCGCGCGTGTCTGACCTGATTCGCAGTGAACTCGGCGCTGAGATTCAGGTGCGCGAGGATCGCGCGGGCGCATCGAATGCGCGGGCGTGGTTGTTGGTGCAGCGCGGTGCACAGGCGACGCGGATGCTCGATTCGAAAATCGCGGCGTCGGATTCCGCTGCGGTTGAAGCCGCATATCAAAGCGCAGACTCGTTGTTCGTTGCGGCCTCGGGCGTGGACCCGAAGTGGGCGGAACCGTACGTACGGCGGTCGGGAAACGCATACCGGCGTTCACGTAGTGCCGGTCGGGACCCAGCCAATATTCGCCCGTGGGTCGAACTGGCGATCGTGTATGCCGATTCCGCCATCACGCTCGACGAGAACGATTCGGACGCGTTCGAGGCGCGCGGAACTGCGCGCTACTGGGGTTGGCTGTCGAACCTCGATTCCGAAGCGGCCAAGCAGCGTGTGGCATTGATGGCGTCGAAGTCGGATTTCGATCGTGCAACGGCGCTGAACACTCGACAGGCCGGCGCGTGGGCGTCGCTTTCGCATTTGTACTATCAACTCGACTCGACGAACGTCAACGACGTGTACATCGCGGCGCAACGCGCGCTCGAGGCGGACGAGTTTCTTTCGAACGCCAACGTGGTCTTGTACCGGCTGTTCCTGGCCGCCTACGACCTCGGTCAGTTTGATCGCGCATCGCAGGAGTGCGCGAATTTCGGGCGCCGGTTTCCCAAGGACGTTCGCTACATGCGTTGCCGTCTGTTCCTGCTGAACATTCCACGCGCCGGCGCAGCCGATGTCGCGACCGCGTGGAAGCTCGCGGACTCGCTCGTCACCGTCGCATCGTCAGCCACGAAGGACTACGAGCGGTTGAGCGCGGACATGCTGGTCGCCGCAACACTGGCGCGCGCGAGCAAGGCGACCGCACCATCTGACCCGACCCTTGCGGATAGCGCCCGACACGTCGCGCGCCGGTCTGAAGGAAGCGCCCAAATCGACGCCACCCGCGAGCTCGCTTTTCGCGGCGCGTACGTCTACACGATCCTCGGCGACACGCGAGACGCCATGCGTCTCCTCACGGCCTACGTTGCAGCCAACCAACAGAGAACGGTGAGTCTGCGCAACGATCCGGGGTGGTGGTTTGGTGACATAGCACACACGCCCGCGTGGGAGCGGCTGGTCGGACGGCAGCGATAGTAAATCGTTGCGGGGCCGCAACTCCGCGCCCCTTGTGAACATGGGTGGGCTCGGAGAGCTTTGACACCTCAGTAGTAGTACGAATTGGCCAGTTTCTTCCATCCTGGGCGGGCCGCGCGTTGACGCGCAGTTCTCAGCCCGGATACCCGCCTCCGCGGGAAGGAAAGCTCATGCGGCGTTTCGTCGGCTCCACCGCGGTTGCGGCCCTCGTTTTTGCGGCTGCTTGCGGCGATTTCAACGAGGGCACCACGCCCTCCCAGCAAGCCCGCGCGCCGCGCTCCGCGTCGGCCACGGCGCCGGTTCCCGGCACGTGCACCACGCTGCCCGAACTGATCACGATGACGAACACGCTGTTCGGTGCGGGATCGCCGAACGCGAATTCGGTCATTGGTAAGCTCAACAACCTCGCCCACCACGTCGCGATCGGAAACTTCGCCGAAGCGAAGGGCCAGGCGTTCAACACGGTCGAATTCGTTCTCAAGAAAGTCGCGACCGGCGGACTTCCGGGAACAGCGCAGGACGCCGTCAATCTCGTTAACGGCATTTTCTGTTTCGCGGGACTCTCGCTGCAGATCAACGATCCCTCGGGATCGTTCCTCGTGTATCCCACCGACGAAGCGCAGATCCTCCAAGTGCCCGGCGTCGCCGGCACATCGCTTCCGCCGAATCCAGTCAGCGAACCAACGCTGATCACGATCAACCTGATTCCGGACACGTTCGATCCGGGCCAGGGTCCGCTCGACACGAAGCTCGACCAGTATCCGGGCTTCGCGTCGTTCACGCATCAATCCGAAAACAACCTGCCATTCACGCAACCCGTTGTGGTCGCGGTCTGCGCAGATCCAGGAATTCCGGCAGATGTTCGCGCACGGCTGCGGCTCGGTCACGACGCTGACGCCGGATTCGAAATCACACCGCCGGCGAACGCCGACTTCCTGCAGTGCCCGACGTCGATTGCGCAAACTGGGTTACGCGGCTTCTTTGGGCGCCTCGCGAATCTCGTGCTGCCCAAGGTGCTGTACGCGCGCCAGGATGATTTCTCGGGCGGCGTCGGCGGTACAGCCGGCGAGTACAGCGACTTTGGTCCGATCGATCCGAACGCCGGTCTGTCCGGCGGCGTCGGTGGCACGGCGGGCGAGTACCTCCGCACCGCAATGCTCCGTGCAAACCTCGGCGGCGGCTGCCCCGTGGTTGAAGCGCCGGTCGGTTCTCCGCTCTCTGCCGATTGCTTGCCGCTGCTCACGATTACCACACCGCTCGGCACGCCGCTCTCAGGCGTACCGATCCAGTGGAACGTGACGGCCGGCGGCGGTCAGATCGCGCCGCGTTCGAACGGCATCTGCGGCACGTTCGGCTCATCGGGCTCGACCGCGACCAGCCCGCTCGGCAAGACTGGCGTGTGCTGGACGCTCGGCGCCGAAGGCCTGAACAGCGTTGTCGCTACGCCAAGTGCGGGCGGCGATGCGCCGGCAGGCACGAACTTCACGCCGGCAACCATCACGTTCAACGCAACAGCAAATCCACCGGTGGCGGTCGAGTTTGTTCAGCAGCCACCGGCGAACATCATCGCGGGCACACCGTTCGACGTGACCGCGAAGATCGTCGACAAGAACGGCACGCAAGTCATGGGCTCGAACGCCGCGGTGACACTCACGCCGAACAAGAATTCGTTCGCGGATGGCGTCGCGTCGGTCACGGCGAACGCGTCGCAGGGCTTCGTCACCTTCAGCGGTCTGCGCATTACCGCAGCCGCGACGGGTTACACGCTCACCGCAACAAGCGCTGTGATCACCGCACCGAACACACCGCCCGTCACCAACTCGTTCAACGTGTTGGCTGGCGCCGCGGCGTCGATTGCGATCGTACAGGGCAACAATCAGACGGCTGCTGCAAACACGACGCTGCCGATCAATCCAACGGTGCGCGTGAGCGATCAGTACAACAATCCGGTTGCGGCATCGATCACGTGGACGCCGGGCCTTAGCAGCTCCGGCTCAGTGGGCGCGTCGCCGACGAACACCGGTATCGATGGCACAGCATTCACGACGTGGACGATTGGCGATGGCGCGAATCAATTGACGGCGAGCGTTGGTGGACTCGCGTCGCTCTCGGTTGTGTTCGATGCAACCGGCACATCGACGTTGTCGGTGCTCAATCAGTGTCTGCCGGCAGGTGGTGGCGATCCCATCAACGACGCAGGCAAACAGTACGCGTTCTACATCCCGAATCCGGGCAAGAACAAGACGATTCGCCAGATCCAGGTTTACTTGTCGTCGACCGGCAGAGCGAACGTGCCGACGCCGTATCAGGTCCAGATGACGACGCAGATGGGAACGTTCGATCCGGCTGTGTCTGCACCGCAGGGCACGACGACCACGGTTTCGCTGCGCGGCAATAACAGCGAGAAGAAGCTCACAACGTTCGCACTCGCGACACCAATCGTCGGCACGCAGAACGGCCCTGACATCATGATTCGCCTGAACGTGCTCACGAATCCTGATGGCTCGACGCTCAACTTCAACACCGGCGAATGCTCGCCCGGCAACAACTGCAAACCGGCGCGCAGCTGTCAGGTGACGGAAGTGAACAGCGTGACGCCGTTCCCGGCGGGAACGGCGTACCGGAAGAGCGTGGCGCTCACGGTGAAGGGGAACTAATAGAAGGGCGAAGGGAAATGTGAAGTCAGAAGTGCGAGGAAAGCGACGCGGCTTTCCTCGCACTTCTGACTTTTCCTTCTCCTTCCCCTTGAGTGGTTACGCGCCCCCTCTCCCACCCGGCGCGGGAGGAAGTGCATCAACGTGCGCAGCCATGCGTGCACGCATAGCGGCGTCAGGCAACTTGCCGGTGCCGCCACCGATGTTGTCGAGCATGTTCTTCGCCTGACTCGTAGCCGGCGTAATAGCGGTAACCGCCGGATTGCCGAGGATGTACTTGAGGAAGAACTGCGCCCACGTCGTGGCCTCAAACTCTTTCGCCCACTCAGGAACAGTGTGGCCCGCGACGCGCTGCCACAGACGGTTGCGCCCGAACGGCACGTACACGAGCACGCCGATCTTGCGCTCGATCGCGAGCGGTAGCGTGGTCGCTTCGACACCGCGATCGTCGATCGCGTAATCGAGGCCAACAAAATCGATTGGCTCGTTGCGCATCACGGCTTCGAGCTGGCCGTGCGCCTGGTCTGACGTTGTCGTGACGCCGATGTAGCGCACGCGACCTTCTTTCTTCAGCTCTTTCAGAATGCCGAGTTGCGTTGGTACGTCGGCAAGATTGTGCACCTGAATCAGATCGATCTTCGGCACCTTGAACTTGTCGAACGACGCCTGGATCTGCGCGCGCGCCGCTGCGGGATCCGCGGTGCCGCCGCGCGCAACATTCACCTTGGTCGCCCAGAAGATCTTGTTCGCGATTCCAAGCTCAGCCGCGATCGCTCCGCCGACTTCTTCCGATGCGCCATAACTGGGCGCCGTATCGAACACGCGCGCACCGTTATCGACCATCGTCTTCATGACTTCTTTGAGCGCGGTGTAGTCCGCGCTGCGCGCCACGGTCTGGAATGTCGCTGATGTGCCGAGTCCGACAACGGGAATCATTTCGCCGGTCGACGGAATGGCGCGCGTCATGATGCGCGCCGCAGTAGTTGCGCCACCTGCTGCGCCGCCCGCGACCGGCCGCGCCGCGATATCCAGTCCCTGATTGCTGTTGCGACATCCGGTCAGCGCCATACCAGCGCCCGCGCCGAGTGTCATGCCAATCCATTCGCGACGGCTAACCATTTCGCTCTCCTGAGATGTGCTTGTGTTCTACGATATTGGTACTGCGATCGCTGTTACTGCGCGTCAGCGCGCGGCGCGATTCTCGAACCAGCGCAAACCGCCCGCGGCGGTTCCAACAAGGAGCTCGGTGCGTCCGTTGCGATGCAGATCAGCGGCGGCAGGCATCGCGTTCGCGTAACTCGTGAGCGCAAATGATTGATCGCGCTCGAAACGAATCTCGCCAGTGTTTCCCACGCCGCGCCAGAGTTGGATTTGTCCGTCGCCGGCACCGAGCACCATATCGAGTTTGCCGTCGTTATCCATATCAAAAAGCAGCGGTGCACTGCGCCGCGAAACCTTGATGTCCTGGAAATGATCGCTCACGAGCTGAAATGCAGGAGACGTCTTCGTTCCCGCGTTCTTGTAGACGTTGATCGTCCCCGATGCTTCGCCGACGATGAGGTCCAGCAATCCATCACCATCGAGATCACCGATGGTTGGCGTGCTGTTGGTGCCGCGCGTGATCGTGACGAGCGCAGTGTCGGCGAGCGTCCACGCAGGTTGTGCGCGCGTTCCTGAATTGCGGTACCAGTGCACGCGATCGCGCCACGTGCCAACGATTATGTCGGGTAGCGAATCACCATTCAGATCCGCGATAGCCGGCGCGTAGTTGAAATCGCCGCGAATCGGGAGCACACCGCGTTCGCGAAACGCGGGCTGCGTCGCCGTGCCGACGTTCGCAAACCATGTCACCGAACCCGTGGTGCTGCTGTTCGGCAGAATCTTGCCGCCAATGAGCAGATCGACCAAACCGTCGCCGTTGAGATCGCCGAGCGTTGGTGCAGCGTCTGCGCCGATGTCTATGGTTGGAATCAAACGTCGCGTGGTGACAGCCCACGTGTCCTTCGGTGATTGGCGCACCACATAGAGGTTGTCGATCGACGTGCGACTCGGCCCGTACGCACCACCGATCACACCGATCACCATGTCGATGTTCTTGTCGCCGTCGATGTCACCAAACGTCGACGCGTTGTATCCCGACGTGAGCACGGGTTTGCCCGGCGGAAATCGCGCGGGCGGCGCAGTCATGTCGGGCTGCGCGCACGAGCCGGCGTTCTCGAAACGCAGCAATCCTTCTTCGAAGAAGTCACCCCAGAACAAATCGTAAATGCCGCGGCCGGTGAGATCGGCGAAAGTGAGAGTATTTGCGCCATGGCGACGGTTTGGAACTGCTGACGGCGTAATGGGCCGGAGAAAGGGCGTTGTGGGCCGTAGGTAGTGCGTAGTGGGTTGCGAGTAGCGAGTAGTGAGCTCCGGGCTCAGAGCCTGCGGCTCATGGCTAGCCGTGTCACTCCGCATAATCGGCAGCCCGCTCACCTCGGGGCCGAGGACTTCAATGCCCTGCCACATTTCCTCGAGCAAACGAAACCGCGGTGAACTGTCGGGGCTGACGCCTTCCTGTTCGTAGCGATCGACAACGCCCTGCACGCGACCGATGAACAAGTCGAGGCGTCCGTTGCAGTCGATGTCGACCGCGTTGAGAATGTTTTGCCGGTCCGCAACAATCGCGCGACCGTCTACATCGCGCACCGTATCACCCATGGCGACCAAACTCGGCGACGTCGCAGTGCCCGCGTTCTTCCACACGCGGATGTAACCGGTCAGCTGTTCCGCGAACAAATCGGCGTCACCATCGCGATCGATGTCGACAAAGCGATACCACTCACCGACGTCGATGTTCTGAAATCGATCCGACTTCCACACCCACTCATCACCTTCGCGCTCGAAATACATCAGCTCGCCCGAACGCTCCTGCACGAACAGATCGAGCTTACCGTCGCCGTTGATGTCCACGAGTTGCGGGCGCGGCACATCGAAGCCGCCAAGAAACGGCGCGCGCATGACGCGGCCGGCAGTATCACTGACGGGAATGCCGGAGACGCGAGGAGAGAAAGACCACTCGCGAACAGGAGAACGGGACGCCGCAGCTACCGAGACCAGCACCGCGCATGTGACGCCGTACCAAACGCGCTTCACCGCGCTCCCGCTGCTCCCATTCCTGTCGGCCCTGCGCCGAGCGGAATCCTTTTTTCGACTGCGCCTGTCGCGACGTTCACGACCGACAACCAGCCGTTCGTGGCGACCGGCGTCGACATACCCGGCATGTTCTCGTGCCCCGTCATCGCGGCCTTCGGTGCGCCAACGTTCTGATTTACGACGAACAAATACTTCCCGTCGGCGCGCATGATCATGTCGTACGGTTGCGCGAAAGGTCCGGCGATTCGCCGCGTGATCTTGCCCGCCGCGACGTCGATTTCCGCGACGGTCGTGTCCGCAAACTGAGAGAAATACGCGCGCTTGCCGTCGGGCGAAAACACCGGATCCCACGGCTTCCCCGTCACCGAGAATTCCGCGATGGGAGTGAATGGCGGCGGCTTCGTGAGATCGAAGATCATCACGCTGTTCGACAACTCACCGCCAACAATCAGCCGCGAACCGTCGGGGCTCACGGTGAACTGCACCATCGAGCGCGGTACACCTTGCAACGTCGTGAGCGTTACGCGACCCGTCGCCGTTTCGACGGACGCAATGCGATTCTCCGCAAGCGATGCAGCGTGCACCCACTTTCCGTCGCGCGTCGCAACCAATGCGTGCGGACGCGGAATGATGATCTCCTGCTCTTCGATCAACGTGAACGTCGAGCGCTTGATGACGCCGAGCGATTTCGGCGGGTTTACCGCGGTCATCGAACGGCCGACGAACAGCGAATCGTTCACCGGGTCCATCGCGATCAGTCCCGGCGTTTCCATCGACACCTGACCAACGAGCCGGTTGGTGCGATCGAACTTCAGAACTTTTCCGTCGCCAATGAGCGTCGCGTACCAGAACGATCCGTCGCGCTCGACCGCGGTGTGATGCGGTTTCGCGTTCGCGCTGAAGCCGAGTTTGGTGAGGTCGATGACCGTGTCGACCGTGAATCGATTCTGATCGATGACAGAAATCGACGCGCCACTTTGGTTCGTGACGTACAGCTTCGCGCCCACCGCCGGCGCTTGCGCACCGGCAGTGGCAACCGAAACTGCCGATACGAGAGCAGTGACAGTGCGCCTGACGTGTTTACTCGTCATCTCGTCTTCTCGTCTTCTCGTCTTCTCGTCTTCTGTCCTACTGCATCACTCTTCGCACAACATCCTTCACCATGAAGAACCCTTCACCCATGCTCACGATCCCGATCGCGCCGTTCTTGAAGAACGGATAGTTGTTCCACGAGCCAGACATGCTCGACGTATTCTCGCCCGGCGTCGTGTCGAAGTGTCCGATCTCCTTCGGATTTGTCGGATCGCTGATGTCGAGAATGCGCAGACCGGCGAGATAGTTCGACTGATACATCCGGTCGCCCTTCACATACAGGTTGTGGTCGGTCGCCTTGGTCGGACCAATGTGCTCTTTGACCATCACCGGTTGCTGCAAATCCGACACGTCGAAGATCATGGTGCGCGTGCCTTCTGCCGCGCGACCAATCTGACCGCCTTCGTCGAGTTCGTCGTTGAGATACCAGAACCGCTGATCATCCGTGAACCAACCCTGGTGCGTGTAACCCGGCGTTGGATAATCGGCGTGCGACAAGACTTTGATGTTCTTCTTGTCGGTCACGTCCTGAATCGAAACCGTCGTTTCATTCGCGGCCATGCAAATCTCGTGGCCGGTGTAGCGCTTGTCCGGGCCTTTGTAGATCACGCATTGCGCGTCGTGCGTGTATCCGCCGCGCGAGCGTCCCGTGCCGACGTCCGCGAAGCAACCCGCGAACTCGGGCTTGAGCGGATTCTTCATGTCGATGATGAGCGAACCACCGCTGCACCGTTCGCCACCAGACGACGTGCCGAGTGCGTACGCGAATCCACTCGCTTCGTTCACCGCGATGTCGTGAATGCTGCCCGCATCGAAGTGCGCATCTTCCGTGAAGCGTCGCGGTGTCGTGACGCCGCGCAAGCGCGTGAGATCGAAGATCTGGACGCCGTGACGATCGCCTGATCCGTCGGAAACAATGAGCGCGTAATTCTTGTACGTCTTCATTTCGCGCCACGACGACATCGACGCGCCTTTCGTGCGCATGAGATCACCGAGGTAACGCGGACGCGATGGATTCGTGACGTCAACGAACGCGGTGCCGTCGGTGCGGCCAATCAACGCGATGTCGCGACCAGTGACAGGATCGGTCCAGCCCCAGCTTCCGCTCAAGCGCACGCCGCGCTTCGCGCCAATCGCCGACAACGGCATGTACGACAGCAATTCCGTTTCGCCGCAATCAAACGCGGCCGCTTTTCCATCGGTGCACTTCACGCTCGCACCGGCAACCGCGGGAAAGCGTTCAGGAACCGGCGGCATGTGCATGCTCTGCAAGGCCCACGAACCCGTCGGCGTGCGGCCCATGAACGCGACCGTGCCACCGCCAGCTCCGTCGCCCGGCATGCCAATGACCGCCGAGTTGCCACTCACCGCAAACGCCGCGGACCATTGCGCGCCCGTTTCAACTGTATCGACGCCGAGCTTCGTCATCGACGTCCACATTCCGTCGCGATCTGCGCGCGCGCGATAAATGCGGCCTGAACCATCGCTACCCGGCGCGCCGATCCACAACTCACCGCCGACAACGTTGACCGATGCACCAAACGCGACGTTACCGAAATCGAACGGCGCGAGCGTGCCCATCATGCGCCACGAACCGAACGATGCGAGTTCGTACGCGATCACCATGCCGGTGCCGAGCCCAACTTGTGCGCCGCCGCGACCACCGCCGCCGCCACCCGCGCCGCCGCGACCACCGCGTCCGCCTGCGCTGTTTGCAGCGAGCGCAGCGACCACTGCATCGCGCTCCGCACCAGGGGCAGCAGTCCCAAGCCGCGTGAGCAACGAGTCGCGCACCGGATTCGGCGGCGTCTGCGTGAAGTTCACACCGGGCGCGCCTGCAACGACGCGATTGCCTGTGACGGCAACGGATGCACCGAACTGCGCAGCGTCAGGAAGATTTGCGGGCGCGACCTGTTCGCTTTGCTGCGACCACGCGCCCGCGCTATACGTGAAAATGAAAATCGCGCCTTTCACGCGACGCCCAGGCGCACCAACTACAACGCGATCCTTGTCGATCGCAATCGCGCTGCCAAATCGATCGCCGGCCGCAACGCCCTGCGCCGGCAACGTTCCACTCGCGGACCACGATCCATCCGTCGCGCGCGAAAACACATAGACCGAACCGCCGCCGGCTTCTCCGGGGGCGCCAACCAAGGCGATGTTGCCCGCGAGCGCGATTGCTGTACCAAACTTCGCACCGCCCGACTGCGCGCCGACGAGCGCGCCCGCGGCTTTCCATTTCATGTCAGCGCCGCGACGGAATACCTGCACCGTCCCGATCGCCGTATCAGGCGGCGGAGGCGCAGCAGGTTCGACAGGTGCACCTCGACCGCCGCGGCCGGCGAACGGCGCAGCCGGTGTCGGACTTACTTGTCCAACAAGCAGCGTCGTTCCTTCCGCGACGAGCGTCGTACCGAAGCCATCTGCACTCGACGGCGCGGCCGACTTGAGCGTGTCGACCTGTCGCCAACCTGTTTCACCGCGGCGGAACACATACACCGTGCCCGATGCCACTGGCGCGCCGCCGCGGCCACCACCGCCGCCGCCGCGTCCACCGCCGCCGACGTTGGGTTCGCCGACGAATGCGAAATCGCCTGCGATCGCGACGGCGCGTCCATACGCAATGCGCGCTTCAGCCGCACTGATCGGCGCTGGATTCGAAGGAGTGATGAGCGCGACGGCCATGCCGGCGGTCGCGAGTGCGGTGGTGAACTGCGAGGGGTTCATAGGATCGGGTGAGTGCGAGGCAGGATTCTACGACAGCGTTGAGCGGTGCACCACGTACTTATCGCGCACCAGAGAGCATTTTCGTTGAAACGATGCGATCGCCAAGCTGAATACGGTCGACCACATCCATTCCGCTCACGATTCGGCCGAGGGACGTGAAGCCCCCTTCATTATGTGGTTGCGGTGTGTGGCCGAGCGTGTATCCGGGGCGGCCGGTATCGAGGCCGCCCGTCGCCCAGCTGACGTTCGTGCGAGTGAGCCGGTGTCGATTCACTTCGTCGCGCGAAAGGATCGCGCCGGCAACGGGACTTTGCTGCGCAACGAAATCGGGAACGAGACGGCTGAACGGCACATTGATGATTGCGCCTGAGTTCACGTACTTCACGAAATCGTCAGTCGCGATCGGCGCATCACCTGGATACAACTCGATTACGAACGTTCCGCGTTGCGTTGCCCACTCTGCGCGCGGTCGCGCTACGCCACGATAATCGGGGACAACCCAGCGCTCGACGATTTGCTTGTAGTCGGCTTCGGTCTTGTTCGTTTGAATGGGACGGCCGCGCCCGCCGCCGCGCCCTCCACCACCACCACCGCGACCCCCTCGGCCACCGCGTCCCGCGGCCGTGTCTGACAATGCGTCGAACGCCGTGCGCGCCGCGTTTGCAATTTCGGTGACAGGGTCTTCGCGCAACACGCTGAGCACTTCGCGCGCACGTTCACCTTTGGTGCGGAAGAAAGTGACAGCGGAACTGCGGCATTGGATCGCAGTATCGCGCGCCATTTGCGCGGCGGGCTGAAATCCTTCCTCTGCGTTGAGCGTGTTGATCGCGGTGAGCGCGACGGAACGCAACGCGCAACTCCGCGACGCATTCGTCGCCGCAACGAGCGACGGAACGCTGATCGACGCGAGTGTCCGGTGTGTGCCGAGTGCTTCGGCAGCAGAGACCGACATCCACGCGTCGGTTGATTCGAGTTGTGTCCCGACGAATGCAACTGATGCAGAGTCCGGGTGTGTTGCGAGCGCGCGCAATGCTTCGGTGCGCACGGTACGATCGCTGTCCGTCGTCGCGAGCGCGCGCAAGCGTGCGCGCACTCGCTCCGGCTCGACACCCGACGTGTCGACTTGATTCCAGATCAATCCGCGCACGGCCCAGTTGCGAACATGCCAGAACGAATCTTCAGTGAGACGCAACAAATGCGCGACGGCCGCTGGATTGCGCGGACGGAACATGGCCCACGTTGCGCGCCAACGAAGTTCGGGATCGCTCGATACGGTCCACCGCTCGAGCGGTGCGAGATCACCGCGCACGTGTCGTCCG
>DATELA010000031.1:0-9007 GCA_035277145.1 Gemmatimonadaceae bacterium | reverse complement strand
AGGCGCAGCGACCGTTTCCTCAGTTGCCGCAGCAGCACCTGCGCCGCCGACTTCGATCTGCGCATACACGACGTTCGGGTTCGCGCGCGTCACGTCGAGTGCAATACGCCCGAGCTGTGCTGTCGGCAGTCCGCCGCCGCTCAGCTTCGTCCACGTCTTGCCAGCGTCGGTCGTTTTCCAGATGCCGCTGCCCGGACCGCCGCCGTTGAATCCCCACGCGGTGCGCCGGCGCTGATAGCTCGACGCGTACAGCGTGCTGCTGCTCGCCGGATCCATCACGATGTCCGTGAAGCCCGTGTTCTCGTCGATGTATTTGATTTTGGTCCAGTTCGCGCCGCCGTCCGTCGATTTGTACACACCGCGATGCTCGCTCGCACCGAAGAGCGGTCCGTTCGCCGCGACGTACACGATCTCAGGATTGCGCGGATCGATGACGATGCGCGAAATCGTTTGCGTTTCGCGCAGACCGATGTGCGTGAACGTCTCGCCACCATCGGTGGTCTTGTAAATGCCGTCGCCGAACGACGCGCTCTGCCGATTGTTCGGCTCGCCCGTGCCGACGTACAGAATGCTCGGATTGGTTGGATGCGCGGCGAGATCGCCGATCGAACCGCTTCCGTACGTCTCGAAGATCGGGCGCCAGGTCACGCCTGCGTTGTCCGTCTTGTAGACGCCACTCACCGCGAAGCCGACGTACCATATGTTCGCGTCGGCATCCGACACCGCGATGTCGTCGACGCGGCCGCCGGAGTTCGCGGGTCCAATCGAACGCCACCGGAACGGCGCGAGCGCCGGATCGGTGGACGCGTTGATCATCGGCGCGCCGCGACCGCCGCCGCCACCGCGCCCACCCTGTGCCGTAGCATCGACAGCGAACGCCAACCCCAGAACGGCCAGGCCCAGCGAAAACGTCCAGCGCGTGCGATACATGTAGCCTCTCGACGGAGTGAGGACGCGTCGATTATGGCCCTCCGTCGCAGCCTTGGCAATTCCTGATCAGTTTCCCGGCGGCGCCCCGAATGCGAAGCTCAGTACCGCGCTCGTGCCGCGCGCGCTTGGCCCGATGCGCAGGCCGACCGACTCTGACAGCGGGGTCACACGACGCCACCGATCAGTCGACTTGTGTGCGCCGACAATTCCGCCAATCACCGCACCCGCCAGGCTGCCGACGGCCATGCCGAACGCCGCATTGAGTCCCGGACCGAAATCGAAGTTCAAGAGGGACGGACAAAAGAACTGCCCTTCCGGATAGCACGACGTTTGGACCGGACGGGGCGCGTCGTAGCTCACGTATCCGAGCATCGTGCCCACGGCCGCGCCGATAAGCCCGCCCCACGCCGCGCCTTCAAACAGCCTGCTTCGACGTCCGACGCTGCGCTCAATTGACCGCAGCGACGGCGACAGCACACGGGCGACGTCCGTCCCGGCTGAATCACGCGCGACGACGAGGGTATCGCCGCGGATCTCCGCGAGCGTTCCGGTAACCGTGGTGACGTACACCCCGGCCGGTGTGAGCCGTACACGGTCACCGAGCTGCAACGTCTGCGCGTACCCACTGGTGCTATTGGTGACTGCGAGAACCGCTCCGGCAAACACGATCGCGCTCCGCATGACGAGACCTCTCCGTTGAGGTTTACGGAGGGATGATGCGAGCGCCCGGACCGGCAACCCATACGTCAAGTGACGTAGTCGGGTCCCGCCCGTAGGTTAGCGCGTGCCCGAACCGACCAAGAACCGCCTCCTCACCGTACTCGGCGCCGCATTCGGCCTTGCGACGATCGTCGGCACGATGATCGGCGCGGGCATTCTCCGCTCACCGGGCGACATGGCCGAGCGGTTACCGTCGGCACCGCTGTTCTTCGGCGTATGGGTTGTGGCGGCACTGTATTCGTTCGGCGGCGCCAACGCGCTGTGCGAACTCGCGACGATGATGCCCAAGTCGGGCGGGCAATACAACTTCGTCCGCCACGCTCTGGGGCCCTATCCTGGATTCTTCGTCGGATGGAACGACTGGATCTCGGTAGCCGGCAGCGCTACCGGCGTGGCTTTCGTGCTCGGCGAAACGTGGGCCGCGCTGTTTCCTGTGCTGAAAGGCATGGAACGCGCGATTGGGGCAGCCTTCATCGTCGGATTTACTACATTGATGTGGCGCAATGTCAAAACCGGCGCCGTTTCGCAGTACGTCACCACGTCATTGAAGTCGCTTGCGTTCAGTGTACTCATCGTCGGCGGATTTGTGTACGCCGCACGCAACGGCATAGCGACAGCACCCGCGGTTGTCGCGCCGTCCGGTCTTACGCTGCTTGCGGCTTTCGTTGTGTCGCTCCAGGGCGCGTTGTACGCGTTCGACGGATGGAATGGCGCGATCTATTTCACGGAAGAAGTGCGCGACCCGGGGCGCAACATTCCGCGGGCGACGTTCGGCGGACTTGGCGCGACGACGATTGTGTATTTGCTGCTCCTCGTGTCATTCGTGATCGTGATTCCGCTGCCCGCGCTCGCTGGTAAAGAGCTTGCAGCGGCAAGCGTCGCGTCGCTGGTCTTCGGATCTTCAGGAGAGACGGTGATTCGGCTTGTGATCGTGGTGTCGCTCCCGAGCTACATCAACGCCACTCTGCCGATGGCGTCGCGCGTGCTGTACGCGATGGCGCGCGATGGCATGGCGCCCGCGCTCGCAACGCGGGTGAACGCGGGCGGCACGCCCACGACGGCGTTATTCGTGAGCATGGTCGTCGCGCTTCTGTTCCTCGTGCTCCCGGGAATCAACGCGGTCTTCGCGGTGCTGTCATTCCTTTTCGTCGCGTCGCACGTGTTGTCGTTCTGGTCGGTATTCGTGCTTCGCGCGCGAGAGCCGGGCACGCCCCGCCCATGGCGCGCGTGGGGTCATCCACTAACCACCGCGCTGATGGTGTTCGGATCGGTATCGTTTCTGGCCGGATCGATTTGGAGTGACCCGAAGAACGGGCTGATCGCTGTGGCGCTCGTCGCTGCGAGCTATCCCATGTATTACGTCATCTCGCGGTCTACGTAATCGTCGCGATTTGCCCGCCGTCGATCTGAATCGCGGTTCCCGTCAGGAAACTCGCGCGCGTCGATGCGAGGAAGGCAACGACGGCCGCCATCTCCTTCGGATCGCCCGCGCGTCCCATCGGAATTCCACCGAGCCGCGCGTTCAGCATCTCGTCGACCGTTTTCTTCGTACGCTCGGCGTTCATTTTCGCGAGATCGATTGCGCGCTGCGTATCGAAGTGTCCCGGCAGTACGGTGTTCACGGTCACGCCGTCCTTTGCAACTTCGGATGACAGCGTTTTTGCAAAACCCAGCAAGCCGGCGCGCATCGAATTCGACAACAACAAGCCTGCTACCGGCTGCTTCGCCGCCATCGACGTCAGAAAAATCACGCGCCCCCATTTGCGTTTGCGCATGCCCGGCACGCACGCGTGTGCGAGGCGAATCGAGCCGAGCAAGTTGAGTTCAAAGGCTGCGCGGTACTGTTGTTCCGTCGTTGCGTCGAACAGCGTCGACGGCGGGCCGCCTGCATTCGCAAGCAGAATGTCGACGGGGCCAAGCGCGGATTCGATTTCAGCGGCGAGGCGCGCCGCTGCGCCGCTTTCCGTAACGTCGCCGACGAATCCACGCGCACTACCAGGCCCCTTCGCTGTCAGAGCGGCGGCGTGCTTGTCGAGTTCACTCTTGCGTCGCGCGACCATTGCTACGTGCGCGCCCTCGGCGGCCAACTCCGTCGCAATAGCGAGCCCGAGCCCTGATGATGCGCCCGCGACGAGCGCGACTTTCCCTTTCAGTCCGAGATCCATTTCTGAACGCGCCGCTCTTGAGAAGGAGAGGTATGTTAACGCGTCGCCACACTCAGTGAGGAATCGCATGCTGGTCGCCAGCCGCGCCGTCTTGCTCGCGTTCACACTCGCCGCCGCATCGGTCGGTAGCGCGCAACAGCGCATCACGACGCCCAAGGAACAGCTCGGCGCAAACTTCGGCGACGACTACTTCCTCGCGAATTACAAACAAATCTCCGAGTACTGGCACAAGCTCGCGCGCGAATCCAACCGCATTGTCGTCAAGGAAATCGGGAAGACCGCCGAGGGCCGGCCGCATCTCATGGCGATCGTGACGTCGCCGGAGAATCACCGCAACCTCGCTCGTTACCAGGAGATTTCGCGACGGCTCGCCAACGCGGAGGGACTCACCGACGAACAGGCGCGCGCGCTTGCGCGCGAAGGTAAAGCGGTCGTGTGGATCGACGGTGGGTTGCACGCGACCGAAGTGCTCGGCGCGCAACAACTCGGCGAGATGGTTTATCAAATGGTGAGTCGCACTGACGACGAAACCATGCGTTTCTTGAACGACGTCGTGACGCTATTCGTGCACGCAAATCCCGACGGCAACGACCTCGTCGCGGATTGGTACATGCGCAACCCCGATCCGCAGCAGCGCTCGAGCGGGAACCTGCCACGTCTCTACCAGAAGTACATCGGGCACGACAACAACCGCGATTTCTTCATGTCGACGCAAGCCGAGACGGAGAATATCAATCGCGTGTTGTATCACGATTGGTTTCCGCAGATTCTGTACAACCACCATCAGAGCGGGCCTGCGGGAACGGTCGTGTATTCACCACCGCTTCGCGATCCGTACAACTTCAATCTCGATCCCGTTCTGATTCTCGGACTGCAATCGCTCGGCGCCGCGATGCACACGCGACTCGCCATTGAGGGCAAAGGCGGAGCGACCATGCGGTCTGGCGGCCCGTATGACGGCTGGTGGAACGGCGGCATTCGCAACACGGCAACGTTCCACAACACGATCGCGATGCTGACGGAAATGATCGGCAGTCCAACGCCATCGCGCATTCCGTTTGTCGCGCAGCGACAAATCCCGGGCGGCGACATTGCGATGCCCGTCGCGCCGGGTGAGTGGCACTTTCGCCAGTCGGTCGACTACTCGATCTCGCTGAACCGTGCCGTGCTCGACTATGCGTCGCGCATGCGCGAGAACTTGCTGTACAACATTTACTCCATGGGCCGCGCGTCGATCGACCGCGGGAGTCGCGATACGTGGACGGCAAATCCGCGCCGCATTGCCGAGGTCGCGGGATCGGGACGAGGTGGCGATGCAGCCGGTGGTCGCGGTGGCGCGGGACGCGGCGGCGCAGGCGGCGGGCGTGGAGGAGCGGGTGCCGCGAACAGTGACACAGCGGTGTGGGCGGCGTTGCATCGACCAGAACTTCGCGATCCGCGCGCATTCGTCGTGCCGTCAAACCAAACCGATTTCCCAACAGCGACGCGCTTCATCAACGCACTCCGCGAAACGGGAATCACGATTCACCGCGCCACGGCGGACTTCAGCGTCGGCGGCAAAGCGTACCCGAGCGGATCGTACGTCGTGTTCACGGCGCAAGCATTTCGTCCGCACGTGATGGACATGTTTGAACCGCAGGCACATCCCGACGTGTTTCCCTATCCCGGCGCGCCACCGACGCCACCGTACGACATCGCGGGTTGGACGCTCGCGTATCAGATGGGCGTGCAGTTCGATCGTGTGCTCGAGGGATTCACCGGGCCGTTCGAGAAACTCACCGCGTGGAACGAAAGCCCGCCGGCTGGCGCAGTCCTCGGGCCGCAGAACGCGCGCGGATTCCTGTTCAGTCGATCAGTGAACAATGCGTTCATCGCCGTAAATCGTTTGCTCAAAGCCAACGAAGACGTCGCTGTGCTTCGCGCTCCGCTTACAAACGGCGCGACGACGTGGCCTGCGGGCACGTTCTACGTCGCCGCAAAGCCGACAACGCGCGCAACGCTTGGTCGCACGTCGGCAGAACTCGGCGTTTCCTTCTATGGCGTCGCACAGGCGCCGATTGTCGCGCGTGTTCGCGCACCGCGTGTTGCGTTGTGGGATCAATACGGCGGATCGATGCAGGCCGGATGGACGCGCTGGATTCTCGAACAGTTCGAGTATCCGTTCGAACGCGTGTTTGCGCCCGCGCTGGACGCCGGCAATCTCAACGCGCGATTCGACGCGATTGTGTTCGTCTCAGGCGCAGTTCCGGCTCCAGGCGGAGGTCGCGGCGGGCGCGGTGGTGGCGGCGGTGGCGGCGGTGGCGGCGGTGGCGCGGCACCAGCCGACTTGCCCGCGGAGTATCGCGATCAGTGGGGCAGCGTCACCGCCGATCGCACGCTCCCGCAGATCAAGGCCTTCGTCGAAGGGGGCGGAACTGTGCTCGCGATAGGCAGTTCTGCCACCAATCTCGCCGCATACTTGCAGCTCCCCATCGAGGATCACCTGGTTGAGGGCGGCGCACCGCTCCCGCGAACGAAGTTCTACGTGCCAGGATCGGTCATGTCGGCGAAGGTCGATACGAGCGCGGCAACTGCGCTCGGCATGAGCGATCGAGCGAGCGTGTTCTTCGACGAGAGCCCGGTGTTCAAGCTCGGCGCGAGTGCGGCGGCAGCGGGGCTCAAGCGGATCGCGTGGTTCGATTCACGCACGCCGCTGCGCAGCGGCTGGGCCTGGGGACAGGAGTACCTCGATCAGGGCGTGATCGCACTCGAAGCGCCCGTGGGCCGCGGCAAGGTGCTGTTGTTCGCACCCGAAATCCTGCAGCGCGCACAGCCCCACGGGACGTTCAAGTTCCTGTTCAACGGGATCGTGAACAGCGTGACCCCGCAGTAGTCGCGATTACTGCGCCGTTTTGCTCGCCGAGATGGACCAGATGTAGGCGGCGAGCGCGCGGACCTGCGCGTCGTTCAGATTCGCCGGGCCCCCGCGCGGATTCATCGGGAAACGGCGCGTCGCGGCGATCGAGTCGCGCGGCATGCCGTTGGCGATGATGCGTGCGAGGTTCACCGGATCGCGCCCGCCGTGCAGCCACGGACCGGTCGTGAGGCTCGGTCCGTTTTGTCCGCCGTCGCCCTTGGGTCCGTGGCAGCGCGCGCACGACATCGGCTGTCCCTGCGGCGTCGGCGAGTTGAAAATCGAGTCGCCCTGCGCGATGAGCTGCGCAGTGACACCTGCCGGCATCGCGGGTGCGGACGCCGCGGCGGGACCTGTACCAGCGGTGCCACCGTGGGAGTGATGGCATGCGGCTGCGCCAAACACGATGGAGAACGACGCAACGCACGAGCGGATCAGCTGAGCACCAGAGCGCATGAGACGTGGGGCGACAGGGCGAAGAACGGAGACGACGGAATTCAGGAGCGCGCGATACAATGCCACCCGGTTCTGTCTGCGTCCAGCGACTGGTCCCGCGGCCGGCGCATGTGACGGGTGGCACCGGGAACCCAGCGCATCTACTTTGTATTAAAAAGTACTTGACACTCGCCCCCGCCACCCGTAGTATCACCCCCATGTCGCCCGTTCCTGCCCTGCACGATCGCGCCATCGACAACCTGCGCTTCATCCGCAACACGATGGAGCAGGCGGGCTCGTTTACGGCCGTACCGGGCTGGGGCACCGTCGCCGTCGGCCTGACCGCACTGCCGGTCGCGTGGCTGGCCGCTCTGCAACCCACGCCGCTCTTGTGGCTGCTCGTGTGGCTCGGCGAAGCGGTCATTGCGCTCTCGATTTCGGGCGTGACGATGGTTCGCAAGGCACGCGCGATCAATTCGCCGCTGCTGACCGGACCGGCGCGGCGATTCGCGCTGTCCTTCGCGCCGCCGTTCGCGGTCGGTGCGCTGATGACGTTCGCACTGTATTTCGCCGAACAGATCAATTTCATCCCCGCCACGTGGCTGCTCCTCTATGGCGCGGGCATCGTGACCGGCGGCGCGTTTTCCGTTCGCATCGTTCCCGTGATGGGGCTCGCGTTCCTCGCCGTCGGAACGGTCGCGTTGTTCTCACCGCCCTCGTGGAGCGCGTGGTGCCTCGCTGCGGGATTTGGCGCCCTTCACGTGGTATTTGGTTTGCTGATTGCAAGGAGACACGGTGGCTAAGTCACAATCTGCGCGGCGCGTTGCGCCACGCCCCACACCCACTGCCGCAACGCCGACGCCGGCCGAGATCGATCAGCTCATCCATGAGCGGGTTCGGCTGGGAATCGTCAGCGCGCTCGCGGCGAACGAAGCGCTCACGTTCAACGAACTCAAGCAGTTGCTGAACACGTCGGACGGCAATCTCAGTGTGCACGCACGCAAGCTCGAGGACGGCAAGTACATCACGTGCAAAAAAGGCTTCGAAGGCCGCGTGCCGCGCACCGAGTACCGTCTCACACCGATAGGTAAGCGTGCGCTCGAGAAGTACCTGGAGCACCTCGAGGCGATTCTCAAAGCGACAGGCCTGAGGCCGTAGAGCCAGGGCTGCTTTTCCATGCAGAGTTCACTTCACGTCGCCGCCATCATGGATGGCAATGGACGCTGGGCCACGCGTCGCGGATTACCGCGCACTGCAGGCCACCGCGCCGGCGCGATCGCCGTGCGCCGCGTCGTTGAAGCCGCGTGCGCGGAACACGTCGCCGCGCTCACGCTGTACGCGTTTTCGTCGGACAACTGGCGACGCCCCGACGCAGAGGTTTCCACGCTCATGAACGTGTTCGCGCTTCACCTGCGCACCGAAGCGAGCCGCATGGCGAACAATGGCGTTCGTCTCGAGATCATTGGGCGCCGCGACCGCTTGCCGCCGCGACTCGTCGCCGCGATCGAGCGCGCCGAAGCGACAACGGCCAACGGCCGTGCCCTGCACTTTCGCCTGGCGGTCGACTACTCGGCGCGACACGCAATTGCGAACGGGCATGTCATTCCGGACGTCGACTTGCTGATCCGAACGGGCGGCGAACAACGGCTCTCGGATTTCCTGCTCTGGGAGTCGGCGTACGCAGAGCTCTACTTCACTGACACGATGTGGCCGGAGTTTGGCGCGGCAGAGTTGCGGCGCGCGCTCGATGCGTTCGGTTCGCGCGACCGGCGATTCGGCGGCCTGCCGAACGGCGCGTCGCTGGCGACGGCAGCGCGGCAGTAAGCTCACGCCGCACAACGAAAACGGGCCCGCGCTTTCGAAG
>DATELA010000030.1:0-42180 GCA_035277145.1 Gemmatimonadaceae bacterium | reverse complement strand
CATGTGGTGCGCCCACACGCCGAATCCGAGGAAGCCGATGAGGATGCCCGAGTACACCATCACGGGATATCCGAACAGCGGCTTGCCCGAGTACGTCGGCAACACTTCGGACACGAGTCCGAACGCCGGCAGAATCAGGATGTAGACCTCAGGGTGACCGAACACCCAGAACAAATGCTGCCACAGCAGCGGGTCACCGTTTGCCGCGATCGTGTAGAAGTTGGTGCCGAACACGCGATCGAACAGCAGGAACACGAGTGCCACCGTGATCACGGGGAACGCGAGCACGATGAGGAACTGCACGACGAACGACATCCACGTGAACATCGGCATGCGCATCAGGCTCATGCCTGGTGCGCGCATGTTGATGATCGTCGTGATGAAGTTGAATCCGGCAGCGAGTGATGCGACGCCGAGGATCTGAATGCCGATGACCCAGAAATCGATGTGCGGGCCGGCGTTGAATTGCGTCGTGGTGATGGGCGCGTAGCCGAACCAGCCGCCGTTGGGCGCGACGTTGAAGAAGATCGGCGCCGTGATGAAGATGCCGCCGAGCAAGTACACCCAGTAGCTGAACGCATTGAGTCGCGGGAACGCGACGTCACGCGCGCCGATCTGGAGCGGAATCAGGAAATTGAAGAACGCGGCGGAGAGCGGCATGATGACGAGGAACACCATCGTCGTGCCGTGCATCGTGAACAGCTGATTGAAGACTTCGGCCGACACGACCTGCATGTTCGGCTTCATCAGCTGGTAGCGCATGATGCCCGCTTCGATGCCGCCGATGAGGAAGAAGCACAGCGCGGTGTAGAGGTAGAGCTGACCGATGCGCTTGTGGTCGACGGTGGTCAGCCAACCCCAGATGGAGTCTTCTTCGTTTTTCTTGGCTGCCGCGTATGGCGGCGCAGCTGCAATGGTCGCCATGGTTATTTGAGGGCTCGGAGATACGCGACGAGATCCGCGATCTGCGCGTCGGTGAGCTTCGCAGTCGGCATCACCTGCTTCGTCACTGGATGGACTTCGCCGGCGCCGAAGACATACATCTTCGATCCCGGCTTCATCTTCGCAGAGTTCTTGATCCAGCGCGCAAGATGCGGTCCGTCATTCGGAAAGATCCCCGAGGCGATTGTGTGTCGCGTCGCAATGTGCGCGAGTGTCGGACCTGTAAACGTTATTGGCGCTGATGTCAGCATGTGACAGCCAACGCAGGCTGCAGTGGCAAACAGCTGACGCCCGCGTTCTACGTCGCCTTGCGCGAGAAGCGCATCGTCGAACGTCAGGCTCGCAGGCGTCGGTGTCTTCGGGATGACGTGATCGGGCAGCCGCTCAGCCGGGAAGAACCATCCCGGTGCCGGCGTCGCGGTTGCTTGCGTGGCGTTCGTTGCGGCGGTCGAAGCAGTCTTGCTGGCCGGCGGTGGTGTTGGAGCGGGGGCCTGAACCGCGGCCGGTGCTTTCTGCCCAGCGACCCACTGATCGAATTCCGCCGGCGTCACCGTAAACGCGCGAATACGCATGTTCGCGTGCGAATCACCGCAGTACTCGGTACAGAAGCCGTTCCACACCGACGATTCGAGATCAGCGTTTGGCGTGTACCACATATGGTTCGTGCGCGTCGAAATCAGGTCGCGCTTGCCGCCCATCTGCGGAACCCAGAACGAGTGAAGCACGTCGATCGTTCTGAGCGTGAAGTTCACCGTGCGGCCGGTAGGGATATAGAACTCATTGGCCGTCGAGAACTGGTACTGCGGATACTTGTATTCCCACCACCATTGGTGGCCGATCACTTCGATCTCGAGCGAGCCCGCCGGAGCCGGCGCCTGCGTCTTGAAGATCGTCTTGACCGTCGGTACCGCGATGATCAGGAGGATGAAGATCGGCACCACCGTCCACGTGATTTCGAGCGCGGTGTTGCCGTGCGTCATCTGCGGCGGCGGCGCGCCCTCGCGCTTGCGGAACTTGATGATCGTGTAGACGAGGACGCCCTCGACCACGATGAAGACCAGCGTGCCCCAGAAGAGCAGCTTGTCCCAGAGGGCGTCGACGTCAGTGTTGAAATCCGTGTGGTGGTTGAACGTCGAGTTGGGGTAAGGACCCCCCCCACACGCACCAAGCGCCAGCGCGAGTCCTACCAGAAATACGGCAGGCACGAGCTGGCGCACGCGAGTCGTTGGTGGCATCAAAATAGGCTCAGGGTGTCAGTCGGCGGACAGCACGAAAAACTACGGAGCGCGCAGAGGTCGGGCAACCGGGCGCGGCGTGACAACGCCTGTCAGGAATCACCCTTCTCTTCTTTCACGGCGTGCTTCTCTTTCGTCTGCGTAATCGCGATCTCGATTTGCGTTCTCGCCTGCGCTACGCCTTCTCTGAATGCGCGCACTTTCTGCTGGTCGGGACCACCGCGCCCTGCGATGAGCAGCATGCCCGCAACAAGATCGGAAATCAGCTGGAATTGTGCTTTGAGTTTGCCGACCAATGGCGTCGCGACGCGTTTGAATTGTTGCGCCATCGCGCCGATCGGCTTGCCGCCTTTTACCTCGACCGCCATGCGCTCGACCAGTGCGTGCACGGTTTGCAATTGCATGAGCGATTCCTCGAGCGTGACGATCTTTACTGTGCCGGGGCCGTCGAGTTTGGGACCTGAAGCCATAGAGGTCTAGGGTCTGGCGAGTAGGGTCGCGAATAACAGAGCGTGAAGACGCTTTTCACTACAGCCTACCGCCTAGACCCTACACCCTACGTTTCGATTCCAACAGGGCAAGATTCGCCCGTTTTATTCTTGCGCTGATGATCTTCGCTGCGCGGCTCAGCAATGCCGCATAAATCGCGGGCTGATCTTTCAGCAGCTTCATTAGCGGACCTTTCTTGAAGTAGATCAGATCGGTCGTCTCGGTCGCGCGGCCTTGCGTACCGTGATTGTCGTCATCGAGCAGGACACCTTCGCCGATGGCCTCGCCGGCGCCGAGTGTCGTGATCTGCACCATCGATCCATCGCGATTTTGTTCGATTGCGATCGTTCCTTTCACCAGGATCCCAAAGAACTGTCGCGCGTCGCCTTCCTTGAACAGCAACTCGTTCGCGGCGAGTGAGCGACGCTCGACGAGCTTGCCGAGGTGCCACAAGAGCGTGTCGGGGAGTCCGGCAAAAAACGGGAGCTCGCGGAGCGGATTAGCGCTTGGTTTTGCGGCCATCATCGGTAAAGGAGAGCCGTGCACCCACAAGAGACGGATAACCCATAGACCGGCAACTTCGCCAGTCATGGGCATCACAACCGTGTCGGGATTGACTTTACGCGTTTTCCGGCGTGCCGTAGGTTGGCGGTATCACCATATCGGAGTTTCGCGTGTCGCAGTCCCGACGTGAATTCATTGGCACCGCCGCCGCAGCCGCGGCCGGGGTAGGTCTCGGTCCCACTCTTGGACACGCGCTCGCGTCAAATACGGCGTTGCCGGCGGCGCCATTTACGCGGCCGGTTGTGATTGCGTCGGCAAACGGAATTCGCGGCGTCAAAGTCGCGTACGACCAGATCGTTGCTGGTACGGACACGCTCGACGCGATCATCGCGGGCGTGAACATCCAGGAACTCGATCCGGAAGATCAATCAGTCGGATTGGGTGGATTCCCAAACGAAGAAGGCGTCGTGCAACTCGACGCGAGTTGCATGCACGGTCCGACGAAGCGCGCGGGTGCGGTTGGTTGTCTCGAAGACGTTGCAACGCCGTCATTGGTCGCGAAAGCGATCATGGATTACACCGACCATATCATGCTGGTCGGTAACGATGCGAAACGGTTCGCTCTGAAAATGGGATTCAAGACGCAAGATCTGCTGACAGAAAAAACGCGGCAGGATTTCCTGCGGTGGAAATCACAACTGAATCCGAATGATGCGTGGCTCGATCATCGCGACGACGTGAACATCAAGTTCACGACAGGCACGATCAACATGAACGCGGTGAACGCCGCGGGTGACATCAGCTCGGTGACGACGACGAGCGGCATGTCGTGGAAAATTCCGGGGCGCGTTGGTGATTCGCCGATCATTGGCGCAGGTCAGTACTGCGATAACACCGTTGGTGCCGCGGGCTCGACGGGCCGCGGCGAAGCGAACATCAAGGTGTGCGGCGCATTTCTCGCAGTGGAGTTGATGCGCCAGGGCAAGACGCCGCAGCAAGCACTGATGACCGTGTGCGAGCGCGTGATTGCGATGACCGAATCGCGACTCCTCGGCGCGAATGGACGTCCGACGTTCGACCTGCAGTTCTACGCCGTCAACAAAGCGGGTGTGTTCGCGGGCGTGTCGGCGTACGAAGGACCGGCGAACAGCGACTATGTGTTTGAATACGCCGTTGCGGATTCCGCGGGCGCACGTTTGGAAAAGTGTGCGTATTTGTACAAGCGCACGGAGAGGCCGGCGCGACGCTGAACTACTGAGAATCGAGAATCGAAATCAGAGGGCTGAGAAGCGAGGTGAAAGAAACCGAGGCGCGGAGGAGGAGAAGCGAGCGTTCTCATCCTCCGCGCCTCATTTCTTCGACCTCGCTGCTCGCCCCTCTTTTTTCGCTCCTCGATTCTCGCATTTCAGGTTTTAAAGGCCGCTACCCGCGCCGCCGCTTCATCCGCGGCGCGTGCCATTGCCTGAGCGGCGCCGGCGATTTCTTCAGTCGTAGCGCTTTGTTCTTCGCTCGCCGCAGCGACTTCGTGTGTGGCTGACGCGTATGCGTGCGTGCCCTCGACCATGGTTTCGAGGCGACGATCGAGTTCTGCTGCCAACGCCGCGGCGGCTTGTGCAGTCGCGGAAACGTCGCCGGTCCACTGCTCCACTTCACCGACGCCTTTCTCGACTTCTTCGAATGATTCGCGCGCGGTTTCGGTCGCCGCGAGGACGAGACCTGCGGTCTCGCCCGCGCGGCGGCCGAGTTCGCGCGCATTGCGCACCTGATCGAGCACATCGCGAATTCGCGCATCCGTTTGCTCAGCCGCTTCGGCCGCGGTTGCTGCTAGTCTGCGCACTTCATGCGCGACCACCGCGAATCCTTCGCCGCGTTCGCCGGCGCGCGCTGCTTCCATCGCTGCGTTGAGCGCAAGCAGTTTCGATTGTCGCGCAATTTTCTGCACGAGCACGACGAATTCGCGCACGCCCTCGGTTGCTCCGACGAGCGCATCCGTCGCTTCGGTGCCGGAGCGCACGTCTTCAGTGAGCACGCCAAGTGAGCGCGCGCTGTCTTCGAGGCGACGGTGGTTCGCGTCGGCGAGCGAGCGCAAGCGTTCGTTGCGCTCGACGCCGACGCGAACACCGTCGTCGAGCGAACGCGCAACGGACGCCAATCGTTTCGATTCTTCAACGAGCGCGCGAATTGCCGTCGACATGTCTTCGGCCTGCGTCGACAGTCGTGACGCGGCATCCGACGTCGCGTGCGCGGCGCGCGCGACGTCTTCAGTGCCCGCGGTAATCTCGGCCGCGAGGCGCGCGGATTCGTGTGTGCTGTCGCGCACCAGTGCGGTCAGGCGGCGCAATTCGGCCGTCATCGCAATCATCGCGCGGCCGAGTCGTCCGAGCTGCCCGCCTTCCTGCGCGCCCACCGGTTGTTTGGTGAGATCACCCGCGGCGACGGCTTCAGCGACTTCGGCGAGGCCCTTCAATTGTTCGCCAACGACCGGCGAAATCACCGCGCGAAACACGATCGCGCCGGCGCCGATGAAGAGCAACAACGCGAGACCGATCATGGTCCACAGCCGGCCGTCGCCCGCCATCTCGCGCAGCTCAGTGCGAAAAATGATGGCGCCAAGCACGAATCCGCCGAGCCCGAACCACGAGCCCGCGGTCGTGATCTGGTCGAGATAGTGTTTTTTCGGTCGCGGTGGGAGCGGCGGTGCGCTCACTCGCGAAGCCCGCTCCGGCTTCGCACCCGCGGCTAAATTGGCTGACCTAGCCTCCATGACCGTGAACACTGCGTCGGCGCGACCCGAATCGCCATATCCGCCGTACGATCCGCTTGCCGTTGAACGAAAATGGCAGGCGCGCTGGATCGAGCGTGGGACCAACCACGTCGACGTGCGCGCTGCGAAGCGGCCGTACTACCAGCTCATGATGTTTCCGTACCCGTCGGCCGAAGGGCTGCACGTCGGAAACCTCTATGCGTTTACCGGGAACGACATCCACGGCCGCTGGCACCGGATGCAGGGCTACGATGTGCTCGAGCCGTTCGGGTACGACGCGTTCGGCATTCACTCGGAAAACTTCGCCCTCAAGCAGGGGATTCATCCGGGGACGTTGATTCCGCGCAACATCGCGAACTTCCGGCGTCAGGTGGATCGCGCCGGTCTGATGATCGATTGGCGTCATCAGGTCGACACGACGGACCCCGCGTACTACAAGTGGACGCAGTGGGTGTTCACGACGCTCTTCAAGCGCGGCCTCGTGTATCGCAAAGGCGGCGCGGTGAACTGGTGTCCGAACGACAAGACTGTGCTCGCGAACGAGCAAGTCGAAGGCGGCAAGTGCGAGCGGTGCGGCGCGGTCGTCGAGCAGCGCGTCATGGAGCAGTGGTATTTCAAAATCAGCGATTACTCGGAACAACTGCTCAAGGACCTCGACGAAATCGATTGGTCCGATTCGACGAAGATTGCGCAGCGCAACTGGATTGGAAAATCCGAAGGCGCGCGCATCACGTTCCGTGTGCTCGATCCACTCGGCGCCGCAGGGATGGCCGCGGTGAGCGTCACGAGCGAGATGTCGAGCAGCGAGTACGCGATTCCGGTGTTCACGACGCGGCCGGACACGATTTACGGCGCGACGTTCCTTGTTGTCGCGCCGGAGCACCCGCTACTCGACGCAATCACGACGGACGAAGAGCGCGCGTCGGTGCGCGCGTACCAGGAGCGCGCGAAGAAGCAGGATCTCGTCACGCGAAAAACATCGAAGGAAAAAACCGGCGCGTTCACCGGTGCGTACGCAGCGAATCCCGCGACGGGAAAACCAATTCCAATCTGGACCGCGGACTATGTGCTGATGGAGTACGGCACGGGCGCGATCATGGCGGTGCCCGGCCATGATCAGCGCGACTTTGATTTTGCGAAACAGTATGGCCTGCCGATCGAACGCGTTGTTGCGGCGTCCGGTGATACGGCGCGCACGCCGCTCACGAGTGCGTACGAAGACAACGAAAACGGAACGCTGGTCAACAGCGAGCAGTTCAGCGGACTGTCCGTCGCGGTCGCGAAGAAACGCATTGTTGAAGCACTCGCGCCGGTGCACGCCGAGGCAAAGGCGAATTATCGGCTGCACGATTGGTGCGTGTCGCGTCAGCGGTACTGGGGTCCGCCCATTCCGATGGTGCATTGCGCGAAATGCGGACCGCAGCCTGTACCCGATGATCAATTGCCGGTGTTGTTGCCGCATATCGACGATTTCAAACCCGATGACAGCGGCGTGTCACCGCTCGCGCGCCACAAGGATTGGTACGAGACCAAGTGTCCGAAGTGCGGTGCCGACGCGCGACGCGAGACGGACGTCTCAGACACGTTCCTCGACTCGGCCTGGTATTTCCTGCGCTATCCGAGCGTGCCGGATCAGAGCGCACCGTTCGATGCGGCACTCACGAAGAAGTGGTTACCGGTCGACAGCTACATCGGCGGCAATGAGCACGCGGTGTTGCACTTGCTCTATTGCCGGTTCGTGACGCGCGTGCTGCACGAAGCAGGACTCATTTCGTTCTGGTCACCGTTCAAGAGATTCCGCGCGCACGGTTTGATCATTCGCGAAGGCGCGAAGATGTCGAAGAGCAAAGGCAACGTCGTGAATCCCGACGAGTATTTCGACACGACGGGTGCCGATGCATTTCGCACGTACCTGATGTTCATCGGGCCGTTCGAAGAAGGCGGCGATTTCCGCGACTCAGGAATCAGCGGCGTGCGCCGATTCCTCGACCGGCTGTGGGCGTCGGTGCAAGTGGCGACGAAGAATGGCGAACCCGATCGCGATGTGATGCGCAAGCTGCATCAGACGATCAAGAAAGTCAGCGAAGACATTCCACGGCTCAGCTACAATACCGCGATCGCGATGATGATGGAGTACATCAACGTGCTCCGTCGCGGCGAGCGCGCGCCGCATCGTGCGGAAGTCGAGCCGCTCGTGCAACTCGTCGCACCGTTCGCGCCGCACGTCGCCGAAGAACTCTGGGAACTGCTCGGCTACACCAAGAGCATCTTCGACAGCGGCTGGCCAGCGTACGATGCGAGGCTTGTTGCCGCGGAGACAATCGAGCTCGTCGTACAGATCAACGGCAAGACGCGCGGCAGCGTGACCGTTGCACCTGATGTTTCGCAGGACGACGCATTCGCTGCGGCCCGTGCGCACGCGACCGTCGGCAAGTTCATCACGGGCGAGCCAAAGAAACTCATCCTCGTGAGGGGCCGGCTACTCAACGTCGTTCTCTAGGCGGCGCGGTGTGTCGCGGCGCCGAAATCGCTAAACGCAACGCAGAGCCGCGGAGAACGCAGAGGACCGCAGAGAACTGATTGTTGGTAACAGCTCTCGCACGGCCAGTGCGGGCTCGGTGAGCGCGGCTACCACAAGTCCTTCTCTGCGAGCCTCCGCGTCCTCTGCGGCTCTGCGTTGCGTTTGTAGTTGCGGCGCTTGGCGAAGGCGGGGCCAATACGCGATAGGCGTGACTTCGCTCACAGAACCCGACCGCCGAAGCCGGATTTCAGAGGGGGATCACCTCGCAGGCGCGACTGGAAATACATAGTTTTGACGCCGGTCCAGCCCGAGCGCGATTGCCGCGCGGTCCCACAATTCCGCCTCAGTGAGTATGCCGATGTCGCTACTCCGCATGATCGGCCGCGTTGCACGACGTGCTGCCGTGTTTGGTATCGCGGTGGTCGCAACCACGCTGAGCTGTTCGTCGGATAGCACGGGACCGGGCAGTACCAGACTCTCGAACAACATCGCGTTCCTCACGGAATTTCCGACCGCTGCGCAAATCGGTGGCTCGGCGCTCGTGCCGTTCAATCGCGTGCGCGTGCTGCTGGTGCGTCAGGACGAGAGCACCGCCATCGATACGGTCGTGAATTATCCCGCGACGGGTGAACTCACGCTCACGTTGCGCGTGCCGCTTGCGGCTGACACGCCGCCTGAAGGTTTACCGCTCGCGATGACGCTCGAGTACATCAACGCTGCGGGCGATGTCGTATTTCGCGCGGGCCCGACGATCGTGTATGCCGTTCCGATTGTGCCGGGCGCGCCACCGCCGGAGCCCGTGTCGTTGCAAGTCGATTACGTCGGACCCGGAGCAAATGCCGCGAGTGTCGCCATCGCCGAGCAACCGTTCTCCGTGCTCGCAGGCGCAGGCTTCACATTCACCGCCGTCGCGTTCGACGGTCAGGCGCAGCCAATTCCGGGAACGCCAATCGCGTGGCGCTCACTCGATCCGCTCGTCGCCAACATCACGTCGCCGGTCGCGGGCACCGGCACCGCGCTTTCCGTGCGTGGCTCGGCGCGAATTGTTGCTGAGTTGCTGACTGGTCAAGCCGACACCGTTGTCGTTGGCGTGTTGCTGCCGCCCGCGACGATTACCGTCGTTTCCGGCAGCGGACAAAACGCGGGCATCGCGCAAACGCTTCCGCAGCCGCTCATCGTCGAAGTCAAAGCGAGTGATGGCGTGCCGGTGCCAGGTGTGACTGTCACGTTCGCTGTGACCGGTGGTGGCGGTAGCGTCGGAACGCCAAGCGCGATCACCGACGCCAACGGCCGCGCGCAAACCACGTGGCTGCTCGGCGCGCTCGTCGGCGCGCAAAGTGTAAGCGCGACAGTGGCCGGAATCGCGACGCCTGCAACCTTCAGCGCAACCGCAGCGTCCGTTGGTCCAACCGCGCTCCAGTTCGTTACTGGGCCGAGTACAGTGACGGCGGGCATTCCGATTTCGCCGGCGCCGATGGTGGCTGCGTTGGATGGACAAGGTGCGACGGTCACGTCGTTCACCGGTCCGATTACGCTCGCACTGGGTGCGAATCCGGGTGGAGCGACGCTGAGCGGAACGCTGACGGTGAACGCGGTCGCGGGTATCGCGACGTTCAACAATGTTCGGCTCAACCGCAACGCTGCAGCGTATACGCTGGTTGCATCATCACCGAGCCTGACGAACGCGACGTCCTCGGGATTCACCGTGAATCCGGCACCGCCGCTCACGGTCGATATCGTGTCGGGCGGTTCGCAGGTGGCCGCGTTGTCGGCGCTGCTACCACAGCCACTCGTTATCGCCGTCAGGGATTCGCTCGGCAATGGTGTGCCGGGAATCAGCGTGACGTGGGGACCTGTGTTCGGCGGCGGAGCGCTCGGTGGCGCGGGCACGCTGACGGACGCGACCGGTCAGTCGAGCCGTACGTGGACGCTCGGTGCGACCGTCGGCAATCAATCGGTTGACGTGTCCGCGTCGTGGGCGACGCCGCCGTTTGGTGGCGCGGTGTTCTTTACGGCGACCGCAGTTCCGCCGGGCGTAGACAAAGTGTGGACGGGCGCGGTGAGCGCGAGCTGGACGAACGCGAACAACTGGTCGCCTGCCGGCGTTCCGACAGCTGCGTCGAACGTCGGCATTTTCCCAATCGATTTCGACCCGGTGCTGGCGTCGTCCACGACGATCGCAAGTCTGTCGATGGGCAGCGGCGCGACGCTCAACCTCACGAGCGTGTTGACGGTCAGCGGAAAAGTTGACGCAGAGTTCGGATCGATTATTGGCACCGGATCACTCGTGCTATCCGGCAGCGGCACTCTTGCCGTGACCACGAGTACGACGACCGCAGTGTTTGTCGACGGCAATTACACCTTGAGCGGTTCTACGGAGACCGGACCGCTCGAAGTAAAAGGCACGCTCGACTTCGATCAGTTCGGTATCGTCGGTACGGGAACGTTCCAGACGAACAACACCGGCACGATCAAGATGGCGGCGCCGTCGGCGGGCCTGTTGTGGACCGGGAACATGTTCTTCAACGGCGGTGACGAGAGTGGTTTGCTCACGGCGGGCATCATTACCGTGACTGGCAACTTCACGCAAAGCGCGGTCAACAGTAACAAGTCGTTTGTTGCGGCCGAAGCGCTCAGCCTCATTTTCACCGAGGGCGGCGCGCAGACCATCAACTTCGCAACACCCGATACCGCGACGTTGTCACCAGTGTGCGCGGCGTCGTGCGCCGGCACGCTCAGTATCAGCAAGACCGGTGGTACCGTCACCTTCCTGAGCGCAGCGAGTGCGCGGGGAACATTCTCGGTTGATGGTCCGATTACGGTCAACTCGATCGGAGCTGCGGGTAGTCCGCGCGTCATCACCGTCGGCAGCACGTTCGCGTCTGTGGATCCCGTGGCGACGGTGCGGATTACGCGGCTGCGTCTTGCGAGCACGCCGCTCCTCAATCTGTCCACGACGACCATCGACACGATTGGGTTCGTCGGCAACGCGTCTCAGACGATTCCGGGGAACTTGACGTTCGGCGTGGTGCAGATCCTCGGGTCACCGTTCTTGAACGGCCCGCTCACGACGACCGGCGATCTCATTGTTGCGAACGGTTCGCTGAGTACGGGCATACTCACGCTGGGCGGGTTCCGCGTAAACGTCGGCGGCAACCTGCTTGTCACGAACGGCGGCACGGTCGTGATGGCTGGCGCGACGGACTCGCTCGTCGTCGCCGGGAATGCGGTCTTCAATGGCGGCCCCAACTCGATGACCGGCGGTGTCCTCGTTGTCGGGGGCAACTTCTCGCAGGGCGGCGTCGGCGCGGTATTTGCGGCGAGTGGTACGCACAAGACAGTGCTCAATGGTGCTGGACTGCAAGCGGTCGGATTTGCGGATCCCGTGCAGAGCTTCTTCCGTCGATTGTTCGTCGAGAAGAGTTCGGGCAGCGTGAATCTCGCGACGAGCGTCGCGGTGAACGGTGTGTTCCGCGCGAGCACGTCGGTGACCGGCGCATCGCCGGTGCGCCTTACCGCTGACACGCTCTGGGGTGCAATTGGTTCGAACGTGACGCCGTTCGTGTTCGAGCTCAAACGTCAGCTCGCGGACTCGGGCACGTTCTCGCCCGATACGGTGGTGTTCCTCGACGGACTCAACACGTCGATTCAGCTGAATTTCGCGGGATTCGGGAATTACGTCTACAAGAGCATTCGCGCGGCGAAGCTGATCAACACGATTTCATTCGGCGCGGCAAATCTTTCGCTGCAGAATGATCTCGTGATCAGCAGTGGTACGCTGATCACCAATGGCGCGAAGGTCGCGGTGAACGGCGGTTTGCGCACGGAAGGCGGTGGTGCGCTGCAGATGACGGGTGCAGGCGACAGCGTCGGCGTCGCGGGTGATGTGAATTTCGCGGGCGGCAGTACGAGCACGATCATGACGAACGGTGTGCTGACCGTGGGCGGAAACTTCTCGCAGGGCGGCGTCACCTCGTCATTTGCAGCGACGGCGAATCACCGGACGAAGTTCCAGGGCGCGGCCGCGGGATTCCACACGATTGTATTCACGAATCCGACGACGTCGTTCTTCCGCGATTTGATTCTGCTCAAACCTGCGGGCAGCGGTCAGGAGATTCGGTTGTTCTCGAACGTGCTCGTCACCGACAGTATGACGGTGCAAGGCGGGACCGATCTCACGAGCTCAACGAACCAGCGACTGCAAGTGCAGGGCCGATTCATCTATGTCGGCGGGGGCGGACCGGTTGTGCGCCCATTCGTGCTGGAACTGACGACGATTGGTCCGGCGCTGGATTCAACGCAAATCAACTTGCCGAAGTTCCGGCCCGACACGCTCGTGTTCCTCGGCACCGCGAACTACACGTTGCCGTTCTCGAATTACACGGCGTTGCGCAGTGTGCGTGTAGCGACGACGGGGATTGTCGACATGTTCGTCGGCAGCGCAAACGATACGCTCGGCGGCGATCTGCACATTTCGAGCGGTCGTTTCCAACTCAATAGCAGTACAACCCTCGTGCAGAAGTTGCGGACGACCAACACGGGCGCGCTCGGAATGTCGGGCGGTCAGATCACGGTGCGTGACTCGACGATCTTCGGTGGTGGCAACGTGAACCCGAACCTCATCGGCGGAACGATTCGCGCCATGGGACATTTTGTTCAGACGGGTGTGAACAGCACATCGAGCTTTAACGCTGATCCGCCGCACACGGTGGAGTTCGCCGGTACGAGCAGCCAGAACGTTTCGTTCGGGACCGGGGGATTTGGCACAACACTCTCGCACTTCGGCAACCTGCGCATTACGAATACCACCGGAGTCAACTTCCAGAGCAATGTGCTCACGCATGTACTCGTGGATCTGGATCCGCTTACGCAGCCCAAGGTATTTGGCAACGGGTTTACGCTGACGGCAGAGGGCGTCAACGTGCGCAACATGCTGTTCGACAACACACTCGTGAGCATTGTCGACAACCAGCCGATCACGGCGTTCGATACCGTCACGTTCCAGAACTATCCGACAAACCCGAACATCCTGACCGTCGCCAGAAGCGCTCCGATCACGCCGCAGTTCAACGGCATGTTCTTCCCGACGGTAGGATTTACCGGTCGCTACATCGTCGTGAACGATCCGAACCTGACCACCGGGGGCACGTTCGGCTTGGTGATCACCCAGGCGACGCCGGTGAGTTTGCCGCTGGCGCAATGTCAGCGCCTCAACGGAGCGACACTGAGTTGGAATTTCCAGCCGATAACGGGGTGTTGACGCGCGTCCAGGTTCGGTAACCGACAAACGCAACGCAGAGGGCAGAGAACGCAGAGGTCCGCAGAGAAAGACTTGTGGTAACTGCACTCGCCACGCCCACATGTGCTCGGCGAGTGCTGTTACCAACAGTCAGTTCTCTGCGGTCCTCTGCGTTCTCTGCCCCTCTGCGTTGCGTTTGTAGTTCGGTTGCGTGGCGCGCTACTGCGCGCCAGTGCGACGCAATCGGCTAAGCAAGAGCGCCGCTCGCTTCGCTTGCACCGCGAGCATCGACAAGTCTGCGGTCTCGTTCACCGTGTGATCGCTACGGCCCTTCATTCCGAGTCCGTCGATTGCCATGTCGACGCGCCCGGCAGCGAATGCAATATCTGCCGCACCGGCACGCAACGGATCGACGGCGGTCAAACCCGGCAGCCCTGCGTCGCGGCTCGCGCGATCGAGCATGGTCAACAAGCGCGTGTTGCCATCGCTCGGCGGAAGCGGCGGATAGCTGTCATCGAACGACAGCACGGCGCTCGTGTGTGCATAGTGACGCGCGACGATGCGCTGCATTGTCGCCTTTGCGCGCGTGAGTTGCTCCGGCGAGAGTGCGCGTAAATCGCCAGCCACCGACGCGCTCTCCGCGACCACGTTTGTTCTTCCGAATGCGGTGCCACGCCGCTGCGCGGAGTCGAACGTCACCGCGGTTCCACCGACGATCACACCGGGATTGAACGTGAGCTTCGGTTCGCGCGACAACGAATCGTGGAATTGCGTGAGGATGCGCGCGACTTCGAAAATCGCGCCGCTGCCAACCGTCGGCTGAAAAATCTGCGACGAATGCGACGGCGTTCCCGCGACGCGCAAATACCAATCGGTCGAACTCCGGCGCGATGTGACGCTGACGTGCGGCGCTTCGGGCCCATTCTCGAATCCAATCGCGATGTCGGCCCAATCGGCGGCATCGACGAGATCGCGCTTCGACAACGACATCGGACGTCCGCTCGCTTCTTCGTCGCCCGTGAACACGGCGGTGATTTGCAAATCATCGAGCAGCGACGCCGCCGCGAGTGCGCGCAACGCGAGCAACATCACCACGTCGCCGCCTTTCATGTCGGCGATGCCCGGTCCGCTCGCCGAATCGCCGCGCGTGCGCGTGAGTTTCTGGAACGGGGAATCCTTCTCGAACACCGTGTCGAGGTGTCCAATCAACAGCAACTTCGGACCGCGCCCGTTTCCGCGCCGCGTTGCGATCAGATGTCCTGCGCGATTCCACGCGGCACCGTCGACCCATCGTGTTTCGAAGCCGAGTGCGCGGAATTCGGGGGCGAGCGCGTCGGCGACGGCGCGTACGCCCGCGAAGTTCATCGTGCCGCTGTTGATGTTGACGATCCGCTCGAGGAGCGCGATAGCGTTGGCAGCGCCGGCATCGACCGAAGCAACGAGCTGGCGTTCCGTCGCGGTGAGGGTGGCTGGGCGCTGCTGAGCCCCGGCGAGCGCAGCGAGCGTCGCGAGCGACGCAGTGACGGTGAAAATCGTTGATCGTAAGCGCATTTGTTCGCGCAATTTGCTGGACGGTTCTCCGCATGTCACCCGTAATAGCGCCGACCCCTGGCCGAAGCCCGTTGCGGATCGCATAATGCGCGCGGACAAACCGAGCCGTTTTCCCTCCGCCCCCACTCGCTCATGGAACCACTGACCGGGCTCCTCGTCGCGCTTGGCCTTTTCACCGCGTTCTACCTCGCCGTATTCGTGCAAGGCGTTCGCACGGTTGGCGCGGAACAGGGCGGGGCCACGCCGACATTGCTGGGGATCGCGACGGGTGCCGTGACGAACTTCTTCGACACGCTGGGCATCGGATCGTTCGCGACGACGACGACGATCTTTCGCGCGTTCAAGATGGTGCCCGACGAGAAGATTCCGGGCACGCTGAACGTCGGGCACACGCTGCCGACGATTGCGCAGGCGTTCATCTACACCACGATCATCGAGGTCGATTTCACAACGCTTGCTGCACTGATCGCGGCGGCGATCATCGGATCGTGGTTTGGCGCGGGTATCGTGTCAGGCTTTTCGCGGCGCAAGGTGCAAATCGGCATGGGTTCGGCGCTGCTCGTTGGCGCGGCGCTCTACGCGCTGAAGAGCATTGATGAAATGCGCGCGGCATCGGGCGCCCTCGCCGTGTTTCCCGGCGGCGACGCGATCGGACTGACAGGCGGGCTGCTCGTTGCCGGATTCCTCATCAACATGGCACTCGGCGCATTGATGACGCTCGGCATTGGATTGTATGCGCCATGCATGATCATGATCGCGTTGCTCGGCATGAATCCGAAGCTCGCGTTTCCAATCATGATGGGATCGTGCGCCTTTCTGATGCCGGTCTCGAGCGCGCGCTTCGTGAAGGAGAAGAAGTTCGATGCGCGCGCGGTGATGGGTCTGTTGCTCGGCGGCATTCCCGCCGTGTTTGCGGCCGCGTTCATCGTGAAGGAGATGTCCCTCACGACAGTCCGATGGGTCGTCGTCGTGGTTGTTGGTTACACGGCGATCAGCATGCTGCGCGCCGCGGCCAGGGAAAAAGCGAACGCCGCCTAGCTCACCGCGACCTCGATCGATTCGCTGTTCAACGTGGCGCGCGCGGATCCGCGCGCCACTGCGCTTCCACTTCCGTTCAACGCGCGCGCCAGATTCTTCACGCCAGCGACGATTTGCGCAGGCGTCCATCCACCGAATCCCAGTACCAAACCCGGACGCCCTGGTGTCTGGCGGAAATCGCCGAGTGCTTGGACGACAACGCCGCGGCGCGCGCATTCGGCCACGACAGTTGATTCCGCTTCCGTCGGCGGCAGCCAACCCATGACGTGCACACCTGCATTTGCGGGCCATGGATCGAGGTGCATGCCGCAGTGCACGTGCAGCGCGCGCGTGAGAATGCCGTAGCGTTCCGCAATCGCTTCGCGAAGACGGCGCAGGTGCCGCGCGAAGTGTCCCTGCTCGATGAAGTCGGCCAGAATTGCTTGCGTGCTTGTCGGCGTGTGTTGTTCAGACAACGGGCGCGCCGCCACGATCCGCTCGCGAATCGACGCCGGCAGCACCGCGAACCCGATGCGTAAACTCGGGAACAGCAGATGCGCGAACGATCCGACGAACACCGTGCGCAGTCCCATGTCGAGGCTGTGGATCGTCGGAATCGGGCGCCCGACGAATCGCGTTTCTGCGTAGTGATCGTCTTCGATGATCCACGCGTTGTTCGCGCGCGCCCAGTCGACGAGTTGTTGACGCCGGCGGAGTGAGAGCGCGACGCCGGACGGGAAATGACACCCGGGTGTAACGATCGCGAGCCGTGCGGCCGACCATCGTCCCGATGTCGTCATGTGTGCGCCTTCGCGGTCGACGGGAATCGGAACGGGATTGGCGCCGGCCGAGATCACCGCGCGAGCAACTTCAGGCCGGCCAGGATCTTCCGTGAGCACGGCGTCACCCGGCTCGAGCAGCGCGCGCAAAACGATCTCGAACGCGTGGTGCGAACCGCTCGTGATGAGGACCTGATCGGCTTCGCACGCGACGCCGCGCGCGACGCGCACGTAGTCCGCGATTACTTCGCGGAGGTGGAAATACCCGCACGGTTCCGCGGATTCAATGATCGATTGCGTCGAGCGCCGCCATCGCTGCGCGGCGACGCGCGACCACGTGCGGGTGGGAAACACGTCGAGTGGCGGCACGCCGACCTCGAATGCGCGCGTGCCATGCCCGCTGCGGGCGCGCGCCTCGAATCGAGCGCTCGCGCCGTCGGGCGCAGCCGGCGCCGGACGCGCGACGCGCACGCCTGAACCGACGCGCCCTTCCGCGAGTCCCTCCGTTTTCAGGCGGTCCACCGCGCGGAGTACCGTGTTTCGACCAACGCAGAGCGAAGTCGCCAACGCGCGTGTCGATGGCAGGAACTGCCCTTGTTTCAGTCGACCGTCGGCGATCGCGCTGCGAAGTCCGCGGTACACTTGCGTGTGCAGCGGCTCTGGAAGGGAGGGGTCGACTCCAATGAAGAGCGGCGTCGTCGGCATCGAAGACCTTGGTGCGGGTGAACGAGGGACAGTCGCGACCCCCGAGTCTCGTTGCATCGAGCGGTTGGCCCAAGATCGTCCGCCGCAGCCGCGCGGGGCAACCACCCGTGCGCGAGCGCCACACAGTGGCGCCACTGGAGAGTGGCTCCGTGCGCCGTGCCCGGATTGGTTCTATCTCGGGCACGGCGGAACATCTGGTGCGTAATACGCGCTCAGCGAATCACGACGAACTTCCCTCGCGCGACGTTCTCGCACGTTTGGCGCTTGCCCGTCCGCGCGTCGATCAGGGGCTCGTTGGTGGCCGGATTCCGGCACGCCATATTCGCCTGCGCGCCTCTCGCCGTCATGACGAACATGTACAAGCCCGACGCGAGATCGAGCCCTTCGCGCGTCCGCAAACTGAACGGCAAATCGCCGTGCGGCGATCCGTTTCCGCTCGCGAGCAGGTCAGACTGCGTCCACGAGATCTGTTGCACGAGCTGCCCCGACAGCGTGTAGATGCGCACCGTGCCTTCCGCGGGCACGTTGACGAAGCGCACACGGTTCTCAATGACCGCGCGCCCCGTGCTGAGCCGGTCGAAGGACGACTGCACGATATATGGATTCGGCACCACCTGAATGCGTGCCATGTCCGTTTTCGTGAGCGGCACGACGCTCGGCCGAATCGGTTGCGCGGTGAGTTCGATCTCGCTGTTCTGCGTGAAATCGCGATTGAAATGCAGCACGCTGGTCCAACCATTCTCGTACGGCAAATACCCCGACGAACCGCGATCGCCAAGGCGAATCGGATTGCACGTCGTGCGCGTCGGGTTCACGTTCGAGTTGCAGCGCAACACGAACTTGAGGCCGAGCATGGTACGCATGACCTTGATTGGCAACGATTGCGTGCGGCCGTTGATGACGGTATCGCGCACGATCACGACACCCGTGGCACCACCGACGGTCGCCGTCGAGTCCACCATGAGTGTTTCAAACGTCCAGAGTGTGTCGCCCGGCATCCACGCGTCGGGTGGAATCGCAACGCGCGTCGTATCTCCGCTCGTGCCGATCAAGATGGAATTCTTGAGCAGCGAGTCGGCCACGTTCCCCGGCTGATGCCGCTGGATCATGGCGAGCGTCAGCGGCGGTAGCCCGCGTCCGCGCGTCACAGTGAACGGTACTCGAGCACGTACCAACTGCCGTGCGCCGATGTTCGCGCGCGACGACGACAATCCGTCCACGCCCGCGAGAATCTCGGTGCGCAACGCACTCGCTGTATCGGCGAGCGAGCCTACGGCGCGCGCGGAAATCGATGCATCGAACACCGGTTGCAGCGATGTGTTCGGACCGAACGTGAACGGCGCGCCCGGACCGAACGAATCGTCCTGCCACTCGATGTGGTAGAAGCCTCCGCGCGACTGACCCGTGCGCTGGCGCAGGCCGAGCGTGACCGGCGCGCTGCTCGACGGCGTGGACACGGCGACGTACGCAACGCCGCTCGAACTCACGACTCCCGTGTTCAACGTGTCTTCGGGCGCGCGCAGAACGACGCTGAGTCGTGCGGATGGCGACAATGGTTCGTTCATGACCGTCGCTGTGAATCCGGGGTACCACGGCGCTCCCTCGAACTCGCCCGTCGCCTGATTGAGCGCGCTGTCCGTGCCGCCCGACGGCGTGAAATTCGTCCTGTTGTTTGCGATCGCGAGGTAGAACGGGGCGTTAGCTGCGCCCGTTCCGCCGAGTACATAGCCGGCGAACTTGATCGTGTCGAGGAACGTTTTGACCGAGCCGACCGTCGAGATCGGCGTGGTGCTCAGCCGCTGCGACGAAACGATCTGTCCGTTGCTGATGCGCGCGCTGTACGTAAACCCGTGATTCGCGCTGAACGTGTCCGCCGATGCGACGTAGTAGAACGAACTTCCCGCGCCCGGACTCTGGAGTCGCGGGCCCGCCGGCGACAGCGCCGCGCCACCGTTCGCGCCCGCGGGATCGAACGCCGTCGGCGATGCGCCATACGAGCGATACACGGATTGCCGGATGATTGCGCTGGTCTCCGCGCCCGTGATCGTGTCGATCGTTCGTGTGACGACAAAGCGATTTCCAAACCGCATGCGGTACACTCCGTCCACCGATGCCGACGTGGCGAACAACGCCACGCGATTTGTCGTCCGCGGTGTTTGCACACGCACCGAATCGAGCGCGGCGTACATCGTTCCCGCCGGAACAGAAATCGGTGCGTACACGCGGACAGTGTGCGGACCCGACGGACTGAGCGGACTCGTGATCGTGTCGATGTCGACGCCAAGCACATTTTCGAGATTGTCGAATGCCTCGTCCGTAATCCGGCCGAGTGAGTCGACGGTCAGCTTCGTGCGCACGCGAATGTCGAAGAGACCGCGGGTCTTGGTGACGAACGCGTACAAGTACTCACGCCCCGACGGCACGTTGTCGGTGATGACATAAGACGACAGCCGGCCGGTGATCGAATCGACCGCGATCGTGAATCGTGGGCGCCAACCGAGGCCAACATCGGAGCCGCTCTGATCGCGTGTGCGAAATGACGCCGTTGACGCCGTGCACGACGCATCGGTCGTCCACGACGTGCCGCCGTCGCAGCTCTTGAACACGAGCAGTTCGGCGAGGTTCTGCTGCATTCGCCCAGTGACGATCGACAGCAGACCCGGATTGAGATCGCGCAGGTTCGACGCGATCGGGTCGCTCTGCTGGAGCCGCGCGAGAATCGCCTGCATGCTCGCGTCGGGAACACGTGGCGGCATCTTGATCTGAATGCGCACTTGCGTGTTCTGCGCGTTGGCCGTCGAGTCGCGGAACCACGCGGAGTTGAGCTGCACATCTTCCGCGGTCACCGTCGGCGTTGGATATGCCGAAGCGCCTGCATAATTGTTGAAGAACGCCGCTGTCGCGGCCGCAATCAGGCGATTGGTTTGGAGCGTGTCGGCCGCGCCGCCCATGAACCAGATGAACTCGGTGGTATCGCCGGCCGCGAGTGCAAATGGTCCCACGCCGAGGAAGTTTCCGATGTTGCCGGCGTCCTGATTGGAAAACCCGCCCGCGATCGAATCACCCCATAGACCGGCGCATCCGAGTACGCCGCATCCTGGAATCTTGAGCGTGTCCTGAATGCCGTCGTCGTTGTAGTCCCAGTCCCCGTACCCGGGAATGTCACCCGGTACGGAGCGGTTGTACCGGATGTTCGCGAGCGACTGGGTTCCGTCGGTACCTTCGTAGCGGAAGTAGCGCCAGATATTCGTAGCGCTGAAATCGCTGAACGAGCGGCCGTCGAGCCACAGCGTTTCGTCGCCGGAGAGCAAGCCGAACAGCGCGCGGTCGTTGCGGCGCCACGAAAACTGCTCTTGTGCTCCGAACCCGCCGCGACGCCAGTGATTGAACGTGATGGTGTCGTCGGCTTCCTGATGGCTCGGGAAGTAGTATGGCGACGCAGAGTCGGAGAACTGCTTGTTGCGCAAATCGCCGAGCGGAGACTTGAGCAACATGATCATGCGCGGCGCGGTGGTGCTGTTGCCCTCGCACCCTTCCGTGTTTCCCGGTGGTGCGCGTCGCGGAAATGTGCTGCTGCACTTTCCCGACATTCCGCCACCGGAGGCAACGTGCACGCCGCGACCGGGGAGGTTGTACGCCGCGGGTGATTGACCGGAGAGTGTGTAGCCTGGATCGACGCCCATATAGAGCTTGTCGTAGTCGATGGGCGCGCCCCACACTTTTTCGCTGTTGTTGATCACGAGCCAGCGGATGAACACGCCGTTGCGCAACGACGGACGATCGAACTTCCACGCGTCGGCGCGCACGTATATGCCGAGCGGAAATCCGCGTTCACCGGGCGGTTCACCAGGTGTTCCACGCGGCGTAATGCCACCGTAGATCTGCAGCACTTCGCGCGGGTAGTCGGAGAACGCACCGTAACTCGCAATGTTTCCTATCGGCGTGGACGCGTATTGATTCGCCGGGATCTTCCAGTCATCCCAACGAAACGCACTCGGGCCCGACTGAAATCGCTGGAGCCACACGCTGTCGGGCAACGCACGTAGTCCGTTGAATCCGGTGCCGGGCCACGTTTCGGGGCAATCGGACGACGCGAGCAATGTGAAATTCTCGGGCAAGCCCGCTCCCGCCGCGCCCGTGAATTCGCGACATCCGGCACCTGTCAGTGAAGTAACACCCGCGTAGAACTGTCCGAACTGCCCGTCAGCGGCGTTGATGCGCGTGGTGATCGGGGCGATGGATGTGATGCGCCATGGCGTCGAGAATCCGACGGGTGAGCGCATATTCGCGACGTTGGGCCAAGCCGCGCGAATTTTTGCGTAATCGTCGAGCCCGATGCCCCAGACCGGCGTTGCGTGAAAGAACGTCGAGCCGCCGAACGCACCGCACTGCGAATTGAAGATGTCGCCCGCCGTATTCGCGAACGGACACAAACCGCCGGCGTTGATGAACGCGTAGCGATACGTGCCGGTGAGCCGCAGGCTCGTGCCCGCGAGATCTTCCTCGGCGAACAGATTGAATCCGTTTCGGCGCGATGACGGATTCGTTGGCACCGCGACGCCGTCGTCGCGGATGACCGTTGTTGTGAGTGGCGAAGTTACGGGCGATTGCGCGCCGAGCTCGGACGCGAGGAACGTGCACATGAGTGCCGCGAGTGCGTGTCGGGCGCGGCGCGGCGTTGCACGAGTGAACGCGGGAGTGTTCATGGCGGTTGCGGTCCAAGTGGCGAGCAACGCGCGCAGCGCAGCTCAGTGGAGACCTGCTCGTTGTGCGCGAGAAGGTCGGAGCCACTGTCGGCGCAATCAACGCACGCCGCGTGAATAGGACCGATCGAAACTCTTGCGACAGAACCAATTCATTCGTAGCGTGTCGCCATGACGCCAACACATCACGTCGCTCGATTCGGGTGTCTTTCGTTCTTTCTCATGAGCGTTGTTGCGTTCGCGCCAGTTCCAGCGGATGCGCAATCACCGCTCGGCCCGTGGCCGCAACATTCGCGCGAACGGCCCGCACCACCGCTCGTCAAACCTGCTGCGCCCGCGCCACTGGTTGCGCCGCCGGCTGATGCAATCGTGCTCTTTGACGGAACGAGTCTCGCGAAATGGAGCGGCGTCGACGGCAGCCCGGCGCGCTGGCGCATCGTCGACGGTGCGTTCGAAGTCGTCGCCGGCACCGGCACGCTGTTGACGCGCGATACGTTCGGCGATGTGCAGGTGCACATCGAATGGATGGCGCCCAACCCGCCACGCGGAACCGATCAGGACCGCGGTAACAGCGGCGTGTTTCTCATGGGCAAGTATGAACTGCAGGTGCTCGACTCGTACAACAATGCGACGTATCCCGACGGACAAGCGGGATCGATCTACGGACAGTTCCCGCCGCTGGTGAACGCAAGCCGCCCACCCGGTGAGTGGCAAACGTATGACATCGTGTTCCACCGCCCGCATTTTGATGCGGCGGGCAAAATGGTGAGTCCCGCGCGATTCACCGTGCTGCACAACGGGATTCTCGTACAGGACAACATCGAGTTGGTCGGGCCTACGTCGAACCAGCGTCGCGCGCCGTACGAGGCGCACGCGGATCGGTTACCGATCAGTCTGCAGGATCACGGACACCCGGTGCGGTTTCGCAATGTGTGGGTGCGGAAAATCGAGCCGTAACTACTACGGCGTTGTGGGCCGTCTTGAACGGCGTTGTGGGCCGTCTTGAACGGCGTTGTGGGTTTGAACGGCCCAATACGTTCTTCAAACGGCCCAGTACGCTCGTGAAACGGCCCAGGACGCAGTGGCAGTTCCGTGTGGCAGTTCCGTGTGGCAGTTCCGTGCCTGCGTCAGTCGCTTGCCAGTCTCGCTGCGCGCCTGCGTTTGCTCAGGAACGGCAACAGAAACAAGTACAGCCCCGTGCACCACAGCACGAACAGCGTAATCCCGGCCGGAAGAAATACGCCGAGTTTGGTGAACGACGCGAAGAACGATCCGTCGTGAATCGATTCGATGATGTCGCTGCGACGATGCGCGGCGTGTAGCACATTGCCCGTCACGAGATCGATCTGGATTTCGTGATTGTTCGCGGACACGAGCTTGATCAATCCTTTCTGCGGACGCCCTTCGATGCGCGGGATGTCATCCCACGTACGCACCTGCGCGGCGGGAACCGATTGCGCGATCGTGAGCAACTGATCGAACGAAACACCCGGTATTCCGCTCGAACCGCGCGCTTCCGCCGGCTGTACCCACGACATGTTCTTCTTGAGTTGCAGCAGAATCCCGGTCGCGAGAATGACGACGACGGGAATGCCCGCGAGGGCTGCGCCCCAGTAGTGGACGCGTCGAAAGAGTTTCTGTGCTCGCATGGCCAACAATACGTATGGGACGGACCGAACGCTTTTTCCGTCGTCCGGTGATGGCCTTGGAAACCGTCTGCACACGTGCCCGTGTCAGAAATGCGAACACCCGCACAGGACATGAATCCAATGAAACGCATTGCGACAGCCGCACTGCTCACCGTTACAGTCTTTGCCGCGCCGGCCGGCGCGCAGGTCGAGCGCAAGGTCCCGATCATCAACCGGATCATCATGAAGGAAGAGCCGAATTCAGCGCGCATCGGCGTCTACCTCGGCGAAAACGACAATCGCGACACGCTTGGCGTGCTCGTCGGCTCCATCATGGAAGGGAGCCCCGCCGCAACCGCCGGACTCAAGGAAGGCGATCGTATTCAATCGATCGACGGCGTGAATCTTCGCATGGCCCGCGAAGACGCCGAGGACGAATCGCTCCGCGGCATGATGGGGCGGCGTCTGATCCGTGAACTCGACAAAAAGAAAGCCGGCGATGAAATCGAGCTGCGCGTTTACTCCGGCGGCAGCACGCGATCGTTGCGCGTAAAGACCGTCGCCGCCCGCGAGCTGACGCAGGCCAGCACGCCGCGCGCACTCACGCAGCGCTTCAGCACCGAGCGAGCAGCCGACCGCGCCGTGCTCGGAATGGCACTTGGCAGCCGCGTCACGAAACGCGACACGCTTGGCGTGTTCGTCGCGAGCGTGACGCCGGATGGCCCCGCAGAAAAAGCGGGGATCGTCGAAGGTGATCGCATCGCGCGCATCAACGGCGTCGACCTCCGCGTTCCGTCACAAGAGGCCGGGGAATCCGAGCTGTCCAGCGCTCGCATGCGACGCGCGTCAACGGAAATCGCGAAACTCAAGGCCGGCGAAGCAGTGACGCTCACTGTCGTCACGGGCGGCCGTTCGCGCGAAGTCACCGTAACGCCGGTGAAAGCGAGCGACCTCAAGGACGACGCGTTCCAGTTCTTCTCTGGCGACGGGGCATTGCGGCTCTTCAAGGACGGCGGGCTCTCCAACTTCGAGAAGCTCAATTTCACGCCGAACGTGAACGGCGCACCGCTCAAGATTCTGCCGCGCATTCGCGCGATGCCCGAACTCGAGCATCTGTTTGATGGCGATGCGTTCATGTATCGCTTCGGCGATGACTCCGATGCGAACCTGCGCATTCGCGAACGCGTGCGTGATGCCATCGAGCGCGCACGCGACGCATCAGACCGCGCGCGCGATGAAGTGGTGCGGGCGCGGATTGCGCCACGGATCACGACGCGATCGTAACAAGGACGGAGGACGGACATTGAAGTGAGAAGTGCGAGGAGGGCATCCGCAGCCTTCCTCGCACTTCTCACTTCCGTGTCCGTCTTCCGTCCTCGTATCAGTACGCCGAGCCGAGTAGAATCGCGTTAAGAACCATCTTGTCCATCGATCTCCACCACGCTCTGAACATTGGATTGTTCGCAAAGAGCACCACGTGACCGCGGCCGAGCGGTTCTTCGATTACAAGTGAGGTTCCGCGGAGCAACCGCTCCGTGTTGTTCGGCCAGATGAATCCGGCGCGGTGCAGTTTGCCTGCGGGCGCAAACACGGCGACGTTCGAACCAGCTTTCGACGGCCTGAAGAATGTTTCGCCGGTGACGAGCGCAGTCATGCGCGAGACGTCGACGCCGAGCGTGAGCCAGTGCGTGCGATCGAGCACGACGTCAAAGAAACTGCCCGGCAGATCGACTGGATTATCGATCGTTGCGCTTGGACTGATAACGCCGAGCATGGTGTCAGTTGCTGCTGCGGCAGCGGGCGTAGGTTTGTCGTCTTTCTTTTCTTCGGCGCGCACGGCGCGCGCGCTGGTGAAGTTCACGCTGTCACGCGCGGCCCATGCTGCTGCACCGCCCATTGCGATGAGCGTTCCGCCGTTCTGCACCCAGGTGCGCAACGCACCGCCGCGACCGAGGCGCGAGTTGAGCGTGCCCGCTGCGGCAGGCGGAATGATGATGGTGTTGAAGCGCGTCAAATCGCCGCCAGCGAGCGCGTCTATGCTGATTGTTGTGAACGGCAACCGGTAGCGCTGGTCGAGCGTCCACCAGATCGCGCCGAATCCGCCGTGATCGACGCCGTCGCCACCAACGACGGCAACCTTCGGCGATTGCAGCGACGTGACGGACTCGGATCCGGTCGAGAACTGTCCAGTCGTCGGAAATGCGGTATTGACGCCGACTACCTCGACGGACGATTCGCGCGCGAGTGCGTCGATGCGGTCGTGCAATGCAGGTGTGTTGCGCGAGACGCGAACAACGAATGTGCCGCGCGGCCATTGTTCACCGCCCACGTCGAGCGGATCACTCGCGATCGCAACACGGAAATCTTCGTTGAGCAATGCGGCGGCAAGTCGCGACGCGCTCTGCCGGTCGTTCTTGAAGAGGTACGCTGACCCCGCGGGCTTTCCGCGAATTACGCCGCCGCGAATGGCGACGGGTAATGCTTCGCCGAATGCGGGCGCTTCTGCGGGAAGCCGCAGCAGTTCGCCAGCCACCGCGGTTGCGTCTTCGGTCCAGTACGCCTCGACGCCGAACGCAATCGGAAGCGACCACGCGGTCACATCGTAAAACTCGTAGCCTTCGCGCACGCCGTCTGCGCCGCGTTCCATGTTGCGTTTGAACTTCTCGAGCTGCGCGCGCGCGAATGCCGTGTCGAGCGCCGGGTCGAGTTCGAGCAACGTCTTGGCCAGGCGGCCCAATGGCTGCGAGATGTCGACGATGTACGCGCCGGCCTCAAACCGTTTCGCCGTGACCGTGTCGGTCGCGTACGAATGTGCGCGCGTCGCGCTGTACTGCGCAGTCGTGCGCCGCACTTCGAGTCCGTTGCGCAACAACATTGCGGCCAGCTCTGCTGCGCGAACCGGATCGTTGCCATCGAGAAACACGACGCGCTTCATCGTGCCCGTGCGTCCCGCTTCAATCGCGTCGCGCCGGAACGCGAGATAGTCCGCGACACGCTCGCGTGCGCGCGACGCAACCGTTTGCACGGCCGCCATTGCACCGACGTAATGCTTCGAGATGCCATCGCGCAGTGACAGCAGCGTGCCGTCGTCGCGCCGCTTGAGCAGCGCGGGGCCACCGTCGGTCTCGTACGTCATGCCCGACGCACCCGTCAGCGCGGGCCACGTGTCGTAATAGCCAGGATAAAACAGATCGAACACGTCGCGCACGTAGTAGAACCAGCCGTTGCGATCGAACGCGCTCGCGTTGCCTTGTCCGATGAGGTCGAGCCAGCGGGTTGTTTGCGCGGGAAGATTTCCGTTCACCGGACGCGCGGGCGGTGCGAAGTACATCTGCGCCGTGTAGCCGTGCATGTCCGTGTGCACCATCGGGTGCCAGCGATGAATCGTTCTCACCACCGCCTGCGTTTCGCGTTGTGTTTGCGAGAACACATCGCGGTTCATGTCAAAGCGATAGTGATTGAACCGTCCGCGAATGGCCCACGGTTGGCCGCCTTGTTGTTCCATCGCGCCGGACTCGGGTGAGCCCTGCGCGATCGAGTTGTACCACACCGCGAATCGTTCGTGTCCGTCCGGGTTCGAGCTCGGATTGATCACGATGACGGCGTTCTGCAGCATTGCGAGCGTTGCGGGTTCTTCGCTTGCCGCGAACTGATACAGCAATTGCATCGATGCTTCGAAGCCGGGCACTTCGTCACCGTGCACGGATCCCGAGAACATCAGCACCGCCGGAGTTCGCGCGACGATGGCGTCGAGTTCGGCTTGCGTTGCACCACGCGGATCGGCGATGCGATCCAAATCGGCGCGAATCGCGTCGAGCCGCGCGATGTTCTGCGGCGACGACACGATATACGCGCGCATGACGCGCTTCTCCGCGGTACGCCCGATTTCCTCGACGCGCACACGATCACGCGCGCCGTCGGCGATCGCGAGGAGCACGCGTTCCTGCCACGCGTATTGCGTGTGCCACGCGCCGACGTCGTAGCCGAGCGTCGCTTCAGGGCGCGGTACGGCCGGGCGGTATGGTCCGCGATCGTAGAACGAGAAGCGCCGGTCGTCGCGCAGCGTGTCGCGCGCCGCGGGGTGAGAAACTGGTACTTGTGCGGCGGCAGCGCCGGCGGTGATCGACAATACAGTGATGAGATGTGCGAAGCGTGTCATGTGTTGCGTGAATGGGTGCAAGGCGAAACATGGTTTACTACGGAGCGCGGAACACACGGACTAGCACGGACCACGCGGATACGACAACTGCAGACCACGGATTACACGGATAAACACTGAACAACACGGATACAGCAACTACAACTTCTTTGTTAACGACAACAACAAAGGCTCAGTAGTGCCCGCGTTCGTCCGCGGCTTATTCCGCGTGTTCCGCGATTCGCTGTATCCGTGTTTATCCGTCTGATCCGTGAAATCCGTGGTTTCAGATTTCGATCTGCGTTCCAAGTTCGACCACTCGATTCGGCGGAATCCCGAAAAACTGCGTCGCCGGTATCGCGTTGCGCGACATCACCGCGAAAACCTTCTTGCGCCACAACGCCATCTTGATGCCCTGATCGCCGCGTTTGCGACGAATCGGGATGAGACGTTCGCGGCCCATGTAGTACGTGGTGTCGAGGGGACGTGTGCGGAGGCCGCGCTCATTGCAGATCGCGAGCAACTCCTTCACGTCGGGCGTCTCCATGAATCCGTACCGCGCGGTCACGCGATAAAAACCGTGCTCGAGCGGTTCCATTTTGACGCGGTCCTCACGCGCAACTTCGGGAATGCCCGCCGGCATGATCGACAACAACACCACCTGATCGTGCAGCACTTTGTTGTGCTTGAGATGGTGCAGCAGCACCGTCGGCACGCCCGTCGGTTCCGACGTCATGAATATCGCCGTACCCGAAACGCGAATGCGTGGGTTGCGCCCGACGTCTTCCAGAAACACATCGACCGACAACGAACTCTCGGCGAGTTTTTCGCGCAGCAGACTGCGGCCGCGTTTCCACGAGGTCATGCATGCAAAGAGCACCGCGGCGACCGCGAGCGGAACCCAACCGCCGTGCGGAACCTTGACCGCGGTCGCGGCGAAGAATGTGAAGTCGATCGTGAAGAACAACAGCACGAACGCGCTCGACTGGAACGACGTCCATCCGAGCCGGCGCGTCGCGACGATCGCGAACAACATCGTCGTCACCGACATCGTTCCCATGACCGCGATGCCGTACGCCGCACCGAGCGCCGACGACGACCGGAACGACAGCGCCATCAACAAGCATCCGAGCATGAGCGCCGCATTGACTTCAGGCACATAGATCTGGCCGGCTTCGCGCGCCGACGTGTGCTTGATCGTCACGCGCGGACTGTACCCGAGTTGCACGCACTGTTGCGTGATGGAGAACGCGCCAGAGATCATTGCTTGTGATGCGATGATCGCTGCTGCAGTCGCGATCACGACCAGCGGGAGTTGGAATGCATCCGGTGCAAGCAGATAAAACGGATTTCGCTGCGCGTTCTCGGGATCGCGCAGCAACAGCGCGCCTTGTCCGAAATAGTTGAGCACGAGCGACGGCAACACGAGACCGAACCACGCCAGGCGAATTGGCTTGCGGCCGAAGTGTCCCATGTCCGCATACAGCGCTTCACCGCCCGTAATCGCGAGCACGACCGCGCCAAGCACGATGAACCCGGTCGTACCGTGCTCGAACATGAACCGCGCGCCGTAAATCGGATTGATTGCGCGCAACGCTTCGGGCGCACGAACCACTTCGAGCAATCCCAGCACGCCGATTGTCAGGAACCAGATCGCTGTGACCGGCCCAAACACAGAACCGACTTTCGCCGTACCGAACCGCTGCACAGCGAACAATCCGAAGAGGATGATCACCGACAGCGTGAGCACGACGGGCGCGCTGAACGCCGGCGACACTTCTTTCAGACCCTCCATCGCGCCCAGCACCGAAATGGCGGGCGTGATCATGCCGTCCCCGTAGAGCAGAGCGGCGCCAAACAAACCGAGCGTGATGATGATTGCGCGCCGCCGCGGCCGGAGTCCGGGTTCCTGTAGCGTCAGCGCAAGAAGCGCGAGCACACCGCCTTCGCCACGGTTGTCCGCGCGCAAAATGAAGAGCACGTACTTGACGCTCACGACCAGCAACAACGACCACAGAATCAGCGACAACAGTCCGTAGACGTTCGCCGGCGTGACAGCCATTCCGTACGCTGGATTGAAGCACTCCTTCAGCGCATACAGCGGGCTCGTGCCGATGTCGCCGTAGACGACGCCGAGCGCGGTAATGGTGAGGAAAACGAGTCGCTTGCCGCGCGGATCATCCGTCGCGCTCGGCGCCTTCGGCGCTGCGATCGGTGGCGGTGGAGGCGGAGGAGGGGGAGGCGCCGCGGTCCCCGCTGCCCGGTCCCCGTTGTCCACGAGTTCGACAGGTGCGGCTTCCGCCCCGGCCCCAGCGGTGGGGGTCGTGGATGATGCCTCCGACGCGGATTCGGGCGTCACGAATGGCAATCTAGGGGTGAGGGGTGGGGGGTGCGGGGAGGGGGCTAAAACAAAGGGAAAGGGAAATAAAAAGTGAGAAGTGCGAGGAGAACGGCGCTTTCCTCGCACTTCTCACTTCAACGTTCCCTTTCCCTTTGATCAGTGGCCGTTCAACCCCCCGGCCGACCCCTACTCGTACCTCAGCGCAACAATCGGATCCAACCCCGCCGCGCGCCGCGCAGGCCATACGCCAAAGAGAATGCCGACGCCGGCGCTGAAGCCGAGCGCGAGCGCAACCGCCGCAGGCGCGACTTGCGTCGCTGTCTTGAAGAAGTGCGTGAACGCCCACGCACCGCCGGCTCCCGCGAGCACCCCGACCATGCCACCGAGCAAGCAGAGCGTTACGGCTTCGATCAGGAATTGCGTGAGAATGTTCAGCTTGGTCGCGCCAAGGGCTTTGCGAACGCCGATTTCGCGCGTGCGCTCCGTGACCGACACGAGCATGATGTTCATGATGCCGATGCCACCGACGAGCAGCGACACAGCCGCAATACCGGCGAGGAGATACGTGAACGTTTCCGTCGTCTCCGCCATCGTCTGCAGCACGTCGCTCTGATTGCGGATCTGGAAATCGCTCGGACGTCCAGCGCGCAGTTTGTGCGCTCTCCGCATCGCAACTTCGATCTCGCCCATTGCTGCGGGAATGGACTCTTCGTCCTTCACCAAGACCGAGATAGAGCTGAGTCGCTCGTTGCCGGCAATGCGGAACCGCGACGTCGAAATCGGGATGAGCACCATGTCATCGGGGTTGCCCATCGCGCCTGCCTGACCCTTGGGCTTCAGGAATCCGATGACTTTGAACTGAACGCCCTTGAGCTTGATCGTTTGATCGAGCAACGCGCGCATGCTCGCTGAGTCGAAGCCGAGGTTCGTGAGCACGCCCTGACCGAGTACGGCGACTCGCTTGCGTCCGAGAATGTCGCCTTCGTTGAAGAAGTCGCCCAGCGCCATCTCGTATTTGCGAACGCCGAGATAATTCGCTGTCGTGCCGACGATGTTCGACTGCGCGTTATGGCTGCCGAACTGCACCTGCGTGCCGCCCGTTCTGATCTCGGGCTGTATTTCCGTGAGGAGCGTTGTGCGCTCTTTCAGGAAATCGAGGTCGTCAAGCGTCATTGCGGCCTGGCCTGCCTGACGCACGCCGCCGGCGCCTTGCTGCTGGCCCGGCATGATCGTGAGCAACGTGGTGCCGAGCGCAGCGATGCGATCGTTCACTTGCTTCTGCGCGCCTTTGCCGAACGCGATCATGGCAATGACCGCGCCGACGCCGATCACGATGCCGAGCATCGTGAGGAACGAGCGCATCTTGTTCGCGCGCAACGCGCCGAACGCGACTGCTACGGTTTCAGTGATGATCATGGACTGCGCCGCTCGTTAGTTGCCGCGACCGCCGCCACCACCACGCGCGCCGCCGCCACCGCCGCCACCGCCGCCACCCGGACCTCCGCCGCCAGGAGGGCCGCCACCGCCGCGGCCACCGCCGTCGCCGCCCATGCCCGGCATGCCGCGTCCCGCGTTGCCACCCATGCCCGGGATCAGGCTCGAGTTGGCCTTTTGGCGCTCCGCAGCCTGCTGACGCTGGATCGCGATACGCGCGGCCGCGAGCATGGCGACCGTGTCGCCTTCGCGCAGGCCGTAGGTGACTTCAGCGAAGTCGTAGTTTTGCGCGCCAAGCTGCACGTAGCGCGCTTCGAATTTCGCCTTGGGCGGCGTGACCGTCGTGTCTTCGCCGACCTTCACGAACACGATGCCCTGGCTCGCGAGGCCCTGACCGCGCACGCCGAGGCCGCCGTTGCGCTGGCCCAGGTTGCCCAAGCCACCGCCACCGCCGCCACCGGCGCCACCACGACGTCCGCCACCACCGCCACGCGCGCCGCGTGTGTTGTTACCACCGGCGCGGCCACCACCAGCGGCCATTTCGCGGAAGCGGCACGCCGTCGCAACGCGTGAATCGAGCTTTGCCGCGTCGTACGCTGCGTTGATCTGATCGTTGAGCGCGTTGCGATCGGCGCCAGGCTGCCGCTGCTCCGCGCGCAGTCCGTCGATCTTCTGTTGCAATCCGTTCACCTTCGCCACGGCTGCTGTGAGCGCGGTGCACTGCGCGTCGGTCACTTCGGGCAAGCCTGCGCCACCGCGGCCACCACCCGGCTGGCCGGAACCCGCGCCCCGACCACTTGGTGAACCACCGTTCGTGCCACCGCCATTGGTCGCGCCACCGTTCGTGCCGCCACCGTTCTCGTCGCCGTTGGGCGCGCCGCCGTTGCCGCCTGCGCCGCCACGGCCGAGCGGAACTTGCGATGCTGTGTCGTCGCCGAAGTTCACGTTGCGGCTCATCTGCGCCTGCGCGCTGCCCACGCGATTGATCGAGTCAACCGCTTCCGGCGTGATGCCAAACATCTCGGCCACCGTGCGCGCTTCGTTCGAAAGGCGGAACGCGTCGAGCGGAATGCTGAGCACGCCGCGCTTCTCGTCGACTTGAATCGAGACTTCGCCGTTCATACCCGGCATCAATGCGCGCTCGCCATTGTCGAGGCTCACGATGACCGGGAACATGGTGACGTTCTGGTCGACGATGGCTTGCGGTTCGCGCTTCTCGACCTGACCGACGAACGGACGGTTCGGATACGCGTCCACGAGCACACGCGTTTCCATGTTCAGTTCGACTTTACCGATGTCCGTTTCGGAGACGTAGATGCGCGCGCGAACGCGCGAGAGGTTCGCCATACGCACGAGCGTTGTGCCGCCGCTGGCGGAGTTGGACGCGGACGCGATGACCGTGCCTTCGGAGACGATCTTTTCGAGAATCGTTCCGTCGGATGGTGCGAGAATGACGGCGTCTTCGAGGCGCTGGCGCGCGAGTTCCTTGTTCTGCGTCGACGTGATGACCGACGCTTCCTGGTTCGTCACGTCGAGCCGGCTGTTATCGAGTTCGCGTTTCGTGAGCGCATTCGCCGCGTACAGTTTCTCGTTCTGCTCGAGCTGCGCTTTGGAATTCACGAGGCGCGCGTTCGCAGACCTGAGGTTTGCGTCGGCCTGCTCGTACGCGGCCTGTACGTCGCGCTTGTCGAGAATGACGATGGTGTCACCCTTTTTCACTTCGGTGCCGCTCTCGACGAACATCTTGGTGATCTGGCCGCCGGCCTTCGACTTGATGTCGATGACCTGAATGGGCTCGATACGTCCCGTCGCTTCGGCGGTGACGTTGATGTTCCGTCGCGTCGCGACCTGCGTCGGGATCTGGAGTGGCGGCAAGTTGTTTTGCCGGCAGGCGGCGACGCCTGTCGCGACAACAAGGCCGATGAGTATGCGTTTCACGGAAGTCTCTGGAGTGCGAGGTCTGAAATTGCTGGCGGTCATTGCGGCAACTCGCGTCCAATGGTGGACTCGATTTGCGCGCGGGAATTGCGCAGCGTGAAGCGCTGCGTAATGAGGTTGTTACGTGCTGTCGTGAGCTGTTGCTGAGCGTTGATCACATCGATGAGCGTACCGGCGCCCACTTGGTAGCGAATGGTTTGAATCCGCAGCGCTTCCTCGGCGGACGTGACGTTGGCGCGTGCAATGATGAGTTGTGCTTCGGCCGTGCGGAGGTTTCCGATCTGCTGCGTGATGTTCTGCCGCGCGAGGAGCTTGGCCTCGCGAAGCTGCGCCTCGGCGTTGTCCGTGCTGACGCTCGCCGACAACAACTGCGATTCGCGCGCGAAGCCATTCCACAGTGTGTATCGAGCGCTGATACCGAAGTTCCAGTTGTAGTTCATCGGTCCCGCGCCGAAGTCGTAGCCGGTGAAGCCACCGCGCGTTGGCTCAGAGTTGCTGCGGCCGTATCCGGCAGACGCTGTGATTGTGGGCCACAGGATCGCGCGCGAACCCTTTTCTTGCGCGCGCGTCACTGCGAGTGAAGCAGCCGACGTTCGCACCGACGGGCCCTGGTCAGCGAGCGAGATCAGCTCGGCATCGCTCAAGCGAAGCGTCGGTGGATCGGCCGTGTCCGAGACGATCGCCGTCACAGGGAACTCAGAACCGGTGAGGCGCGTCAGTTGCGCGTTCGCGTTGTTCGCGTTGTTCTGCGCCTGGAGCAGTGCAATGCGCGCGTTGCCGACTTGAATCGCGAGCGAAAACGTATCGGATGCCACTGCGGTTCCCGCCGCGACACGCGCCGCACCGGCCGCGAGCTGCTGCGTCGCCTGTTCGATCTGCTTAATCGCTGCTGCTTCCGCTTCACGCGCTTGCAGAATGAGGTAGTACTGCTGCTTCACATTCTGGGCGACGCTGAAGCGCTGCGTGATTTCGCCGACCTCAGCCTGGTCAACTTGCGCGCCGCGCTGACGCACCGTGGCCATCTTCGCGCCGCCGTCCCACAGCGTGAGCTCCGCGCCGCCAAATCCTTGCGAGAAGCCCCACGATGTTGGATTGCGCTGCTGGAACACACCGTCTGACGTATAGCTACCGCCGCCGCCGATGGACGAACCGTAGCTCAGTACGAAGTTGTTGAACGGCGAAAACGCCCATCTCGCCTGACGGAGAGCCATGGCCGACGTGCGCAGTGTTCCCCGCGCCTGAATCATCCCGGGCGCATTGCGACGCGCCAGATCGACCGCTTCCGGCAACGAAATGGGACGGGCTTCCTGCGCAAAACCAACTGAAGGCGCCACGAGCGCCGCGATTACCAAGACCGACTTTTTCATAAGGCTATTCCTGAGTTATCGGCGACTATCGTTCGAACGTTGACGCCGGGCATTTCGGTCATCCCACATCTTCTGTTGCTCCGGCGTCAGCAGGGCTCGCAGCGCTGCGTCGCGGGCCTTCATAATCGAGTCGCGCTGAGGCCGAAGCGGAACCAGTTGTGCGCGAATGGAGGCGTGCAGGACGCTGTCAGCGTGCTGCGCTGCGACGCGGATCGAGTCCCACGCCGTACGCTGTGCCGGGGTGAACTGCAGATCCGTGAAGAACTGGTTCCGCATCACCATCGGATTCTGGTTCATCGGGTCGCGCACGAACATACGGTCAACAGCAATGCCCGCCGCGGCACCGATAACTACGGCGCCGAGGTACACGGCTACAGCGAGCGCTTTCGAGCGTGGCATTGAATCGACCCGAGTCCTATCGACGCGCGGGAACGGCCAACGGCTCGTCGATGCCCGGAATCACCCGCGCAACCTCGAGTTCCGTCTCGGCCATCGCATCGACCGCGAGGCGATTGTTCAATTCACGCGTTTGCAGCGCGAGAGCGCCGAGCGCGAGAATTGCGAGTCCCGCCGCGACGAGCCCCGCACGCGCAGCCGCCGGTGAAATGCTCCACCAGGCGATCGCACCCGCGTCGGCTACACGCGCCATGATCCGGCGGTGCAAACCGTCCCAATAGGCCGGCGTGTCCTGCGCCGGTGCGAGCACCGGTTCCAGGGCAGCAACCACCCGAGGGTCGGGCGTCACATCAGGAAACTGAAGTTCTTTACCCATTGCTATTCACTCCGAAAAGAGCCGAGGGCATCGCGCAACCGCGCCCTCGCGTAGTGCAGATCCGACCGCGCCGTCCCTTCCGGGATTCCCAGCATCTTTCCGATCTCGGCGTGCTTGTACCCTTCTACATCGTGTAAGACGATCACTGCTCGCTGGCGTGGCGGGAGTTCCGCCAACGCGTCGCGCAAACGTTTACGCAGATCGTCCGATTCTGCTGGATCGCGAAACGGCGACGCCACCGTTTCGGGCAGCTCATCAGCTTCGCGTACTTTTCGCCGCCGCGTCAGGTCCAGCGCCGCATTGGCTACGATCCTGTGAAGCCAGGCCCCAAAGGCCTGGTCCGGTCGAAAACGGTCCAGCGCGCGGTACGCGTGCAGGAACGCTTCCTGTACAGCGTCTTCCGCGTCCTCGTGATTGAGCACGATGGCGCGAGCGACGGCGTACGCCCGGCGTTGATGGCGTCTGACGAGCTGTCCGAAAGCGCTCTGGTCCCCCTTTTGTGCGTCGAGGATCCAAGCCCGCTCGTCTGCGGCATCGCTAACCACGGGCGACGACACCTCCGACACGGGGTGTGAGCGTAATACGGCCAGCATCAACGACTTCCATCAAACTTCATGCCTGAATAACGCGCGGCCGGACCCTAGCGTTGGGGTCACTCAGGCAGCTCCCGGGCCGGCCAGCCCAAGCTCGCCTGCGATTCCCTGCAGCGCGCCGATCACCACGCCGATGTGTTCGTCGAGCGGAACGCCCAATTCGGCGACGCCATCAGCGATGTCTTCACGACTGACGCCGCGCGCGAACGCCTTGTCCTTCATCTTCTTCTGGACGCTCTTCACTTCGACCTCGAGTACCGACTTCGAAGGGCGAACGAGCGCAGTGGCGGTCACGAGCCCGCACAGCTCATCGACGGCGAACAGGGTTTTTGCCAGCGGCGTGATACGAGGCACGTTGGTATAGCGCGCGTGTCCGAGGATTGCCTGACAGACTTCTTCCGGGTAGCCGATCGACCGAAGGTGTTTGACACCTTCTGAGGGATGTTCGGCGTCCGGACGGTGCTCGTTGTTAGGGAACCGCTCGTAGTCGAAGTCGTGGACGAGCCCCGTGATGCCCCAAGTATCGACATCGGCGCCGGTTTTCTGAGCGTAGGCCCGCATCGCGGCCTCGACGGCCAGCATGTGTCCGCGGAGGGAGACGGATTGGGTCCATTCGTGGACCATTGCAAGGGCGTCGGCGCGAGACGGAATCGGCATTTAAGGTCTGTTTGAGAGAACAAAGCACGAGGAAGCGGTTAACCGCTCACTCGTGCTGCTGGACTTCTCAACGACAACGCAACGCAGAGCCGCAGAGGACGCGGAGGTTCGCAGAGAGAGACTTGTTGTCACCGCTCGCGCCGAGCCGGTACACGGTTCGCGAGAGCTATTACCAACAATCAGTTCTCTGCGGTCCTCTGCGCTCTCTGCGGCTCTGCGTTGCGTTTGTAGTTCATAGAACCAGTCTTTAACTACGGAGACTTGTGCTCCGCCGCCGGTGTCGCGCCGGTGCCTTCATGCGCCGCAAATCGGCTGGTCGTCCACACCGAAACACCGTAGAGGATTGCCGCGAGTACGACGGCGCCGCCGAAAAAGCCGAGCGCGGCCGCTCCGAAGTCTGATTTCTTGGTCGTCATAGGCGGGAAATATAGGGTGTAGGCGGTAGGCTGTAGGCGGTAGGCGCGACTACTCCACCCTCACTGAGTTCATGACGTCATTCGGCTTGATGCTTTTCATGACGTCGAGCCCCGACGTGATCTTGCCGAACACCGTATGCACGCCGTTGAGGTGCCGGGTGTTGGACTCGCTCAGGACCATGAAGAATTGGCTGCCGCCCGTGTCCTTTCCGGCGTGCGCCATCGAGAGTGCGCCGACCTCGTGCTTGAGGGGGTTTCCGGCGGTCTCGCACTTGATCTTGTAACCCGGACCACCCGTCCCGACGCGCGGGTGCCCGTTCGGGAGGTCGCGCGAGAGCGGATCGCCGCCCTGCACGACGAAGTCGTCGATGACGCGATGGAATTTCACGCCGTCGTAAAACTTTTCGTTTGCGAGCTTCTCGAAATTGGCGACGGTATTTGGCGCGTGATCATCGCGGAGTTCAGCGACGATTTTGCCGCGGTTGGTATCGAAGGTTGCGGTTTTCATGAATGTCGTGGGGTGAGTCTTGGGATCCGTGAGCCCTGAGCCGTGCGGCCTAAGATAAAACGGCAGACGGACACAAGCTCGCGATCACACATGCGTTGCAGCGTGGCTTCCTCGCATCGCACACGCGCCGGCCGTGCCAGATCAGCAAATGCGCGAGCATCGTCCACTGTTCTCGCGGAAACAGCCCGATCAAGTCCTGCTCGATCTTGAGTGGGTCCGTGACTTTGGTGAACGCGAGCCGCTGACTCAACCGTGCGATGTGCGTGTCGACGACGACGCCTTCGTTGATGTTGAACGCGTTGCCGAGTACGACGTTGCCGGTTTTGCGGCCAACGCCCGGCAGCGTGACAAGATCCTCGAGGCGCGACGGCACGTTGCCGTTCCAGTGATCGACGAGCGCGCGCGACATCGCAATCAGATTCTTCGTTTTCATACGGAAGAATCCGGTGCTTGCAATGATGCGTTCGACGTCCGCGGAGTTTGCGTTGGCGAGCGCGAGCGGCGTCGGATACGCCGCAAACAAATTCGGCGTCACCATGTTCACGCGTCGATCGGTGCACTGCGCGCTCAGAATTGTCGCGACGAGCAACTCGAACGGACTGCGGTAGTCGAGTTCGCATTTCGCCGTCGGATACTCGGCCGCGAGTTTGGCGTAGACCCTCGTTGCGCGAGCAACTCGCGCGTCGGGTGTTTCGTTCGCGAAGCGGTTGGGCGGAACTTTCCGCGCAGGTTTTTTGACGGGCTTTCGTGCGGGTTTCGGAGCGCGTGCGCGCGACGATGCGCGCCGCGCGGTGCGCTTCGTCTTCTTCGCGCGTTTCCTTTTCGCGGCCCGTGCCATCACGATACGTTGCGCCGGCGGCGTGTTTCGGCGAACTCGAGCACTTCGTCGACGGGTGCCGCATTCAACACGTCGGCGGGTTCGAGCCAGCTTTTGCGCGCCATGCCGACGCCAATCGCTGCGTGATCGAGTCCATCGACCGAATGCGCATCGGGTCCGATGGACACGCGCGCACCGTGACGCCGCGCGCCGCGCAGCGTGCGCCAATCGAGATCGAGCCGGTGCGGGTCCGCGTTGAGCTCAACGGCGACACCGGTGCGCCCGGCTTTCTCGAGCACCGCGTCGATGTCGATGGGAAACGGTTCGCGCGTCAACAGCAAACGTCCTGTCGGATGACCGAGAATCGTGACGTGCGGATCATCGAGCGCTTTGAGTACACGCTCGGTCATCTGCGCTTCGTTCATGCCCATGCGCGTGTGCACGGACGCAATCACGAAGTCGAATCGGTCGAGCACTTCGACCGGATAATCGACGCGACCGCACGGCAGAATGTCCGCTTCGACGCCCTTGAGTACGCGCACGTCTGTGTTGCGCGCGTTCACGGCATCGATTTCGTCGTGCTGCCGCGCGACGCGTTCCGCGGTGAGTCCGCCGGCGTTGAGCGCTGATTGCGAGTGGTCGGTCACACCGATGTACGACCACCCGCGCGCACGCGCTGCGTCCGCGAGTGCGGCGATCGATGAACCGCCATCGCTGTAACTCGAATGACAATGCAACACGCCGCGCAGATCACCCATGTTGACGAGGCCGGGCAACGTTCCGTGTTCCGCTGCGGCAACTTCGTCGCCGGCTTCGCGTAATTCAGGCGCGACGAGTGCCAGCGCGAGCGCGCGATACACGTCGGCTTCATCCGGCGTTGGAATCGCGCGATCATGCGCGTCGACGAGACGGACGTCGTTCAGCGTCATGCCGCGCGAGGCGGCGCGTGCCTCGAGCGCACGCACGTGTGCGTCACTGCCCGTCGCGCGCACGAGCGCCACACCGAACTCGTCTGGACGCACGCAGTGAATGCGCGCGCGAACGCCGTCATCGAAACGCAACGTGAGACGCGACGTACCAACGCCGATCGCTTCGTCGACTTCGGGCGCATGTGCGAGTGCGGCAGCCGCGGCGACGGGATCTCCGTCGCACGCCGCAACGACGACGAGTTCGCGCACGAGTTCGAGATGCCGACGTACTTCACCCGCGATTTCAACCCGGCGAACACCAGGCCGCGCACCAACCGCATCCGCGAGTTTTGCCGCCTCAGCTTGCGCGTGCGGTAACAACAGTGGAGCGCCCGCCGCGCGATACGCGACGATTGCGCGCAATACACGTTCCGCTGTGCGCGCGCCGAATCGCGGCAACGCGCCGAGCCGACCGTCGCGCGCCGCGGCTTCGAGTTCGGGCAGCGTTTCGATGCCGAGTCCTTCCGTGATGCGGCGAATGCGCGCGGGGCCGAGCCCGGGCAAGCGAAGCATTTCGAACACGCCTTCGGGCGTTTCTTCGCGCAGTTCGTCGAGGAGCAGAGCGCCGCCGGTCAGCTCCAGCTCAGTAACGACTTCGGCGATCGCAGGGTCCGTGGCTGGTTCCGTGGCGTGGGCCGCAGCGCGGTACGTGCGCGCGCGTTCGTCGTCACCACGGAGCTCGAGCAGTACCGCGATTTCTTCGAGAGCGGCGGAGGTGGATTTCGCGACGGACACGACGGGAAATCTACGTCTCTACCCCCGCATGATCCCGCAGCTTGTCGATCAGGTCGTGCAACTGCTTTTCGGTCAAATCGACTTCGGCTGCGGCGCCCTCGACGTCGAGGAGCCCGGCGCGCATCGAGATCGCGACCTGATTCAGGTAGCGGATCTTGGCGAGGATTTCGTCGGTGGTGCGGCGCAGCGCATGGAACCGGCGTTTTTCGGCTTGCGCGCGTCGCAGCCGGCGCTCGAGTTCTTCTGCCGTGAGTCGATGTGCGAGCGCGAGGACTTCGTCGCCGGTACGGCCGGGCAGCGCGCCGCGGTCCGGGATACCATGGTCCTCGCCCGATTCGTCGGCGAACCACACCCGGCCCACGTACTCGATGCCGTCCCACGCCACGCGGCAGGTGACCGCATAGCGGCGACCACCCACATCGATGGTGGTAAGGTGCGGTTGAACGATTTCGTCGTATTCAGCCACTACGTTCGCTCCGCGCCGGAACTTGCCGGTTGACCAAGAAACTCCCGAATTGCCGTGAACGTGGCGGTCGCGCCTTCCACGTACGGCACATGCCCGCAATTGTCCAGGACGACGAGTCGCCCCCGTAAAACTTCGGATAATTCACGGCTCGACGCGAGGGGGATGGGGTCCTGGCGGCCGTGAATGATAAGCGACGGAATCCGTCGTCCTTCGAGTTGCGGCCGAATATCAAAGTCCCCCAGGCTCTCCCAAATCGATTGCTGCACTCGGCTCGTTACACGAAATGGGGTGAGGTTCCGGGCGTTTTCAGGATTTGCGAAATACCCCGAAACGCTCAACTCGAACGCGCGCTGGCGATACGCGTCAGGGTTGGACTCACGCATTCCGGACCCCGCGAGCGCCGCGCGCTGCGCGTGGACCCACTCGGAATTCTGCCGCGCGGCGAACTCTCCTTCAAATTCCGCGCGGTGCGCGCGGGTGATGGATGCGGGGGAGAGCAAGACCAGCCGTGAGCAGTGAGGCCTGAGCCCTGAGCTGTGGTACAACAAGGCGAGCAAAGCCCCCCACGAATAGCCGAGCAATGTCAGCGGTTGCGAGATCAACTCGCTTGCGACGAGTGCGAGGTCGTCGACCTGCGTTCGCCACGTGATGGGGTCTCGTGCGTCGGTTTTGGACCGGCCACCGCCGCGTTGATCGTAAAACACGAGCTCGTGCGTGTCCGCGAGCTCGAGCATTTGTGGCAGTAAATAGTCGTGGTGTGCGCCGGGGCCGCCGTGAAGAACCAGCAGCGGTGGCGCGCCTTCACGGCCGTAGCGCGCCCAGTACAGAGGGAACGGCGTGCTCGTCGTGAATCCTTCCGCGCGGGGCGGGCTCAAGGAGGAGCGAGGAGCGAGTATGAGGAACGAGGCATGAGAATCGAGACGCAAGGGGCGAGAGTGAGAATCGAGAAAACG
>DATELA010000029.1:0-7981 GCA_035277145.1 Gemmatimonadaceae bacterium | reverse complement strand
TATTCTTCAGTATGCAGTTATTGAACTGCGTTGATCATATCGAAGATCGGCAGGTACATCGCGACGATCATGCCGCCGACGACGCCGCCAAGGAACACGATCATCGCGGGCTCCATTAACGCGAGCAATCCCGCGACGGCTGCGTCGACTTCTTCATCGTAGAAGTCGGCGATCTTGGAAAGCATTTCGTCCAGACCACCGGTCTGTTCACCGACCGCGATCATCGAAATGACCATCGGCGGAAACACGTTGGATTTCGCCAGCGGCGCGGAAATCGTGTCACCACCGGCGATCGAAGCGCGGCTCGCCATGATCGCGTCCTGAATCACGCGATTACCAGACGTTTTCGCCGTGATCTCGAGTCCGTCGAGAATGCTGACGCCTGACGAAATCAGCGTGCCAAGTGTACGCGTAAAGCGCGACACGGCGGACTTTCGGATGACGTCGCCGAGTACCGGCGCCTTCAGCATCAGCTTGTCGATTTGCAGCTTTCCGTTGGGCGTCTTGTACCAGTTGCGCAGCGCCCACTGGCCAATGAAGCCCGCGACGAGGATCGCCCACCAATAGCTCTGCAACATCTGCGAGAGCTGAATCACGATCTTGGTCGGCAGCGGCAGTTCCGTGTTCACACTTTCGAACATCCGCTGGAACGTCGGAATGACGAAGATGAGCAGGATGGTGATGGCGCCCGCGGCCACGGATGCAATGACGGCCGGGTAAATCATCGCGCCTTTCACCTTGCGCACCAACGCGTCGTTCTTTTCCATGAACACCGCGAGGCGCATCAGGATCGTATCGAGAATACCGCCGGCCTCACCAGCAGCCACCATGTTCACGTACAGATCGCTGAACGCTTTCGGGTGCTTCTTGAGCGCGTCGGCGACCGTGTTACCTGACTCGACGTCGAACACGACTTGTCGCGTGACGTCGGCGAGCGTCTTGTTTTCGGTCTGCTTCGCCAGAATGTCGAGCGCCTGAACGAGCGGCAGGCCCGAGTTGATCATCGTCGAGAACTGTCGCGTGAAGATCACGACGTCTCGCATCTTGATCGAGCCGCCCATCTTTTTGCGCGGTGCTTTGCCGGCGTCTTCGATCTTGACGACGTTCATGCGCATGCGCCGCAGCTGCGCGACGACGTCTTCGCGGCTTTGCGCTTCGATCGTCGCCGTCTTCAGCTCGCCTTTCGCGTCGCGTGCCGTGTAGGAAAACGTTGGCATCCGTCGTTGACTCCTCGATTACGTGTGCAGCTGACTGTACGGCTTACCGGCGCCCTGCTGCCGCGGCTTTTTCTTTCCCGACACCCATCACGGCATCGTCTGTCAGCGGTGCTTTCCCGATCATGCGGAGGAATTCGTTCGGATCGGAGCTGACGCGCACGCATTCCTCCTCGGCGACTTCGCGCGCCATGAACAACTGGTAGAGCGCGTCGTTCAGCGTCTGCGAACCGAACTTCTTGCCCGCCTGCATCATCGAGTAAATCTGGTGGACCTTGTCGTCACGAATGAGCGCACGAATCGACGGCGTGACCACCAGGATCTCCGCCGCCATCGCACGCCCCTTCCCGCTACGACGCGGCAGTAGCGTCTGCGTCACGACTCCTTCGAGCACGAACGCCAGCTGAGCCCGGACCTGTGACTGCTGGTGGGCCGGGAACACGTCGATCATGCGGTTGATGGCCTCGGCCGCCGAGTTGGTGTGCAACGTGGCGAACGCCAAGTGACCGGTCTCCGCGATGGTCAGCGCAGCGCCGATGGTTTCCAGGTCGCGCATTTCGCCGACCAGAATGACGTCGGGGTCTTCGCGAAGGGCGTACTTGAGCGCGGCGCCGAACGACTTGGTGTCGGTGCCGACCTCGCGCTGGTTGACGATGCAATTCTGATGGCGATGAATGAATTCGATCGGGTCTTCGACCGTGATGATGTGACCCTGACGCTCCTTGTTGATCTTGTCGATCATCGCCGCGAGCGTCGTCGATTTGCCCGAGCCCGTCGGACCTGTCACGAGCACGAGGCCGCGCGGTTTTTCCGCCATCTTCGCAATGGCCGGCGGCAGCCCGAGCTGGTCGAATGTCTTGACTGAAAACGGAATCTGCCGGATCACCATCGACACGCAGCCGCGCTGCTTGAAGCAGTTGCCGCGGAAACGTGCAAGGTTCGCGATGCCGAACGAGAAGTCGAGCTCGTCCTCCATTTCGAACTTTTTCTTCTGGTTTTCCGTGAGGACGGAATACGCGACCTGCAGCGTGTCCTTCGGCGTCAGCACGTACTCGTTTTTCGAGTTCGTGATGTCGCCGTCGATGCGCAGCTTCGCGCGTTCGCCCGCAGTGATGTGCAAGTCCGACGCATCGCGCTCGATCATTTCTTCGAGCAGCGTGCGGAGATTGACCGACGAACTCGGCTGTTGCGAAGCTGCTGAGGTTGCCATGACTGGGTTGCGGGTGATTAAACGCTGGTTTCGCGCAAGACTTGTTCGACGGGCACGACGCCCTTCATGATTTTCAGCCAGCCGTCCATGCGGAGCGAGAGCATGCCGTCTTCGATGGCGCCATCGCGAATCTCCGCCGCACCGACGTTCTGCATGATGAGTTTTCGGATCTTCGGCGTCATGAACATGACTTCGTAGAGACCCTGGCGGCCCTTGAGACCACCGCCGCCGCAGGCATCGCAGCCCTTGCCTTTGAAGAACGGCAGTTCGCCGATCTTCGTCTTGAGGCTGAGCTTTTCGAGGAACGGCTTTGCTTCCTTCGACGCGCCCGCCTTCGCACCTTCGAGCGCTTCGTCGATGAATTTGAGCGACTCGAGCGTCGTGTCGCGTTTCACCTTCATCCCGTTCAGCTCTTCGTCGCTCGGCTCGTACTTCTCTTTGCAATTCGGACAAATGCGGCGCACGAGGCGCTGCGCAAGAATCAGGTTGAGCGCCGACGCGACGTTGAACGGCTCCAGTCCCATGTCCAGCAAACGCGTCACCGTTTCCGGTGCGGAGTTCGTGTGCAGCGTCGAGAGCACCAAGTGACCCGTGAGCGCGGCCTTGATCGCGATGGAACCGGTCTCGAGGTCGCGAATCTCACCAAGCATGATGATGTTCGGATCCTGGCGCAGAAACGCTTTCAGCGCCGCGGCGAACGTCATGCCGATTTCGTTGCGCACGAGCACCTGGTTGATCCCGTGGAGGTTGTACTCCACCGGATCTTCCGCCGTCATGATGTTCGTGTCGATCGTGTTGATCTGCGAGAGCGCCGAGTACAGCGTCGTCGTCTTGCCCGAACCCGTCGGGCCGGTGACGAGCACCATGCCGTACGGGTTGTTGATCGCTTCCATCAACTCGCGTTCGGCGCGCGGCTCGATGCCGAATTTCTCGAGGTCGAGCGTCAGGTTGCCCTTGTCGAGAATTCGGAGCACGACTTTTTCGCCGAACAACGTGGGCAGCGTCGACACGCGATAGTCGATGACCTTCTTGCCCATTTTGAGCTTGATGCGTCCGTCCTGCGGAACGCGGCGCTCGGCGATGTTCAGTTGCGACATGATTTTGAAACGCGACACGAGCGCCGCCTGCATTTTCTTCGGCGGCTTCATGACTTCCTGCAGCGCGCCGTCGACGCGGTAGCGCACGCGGAGGTCGTGCTCGAAACATTCGAAATGGATATCCGACGCGCCTCGCTTTACCGCGTCCATCAGGATCGCGTTGAGCATTTTCACGACAGGCGCGTCATCGACGGCGGCGGACAGAGCCGCCGCGGACATTTCCTCGTCCTTCTCTTCGACAACCTCGACTTCTTCGTCTCCCATCACATCGGAGAGTTCGTCGAGGAGGTTCGCCATCTGCGCGTCGTCCGCATCGTAGTGCTTGTCGATCAGCGTGCGGAGCGTGAACTCACCCGCAATGACGGCGACGATATCGAATCGCGTGATGAACTTGAGATCGTCGATGACCGCGTAGTTCGTCGGATCAGCCATCGCGACCGTGAGCGTGCGACCCTGACGCGTCAGCGGCAGCACGAGGTTCTTCACGGCAAGATCGGTCGGAACGAGCTTCACGATCTTTGGGTCCACCTCGAACCGCGTCAGATCGACGGCCTGCATCTTGTACTGCTTCGCCAGCATCTTGGTCAGCTCGAGTTCCTGAACGAATCCGAGCTTGATCAGGTTATAGCCGACGCGCGTCCCGTTCTGGCGCTGTTCCTGGAGCGCTTTTTCGAGCTGCTCCTTCGTGATCACCTTCTCGCGAACGAGAAGATCGCCGATGCGTTCGCTGGTCGCCGCGGGAGAAGCCATAGGATCGAGCGAAGTGCGAAGTCGGAAGTGAGAAGTAAGAAGGTCGGGCTGGCTTCTATGAATAAAGCGCGTGCCGCGTCATTCTTGCCCCCGGAGGGTGGGGTGTCAAGGACGCAGCAGACAACGGTTTAGGCACATTGGCATGATCTGCGTCACCGACTCGAGAATGTTGCCTTTCCCTGGAGCAATTTGATGATCGCCGGACCGATGCCTTTGACGCGCGCGTCGAGTGCGTCGAACGACCCGAACACGCCGTTGGCGTCGCGTTCGGCAACGATGCGCGCCGCGAGTGCAGGCCCAATTCGCGGGAGCGCCTCGAGTTCGGCGGCGGATGCGCGGTCGATGTCGACCGGCGCCGGGGACTGCGGCGGCAATGGCACAAACGTCGACGGAGCAACGGGCTCGGGTGTTCGCGTTACGCCACGCCCCACATCGCCGCGCCTCGCACCCCGTGATGGGCGCCGGCCGGCGCGCGACTCCGCTCGGTCCGCAAACGCAGAGTCCACTGCATGTCGCTGCGCGTCGAGCGCCGCTGCAGCGGCCGCAGGCGGCTTTGCGCCTTGGCGCGCGGCGCGAAAAAGCCGAACGGTTCCCCCGGCTAACACGACGGCGCCGAGAAACACGAGTGCGGTACGTTCGGCTTTGGTTGGCACGCGCGATGATACGATGGTTCACCAACAAAACCATCACCGAAATGGCGGGAGCGTCATCTTTCCATCGCACCGCCGCGGATCCTGATCGATGAACCGTCCTCGTAGTTCTCGTTCGACGTCGCTCACATCAGCACTGCTCGCCATCGCGCTGATGTCGAGCGGGCGCACAGCGTTCGCGCAAACAATGCCGCTCGGCCGATTCGAGTCGCGAGGCATCACCATGTTTCTCGCGCCGGACGGCGCGACAACGTGGACCAATGCGCGCGGTCTGCTGGTCGCCGGCTCGTTTCGCATTCAGGGCGAGCGCATCGCGTTCTCCGATGACAGTGGATCGGTCGCGTGTCGCGCAGGCCGCGGGGAATACCTCTTTACCATCTCCGGCGACACGCTGCGGTTTCAGCCGCTCTCGGATCCGTGTGAGGGACGCCGCGCCGCACTCACGGCGTTGTGGTTCCGGTCGCGCGCCGCGCTCGCGCTCACGCACGCCACGGTGATCGATGGTACCGGCGCGCCACCGCGGCCGGGAATGACGGTTGTCATGCGCGGCGGCGTGATCGTCGCAATACATCCCGACGGCGCTGTCGCGATTCCGGACGACGCAAACGTTCGCGACGCGAGTGGCGAGTGGGTGATTCCCGGATTGATCGACGGACACGTGCACGTCGCGACGTCGCCGAGTACGCAGGATGCGCGTGAACGCGTGGAGCGCAGGTTGCACAATGCGCTGCGCGGCGGTGTCGTGGCGGTGCGCGACATGGCGGGCGACGCGCGTGCACTCGCCGATCTCGCGCGGGCAGCGGCGGCCGGCGATATCGACGTGCCAACGATTCGGTACGCGGCCGTGTTCGCGGGTCCCGCGTTCTTCACCGATCCGCGCGTTCGCGCGAGCAGCGTGGGCGTACCCGTGGGGACAGCGCCGTGGGCGCGCGCGATTACCGACACGACGGATTTGCGCCAGGTGATTGCGGAAGCGCGTGGGACCGGCGCGACCGCGGTGAAGTTGTACGGTGAACTCAACGCATCGCTCGCGGCGAAAATCGCAGCGGAGGCGAAGCGACAGCGCATGCGAGTGTGGGCGCATTTCGCGCTTTTTCCTGCGCGACCATCTGATGTGGTGCGCGCCGGGGTGGAGGTCGTATCACACGCGCCGCTCATTGCGTGGGAAATCGGCGATTCGATGCCGGATGTGACTCAGCGTGGGCGCTACGATGTGCGCGTGACACCCGATGATCCAGCGATTCGCCGGGTAATCGCATCGATGCGCGAGCGGAACGTGATCCTCGAACCGACGCTCTTCGTATTTCGCACCGCGGGTCCGTTGCCGGATACCGCGTTGTCGCGACGGCGCGAACAACTGGCGGCCGCGATGACGCGCGCGGCGTACCAGGCCGGCGTGCGCATCTCAGCGGGAACGGACGGCATCGGGACGGAGGATGAAGGTTCGCTCCCCAACATTCACGAGGAGCTGCGGTTGCTCGTGGACCGCGGGGGACTCACACCGATGGATGCATTGATCGCGGCGACGCGCAACGCAGCCGATGCCGCCGGCTTGCTGCAAACGCACGGGACGATTGCCGTGGGCAAAGCGGCTGACCTGGTCGTTCTGCGTGGCGACCCGACGGCGGACATACGCAACACGAAGTTGATTGCGTACGTGTTGCATCGCGGACGAGAGGTGAAGTGACGAACTGAAGGCAGAGAGCTGAACAGCTGAATTCTGAAGGCAGACCAACCGAATTCTGAAGGCTGAACAGCGGAATTCTGAAGGCAGATACGGTCCGTGCTTCTGCATTCAGTCTTCAGGTGTTCTGCCTTCAGCTGTTCTGCCTTCCGCTGTTCTGCCTTCCGCTGTTCTGCCTTCGTCTGTTCTGCCTTCGTCTGTTCTGCCTTCCTCTGTTCTACCTTCCGCGTTATCGTACCCCCGTCCCTCCCCCGTACGGAGCCTACCGATGACCCGCGGTAAACCGATTATTTCGTGCGTACTTCTGCTGACCGTCGCCGCCACGCTTGCGTGGATCCGGCCTGACGCATCTGGAATGACGCGCGGCAACGTCGAGTTCAAATCGCTCGGCGCGATGACCTTCGGCCCGAACAACGTGTTGTTCGTCGGCGATCATCTCAACGGCAACGTGCTTGCACTTCAGATCGACGACAAAGCCGCGGGCAGCGGCGCGGTCGAGGTCGCGGGCATCGATGCGAAAGTCGCGCAAGCGCTCGGCACCACCGTGGATCAGATCGCGATCGAGGACATGGCGGTGCACCCGGCGTCGCACAACGTGTACCTCACGGTGCGCCGCGGCGCGGGAGCGGACATGACGTACGCGCTGCTCCGCGTCACGCGCAATGCAACGCGCCCGATCGAAGAGGTTTCGCTCGCCGACGTGAAGTTCTCCACGGCACCGATTTCGAACCCGTCGCCGAATCCGGGCAACGCGCGCGCGCGCACCATTACCGACATCGCGTACGCGGACGGACAGGTGTGGGTCGCCGGATTGTCGAATGAACAATTCGCGTCGGCGTTTCGCCGGATCGCGTATCCGTTCAGCGCGGCGCACGAGACGTCGACGCTCCAGATCTATCACGTGTCGCACCGCGCGAGCGAAACGCGTTCGCCGATCATGACGTTCGCGCCGCTCAAGGCGAACAATGCGTTGTACATGATCGCGGGCTACACCTGCACGCCGCTCGTCACGTTCGACGCGACCGCGCTCAAGAACGGCCAGCACGTGAACGGACGCACGGTCGCTGAACTCGGCGCCGGCAATCAACCGTCGGACATCACGACGTTCACCGCGGGCGGGAGAGAATACGTGCTCGTTGCGAACAGCCGGTACGGCATGATGAAGCTCAGCGCCGGCGATTTCGTCAGTGGCGCACCGCTCACGACGCCCGATGGCGGCAACGGCATTGCGCGCACCGAAGTCTCCGCGCCAGGCGCGATCGTGCAGCTCGCAGATTTCGACGCGGACCGTGTCATCGTGATCCAGAAGACGGCGGGCGGCGGATTGGATCTCAAGTCGGTCGCGAAATCAACGTTGTAATGTCATTGCAGAAACG
>DATELA010000028.1:0-39004 GCA_035277145.1 Gemmatimonadaceae bacterium | reverse complement strand
ATCGCGAAGCATTTCAATCGCGCGGAGCAAATGTCCGCGCTCGTATCGTTGGTGCGCGGGCCCCAGTGACGTCGACCACACCGGTTGCGGCGGCGTCGTCGCGAAATCTCCCGCGCCATTTCCCCGCGCTCGACGGATTGCGCGGCGTGGCGATTCTGCTCGTGGTGGTACTGCACGGCACGGAGTCGCTGGATCGTGTGCACAAAGTGTCCGAGGGCGTGCTCACGTTCACCAACATCGGATTCACCGGCGTCGATTTGTTCTTCGTGCTCTCGGGGTTCCTCATCACGGGAATCCTGCTCGATGCCAAGGGCTCGGAGGGTTACTTCCGCGTGTTCTACACGCGGCGCGTGCTGCGCATTTTCCCGCTGTATTACGCGTATCTCGCGCTGGTTTTCCTGATTTTGCCGCTGTTCCCCATCGCGTTGCCCGCCGTGTTCGGCGAACTGCGCGAGAATCAAATCTGGTACTGGACGTATTTGAGCAACGTGCTGAATGCGATGCGCGAGGGCTGGCGCATCGACGGTGCGTTTACGACGCACTTCTGGTCACTCGCGGTCGAAGAACAGTTCTATCTGGTCTGGCCTGCGGTCGTGCTTGCACTGTCCGCGAAGAATCTGCGCAATGCGTGCCTCGCGGTCATCATTGGCACGCCGCTCCTGCGCCTCGGCCTTCGTGTCACGGATGTGAATCCCGTCGCGGTGTACGTGCTCACGATTTGTCGCGCGGATGCACTTGCGATGGGCGCGTTGGTCGCGGTGATGTTCCGTCGCGACGGTGAACGCGAATTGGTACGCAAGCTTGCGTTGCCGATGCTCGGCATGTCGGGCGTTACGCTCGTGGGACTTGGCGTGTGGCGCGGTGGCTTCGGGCAGTTCGATATCGTGGTTGGTACACTCGGCTTCAGCGTGTGGGCGGCGTTCTATGGCGCGCTGCTCGCCACGGCGCTGCTGGTTCCCGCGGGCATGGCGTGGGTACCCAGCGTGTTCTCGAAACCGTGGCTTCGTTTTTTCGGCAAGTACAGCTACGCCATTTACGTCTTCCACCGCCCGGTGTGCGGACTCGCGGAGTGGGCGTTACCGTACGCGTCGATCAACTCCGCCGTCGGCGCGATTGGCGCGGGCATCGCGTTTGTGTTGGCAGTTCTCGTTGCGTCCACCGCCGCGGCGCTGCTGAGTTGGTGGTTGCTCGAGAGTCGCTTCATCGCACTGAAGGACCGATTCCCTTACGGTCGCCCCAAGGCGCCGCCGTCTCCGGATCGCGAGGCGGTCAGCGGGGCCGCATAGTCGGAGTTCGCAGCGACATCGCCTGATCGACGAGCGGTTGTTCGCGGTCGATGAAAATCCGGAACCACAACTCGAGATTCAGCGCGCCCCAGATTTCGATTGCGCTGAGATCCCAGCGTCGCAGACGATCGGCGTCGAAGATTCCGCGATCGAGTGACTGCGGCGCGAGCAACACTTCGCGCGACATGTTCTTCAGCACTTCGCGCACCCAGAACTGAAACGGCACCGGAAACGGACGCTTGTCTTTGCGATACCGTACGGCATCAGCGAGTGCAGCGCCCGCGGCATTGCGCAACAACGCTTTGGGTTGCATGCCGGGCACTTTCTGCATCGGCGGTACCGTCGCCATGAACTCGACAATGCGATGATCGAGCAGCGGCACGCGCGATTCCACCGACACCGCCATGCTCACGCGGTCTTCCATGTGCAGCAGGCCAGGGAGGTAGCAACGCAAGTCGTGATACAAGCAACGATCGAGCATCTCGTTCGTGGGCGCGCCAGTAAACGCGGACAGGTAGTCGTTGCGCGGTGAGTAGCCCGCGAGACCGCCAACAAACTTCTTCGCCAGCAGCGGATTCTTGTCCGGCGTGCGGCCGCAATGCAGTGCGACCCACAAATCTTCCGGTGTCATCGGCGTAGGGAACGCGCGGTTCCACAGGCCGCGGGCAATCCCGCCCACACCGAGTCGCTGAATGCGCCGCATCAACCGCCCGAACGCATTTGCCGCGCCGGCTTCATGCTGCGCATCGGGCTCGCGTTCATCCGTGGGAAATGGATTGGTGCCGAACGCGGTGCGGAATTGCGCAGGATATCCCGCGAACACCTCGTCGCCACCGTGGCCGGTGAGCGTCACTTTCACGTGTGCAGACGCGAGCCGCGACACGGTGAAATACGAGAAGCCCCCGAGATTGGGGAGCGGCATCTCCATGTGCCACACGAGACCCGGTAGCACGGAGCCGAGATCGTTGCCGTCGGGAATGGCTTCCATGTACTGCGCACGGGAGTGCGCGGCCTGCGCGCGCGCGAACTGCGTTTCGTCGTACCATCCGCCCTCGGCGAAGCGAATCGAGAACGTTTTCATTGCGCCGCGGTGATGCGCAGCCAGTCCCGTGACGGTGCTCGAATCGATGCCACCGCTCAGGTGACAACCGAGTGTCGCATCGCTCCGGCAATGCAGTTTGACCGCGTCATCGAGCAACGCGGTGAGTTCGTCGTGCGTCGCGCTCGACGAACGCGAATGGTTGTACTTGTACTCGACGTCCCAGTATTTGCGCGTGCGCACACCGTTCGCGTCGACCGTGATGCTGTGACCCGGCGGCAATTGGTTGATGCCACTGAACAGCGTGCGACCGGCCAGCGGAAAGCCCGAAAAGAAATAGTCCGCGATGCCGCGATGATCGACTGCGGCGGTCACGCCCGGTGCCGCAAGAATTCCCTTGATCTCAGACGCGCACACGAACTGATGCGCGTCGGCGTAATAGTGAAACGGTTTTATGCCGATACGATCGCGCGCGGCAAACAGCAGTTTGCGGCGCGAATCCCAAATGACGAACGCGAACATGCCGCCGAGTTTCTCGACGCAACGTTCACCCATCTCTTCGTACAAATGGATGATGCATTCGGTGTCTGTGTGCGACGAAAACTTGTGACCGCGCTGCAGAAGTTCCTCGCGCAGCTCGACGTAGTTGTAGCACTCGCCGTTGAAGACGATCCAGATCGTGCCGTCTTCGTTGCACATCGGGTTGTGACCGGCGGGCGACAAATCGACGATCGACAAGCGCCGCTGTCCGATACCGATGGGTCCATCGACGAGCGTGCCGGCGTCGTCGGGCCCGCGATGCAGCATGGCGTCGCGCATCGCGTTGAGCGCGCGCTCGTCGACGGCGCGTCCGTCGAATCGCATCATCCCGACGATGCCGCACATGTTACGGCGTCACCGTCGGAGGTTGCGATGTGCGCAGTTTGCGCGCGAAATCGATCATGCGCCGCACCTGTCCGCGATGCAGCACGAACAGCGCCGCGGCATATGTCACTGCACCGAGCACGATCTTGACGACGAGCATCGTTATGCTATGCGCGCTGCTCAGCACCGTGCGTTCCGCGACGAGCACCACCAACGCCATTGCCGCAGCAGAACTCACGGCGGGCCAGAGCGCCGCGACGTAATCACGCGCGCGCAGTTCGAGTTCGCGTAGCGCGAGCAGCAACAACCGGCAAAAGAACAGTGGCACGAGAATCAGCGACGCAACTGCGACGCCTTCGAGCCCCCACGTTGTGCCCGCGTATAACCCGAACGGCACCACGGCAAGCGTGAGCATTGCGTTGCGGAAATTGAGTCGCGCGTGTCCGCGCGCCGACAACGCCTGGTTCACCAGCGGATCGATCGAGCGCACCATTGCGAGAATTGCGAGCAACTGAATCGGAAGGACTGCACTCGTCCACTCGTCGCCCCACAACACGGCGACGGCGTCCGGTGCAACGAGCGCAATGCCGACGCACGCAGGAAACGTCACCATCGCGAGACCTTCGGTCACGCCGAGCAAGTAGCGCCGCATTTCGGCGAGATCGTTTTGTACCGCCGCGAAGATTGCCGGCGTCACACGCACAATGAGCGCTGTGACTTTCTCGACGGCAACGCCGCCGAGCGATGTGCCAACACCCCAGGCGCCGAGTACTTCGCTGCCCAGCGCGCGCCCGATCACAGCAGTATCAGCATTGGAGTAACCGTACCATGCGATGCGTGTGCCGAGTGTGTTTGCGCTGAACGAGAGCGGCTGCCGGATTGCTTCGAGGCGCGGCCACGCGAATGGCGCGCGGCGGTACACGAGCACGAGCGCCGTGAACACCACCGCGCCAACCACCGGACCCCATGCGAGCGCCCAATACCGGTACCCGAGCGCAGCGAGCGTTACGGTGGATATCGCAACCGTGATGGCTTGCGCGGACTCGATCAACGCGAGACGCCGAAACTGCAGTTCGCGTTGCATCAGCGATTGCGGGACGACGCGAAATGCGTTGATGAAAAACGCGGCGCTCATCACGATCACGACGAGCGGAAGGCGTGGTTCCTTGAAGTACATCGCGATCGGGACGGCGAGCGCCGACGACAGGCCAAAGGCCGCGAGCCCCGCGACGACGGACAATGCATTGAACTGCGAAACCTGCTGGTCGTCGAGTGAACGGAACTGCACGATCGCGGCGCCGACACCGAGCTCGCTCGTCATTCTGACCAGCCCGAAGTACACCGCGGCAGCCGTCGCGACGCCGTAATCGTCCCGGGTGAGGAACCCGACGACGATGAGCGTCATCGCCCACGTGACGATCTGGCCGAACCACGTTACGGCGCTCGTCCAGGCAATGCCGTGGACGAGGGAGCGGTCGAGTGCGCTGCGCTGCGTTGCGTCAGCGCGCATCTTTGTCACTCATGACCGACAGCACCAAACCCGTAACGCCGGAGCCGGGCGCACACTGGTCGCGACGAAAGCGCGTCTTCGTGCTGTCGCTGCCGTTTCTCTTGTTGTGGCTCATCGGGGAAGTGACGGGGCGCCTGCTCGAACGATACGCGGGCTATCTACCGCGCCGCGCCGCAAGTTACGCGGAAGGGAATCCTTACCTGCGGACAGCGCTCATACCAGGGCGGCATTTCAAGTCCGGGCCGTTCACGGTCGACGTCAACAGCCTCGGCTTTCGCGGACCCGAGATCCAGACGCCCAAACCGGCAGGCACGTTCCGCATTTTTGCGATCGGTGAATCGTCGACGTTTGGCTGGAAGGGCGTGCATTCGGGCGCAGAGGCGTGGCCCGCGGTGCTCGAGGGAAAGCTCCGCGCGGCACATCCTGACCGCCGCATCGAAGTCATCAATGCCGGCGTGCCGGGTTATACGTCGATCGAGCAGCGCATCAACTTCATGCTCCGCATTTCGCATCTTGGGCCAGACGCCGTTGTGATTTATCACGGCAACAACGACATCAACTGGTCGTGGGTGCCGAACGTTCAAACGAATCTCGTGTACGGTCGCGGCGCGAGTGTCGGCCCGCCGAGTCGCGTCGCGCGACTGATCGATTATTCGTACGTGCTCATGGAACTGCGCTCGCGTATGGATTTGTTTTCGCGCTCGAGCGCGACGAAACACGACAGCGTCGACATCGCGGCGATGCGGATGTTGCAGGGGAATCTCGACGGTTTGATCGACGACATTCGTCGCACCGGTGCGCGCGTTGCGATTGCGACGTTTGCGCACGGGCTGAACGAAAGCGGCGCGAACGGTCAGTTCAGCGCCGACGAAACGGCGCTCGGCGTACCGGCAGTTGGACGCTGGTTCGAAAACCTGAGTCCGCAGGGCGCGCGTCGCACGTTCCCGGTTTACAACGAGATGGTTCGCGCGCTCGCGAAAGCCAAAGGAATTCCGCTCGCCGAACCGAGGATGCGCGTGCCGGGAACGGCGGAGTATTTCACGGACTGGTGCCATTTCACCGCGAAGGGTGAGCAATTGATGGGCCAGATCTGGTTCGAGACCATCGAAGCGGCGGGCTGGTTGCGCTGAGGGTGTGCGCTGGAACACAGGCTTAGCCCTGAGACGTGAGCCGTGAGCCCTGGGCGGTGAGTTCGGGGCTCTGGGGTCCGTGCTGGCTCGATTAGCTTCCGTCCGCCCCATTCCCCCGACTGAGGACTTGACCCTGTCCTACCTCGAACGCGACGGCGCGCTCACCGCACGCACCAACTACCGGACCGCCTCATGCGATATCTGATCACAGGCGGTGCCGGATTCATCGGCTCGCATCTCGCCGAACGGTTGGTGAACGAAGGCAACGATGTGTGGGTCATCGACGATTTGTCGACGGGCTCCATCACCAACATCGACGCACTCGAGGGGAAGCCGAACTTTCACTTCCGGCTCGGCTCCGTACTCGACGAAGAACTCGTCGGGCCGATGGTGGATCGCGTCGACTTCGTGTTTCACATGGCGGCCGCGGTGGGTGTGAAGCTCATCGTGACGAATCCGGTGCGCACGATCGAGACGAACATCCGCGGATCCGAAGTCGTGTTGCAGGCTGCGGCGCGCAAGAGCAAACCCGTGATGATTGCGTCGACGTCGGAAGTGTACGGCAAAGGCGTCAAAGTGCCGTTCAGCGAAGACGACGACTTGCGTCTCGGTCCCACCACCAAGAGTCGCTGGGGTTACGCCTGCTCCAAAGCCATCGACGAATACCTGGCGCTTGCGTACGTGCGCGAGCGTGAGCTGCCGGTTTTGATTGCGCGTTTGTTCAACACGGTCGGCCCGCGCCAGACAGGACGTTACGGGATGGTCGTGCCGACCTTCGTGCGACAAGGAATGCGCGGCGAACCGATCACGGTGTACGGCGACGGCGAACAGCAACGATGTTTCGCTGACGTTGCGGATGTCGTCGAAGCGGTGCTGCGTCTGAGCAAGACGCCGGACGCGCACGGCCAGGTGTTCAACGTCGGTAGCGATCGCGAAATCTCGATCAATGGACTCGCGAAGCTCGTGTGCGACGCAACGGGTGGGAAATCGAAGATTCAGCACGTCCCGTATTCCGAAGCGTATGACGAAGGCTTTGAAGATTTGATGCGCCGCATTCCAGACGTTCGCAAACTCGAGCGTGTGACGGGCTACCGTCCGCAGACGACCATCGAGCGCATTGTCGAGCGCGTTCTGGAATGGGAACGCGCGCATGGATCGAATGAATCGTGACGCAGCAGTCGATGCTGCGATTCGCCGTGTGGAGTGGCGCGAGCGTTTGTTCGGCTTCGCGCGTCCGTGGTTGCGCGACGCGCCGGGCCGGTGGGCCGACGGTGCGCCGATCCTTCTCTATCACGACATCGTCGGTCGCGGTGAGCAGCCGCGCGATCCGTTCACCGTCACCGTCGATGCGTTCGACGCGCAAATGGCGTGGCTTGCGGAACGCTTCACCGTTGTCACCGTTCGCGAATTACTCGCGCGCATTGTGCGCGGAACGGCGAAGGGCGTTGCCGCAGTGACGTTCGACGACGGCTATCGCAGTACGGTCGCGCACGCGTTGCCGGTGCTGCGCGCGCGTAAGATTGGCGCAACGGTGTTTGTCGACACTGGCCGTCTCAATAGCGGCGGCCGCGCGTTGAACGATGCGGACGTGCGCGCTCTGTCGGACGCTGGTGTCGAGATCGGTTCGCACACGGTGACACATCCCAATCTCACGGAGCTCGACGACGCATCGCTGCGCCGCGAGCTGTCCGATTCGCGATCGCGGCTTTCGTCGTTGACGGGTGCGGACGTTGTTGGCTTTGCGCATCCATTTGGCCGATACAACACGCGCGTCAATTCTGCCGTGCAGGCGGCTGGCTATTCGTACGCGTGTACGTGCCGGCAGCATCGCACAAACCTTCCCGGCGATGACGCGTTACAGCTTGTGCGTGTCGAAGTCAACGCAACAGATGACATGCGGCGGTTCGAATCGAAGATGCACGGACGGTACGCGCCGCTGTACGCGGCATGGTACCGGCTGAATCCGGAAACGCGCGCGTGGGTGGACGCATGAGCAGCGATCCACGCATTTCCGTTGTGATTCCCGCGCACAACGCGGTGTCGACGCTGCAGCAATCGCTCGATTCCGTGTTTGCGAATCGTGGCGTGACGTACGAAGTGCTGCTGGTGAACGACGCATCGACGGACGCAACTGAAGAACTCACGCTCAAGTTTCCCGCGCGCGTCGTCTCGCTCGCAAAGAACATCATGTCGGCGAATTGCCGCAACCTCGGCGCACAATTGGCGCGAGGCGAGATCGTGGTGTTCTTCGACGCCGATCAGTTGATGGAGCCGGACACGCTCGCGCGGTACGCGGCGGCACTCGATGCAAATCCGGGTGTCACGGCGGTCGTGGGTTCGCTCGCGGCCGACACACCAATGCCGGGTTTCTTTTCGCGGTTCAAAAACTTTCAGCACCACTACACACACCAAACCGCCGACCGCGAGGGTGCGACGCTCGCGAGCGGCCTGGTTGCGATCCGTCGTGACGCGTTCCTCAAGCTCGGCGGATTCGAGCCGGCGTTCTCCGGTGCGAGCATCGAAGACATCGCGCTCGGCTATCGCATGGTGCGCGAAGGGCATCGCATTCGGTTCGAGCCGAGCATTCAGATCGTGCACCTGAAGGGCTACACGTTCCGGCAGATGGTGCGGTCCGACATTCTGCACCGTGCCATTCCGTGGACGGGTTTGATGTTGCGCGAGAAGATGTATCGCAGCGACCTCAACACGCGCTCGGGCAACGTCGCGAGCGTCGTGTTTGCGTGGCTCATTCCGTTGTTCGCGATGGCGGGACTACTTGGGTTGAACATCGCGTGGATTGGCGCAGGCGCTGCCGCTGCGACGATCGCGTTCCTGAACGCGCCGTTCCTCGGCGCCGCACGGCGCGAGTTCGGTCTATGGTTTGCGCTACGCTCGGCTGCTTTCTTGCCGGTGATGTACTTCTATCACGGCGTTGGACTACTCGCGGGCATCGCGACGTATCTGCGCGGTGGTTCTGTCGCGAAGCGGCGCGCGCCGCCGGAACCGATCTATCAACTGCGCGAAGGCCAGCAGGTTCGGTCGGCCTGACGCACACGCGCACGCGTTGAGCATCGTTCGCGCGTGACGTCGTACTGGTCGCGCCGCATTGCGCGGCACGTTGCAATTGCGGCACTCAGCGCGGGGTGCATCGCAATTGTTGGCGAAATCGATGGCGCCGAGCGACTCGTGCAGCGCGTCAGCATGGGCACCGCGTACACTGGGCTTGGATTGATCGCGCTGTCGCTGGTCATTGGTCCGGCCAATGTGTTGCGCGCGAAGCCGAATCCTGTGAGCGCCGATGTGCGTCGCGATGTCGGCATCTGGGCGGCGATCGTGAGTTGTGCGCACGTCGTGTTTGGATTGCAAGTGCACATTCCCGGGCGCCCGTGGGAATTCTTTGTGTGGGGCCGCGATCAATTGCGCGCGATTCCGTTGCGGTACGACGCGTTTGGCGGCGCGAACTATCTCGGACTCGGTGCGGCGCTTGTATTGCTGCTGCTACTCGCGCTCTCCAACGACGCGTCGTTGCGACGATTCGGAACTGCAAAGTGGAAGCAGCTGCAGCGCTGGAACTACGTCGCATTCGGCGCGATCGCGGTGCACGGAGTGGTTTATCAGGTGTTGGAAAAACGAGCACTGCCCTGGGTATCCGTGTTTGCTGCGACGCTGGGCGCGGTTTTGGCGTTGCAGTACGCGGGGTGGCGGAGAACGAGGGGTGAGGGGTGAGGGGTGGGGGGTGAGGGGGTTTGAGGGAACGGCTGGGAGTACTACTCGCTACCGACTACCCACTACCGACTACCCGATCTTCTCAACCGCGACCGCGACATCAATCGCCTCTTCCGCGCTGATTGGCGGCGCGGTGTTTGCGCGGGCGGCGGAGTAGAACGCACTCACCAGTTCGCGCAGTCCCGGGTACGCAGGTTCGCGCTGCAGGGCGCGCGTTGCGAGGTTCGTCGCCGCGTTCGCGAGCGTTTTTGCGCCGAGTGTGAATGGCCGCGCGATTTTGTGCGCGCGCGAGACGTCGGGTGATTCGAAGGTCGCGAAGCCGTGGAAGAAATCGAGATGCACCGTTCCATGTTCGCCGATCAGACGCGCGGTGTTTTGCGTTGGGCGGCCCGACATCGAAATGAGGATGCTGATCGAAGAACCGTCTGCCGCGGCCGTCACGCGCAGCTCGCCTTGTGCCGGTTCGACTGCGCTCCATTGAATCGCGCTGAATGACGGGCCGTGCACGCGTCGAAGGACGGACATTGCGTGCGGCAGAATATCGCGCGCGATGCGGCTGCGTTCATTGGTCGCATCGGCGCCCGCTGAGCACGCAACAAAATCCGCGTGTAAAGGCGGCCCGAAGTTGGCGAGTTCGTCGAGCGCTTCGCGCGTTCCCGTTTGAAACAGGTACTGGTGAACGGGGACGGCGTGGAGTTTTGCCGATGCAGCGCGCGACAGCAGCGCGCGCGTGTCGGCCGGGGTCAGCGCGAACGGTTTCTCGACGATCACATGCGCACCCGCATCGAGCGCGGCCGACGCCTGCGCGACGTGCGCGTCGAGCGGCGTGCAGATGTGCGCGGCAAACGGCTGCGTGCCGAGCGCGTCCGCGAGATCCGTTGTTGCGCGTGCTTCGTATTCCTTGGCGAGGGTTTGTGCGCGCGTAAGGTCGGTGTCCACAACGGCGCGCACACGCTCGCCAAGTGCGTGCGCGGCATGCGCGTGCCATTGACCCATCAAACCGGCGCCGACGATCACGATGCCGTTGCGTGCGCTCATGCGTTCAGCGTCTCCGTGAGGAGCAATGACTCGGTGGTTGTGCTATCGTCGCCATCGACTTGCACCGCGCGACCAAGTTCCGCTGAGCGGTACGCGGCTGCGACAACGCGAAGCGTGTCGACGCCGTCAGTCGCTGGGAAGGGAACAGGCCTGCCTGCCTGAATCGCTGCGATGCAGGAGCGAATCACATCGCGCGTGGATGATACGAGCGGCGCGCCGCCGTTCCGCGCGAACATTGCACGTGCCGCACCGTGTTCACGCCACGCCACGCCCGATCCACCGCGTTCGATCGCGAGATGCGGACGCGTGCTGCGCACCATACCGGCGGACACACGCATGCGTCCACCAAACGATGCGCGGAACGATGCGTTCGCCGTATCTGCGCGCACTTCCAGATACTGCCGGTCACCGCGATGCACCCGGCACTGCGTGAGCTGCGCGAGTCGTCCTCGCGAGAACTCCAGCGTGACGAGCGTGATCGCGTCTGCGGCGACTGAATCCGCGCCGCCGGATGAAAACGTTGCGCGTACCGTGTGCGGTGTTTCTCCGAACAATTGCAATGCGAGATCGACGAGGTGAACGCCAGCCTCATACAGACTGCGCCGCCGGAGGGAGCCGCGCCATCCCTTTTCGCTCGCCGGGTTGTGATTGATGGCTTGCCACACCTGCGCAACCGCGACGCCGCTGGGGTCCGCACGCACCTGGCCGAGCATGTCGCGAAAAATCGGCATCGCGCGGAACTCGTGGTTCACGGCGATCTGTTTGCCGCGTTGTGTCGCGTAGGAGACGAGGTCACGTGCTTCGTACACGCTCGCCGCAAACGGTTTCTCGCACAGCACGTGCGCGCCTGCATCGAGCGCAGCTCGGCAATGCGCCGCGTGCAGCGCCGGTGGACTCGCGACGATCACCAGCTCCGGTTTGGACGCGCCAAGCATTTCGCTGACGTCACCGAACACCGGCACGTTCCATTTCGACGCGGCCGCCTGGCGTCGCGCGTCGTCCGTATCCACCGCACCCACAACCGTTGCGCCGGCAATGCCCGTGAGCGCTGGCAAGTGAATCGTTGCGCCGGCTTCGCCCAAACCGATCACGGCGGTGCGCGTGACGCGCAATGCGAAATCAGCCACGGCGACAGAATGCAATGAGTGACCGGCCCGTTGGCAACGGAATGCCGGCGCGCACGGCGCGCCCTTCCATACGCAACCACGCGCGCTTGATCGCGTTGGACCAGGCGGGCGACTGCCGCAATGGTTTCGAGACGACCTCAAACGACGTGTGCTGTTTGCGTTCGCGCGCGCGGCGCAACTCACCGGGAATCTCCGCGAGACCAAGCAGCGCGTTGATACGGCTCAAGCGCAGCACGTCGAAGCCCGCGTCGCGAAGTTTCTCGCGCAAATCGGCAACTTCGTATTTGCGCCACACCGCGACGGGATCGTCCGGCACGCGCGGAAACGCCTGCACGTTGGTGCGAATGAACAAATAGCCGCCGGGCTTCAGCACGCGGTGCATTTCGCGCAACGTGACGCGATCGCCGCCATCGAGCGGCAAGTGTTGCATGACGTCGAGCGTAATCACTGCGTCGACGGAGCCGGTGCGAATCGGCAACGCCGTACCCGACGCCGCTGCAACGGTCTTGAAGCCGGCGCCGGCCGCTGCGCGAAGACCTTCCATGCCCGGATCGACGCCTACGGATTTCCATTCGGGGCGCAGTCCGCCGAACCACCTCATGCCCTGCGCAGATCCGCAGCCGACGTCGAGCATCACGCCTTGTTTCGGCAGATCAGCCATGTCGAACAACATTGCCGCGACATCGCGCATGCCCGCCGTCCACCAGTGACGCGCTTCGAACTCGCGCCAATACGCGTAGTACTCTGGCGTGAAAATCGGCGGAAGACTCATGGCGCGACCGCCGATGCTTCGAGCAATGGCGCGCACAACGCAAGCGCGTTCGACACAAGCGGTGTTCTCCGCGCGGCAGCATACACCGGTGTCAGCGCTCGGCCCGCCGCGCCTAATGTTGCGCGCTCCTCGTTCAGCACACGTGCAGCGCCAACGCGCACATCGCGAAAACCCGCGCTGCGAAGCGCCGAACGCGTTTCGCCCGCAGAAATCGGCCGATGGTGTTGATAGCGAAGACCCGAACGCCAATGCACGTAACGATCCGCGTACGCGCGAGGCACGAAGCCGACGCCCCACACCTGCACGTGCGGTTCCGCGAGCAGTGAATAGCGATTGACCGTGCGCAGCGCGACGTCACCACCCGACGCTAACACACGACGCACTTCGCGGCACACGGGACCAGGATCAGCGCAGTGCTCGAGTAGACCGAGGGCGACGACGCGTGCGAACGCACCCCTCGCAAACGGCAGCGCTTCGGCGCAACACGCAACGAGTGGTATTGCACGGTCACGCAGTTCCGGCCGCCTGCGCGCGACAACGAGCCAGCGAAACGCGATGTCGGTCCCGACGATTGCTGTTCCGCGCGGCGCTGCGCTCGCGAGCAAATCGCCGGTGCCGCACCCTAACTCCAGCCAAGGTCCGGTTCGAGCGGGCGGCAACGTGTCGAGCCACTCGCGCGAACGTTCCTTCGCGCGCACAACGTGCTGCACATATCGTTCGGCCAATTCCTTCGGTGTGTCCGGAGTGATTGACCAGTACGCGCGAACTGTCCCTTCGAAGTCGGCGTTCTGCGTCATCGCAGCGACCCGCGCGCCCTTCGCGCGATCGTCCTCCAATCCAATCCACGGATCGGGGAACACGCGAAAGTCAGGAATGCCTTCGACGATTGGATAGCGCGCGTTGCAGGGCTCGCACGTGTACGCGTCGTTCGTACGCGTGAGCGTGCCGTGGCAACGCGGACACACAAACGGCGGAAGGATCATCGTCCGCGCAGGCGACGCACGGTGCGTCGCGCGCTGATGTAGCCGCGAAACAGCGGCGAACCAAACGCACTCAACCGCGCGGGGCCGTGCAGGAAATACGAATCCAGGCGCGGCAAGCGCATTGTGTCATTACGCGCGCTGAGCGGTTGCAGAACTGTCGTGCATGCCCATGAGCACGCGCTGCGCGTCGCCGCGACGACGCGATCGTCGTGATATCCGTAGGGATACGCGAGCCCGCCGGCGTTCACGCCGGTTTCCCGCGCAATGTCCGCGATCGATCCTGCGATTTCGTCGGTCATCGCCGTCGCATCGAGCGCGCGCAGATCAGCGTGCGTGCGTGTGTGCGCGCCGAGCGACACGCCTTCGTTCGCGAGACGACCGAGCGCCGGCCAATCGAGCAACGGCAACGCCGGCATATCGCCGCCGGGCATTGTGTCCCACGCGTTCGTTTTGCCGACGAACGCGGTAGGTACGAAGAGCGTCGCCGTCAAACCCGCGTCGCGCAGCATCGGCCACGCGTGCGTCGCAAAGTTTGCGAACGCGTCGTCGAACGTGATTGCGACCGCGGGCTCGTCCGTGCGCGCGTCGAGCAACGCGTCCACCGATTTTACGGACACGGCACCCGACGCGAGCCACCGCACGTGTTCCGCGAATTGCGACGGCGATACCGAGATCACCGAACCGCTGTCGTCGATCGAGTGGTAGGTGAGAATCGCCCTCACGCGCGCTCAGACGCCGATCGGGAAATCGGCGAGCGACTGCATTGTCTGCGCGTCGAGCGCAATGCGCGCGCCGGTATCCGCCGAGCGATAGCACGCCGCGAGCACTTCGAGGCCAAGCAACCCGACGTCGCCATCGGCCGGTGGCGCAGATCCGTTGGCGAACGCGGCGAATGTTTTCGCCATCAGCTTTTTGGTTCCATCCATTCCCGCTTCGCGCGGATTGCTGCCGATGATCGTTCGATCGGCGCCTTTCTCAGACCACGCGAGACCGGAGGGACCGTATTCGATGCGCAGGTGCGGCTTTGTGCTGCGAACCATGCCCGCGGAAATGCGCGCGCGTCCGCCGAACGAACCGCGTAACGTCGCTTCTGTGCAATCGGCGCTCACTTCGAAATAGCGCGTGTCGCCCGGGCTCAACCGGTTCTGCGTGATCTGCGCGAGACGTCCGCCGGGAAACTCGATCGTGACGAGCGCGACCGAATCGGTTTTCTCGTCGCGCGCGCCGCACGTCGACATCGTTGCGAACACCGACGTCGGTCGTTCGTTGAACAACGAGAGCGCGTAATCCACGAGATGAATGCCCGCTTCGTACAACACACCACGCGACAACTGCCCGCGCCAGCCCGGTTCCTTCCACGGTGGCAGGTCCATGGATTGCCACACGTGCGCAAACAGGAGTTTGCCGACACCGGGTGTACCGATTCGCTCACGCACCGCGGCGCCGATCCCTGTCTCGCGAAACTCGTAGTTCATCGCGACGCGCTTGTTCGCGCGTTTCGCAGCGTCCATGATGCGGCGTCCACCGGCAATCGTCGTCGCGAGCGGCTTTTCGCAAATCACGTGCGCGCCGGCGTTGATCGCCTTGATGCATCCGTCGACGTGATGTTCGGGCGGCGTCGCGACGATCACGACTTCCGGCTTCGCTTGCGCGAGCATCGTGTCGTAATTGTCGAAGACCGGAACCTTGAATTGCGCAGCGGCTCGATCGCGCCGGCCAGAGTCCAGATCACACGCACCGACAACGGTGACCGATTGCATACCGGTGAGCGCGGGCAGATGCAGCATCCAGCCGGCATTTCCGAGGCCTACGACGGCGACGCGAATGGCTCAGTCCTCCTGAGAGTGCGAACCGCAATTCCGGCCGCGTGGAAGATGGCGTGCAGTGCCACATCCAGCCAAGTATCTTCCAGCCCTTGACCGCACCCAACGCTGGGCCCGCGACGACAATGGTCTCCAATCGGACCTATTGGCCGATCGTCGCTGTGATCTTCGTCATCGCGCTCATCGTGCGCGTGCCCACGTTCACGCAACCGTGGGTCGGCGTACACAACGCATGGGGCGGCGCGTACTACAGCAACGTCGCGCGCAACTTCGACCGGTACGGGCTCGAAACCAAACTCGCGCCGATTGTGAACACCGGCGTCGTCGATCCCGCCGAATTCGACGTCTACTACCACCACCCCGTGCTGTCGATGTGGGTGACGGCGGTGAACTTCAAGATCCTTGGTGAGCGCGAATGGGTTGCGCGTCTCGCGCCGCTCGTGTTCGCGATGTTGACGCTCGCCATGCTGTTTGTTCTTGCGCGAGCCGCGTACGGACCGGGCACAGCACTCGTCGCGCTCGGCGTGCTCGCGGTGCTGCCTGCCGACGCGTACTACGCGACGCACCTCGATCCATACGGATCGATGGCGATGTTCTTCATGGTCGCATCGGTCGACGCGTATCGCCGTTGGCACGCATCGAACAACAACAAACATCTGGGGCTGTGCACAGCTGCAATCGTGCTCGGCTGCTGGACGAGTTGGTACAGTTATCTGGTCGTGCCCGGTCTCGTGCTCCACGCGTGGTTCACACACGACCGCGAATGGCGCAAACACACGTGGATGCGCCTCGCCGTTATGCCGGCGGCGTGCATTGCGGTGTTTGCCGCGTTCATTCTGCACCGAAAGCTGGGCCTGCCGGAATCGCGCGGTGAAGTGTACGGGTCGCTTGCGCAGCGACTGTTGATTCGCAGCGTGGATTTGCCGGTTGATCGCATCGAAGTTGCCAAGACACACCTGCGCTACATCTGGAACCTGTACACGATTCCGCTCATCGCGTTGATCGGCGCGTGGTGTTTGTTCTTTGCATCGGATGTGGTCAGGAAGCGCGCGCGGACGGCCGATTGGTACGTGGTGATCTTCCTGTCGGTCGGCGTGCTGTACGGGCTCGCGTTCCCGGGTCATTTGTTGTCGCACGATTACTTCGCGCGCGCGTACGCTCCGGGTGCGGCGCTCGCATGTGCAATTGCGCTCACACGCATCGTGTCGATCTCGACGCCAGTGTCCGTGCGAACGATTGCAACCGGCGTCGCGTGCGCGCTCGTCGCAGTGCTGCCGCTGATGCGCACGAACGATCTCTACGCCGGCGACGATCGTCGCTACGGCACCAATGTGAAAGCCGAGGCGCATGCGATGGCAGCGCACACGAGCCCGCGCGAACGTGTCATCATGCCCATCGGCGATGATCGGGTGCTGGCGTATTACGCCGACCGGCGCATGACATACGAGATCAGCACGCCGGCCAAAGTTGATTCCGTCGCCGCATCACTCTCGGGTCGCGCGATCTTCGTCGTGCCGAATCACGATGCCGTGTTGTATCGCGATGTGCTCGTGCATCTGCGCACGAAATACTCAGAAGAGCACGCGGCCGGCATGTCGATCTTCGCGACCGACAAACCGATCGAACGACGCTAGTCGCCCCGGCGAGTTTTGAGATCGCTGCGCCCGAGGCGCTTGAGACGGGAGGTCGGCGACCGGTGTAGCAACCCACCGCGCCAAGCGTCCCTCCGGGCTCAGACGTCGCCGCCCTCCCGTCCCGGCGCGCCTCGGTGCCATCGTGCGCGGATCCCGACTCTCGCGCGTTAGCGTCGTAGACCGAGCGCGAAGCACGCGGCGCGACGACGTCTGAGCCCCGAAGCCGAGCGCCGCATCGGCAGGATGCTACACCGGTCGGCGCGCGCGTGCTTCGCGTGAGGGACGCGCAACGTCTTCAGTTTTGAGCTGGTGCAGCGTTAGCCGCTTGACGCGCGGTGGGCGCGCAGGTCGTCGATGAGCGCGAAGTACCGCTCCATGTGTTTCTCCGCAGTCCATTCGGCCTGATACACGTCGCGCCCTCGCGCCCCGAGCGTTTTGCGGCGGTTCGGATCCGTGCGAATGGACTCCATTGCAGCGATGAGTTCCGCCTGCGTGCTATACGTTAGACCGCCTTTGCCGTCGAGCATTTCGGGTAGCGGTCCAAGGCGGTGGCCGATCACGGGAGTTCCGTGCGCGTTCGCTTCCAGCACGGTCGTTGGAAAAACTTCGAACCCGACCGATGGCACGATCACCGCGAGCGCATGACGCATGAGTTGTTCGATCTGCTCGTACGGAACCTGGCCGAGGAACTTGATGTGCGGGCTTCCCGACGCGCGCTCGCGCAACGCGACCTCATCGTGGCCTGCGCCGGCGACAATCAAGTCGGCTGACGAGTACGTACCGAAGGCATCGATGAGCGTGTGCGCGCCTTTGATGCGCTCCAGCCGTCCGACAAACAGGAAATACGGCGACGCGTGCGGCGGCCGCTCGCCGCTCGGTGTCCACAGCGGCGCGGGAATGAAGTTGGGGATGTGCACGATCGGCGCATCGACGTTCAACCCGAACTCGCGATGCTTGTCGCGCGTAAAAGTGCTCGGCGCGATGAACGCGTCCACGTGTTTCAGCGCGCGATCGAGTGTACCGGTGTAGCGCCACAGTTGCGGCGGACGCCGTCCGTGGAGCTGACAACGAATGCATTCCTTTCCATCGCACGGATCACGGTTGTAGCGCCATAACACGTGCATCGGACACACGAGCCAGTGCTCGTGCATCGTGTACAACGTGATCGCGTCGGTGTAGCCAAGCGCAGTCGGGCCAATGAGCGATGCGTTGTGAAAGTGCACAACATCGAAGCGGCCGTCGGTGAGAACGCGGCGCAGCTGCTTGCTCTTGAGTCCCGGATGCGCTGTTTGCTGCGTGATCAGCGGCGATAGTGCGCCGAACTTGCTGTGCAGCGGGTGGTGTACGATCGACGGGTGATCGGTGTATTCGTCGTCCGCAGCCACGTCACCGCGCAGCACGTTGAACGAATCGACGCAGTGCACAACCTCGACGTGATGGCCGCGTTCGGCGAGCGCCATCGCGAGGCGGCGCACCGCGATCCCATCGCCGCCAAAGTTGTGTGGCGGATAAAACGTGCTGACGAGACAAAAGCGAAGCAGGTCGTCGCTCACCGTGCGACCGATTCGAATCCTGCGATCGCCGCGCGCGCCGATGCATGCCACGTGAACTCCGCAGCTCGCTTCAATCCTCGCGCGCGCAAATCCGCGCGCAGAGCACTATCCGAAACGACGCGGCCGAGCACGCGTGCCACATCGTCGATCGAGTGTGGATCGAACAGCAATCCTGCATTTGCGACCACTTCGGGAAGCGCGCCCGCGTCGCTCGCGATGACTGGTGCACCACACGCCATTGCTTCAAGTACCGGCAATCCAAATCCTTCGTAGAACGACGGCAGTGCGAGCACATCAGCCGCGGAATACAAATGACGAAGATCAGCGTCGGGCACATAGCCGGTGAAGTGCACCGCGTCGCCCAGCCCAGTCGACGTGATCAACTCGCGCACGGCGGGATAACTCGAATGAAACACATCTGCGACGTAATCACCGACGAGTACGAGACGAACGCCCTCGTCCGCGTGCGGCGCACTTGCACGCCATCGTGCAAAGGCGGTCACGAGCGTCGCCAGATTCTTGTGCGGACTGATACCGCCGACGTACAGGGCGAATCGTTCGTCCGCGCGAATGCCGTAGCGGGCGAGCACCGACGTGCGCTGCGCGCCTTGCGGCGCCGGCGTAAAACTCGGATCGACCGCGTCTGACACAACGCGTACGCGGTCCGCGTTCATGCGAAACGCGGACATAATGTCGCGGCGCGACGTTTCAGAAACCGTAAACACGAGATCGGATCGCCACATCGCCAGCCGGATCTTGGTGTCCCACAAAAAGCGACTGCGCCGCGTGGGAAAGAGCAACTCCGGTACACGACGATCGGTCATGTCGTGCTTGGTCACGATCACGCCTGCCGGTGTGCTGATGGGGAAATACGTGTAATCGGCAGGGAAGTAGAACGTGTTGATCTTGCGTCCCCAGCTCGCGACAGCGCGCCGCATGCGCCACAAATCGCCGATCGACCTGCTGCCATCGGCAGAGGCCGCTTCTGCTGCGGCCGCATCTGTGGAGACAACGACGCGCGCGGCGGCGCTTTCTGGCGGCAAATGTTCAGCGCCGCGCGCGGTGGCCGCATCGAGAAACAGCACGTACTCGTTTGTGCGATCCACGTCGAGTACTGCGCGCACGAGCTCGCGCGTGTATCGACCGAATCCGCGCCGATTCAGCCAGCAACTCGCGTCAATGCCAATGCGCACGAGCGCTTACCGCCACTTCTCGAGACTGGTGCCCGGGCCTGCGGCATAACCCATGAACTCGCCAAACGCCCAGCACAGCGACAACACAACAATCCAGGGCAACGCAACAATTGCGCGCGCGTTGTATTTGCTGCGACTGAACACATCGCGCAAAACGCGCACGATCAGCAACGCAGGCAACGCGAGCGAAATCGCCATGTACGGAACGCGCTTCACAAATGACTGGCCGCGCAAGCGCAGTCCACCAAAGCCGCGGCCATGGTTGTACCGCGTCGACAACACATCGCCAACGCGCCACGTCCGTTGATGCAGAACCACCAGCGCTGAATCCGACGCGAGCGGACCGCCCGACGCAATTGCCGCGTTCACGAACGTCTCATACATCCCCTCAGCTTCCAGCTTCGCGGGATCCGGCAACGCCGACCGGCGATACACCACGTTCGTGCCCGGCAATTGCTCAGGTGCGGCAGGGAGTGGCGCCATGAATGGCGCAAACTCCGCAAAAAACGCTGCCCAATCAATTGCGCGCGCGAAATCACTCGGCTCGATCGCTCCGCCCAGCGCACTCGCCGGAGTTACGGCAGTCAATCGCTCCAACCAATCCGGCGCCGGAACGCAATCGCCTTCGAGCAACGCAACAACGGGCGCGCGACTCCGTGCAATACCAAGTCCGCGCAATCGTGCGACGTTGTGATCCGGCGGTGCGTCGATCCAGTCCATGTCCGCGAACTGCGCGCGCACCGCTGCGAACGATTCGCCTTTGTGCGACACATGCGCGACAACCAGCACCTCGGCGTCGGCCCGTCGCTGTGAACGGAGCGCGGCCAAACACCGCGCCAGAAGTTCTGGTGGCGCGTAGCCAATCACCACAACGGAAACGCGCGTGTCAGGACTGGATGGCATCGTCACTCCGCCCAGCACCCGTCAGATACCCGCAGAATTCTCCAAACGCCCAGCTCGCGTGAAACGCGAGCATCGCAAACGTCGTGCGCAGCAGCCAACCGCGCGCGCCCGACTTGCCGGCGAGCCCGCGGAACTGGCGCCAAAAGAAAACGAACGGCAACGCGGGCGTTGTCGCCGCACGTCCGACGCGACTCGCGAACGATGCACCGCGTGTGCGCATTGCCGCGTACGAACGCCCGTGGTGAAACCGACTCCGCAGAAATGCGCCGAGTGGAAGCCTGCGACGCAAACGCACCGTCAACGCAGGTGCCGCCCAGAATTCGGCGCCGTTCTGTTTCAGACCCGAATTGACGAATGATTTCCAGAATCCATCGCGCCGCAACACATCAGGCTCGGGCAACGCGGATCGTTTGTACGTGATGTTGTTGCCTGAAAGCACACCAACCGCGCCCTCTGGAAACGGCGGCACGAATTCCCAATAGTCGAACAAGTACGTCGCCCACGCACTGAAGTGCTCACGCTCGTAGCGTTCGAGATCCACGCCGCCGCCAATCGCAACATGCCCGCGTTCACCATGCGCGCGAATTGCCGCCGTCACCCAGCGGTCGCTCATGAGGCACCACGCGTCCAGCACGCCGACAATAGCACCACGTGATTCGGCAATGCCGATGCCGCGCAGTTTCGGGAACGACGGCGTTTCCGGTGAATCGATCACGCGCACCCACGGAAAGCGGACGCGCACGAGATGACTGGTGTCATCGTTTGACGCGTCGACGACGATCACCTCTGCGCGAAAGCCGCACTGCTGTTCGAGCGCGGCGAGTGTATCGAGCAGTACCGGCCCCGGATTGATGGACGCAATCACGATGGAGAGATCGGGCGCGGTCTTATCAGCCATCGCGCCCTCCACGCTTCGACAGCGCGCCTGAAGCTTCACCGAGTGCCCACGCACACAACAATGGGATGATTACCGGCAGCGCGCTGAACACTTCGGCCACGGAATGGCCCGCGCGCGCGACGCGCTGAAGAATGCGCATCAGCAATACGACAGGAACGAGCGGCGTTACCGCGACCGCTTTCCAGCGCGGCCACTTCAGCGTGTTCACGCGATACGAACCGAAGTGTCCGCCGTGCACGTATCTGTTCGACATCATTGCACGCAACGACAGTACCGGAGCAAAATCCAGCACAGCGTCACGCGCTTGCACGATCTTGCCGCCGGCCGCGCGCATCACGCGGTGTGCATCAACCTCCCAGAAGCCGTCGGCCACTTTCGGATACGCACTGAGCACTGCATCGCGACGGTATGCGGCGTTCTCGCCCGCGATGTCGTGCGGGGCAGGCGCGGATTTCGACGGCAGGTGCTCGGAGTATCTAATGAAGTAGACGGCTCGCCCCAGCATGCCGGCGCGCGCGGCGAGGCCGATGGTGCCACCCACGCCGGCAATGCGCGCGTCGTCGAAACGGCGAAGCAATGCGTCGAGCCACGTCTCGCGCGGCGCGAACTGCGTTGTGGTCAGCGCAACGAATTCTCCGCGCGCAATTGCGATACCCCGACCCCAGAGCGCGGGAACGAGCTCCGAAGCGGCAACTACACAGGTGAGGGGTAGCGGGTACTCGCCACGTATCTCGGCGCGTACACTGTCCGGAGCAACGAACACGATTTCTGCGCGGTGAGACCTGCACGCGCGCGCAATCGCTACCAAGCGTTGTTCGAGTTGTTCACGCGCGCCGTCGTACGCGACGACCACAGAGACATCATACTCCGTCGCTGAACGCGGTGCCGCGGTCACGATGCCGCTTGTGCGTCCTGCTTGCGATCCGGCTCGAGGCGCTGCTCTTCGTGGTACTCGTAGTCGGTGTTCACCGACCAGATATCGTGCGTTGCGCCTTGCATGTTCCACACGGCCATCATGGCCGTGAGCATCGAGTGATCCTGATTGTTGTACTTGTGCATCCCGTTGCGCCCAACCGTGTGCAGGTTGGGAATCGCATCGATGTACTCGCGCACACGATTGAGATGCCCGCGATACTCACCGTCGTAAATGGGGTACGCTTTCGGCATGCGAATGACCGTGCCGTCCACAACGTCTGATGCCTTGGCGAGGCCGAGCTCTTCGAGTTCGCGCGACGCCTGCTTGATGAGCGCGTCGTCGGGGCTGTCCCACATGCCGTCGCCTTTGAAACAGAAATACTCCATGCCGAGGCACGTGCGTCCGGCGTCGGGCACCATCGCGGCGCTCCAGTTGTTGAAGTTCTGGATGCGGCCGACCTTCACGCCCGGCGTGTGGATGTAGATCCAGTTGTCGGGAAAAAGTTCTTCGCGATTGAGAATGAGCGCGACCGCAATGAAGTCGCGGTAGCGCAAACCTTCGCCCGCGGCACGGAATTGTTCCGGCGGTTGCGGATCGAACGCGCGCACGAGTGAGCGCACCGGCATCGTGGAAATGACGTGATCCGCTTTGAACACCTGTTCGCCGGTTGCCGTCATCGCTCGTACCGATCGTACTTTGTACTTATCGTCGTCGCCCTTGCCGACCTCGATGGCCGACACATAATGCTGCATTAGCACCAGGCTTCCGAGCTCGCGAACCCGATCGCGCGCTTTCTCCCACATCTGTCCGGGGCCGAGTCGTGGATAGCGGAACTCGTCGATCAAACTCTTGATCTTGGCCGAGCGTTTGTTGAGCGCTGCTGCGGCGAGAATCGCGCGCGCCAGCGACAATCCCTGAATCCTTTGCGCGGCCCACTCGGCGCGAATCTCGGTGCAGGGAATGCCCCACACTTTTTCCGTGTACGTCTTGAAGAAGATCTCGTAGAGCCGTTTGCCGAATCGGTTCGTGACCCACTGCTCGAGGTTTTCTTCGACCGGACTCGGATACAAGTGCGCCTGGACGTAACTCATCACGATGCGCACGGAATTGATGAGCCCAAGTCCGCGCAGCGCGTTCATGGGCTTGAGCGGATAGTCGAAATACTTTCCGCTGTAATGAATGCGCGAGAGGCGCGGCACCGAGATGAATTCGTCGGCGAGCAATTCTTCCCACAGCGCTTGCACCGGCGTGATTTTCGTGAAGAACCGGTGGCCGCCGATGTCGAAGCGGTAGCCTTTGTATTGCGCGGTGCGTGAGATACCGCCGACCATGTCGTCGGCTTCGAGTACCGTAACGCGATGCCCTTGCTTCGCCAGCAAATACGCAGCGGTGAGACCGGCCGGCCCCGCGCCGATCACGACGACGTGATCGCCTGTTTTGAGCGGCGCGACGACGCGCGGGGTGTTTGCTGCGTCTGGCGAATCAGCCATCAGCAGACTTTCGCGAGCGCGCCGCCGTCGCCGAACCACGCGCCGGCGACTTCACCGAGTCCCCACGAACACACGAACAGCGCGAGGAGGGGCAGCGAAGGCAGAAGGTGTGACCGGTAGAGGTTGCCGGACCAGACGCGCGAAACGATCCGGTAAAAAAGTAGCGGAGGCAACGCAAACGCAAACGCTCCGTATGCAAGACGCTTGGCCAGCCCTTCGCTTTTCACGCGCATCGCCGCATACGCGCGCGAATAGTAGAACCGCTGCGACGTGTATTCGCCGATCGTGTAGTGCTTTTTGTGTCCCGCGACGATGTCGGGGCGCGCCCATAGGGCGATCCCCTTGGCTTTGATCGCTTCGTGCAGCGCGTCTTCCCAGCGGCCCGATTCGGTCACGTCGCGCAGTTCGCGGAGCAGCGCGCCGTCGTAGATGGTGTGATTGCCGTGGATGCCGTCGACTTTTCCCGATGGCATCGCGACCGCGAGGTGGTTGTACTCGCAGAGCCACGCGGCCCAGTCGGTAATGGTGTCGGTTGCCGCGTTTACAAGTCCGCCGCCGACAACGCGCGCGTCGTTCGTGCGCGCTGTGAGCATCGCTTTCACCCACCCCGGCGGGACGATGATGTGGTCTTCGATGACAGCGACGTTGGGCGCTTTGGCTTCGCGAAACGCGAGCGCGCGCATTTGCGGAATGGTGACCGACTTGTCGACGGGCATGATGCGCGCCCACGGGTACTTCTTCACCGCGCCGTCGCGCACACTCGGCCCGCAGCGCTCGGGGACGAGTACTTCTATAGATGTGGCCGCGCGCTCGCCGGCGAGGGCGCCGAGGCAGCGGTCGAGGTCAGCCCATCCGTTCACCGACGGAATGACGATCGAGAGGGCCAGCGGCTGGGTGTCGGTCATCGGCGGTGGGCGATTGACGGGGACCGGGTACCGGGGACCGGGGGCGGGCCTCGGCGCCCGACGGAATAGAATAACCGCGCGTCACAAGTGCGGGCTGTGGCCGTGGTTACGCGAGCACTAGGATAATCATGACGTTCTGACGTCTTGACGTTAAGACGTCAGAACGCTAGCCTGCGCTCATGTCGAGTACCAAGCGCGCCACCGTCTATCTGGATGCAGCGCTTCATCGCGCGCTGCGGGTGAAGGCGCTCGAGACCGATCGTTCGCTGTCCGATCTCGTGAACGCCGCTGTCCGCGCGACGCTCGCGGAGGACGCCGACGACCTGTCGGTGGCCCGGGCGCGTGCGAGCGAGCCGACTCTCCGCTTCGAAGACGTCCTCAAGGACCTGAAGCGGCGTGGCAAGCTATAGCGTCCTGATCAAGGCGTCGGCAGCGAAGGAACTCGAACGCATCCCGGACAAACCGCGCGCACAGATCGTCCGCAGGATACAGGCGCTCAGCGATGATCCACGACCGATGGGCTGCGAGAAGCTGTCTGGCGACGAGTTGTATCGGATCAGACAAGGCGACTATCGCGTGGTGTACGCGATTGCGGATGCAGAGCTCACGGTGCTCGTCGTTCGCGTGCGGCATCGGCGCGACGTGTACCGATAGTCGGCGTGCCGTTTGGACCTGCTACGGCGTCAAGAGCGAGATGTGCGGGAACAGTGCCGACGCGGGCATCCTTCCGGACGACTCACATGAGGGCAGACGATGCGCGCTGTGATTCTCGTGTTGTTGATCGCAGTGCTGGCCGGTTACCTGATGTACGAACGCAAGCGCAATTATCCGTTCGATACGATCACGACGCCGAGTGGCCGCGAGTTTGCGGCGGAGCGCCTGCCGGATGAATGTGTTGCGGTGGCGTGTGAGCATCGCGTGGCGTACTTCACATCAACGAGCGACAGCGCCGCGATGCTGAATGAAGCGCGCGAGTTGTTGCCGTGGCTCGAGAAGCAGCTAACGAATTCGCCGCCGCGGCTTGCGGGTGTCTACGCGTACGAGCCGGGGTGGATGAAGCTCAAGGCGCCGAAGCGCGTGACGGGGATGGCGTTCGCCCAGCTGTTGCCGGGGACGTGGACGCTGATCGGTCGTCAGGATTTCACGAGTGAAATGCGGAAGATGCTAGAGGGCCGGTAGTCCGCTCGAACGGGCCAGCCATTCGAACCGCCGCCGTGCGACGCTAGTTTCAACCCATCATCCACCTGAGCGTCAACGACCGTATGCGCGCCGTTCTCCAGCGAATCGTCGTTCGCGGCTTCAGCCTGCTACGCGACGCGTGGGTAGTAGCGGGCGTCACGCTCGCGTTAATCCTGTTACTCGAACTTGGGTACCGCGCACAAGCCTGGGTGCGGAGCGACGCGCCCCCCATGCGCACCTCGCTTCTGCCTGGTCCGCCGTCCGCATTTGACACGGTCCCGTGGGCGCGCGAATACCTCGCCGATCACGAAAAGGAAGAGCGCGTACTGTGGGAGCCATTTGTGTACGTGCGCAATCCGACGTTCCGCGGGACTCAAATGAACGTCGATTCCGCCGGGCATCGCGTTGTGCCAGGCCCTGCGCTGAAGGCACCGCGACGGCTCCGCGTATTCTTCCTTGGCGGCTCGACCGCTTTCGGTTGGTTCCAGCGCGACGCGTACACGCTTCCTTCGCTCACCGCCGCTCGACTCCGAGAGATCGTACCGGCAAACGTGGACGTCGACCTCACCAACTTCGGAACACCGGGTCACACGTTCACGCAAGAAGTCGTGATGCTGATGTTGCGGCTTCGAAACGGTGAGCGCCCCGACGTTGTCGTGTTCTATGACGGGATCAACGACGTATCGTCCGTGATCCAGCGCGGTATCGGCGGTGAACCACAAAACGAAACGCGCCGCTCGGCCGATTTTGAGCGAGGTCGTGCGGCGATCGAGGACGCGGCGACAGGCTGGCGTAACGATCTGCGAGCATTGGCGCGGCTGTCCGCCGGTGTCTTGGCTCGCTCGGAGCTTGCGAAGCGAATCAGCGCTGGCCGCGACTCGACGGCCCCGCTGGTGCCTGCGGATTCCGCGACCGCCCGGCTCGTGAGCGCCTATGTCGGGAACGTGCAGGTTGTTGAGGGGCTCGCCAAGGCGTTCGGATTTGACGTGATCTACGTGTGGCAGCCCGCGTTTCTTTCAACGACGAAACCGCTGACCACGCGCGAGCAGTGGTTCGCGGAAGCCGGCCGCGTAGGCTCGACTAATCTCATGCGCGAGATACACATCGCGGCTCCTGCGCAATTACAGCGCGCCGTCAGGCCGCTCGTCGGCGAACGGTTTGTCGATGGAACACCGTTATTCGCGAAGGATTCGACGGAGATCTACGCGGACGTGTTTGGCCACACGTTCGAATGGGCCAATCCGACCATCGTCGACGCGTTCTGGCCGCCACTCTCCGCTGCCACCAAGCGCGCGTTGGCCCGCCGAAGCGCCGGAAACCGGTGAGCTTCCCCGGCACTATCGGAGTGCGCAGCGCCATATTTCGCGCGATGCCGCCCTCTCGTCGATGAAGACCGTCATCCTGGCCGGCGGACTCGGCACTCGCCTGTCCGAAGAAACCGTGCTGCGCCCGAAACCGATGGTAGAAATCGGCGGGCGACCGATTCTCTGGCACGTGATGTCGATTTATGCCGCGCACGGGTTTCGCGAATTCGTGGTCGCGTGCGGATACAAAGGCGAAATGATCAAAGAGTATTTCGCGCACGCGTTTCAGCATCACTCCGATTGGACCGTCGACCTCGCGAGCGGTGATCGCACGCTCGTCACGCAACGGGCCCCGGATTGGCGCGTGCATTTGCGCGACACGGGACAGGAAACGCTCACCGGCGGACGGTTGCGCAGACTTCGTGAACTGCTCGACGAACCGTTCATGGTCACGTACGGCGACGGCGTCGCCGATGTCGATGTCGCTTCGCTCGTTCGTTTTCATAAATCGCACGGTAAACTCGCGACGGTCACCGCGGTGCATCCGCCTGCGCGGTTCGGCGCGATCGAGCTCGACGGCGACAAGGTGAAAGCGTTCACCGAAAAACCGCAGGCTGGTGCGGGCTGGATCAACGGCGGCTTCTTTGTTTTCGAACCCAAAGTGCTCGACTACATCGACGGCGACGCAGTATCACTCGAGAAGGATGCGCTCGAACGCATTGCCGCCGACGGACAATTGATGGCGTTCAAACACGGCGGGTTCTTTCAGCCGATGGACACGCTGCGCGAGAAAACGCTGCTCGAAGAATTGTGGAAGAGCGGGGCGGCGCCGTGGAGCGCCGCCGCACTCGCCGCGCGCACAACGGAACCGGCAGGACGCGCGTGAATGCTCGCGTAAGCGAGTGGTACGCCGGGCGCCGTGTGTTCATCACCGGACACACCGGATTCAAAGGCGCGTGGCTGACCGCGTGGCTGCGCGACGCGGGCGCGACGATCACCGCGTACGCGCTGCCGCCTGAAACCGATCGTCCGAGCTTGTACGCGCTCGCTCACGTCGAGCAGGGGATCGACTCGGTACTCGCCGATGTTCGCGACGGCGACACGCTCGAGAAAACGCTGCGCAACGCGAAACCCGAAATCGTGTTTCATCTGGCGGCGCAATCATTAGTGCGCAGGTCGTACGCCGATCCCGTGTACACGTTCGAAACAAATGTCGTGGGCACTGCACGATTGCTCGACGCGATTCGACGCACGCCGAGTGTGCGCGCCGTTGTTGTGGTCACGAGCGACAAGTGCTATGAGAATCGCGATACGGATCGCGCGTATCGCGAAGACGACGCGATGGGCGGGCACGATCCATACAGCGCCAGCAAAGGCGCGCAGGAACTCGTCACCGCCGCGTTTCGGCGTTCATTTCTCGCACCCGCGAACATTCCGGTGGCGTCAGCGCGCGCCGGCAACGTGGTTGGCGGCGGCGATTGGTCTGAGGATCGGCTCATCGCCGATCTCATGCGCGGTGTCAGCGCAGGGAAGCCGGCGCAGGTGCGCAATCCCGATGCAGTGCGCCCGTGGCAGCACGTCCTCGAACCTCTTCGCGGATACCTGATGCTCGGCCGCGCGCTGGCTGAGAAAGGTGCGGCGTTCGCCGAGGCGTGGAACTTCGGGCCGCAGCTCGCGGACGCGATTTCAGTGCGCGATTTGGTGGCGCGCATCACTGCAGCGTGGCCCCTCGTCAGGACAGAATTCGTGCCGCAACCGGGGGCGCCGCACGAGGCGCGCCTCCTTCGACTCGACAACAGCAAGGCCGCCGACCGGCTCGGCTGGACTCCAAAGCTGACGATCGGCGAAACGGTTGCGATGACAGTCGAGTGGTACCGCGTCGTGCACGACGATCCATCGTGTGCAACGGCGATGCTGAAAACGCAGTTGAACAATTACGAATGAAGGAGACGATGCGCGTCCCTTACGGTCAGACGGTCCACGGCGAGGAAGAAATCGCCGCGGTGGTAAACGTGTTGCGTACGTCGACGCAGATGAGCACGAACGTGCGCGCGTTCGAAGAACGCGTTGCGTCGCTGTTCGCGAAAAAGCACGGCATCATGGTGAACTCGGGATCGAGCGCGCTCTATCTCGCGACCGAGCTGCTCGGATTGTCCAAGGGCGACGAAGTGATTACGCCAGTGCTGACGTTCGCAACGACGGTCGCGCCGCTCGTGCGCAACGGACTCGTTCCAGTATTCGTGGACGTCGAGCCCGACACATTCAACATCGACGTCTCAAAGATCGAAGCGGCGATCTCTTCCAAGACGCGCGCGCTCGTGATTCCGTCGCTCATTGGGAACCTGCCGGATTGGGATCGCATCGCCGAAATCGCGAAAGCAAAGAAGTTGCTCGTGCTCGAAGATTCCGCCGACACGCTCGGCGCAACGCTGCGCGGCAAGAGCACCGGCGCTCGCTCAGACATCAGTACGACGAGCTTTTACGGATCGCACGTGATCAACGCCGCGGGCAATGGTGGCATGCTGTGCGTTAATCGCGACGACTGGAACGAAGAAGCGCGCCTGCTGCGCAGCTGGGGTCGTAGCTCGTCGCTGTTCGTCGAATCGGAAAAGGTGGAGAACCGGTTCAACGTCGACGTCGGCGGAATTCCGTACGATGCGAAGTTCGTGTTTTCGCGCATCGGTTACAATGTCGAACCGTCGGAGATGGGCGCCGCGTTCGGCTTGGTACAGCTCGACCGGCTTGCCGGCAACATCAAAGCGCGCGAACACAACTTTGCGCGGCAGGTGAAGTTCTTCGCCGAGTACGAGAAGTTCTTCATGATGCCGCGGCAGATGCGCGACTCAACGACTGGTTGGCTCGCGTTCCCGCTCATTGTGCGCGACGACGCACCGTTCATCCGCCGCGACTTCCAGATTCACCTGGAACAACGCGGCATTCAAACGCGCACCGTGTTTACGGGAAACATTTTGCGCCAGCCGGGCTTTGCGAAGATCGAGCGTCGCGAAATGCCGGGCGGGTACGCAAACGCGGATCGCGTAATGCGCGGCGGCATGCTGATCGCGTGCCATCATGGACTGAACGAAGCGCAACTCGATTACGTGCACGAGAACGCGCGCGCGTTTCTCTCGAAATACTGAGCGGAGCGCGAGCGTTGCACATCGCTTTCAACGCACAACGGCTGGCCGAGCAACGGCTCGGCGTGGGCCGGTACATCGAGTACATGCTGCGGTACTGGGCAGGCATGCTCGCGCCGGACGAACGCGTCACGGCGTTTCTGCGCCGGCCGCTGACATCCGCGTCGGAGAAATACCTCAAGCTTCCAGCGTCGATTGCGCCGCGCGTGCTCGGCCCCGACGTGTCAGGTATTCCGTGGGAGAACATCGCGCTGCGCGGCCCCGCGTCTGACTGCGACGTCCTGTTCTGCCCCGCGTACACGTCACCCGTTGGATACAAACGCCCCCTCGTCGTCGCGACGCACAGCGCCAACGACATTCATCCGGGCGCGCATCCGTGGTGGCATCGGTTCACGTACGATTGGCTCATCCATCGCAGCGCGCGCGTCGCGGACGCGATCATCGTGGCGTCAGAATCCGCGCGGCAGGACATCGCGCATCACTGGGGCATTCCCGCCGAGCGCATGACGGTAGTGCTGCAGGGCGCGGACGATGTGTTTCGGCCGATGGATGACGCGGCGGCGCTCAGTGCTGTTCGCCGCCGGTACTTTGGTGGTGACAGGCCCTACATCTTGTTCGTCGGCAAGGCGTCGGCGCGCCGGAATATTCCGATGCTGCTCGAGGCCTACGCGAAGGTGCGCCACGAGGCAAAGATTCCGCACGGAGTGCTGCTGTTCGGACCCAATCATTTGAATCTCCCGCTTGCAGACATCTCGGCGAAACTCGGCATTGTCGGTGACGTCGTGCAAACCGACGGGAAGATCGACGATCACAGCGATCTCGTTCCGATTTACAACGGCGCCGACGTGTTCGTGCATCCCTCAGAGTACGAGGGTTGGTCGATGACGACGGTCGAGGCGATGGCGTGCGGCACGGCGGTGATCGCGGCAAATCGCGGCGGGCTCGGTGAAGCGGCGAATGGTCACGCGTACATGCTCGACGCACCATCGGTGGACTCACTCGCGGACGCGCTGACGAAAGTTCTTGGCGATACCGCGCTGCGGCAGGATCTGAAAAAGCGGGCGCGTGCGCGCGGTGGCGCACTGACGTGGCACGATACGACGCTGCAAACTCTCAACGTGATTCGCGCAGTCGCGCGGAACTGAACCTTCGACGAGAAAGACGATGCCGGAGATGAAGGCCTGCCGCGCGTGCCTTGGCAAAAACCTCTACATGTTTCTGCCACTCGGCGATCACCCGCCGGCGAACGCGTTTGTTACGCGCGAGCAAGCGGCGAAGGGTCCGCAAGCCGCGTTTCCGCTCGACGTGACGGCGTGCCTCGATTGCGGAGTGGTCGAAGTGCCGGACATGCTGCCGCCGGATTTCTTTCAGGACTACCACTATGTGCCGTCGGCAAGCGCGACGATGCACGCGCACTTTGCGAACTTCGCGAAGCTCGTGAAGGAACGGTACAGTGCACCCGATGCACTCGTCGTCGACATCGGGTGCAACGACGGCTTGTTTCTCAAGGCGTGCAAAGACATCGGTTTGAAGACGTTGGGTGTCGAGCCCGCGGCGAACATTGCGGCCATGGCGCGCGAGAAGGGCATCGAGATCGTTAACGAGTATTTCGGCGCCGAGATGGCGACGCGCGTGAAGGCGAAGTACGGACCGGCGTCGGTGATTACGACGACGAACACGTTCAATCACATCGACGACCTGCACGCGTTCATGAAGGGCGTCGACATCTGGCTCAAGGACGGCGGCACGTTCATCGTCGAAGTGCCGCAGGCGCTCGAGTTAGTGGAGAAAAACGAATTCGACACCGTGTATCACGAGCACATGTCGACGTTCAGCGTGACGTCACTTGCGGCGTTGTACAGGTTCTTCGGCATGAAGATCGTGAACGTCGAAGTGTTGCCGATTCATGGCGGCTCGATGCGCGTGTCGGCGCAGCGGCAGCCGGCGAACGCAGCCGAAACTCCGATTGCGCAGGAATGGCTCGACAAGGAGAAAGCGCACGGCTTGTTCAAGCGCGAGACGTACGACGCGCTTGCGGGACGCGTGGCAAACATTCGCGCTGGCTTGATGAAGCTGCTGACCGACCTCAAGAAACAGGGCAAGCGCCTCGCCGGCTATGGCGCGCCCGCAAAGGGCAACACGCTGCTCAACTATTACAAGATCGGTCCGGACCTTCTCGATTTCCTCGCGGATAAAAACGCGCTCAAGCAGGGCAAGCTGTCGCCGGGAATGCACATTCCGGTCGTGCCCGCGGAACGCGTGCTCGAAGCGCAGCCTGATTACGTGCTTATTCTCGCGTGGAATTTCGCCGACGAAATCATGCAGCAGCAGGCTGAGTACAAGAAGCGCGGCGGCAAATTCATTCTGCCGATTCCCGAGCCGCGCGTCGTTTGAGCGCATTCGCGGGGCGCCGCGTGCTGGTGACGGGTGCGACGGGGTTCATTGGGTCGCACCTGGTTGAGCGCCTCGCTCGGGATGGCGCAGAGGTTCACGCGCTGGTGCGCGCGAGTGCGTCGCACGCGAAGCTTGAAGCACTGCGCGGACGTGCGCGTGAATGGGAAGCAGACATCACTGACATTGGTGCATTGCGCAAAGCAATTGCCGGCGCGCGGCCCGAAGTTGTGTTTCACCTTGCCGGCGACACCGGCGTGCGGCGCGTTTCAGAAGGCTGGAGCGGCGTCGAGCGGAGTGTGCAGGTCAACCTGATTGGAACGCTTGCGCTGTTGCGTGCGACGCTCGAAGCAACGCATGCTGTGTCATCGTTCGTACGCGCCGGCGGCCTCGAGGAATACGGTGACGGTGCAGTGCCGTACGACGAAGCGCAGCGCGAGCAGCCGATCTCGCCGTATTCCGCGAGCCAGGTTGCCGCGACGCACTACTGTGAAATGATGCAACGCGGGACGGAGACGTCGATCGTCACGTTGCGTCCAGCGCTGGTGTATGGTCCCGGTCAATCGACGGACTTTCTCATTCCGAACCTGATCACGAGCTGTCTGCGCGATCAGGACTTCGAGATGACGAGCGGCACACAGAAGCGCGACTTGTTGTACATCGACGACGCGGTCGAAGCGTTTGTGCTCGCAGCCGCGCGGCGTGCGCGCGGCGTGATCAACGTCGGCCACGGCGTGCAACACGCCGTTCGCGATGTCGCTGAGGAAATTGTGCGCCTCAGTGGAACGCGTGCGAAACTTCACGTGGGCGCGCGGTCGGCGCGCGCACGCGACCTTGAAGAGCTCGTGACGCGCAACGATCGCGCACGCGCACTGCTGGGCTGGAGTCCGGCGGTGACACTGACAGACGGGCTCAAACGCACGATCGAGTCGTATCGTTCGCAGGACGCAATCGCGCGATGAATCCGTTCGCACACATTCGCGCGGCACTGAGCGACCTGCGGCAGCGCTCGATCACGTGGCTCCTCGGCCAGCGTCTACGCGCGCGGCATCCGACGCTCATTGCGCACCCGACCGTTGCGTGGGACTACGGATTTGGTGACATCGATGCGATTGAAATTGGAAAAGGCGTTACCGTCGGTGCGTTCGCCGAGATTGTCGTGTACAAGCGCAGTCCGCGCAGTACCGTTGCAGGCCGCTTGATTCTCGAGGACGGCGCGATTGTGACCGCCGGTGTGAACATTCGCGCAGCCGGCGGAACTGTTCGCATCGGCGCAAACACCGGCGTGGGTCAGCACACCACGATCGTCGCGAGCAATCACACGGCAAAGCGCGACGGAATTCACTTGCGCACTGATTGGGACACGGCGCGCACCGGCGTCGACATTGGCGCGAATGTGTGGATCGGTGCGAGCTGCGTGATTCTTCCGGGTACGACCATCGGCCCGCACGCCGTCATCGCCGCCGGCAGTGTTGTGCGCGGTGAAATCCCTGCGAATGAGGTGTGGGGCGGTGTGCCCGCCCGAAAAATCAGGGACCTGTAGCCGGCCCAGCGTTGCCCCGCAGTGAGGCGATGAGCCCGCGCGGATCGCGTTCCTGCTTATCCAGCGCGAACCATCCGACAAGTAGCGCGAGAGCCGCAAACCCGACGCGCGCAGCGATCGGTGCAACGCCGATCTCGTGACGCCCCGCAAACACGAAGTGCGCGCTCACAACGACGGCGACCAGTCCGGCGAGCCGAATCGAGACTCGCGCTGGTATTCTGCCGCCGTGTTTGAGTCGAACGCGCAGCACCAGCAGCGTGAAGTGCAGCACGACGCCTCCGCACAGCGCGATCCCGATTCCTGCGAGTCCGTACACCTGCGCAAGCGGCGGCATCGCGACAAGCATCGAACCGTAGCTCACGATCGCAGCGACCGCGATGTACACGACATCGTCGAGCCCGACGAGCAGTTGCTGATACGCGTTCCCGATCAGGGTGATGCATTGCCACAACGCAAACCACCACAACACGCTGGCCATCGGCACAAAGTCGGCGCTGAACAACGTCTGAAGAAACACGCCGGGAAAGAGCACGATGGGAAGTACGCCGAGCAGCAGCAACACAAGCACGTGCCCGGTGAAGTCGCTCGTGGTGGCAACTTTGTCCGCAACATCCGCGCGCCGATTCACGAGCGGCGCGAGATACAAATTGTTGAGCGACGTGAACACCGCACCGAACGCGAGCGCGATGCTGAACGCCGCTTGCAAATGGCCCGCGGCTTCCGCACCAACCTGGGCAAGCACGACCGTCCGCGCGACGAGCAGAGTGAGCATGTAGCCCAGCAGCGTTGCGTAAAAACACGCGGCGTAGCCGAGGATGCGCGGATCTGAACGCAACTGTTTGATGACGCCGCTGTGCGCGTCGGTGAGGTTGATGCCGAGCGTGCGCTGGAGATACGCGAGTCCGGCGAACGTCAACACAATCGCCGTGGCGACGCTCGCGACGTACAACCCGGTCAGCCCGTACACGTACCCGCCAAGAATCGACGCGATGGCGGCACCCGCGAGATACACGAGGTTCACCGCCGCGCCGGTCCCCGGTTTCTGCGCCGCTGCAAACGTGTTCACGAACAGCAGCAGCAGCATCGCGGGCACAATACCAATCGCCGCAATGCGCAATTCGCGATTGTAGATCGCGAGATCGTCGCCGAGCAACGCGGGAAACCAGGTGAACACCGCGTACGCGATCGACGCGGTGACAATCGCCATCACAAGCAACAATCGCAGAAACCCTGCGCCCGTGTGGCGAAACTCGGCCTCGCTCTCGCTGTGACTGCGCGCCATGAACTTCATTGCCGTGTACGGCAGCGCGAACGCGCCGAACGTCACCGCCGTGAGAATCGCTTGGTCGAGCGCGCCGGCGACACCGAATCCCGCGAGGCCGAGTACCTGCGCGAGTCCCTTGGAACGAACAATGCCCACCAGAATGGTGAGCACTTGGAGTACTGCGATCGAAACCAGTGCGCCCGACGCGCGTGCGCGGTCCATGGCGGTCGGCGCGCTAGTGCGCCGGCTTCGCGATGGAGTTGTACACGAGCCCGATCAAGCGGCCCAGCGCGTAGCCGATGACAAACAAATAGATGAACCCGATGAACGCTCCGAGTACCGTCACCCGGTACCCGGGCAGGTACACGGACAACAAGCCAAGATGTTGCCCGACGTTCACGCCGCCCTTGAGCACGAGAATCAGGGTCGCGACGAACAACCCCACGCCGCACAACAATCCGACGGATACTCCCCACGCTTGTCCGCTGAGTTGCAACGTCGCGCGCTCAACCGCCTGCGCTTCTTCGTTCGAGAGTCGTGCCATGCCTGCTCCTTACCGCGTGTGAACCGGCGCGAAACGCGCCGTCAAATGTGATCGAGGAAATCGCGAGTCTGCTGCATCTCAGCTTTCGTGCGCACGATGACCACCATCGTCGCCATCACGAAATTCCGCGCGAACGCAAAGAACCAACCCGCGATAAAGCCAACGAAACCGGCCCACGCTGCACCGACGAACGCGCCTTGCCAGCTCACCGTGTATCCCGCGAAATAATTCGCGAGCAGGTTCAGCTCGAGCCCGGGGTCAGCGTCGCGGACGAGATAAATCGCGGTAATCAGAAACATCACGATTGCCGCCGCGACCGCGATCGCCATGCCCATCGCGCGTTTGTGCAGCGGAAGAAACGCCGTGGTCAACGCGTCGCGTGACATTGCCGGGATGCTGGTCATTGCGCGGGCATCACTTTGAGAAACTCTCCGAGCGCGGCGCACGCGTTGGGCGAAGCCGCAGCGCTATCCGGCAGCGACAATACCAAGGCATCGGGCAGGAGATTTGCCTCGATGCGCACGGCACCGCAGTCGGGAAGGAGTCCGCGCGCCACGCCACCATCCTCGCCTTCGAAGTAGAACGTCACCAGGACAAATCGAACATTGCGGGCCCGAAGCGATGTGACGAGCGAACTATCGGGAATCGGTTGAGCATTCCGTGCGCTCAGCGTGCGTCGTCCGGTCAAAAAGTACACACTGGCCGGTTTCGATGCGACTACGACATCGTCCGGATTCGAGTGCGTGCGGATGAATTCGCCCGCGGTGTAGAGGGTTCGCGCGCCGCGGGCGCGTTCCGGGACGTCATAACATGGCGCACTCAGGTAGGGCAGGGCGCGGTCGCACTGCTGCCGTTCGGCGTCGCGGGCGAAACCGCGCTGCACATTACCGAAGCCCAGCAATACCACGAAGGTGCTGATTGCTGCGAGCCCAACGCGGCGCGGCAGACGATCCGCCAGCGCGCGTGCCGCCAGCAGCATCGTGAGGAAGATCAACGGGACCACAACGCCGACGAGCCGGTCCTGTGTGTACGGCCACGCCACCAGCAATCCACCGTACAGCACGAGGAACGCGGCGAGCGCGCGCCACCGATGCCAGAGCAGAAAAACTCCCACGAGCAGCAACAGCGAGATCGCGCCGAGCCACGCGGCGTTGTCGATCGCGGTTCCCTCGATTGTGGGCACGGCGAGTGTCCACATGAACGTCCGCGTGGCGAGCGTCTTCGCGCCGTTGAATGATCGTGTCGCGATGCGCTTTACCGCGCCGGTCGGATCTGCGGCGGCGTCACTGCCAGCGAGATCACGCACATACGTCTGCGACACATCGCGGTCCTTCACAAGCGACGCGTAACCCATCCATCCACCAACGATCAACGCGCACGCGACAGCGTACAGCGCCAATTCACGCGGCGCGCGGCGCGGCAACAGCCAAACACCGATCGCGACGACGATGGTCAGACCCGCGGAACGCGTGAGAAACGCCAACAGCGCGAGTGCAACGACTGCTCCGATCCGGCCAATCGCGCCAGGTGGCGCTTTCCACGCGAGAAAGAGCGCGGCGGTCGTGAAGAACAGGAACGGCGCCTCGGACATCTTGTTGCCGCCGGTCTCGAGCACCCACGGATTAATCACGCACAGCGCGAGGAACGCGACGGCGAGCCATCCGCCGAGCAATTGTCGCGCGGCGATAAACAACAACAGCAGCGAACCCGCAATGAACACGAGGTTGGCGGCGAGAACTGCGTCAACGCGGTCACCAGCGACTTGCCGAACCAGTGCGATCCACGCGGGAAACGCCGGCGGGTATTTCACTGCGCGCGGATGATCGGCGAGATAGATCTCGCGATACGATCCCTGCTCGATGGAATGGCTCAGCGCGATGTATTCGAGCTCGTCGCTCCCACCAATGTCGGTCGGCTCGCGTCCGCGCCAGCCGAGCACGAGATACCCGATCAGGAGGAGCGCGGCGAGACAGAATTGAATGGTCGCGTCGCGTCGCGCCGTGGCCATCGGCGCCGGCGCTGCGTTATCGCCCGTCTCAATCCAATCCTGTGGTGTCGGCCGGGCCATCCAGTCGTCTCCGCAATTGGAGCCGGGTCGCCTCACACGCGTACAGCGCGCGGTGTGATCTTACCAAGCGGCGCTCGCCCCATGCAACGCCTATCACCGCTCGCACGCAACATGTCCGCACCTGCACAATCGCGAATCGAAGTTGTCCGTGTGACGCCGGCCACCGCGGATGCGCTCGCGGTGTTCTTTCGCGCGGCGTGGGGCGACAACGGTACCGGTGACGATGTGCGGCGCGGGCTTGCAGACGCGGCCGCGAAGAATCCGGTCGAGCCCGGCGCGGACATCCCCGCCGTTGCCTTCCAACGCGACGGCGAAGTACTCGGCTACCTCGGTACGATTCCGGTGAAGTTCTGGAACGGCTCCACCGAGATCGCGGCCCACTGGTTGAAAGGGTTCATGGTGCTCCCCGAACATCGCAATGGACCGGTTGGTTTTGCGGTGCTCAAGGAACTACTCCGTCACGTTGGTTTGTCTGGCATCATGACGGTTGCGCCCGCCGCGCGCCGTTTGTTTGGTGCCGTTGGTTACGTCGATTGCGGCGCGCTGCCGAATTACATCGCGATTCTGCGGCCTGCGCGCGTTGCGCATCGCATCGACATTGCGCAGCTCGGGCTTGGACTGCCGTCATGGATGGCGAGCATCGGGCGAAGTGCACAGCGACTGGGGTTGGCGTCGCTCGCGGGCAGCGTGGCGGGCGCAGGGCTGCGTGGCATGCGTGCCGCGCGCGGCAGCGCGCGCGGCTTCGTCGTTGACGACACGGGCGCGCTGCCGCGCGCGGAGCAGG
>DATELA010000027.1:0-21166 GCA_035277145.1 Gemmatimonadaceae bacterium | reverse complement strand
ACCCCCCACCCCTTTGTCAGCCGTTGAAGTCACCGATCTCACGCGCACGTTCGGCGCATTCACTGCCGTCGACCGTGTGTCCTTCTCCGTTAACACCGGAGAGATCTTCGGATTTCTCGGGCCGAACGGTGCAGGGAAGACAACGACCATCAAAGTGCTCACTGGACTGCTTGCACCGACATCAGGCACGGGACGCGTTGTGGGGCTCGACATTCGCACCGAAGCGGAGCTGATCAAGGAAAAGATCGGCTACATGTCGCAGCTCTTTTCGCTGTACGGAGAGCTCACCGTCGAAGAAAACATTTCGTTCTTCGCGGGCTTGTATCAGGTGACAGGCGCGAGATTGCGCGAGCGGCGTGAATGGGTGCTCGAGATGTCGGGCCTCAAGGATCAGCGCGCGAAACTCACGGGCGCGCTACCACTCGGCTGGAAACAGCGGCTCGCGCTCGGGTGTGCGGTGATGCACGAACCGCCGGTGTTGTTTCTCGACGAACCGACGTCAGGTGTAGACCCAACGTCGCGGCGCAACTTCTGGGATCTCATTTACTCGCTCGCGGAACGCGGAACGACCGTGTTTGTGAGCACTCATTACATGGAAGAGGCCGAGTACTGTAACCGGCTCGCGCTGATGAATCGCGGCAAGTTGATTGCGCTCGACCGTCCGGCGGCGCTCCGCGAGCAAATGGTCGAACCGATTCTGCAGCTCGACGTGAGCGATGGTGCGACAGCGGCACAGGCACTACGCGATGCGCCTGGTGTTGTCGAAGCGGCGATGTTTGGCCGCGGCGTGCACGTCGTGGTGCGCGATGCGAGTGCCGCTACATCTGCGTTGCCCGCGTTTCTTGCGTCGCGCGGTGTGACCACGCAGCACATCGGGCCGGTGCGACCGTCGCTCGAAGACGTGTTCGTCTCGCTCATTCGCCGAGAAGGCGGAGCGGTCGCTGGATGAAGCTGAGCGCGCAGCGACTGTTTGCGATCGCACGCAAAGAAGCAATGCAATTGCGTCGCGATCCACGCAGCCTCGCGATGGGGTTCATCGTGCCGGCCGCGATGATTCTGTTCTTTGGGTACGTCATCAGCTTCGATGTGAAGGACATCAAGCTTGGTGTGCTGGATCAGGATCTCACGCCGCGCAGTCGTGAACTCGTTGAAGCGTTTCAAGGCTCGGGATGGTTCCGCGTTACTGAACGTTTGACGCGCGACGCCGAGGTGGCGCCGTTGCTCGATCGCGCCCGCGTCCGGATGGTGGTGACCATTCCGTCGGGCTTTCAGGCGGAACTCGCGGCGGGCCGTCCCGCGCCGGTGCAGGCGTTGGTCGATGGTGCCGACGCAAATACCGCGTCGATCGCGCTCAACTATGCAAACAGCATCGTGCTCGCATATTCGGCGCGCGCTGCGCTCGGCATGCAGGACATACGTCCGCCGATTGTCGTGCAGGGGCGCGTCTGGTATAACGAGACACTCACGAGCAGCAACATGATCGTGCCTGGGCTCATCGCCATCGTGATGATGGTGATCGCGGCACAACTCACGGCGTTGACGATTGCGCGCGAGTGGGAACGCGGGACCATGGAGCAACTCGCTGCAACGCCCGTGCATTCCGCGGAAGTCGTGCTGGGCAAACTGCTCCCGTATCTCGTGATCGGTTTGATCGACATGCTCGCCGTTGTGCTCATCGGCATGTTCGTGTTTGGCGTACCGTTGCGCGGGAATCCCGTGCTGTTGTTCGCCATGGCGACGCTCTTCCTGATCGGTTCGCTCGGCCTGGGCATCTGGATCAGCGCCGCTATCAAGTCGCAATTGCTGGCGACGCAAACGGCAATGCAGGCGACGTTTCTGCCGTCCAACATGTTGTCGGGTTTCATGTACGACATCGGCAACATGCCGATTCTGTTGCAAGCCATCTCACACGCAGTGCCGGCGCGCTACTTCATCAACGTGACGCGCGGAATCTTTTTGAAAGGCGTCGGGATCCCGGTGTTGTGGGCCCAGGGACTCGCGATGATCGCGTTCGCGACAATCGGGCTTACGCTCGCCGTGCGCTCGTTCCGCAAGGAGATCGAGTGAACCGCGGCCGGCTCTGGCAACTGATCCGGAAGGAATTCCGGCAGACGCTCCGCGATCCGCGCGCAGCGCGGATGATGTTCATCTCGCCCGTGTTGCAGGTGTTGATTTTCGGATTCGTCGTCAACACCGACGTGCGACACGTGCGCACAATCGTGTTCGATCGCGACGCAACGACGGAATCGCGCGCGCTCGTGGCTGCACTCACCGCGGCGGACTACTTCCGCGTCGAAGCGAACGCCAACACACCAGCCGACGTGGTACGCGCGCTGGATCACGGCGACGCCGTGCTCGGCGTGGAAATCCCGCGCGGATTCTCCGCGGATCTCGCATCGGGCCGAGAGGCTTCTGTGCAGTTGCTGGTGGATGGGAGTAGCGCGAACACGGCGAACGTCGCGCTTGGGTACGCGACACAAATCATTTCACGGTTTGGTTTGCGTGAAGGCGCTCGCGTTGCGGCGCGCGCATCTACGACGCCGCTGCCTGCGGGTGTCGACTTTCGCAGTCGCGCGTGGTACAACCCGAATCTCAAGAGCCAGGTTTACAACGTTCCCGGCGTCATCGCGACGGTGATGTTCATGATGTGCTTGTTGCTGACGTCGCTGGCCGTGGTGCGTGAGCGCGAGATCGGCACGCTCGAGCAGTTGATGGTGAGTCCGCTCAAACCGACCGAACTCATTCTGGGTAAGACGTTGCCGGTCGTGTTCATCGCGCTCGTCGATCTGTTCCTCGTAACGGCGACGGCGCTCTTGCTGTTCGACATTCCGCTGCGCGGCAACTTTGCGCTGCTGCTCGTCGCCGCGATCGGCTACATCCTCGCAGGGCTCGGCATCGGTTTGTGGATCTCGACCGTGTCGAAAACGCAGCAGGAAGCGTTCATGTCGATGTTCCTGTTCTTCTTGCCGGCAATGTTCCTGTCGGGATTCATGTTCCCGATCGATGCGATGCCGCCCGCGTTTCAGACGCTGACGTTGTTCAATCCGATGCGACACTTCCTGATCGTGGTGCGCAGCATTTTCCTCCGGGGAGGAGGGTGGGACGTTCTGCAGGGGGAGATTGTCACACTGTACGTGATGGGGGCGGTCGTGCTGCTCTTCGCAGCCTCGCGCTTTAGAAAGACGACCGCGTGACCGCACGCTGAACACTGCGTTACGCCGCGGCGCCGGAGTTCGCTGAGCGACGCTTTGGCGCGCCAACGCCACGGAAACATTAGGCGTAGCCGTCGTGTCCGTTAAGAATCCGTTACGGTCATAACGAGTGTGTCGCAAAACCAATACTATGGAAGCCAACACTTCGACACCGAGCGGTGTCAAAGACCGTATTGGCCTGGCGGCAACGCGCGGCAACCACCGTCACGCCGCAGGACACTAAGCACCTGAGAGATCGCACGACACGTGTTCCGCACCCAAACGATACGAGTTCGCGATGCTTCGCCTGTTTCGGTCACGCTGGACCCTGTTTGCGGCGATTACCGTCATTGTCGCGGTGGTGGGCGTTGTTGCGGCGAAGCGCAACGCCGGCGCTGACGAAGCGAATCTCACCGCGCGTGCGGCGCGCGGTGATTTCCGCGTCATGGTCACCGTCGCCGGCGACCTGCGCGCCAAGTCATCCATAACTATCCCACTGCCGAACAACGTCGACCGCATCGGCGGTGGTCAATTGAAGATCAGTTCGATTGTACCCGAGGGCACGGTCGTGAAATCCGGCGATGTCGTCGCGGAACTCGATCGCTCGCCGCTCATGACGCAAGTCAACAACTACAACCTGTCGCTCGCGCGTGCGCAGGCGGTGTTCGAGCAGGCGCAGCTCGACACGACCCTCAACCTGTCGAAAGCGCGCGAAGATCTCCGCACGATGGAAGTCGCGCTCGAAGAGCGCCGTATCGGCAAGGAGCAAGCCGCGTTCGAAGCACCGTCGGTGAAACGCCAGGCGGAAATCGACTACGAGAAAGCGGATCGTGCGCTCAAGCAGGGACGCGTGGACTATGTCACGCGCGGCGAGCAAGCCAAGGCGAAGATGCGCGAGGTCAGCACCGATCTCGATCGCAACAAGATGTGGCTGACAATGGTGCAGGACGTCATGCAGAACTTCACCGTGCGTGCGCCGTCGCCCGGCATGGTCATCTACGTCCGCGACTACTCAGGAAAAAAGAAAGGCACCGGCTCGACCATCAGTCCGTGGGACGGCGTGGGCGTGGCAACACTCCCCGATCTCACCAAGATGGAATCGATGACGTACGTGAACGAAATCGACGTGCGCCGTGTCGCCGTCGGCCAGCCGGTCGCGATCTCGCTCGATTCGGACCCATCGAAAAAACTCAACGGAAAAGTGGTCGCGGTTGCAAACGTCGGCGAAGAACGGCCCAACAGCGACGCCAAAGTGTTTGAAGTCAAGATCGAAGTCGTCGAATCGGACACGACACTCCGCCCAGGCATGACGACCTCGAACGCGATCGAAACGATGGCGCTCAAGGACGTACTCAGCGTGCCGCTCGAAGCAATTACCAGCTACGACAACATCCCGTACGTGTTCAAGCGCAACGGTGGCGGTGTGGTGAAGCAAGAAGTCGAAACGGGTGAGATGAACGACTCGCACGTCGTCATCAAGCGCGGACTTAGCGACGGCGACGAAGTGCTGCTGATTCCACCGCGCGACGCCGCCACGCTGACCGCCGAGCGATTGACAGGTGCCGCGTCTCCCCCGGCGGGTGCCGACGCACCGGCAACAAAGTCCGTTCCTGTAAAACCGGACTCAGCGACGAAGAAAGCACCGACGACGCCTTCAGCCGCGAAGTCGGGTGGCCGCTAACGATTGGTCGACGCGGTGGCGCGGGTTCGCTGCGCTCACCGCGTTCAGCACACGCACCGCGCTCGAAGCCGTTGCGCACAACCGGCTTCGCGCTGCGCTCACATCGCTCGGCATCCTGTTCGGCGTCGCGTCAGTTATTGCCATGCTCGCGATCGGCAAAGGCGCCGAGCGTGAGATCATCGAGCAGATGCGGCTGCTCGGCACCAACAACGTGGTCATCACACCGCTGATCGAGCAGGAAGAAGGCGAAACCAAAGACGAAGACAAGAAGGACGCAAAGCGATTTACACCCGGTCTCACGTACGCCGACGCGCAGGCGCTCGCCGCGGTCCCGTCGGTCGAATCGATGAGCGCGGAGATTGTGCTCAACTCGCTGTTCTCGCGCGAAGGCCGTCGCCGTTCGGGCAAGCTCGTCGGTGTCGACACGGCGTATTTCCGCATGCTGAACCTTTCGCTCGCGCGCGGCAGCTGGTTCGTTGACCGTCATCTCGCCGAGGCCAGCGCGGTCGCAATCATTGGGCACGGTGTGCGCGCGCGATTCTTCACGACTGAAGATCCGATTGGACGGCAGCTGAAAGTCGGCGGTTCGTGGGTAACTGTGGTCGGCGTGCTCACCGATCGTCAGGTGTCAGCGGGTGCATCAGACCGGCTCGGGATTCGCGACGCAAACATGGACGTGTACATCCCGGTGACCACGATGCTGCGGCGCTTTCGCGACCGCACCATCGTGACCAAGCAGGACATCGAGATGGCGTCGCGACAGTACGTGGCGATCAGCGCGGACAGTGCAACCGAGACCGAAGAAGAGCGGCGCGAGCGAACGAACTACCATCAGCTCGATCGCGTGGTGGTTCGCGTGTCGGACACGAAGACGATTGGTGCGGTCGCGAATGTTGCGCAACGCATGCTTCTGCGCCGGCACAACAATGTCACCGATTTCGAAGTCACGGTCCCCGAGCTGTTACTGAAACAAGAACAGCGGACGCGCACGATTTTCAACGTCGTACTCGGTGCAATCGCGTCGATCTCGCTCATTGTCGGCGGCATCGGGATCATGAACATCATGCTCGCGTCGATTCTCGAACGTATTCGCGAGATCGGTGTGCGCCGCGCCATGGGCGCGACGCAAACGAATATCCTCGCGCAGTTCCTCACGGAAGCCGTGCTCATTTCCGTTGCGGGCGGTGTCGCGGGAATCATCACGGGAACCGCGTTCAGCATGGCGATCGAACAGTTCGCCGGGATCGAGACGCTCGTGTCGGCGGTGTCGGTGGTCGTCGCGTTCGGTGTGTCGTGTACGGTCGGTCTGGTGTTCGGTATTGTGCCGGCGCACCGCGCGGCGAAGCAGGATCCGATCACGTGCTTGCGGTACGAATAAACAGAAGACGAGAAGACGAGAGGACGAGATGACAACGAGACCAAGCGTGTGCCTCCTCGCAGCCGTATTCGCCGTCGCGGCGCCGAGTTTCGAAGCGAACGCACAGCAGCGGCTCGCGCTCAAGGACGCGGTCGCGATCGCGCAACGGCAGAGTTTGCAGGCGAGCGCGGCGCAGAATACGCGTGACGCTGCGCGCGCCCGCGATCGTTGGTTCTCGTCCACGCTGCTGCCGCAGTTTTCGCTCGGTGGCGATGTGCCGATTTACAACCGGTCAATCATCGCGGTCACGCAGCCCGACGGATCGACACTGTTTCGGCCACAGGAACAGAACCAGGCCGCGCTCACGGTCAACGCCACGCAGCGGCTGCCGTACATCGGCGGCGAACTCTTCCTGCAGTCCGCACTGTCACGCGTGGACCGGATTGGCGCGAGTAGTTCGCGGACATGGCAGTCCACGCCGCTGTTGGTCGGTATGCGACAAAGCATTCTGCGACCCAACACGGCGTCGTGGGACGCTCGCGAACAGGACATCCGTGCCGACGCAGCAGAGCGCGCATATGCAGAGGCGCGCGAAGATGTCGCGCTGACGACCGTCAACGCGTACTTCGATTACTACGCGGCGCAGGTTGCGCTGCGCAACGCCACGAGCAACGTCGACATTCAGGATTCGCTCTACGTGCTCAACAAAGGACGCTTCGAAGTTGGCAAGATCGGTGAAAACGATTTGTTGCAGAGCGAACTCGGTGTGCTCAACGCAAAGGCATCACTCGACGCAGCCAAACTGGAACACGACCGCACACTCGCGGCGCTGTTGCTGCAGCTGAACCTTCCGCAAGGCACGCCGTTGAGTCTGGAGGCGCCCGTCGATGTGCCGAACGTGGCGACCGATACGGCCGTCGCGGTCGCGCAGGCGCTGCGCAACCGCGCGCAAATACGCGACCTCGAATTGCAGGAGTCGCAGGCGCGCAGGCGTGTGAGCGAGATCCGTTGGAGCACCGGTTTCGGCGCCACGCTGCAAGCGAGCATGGGCTTCAATCAGACGGGCACGGAAATGAACGCGGTGTACCGTGATTTGCTCGAAGCGCAACGGTTCTCGCTGTCGGTACAGATGCCGCTGCTCCAGTGGGGCGGGCGCGGGGCGCAGATTCAGGAAGCCCGCGCGAACGAATCGCGCACGGCCGCGACCGCGCAACTCGCGCGCGCGCAGCTCTCGCAGGAGGCGCATTTCGCCGCGCTGCAGCTTCCGCAGGCGGCGCGACAGCTCACGAATGCGGCCAAGGCGGACACCGTAGCGACGCTCCGTTTTGAAGTGGCGCGAAACCGATATTCGATCAGTCGAATACCGATCAATGACTTGTTCACCGCGCAGAACGACAAGGACCGTGCACTGACGTCGTACGTGCAGGCGCTGCGCGGATACTGGACGGCGTACTATCGACTGCGTCGCGTTACGCTGTTCGACTTTGAAACGGGAGCGACGATCTTCAAAGCGCCCTGAACTACGAGGAGCGAGGATCGAATAAGAGGGGTCAGCAGTGAGGTGGAGAGAAGAAAGGCGCGGAGGAGGAGAAACTCATTCTCTTCCTTCGCGCCTTCATGTCTCCAACTCGCGTCTCACGACTCTCTATTCGCTCCTCGTTCCTCCACTGTATTATTGTCGCGTGCTACGCTCACTCTGTCTCGGCGCTGTGCTTGTCGCCGGCTGCAAGCTACAGGAAACGCCGGCCGTGTCCGGCCAAACTCCGGGCAACAAGATGTCCACCGAGTTTCTCGGCCTGCGGACGGCCAGGTACACTGCGCGCGATCTCGCCGCCGCGAAGAAGTGGTATGCGGACGTGCTTGGTGCGCTCCCGTATTTCGACGAACCGTTCTACGTCGGATTCAACGTCGGCGGGTTTGAGCTCGGAATCACTCCCGATTCGAGCGCAGCGAAAAATCGGCCTGAAGCCGGGGTTGCCTATTGGGGCGTCGCCGACGCGACCGCGACGTACGCGCGATTGATCGCGAAGGGCGCGACGGAACTCGAGCCGTTGCAGGATGTCGGCGGCGGTGTGAAGATCGGAAGCGTGCGCGATCCGTTTGGAAACGTGTTTGGTGTCGTCGAGAATCCCGTGTTCCGGTATGTACCGCCGAAGACGGCGGGGCCGGGGCGCTGATGTAGCCACCTCCACCACAGGAGTGCCACGATGGGCATGCTCCAGGATTTTCGCGACTTTCTGGTGAAGGACAACGCACTCGCACTCGCGATCGGTGTCATCATCGGCGGTGCGATGGGCAAACTGGTCGGCTCGATCACCGATGACTTGATCATGCCGGTTGTCGGCGTGCTGATGCCCGATGACTCGTCATGGCAAACCTGGGGCATCGCGCTCAATGCGGACAACACGATGAAGATCGGCGCGTTTGGTGCGTCGCTCGTGAACCTGCTGATCGTCGGATTCGTGTGTTTCATCCTGCTCAAGCTTTTGGTACGCAAGAAGCCCGCGTAATGCGATGGCGTCGCACACGCACTACCTCTGGTTCAACACCACGAAGCGCCAGGAACTCATCGATATCACCGATGAAGTAACGGCGCAGGTGCGTGCGAGTGGAATCAAGGAAGGGTTCGCGCTGGTGTCGGCGATGCACATCACGGCATCCGTCTTCGTGAACGATCACGAATCGGGGTTGTGGCACGACATCCTGCACTGGCTCGAACACAGCGTCGCCCCGTGGGATCCCGCGCGGTACCAGCACAACAACACGGGCGAAGACAACGCGGCGGCGCACCTGCGCGCGATGACCGTTGGCCACGAAGTCATTGTGCCGGTCACCGCAGGTGCGCTCGACCTCGGGCCGTGGCAGCGTGTGTTCTACGGCGAATGGGACGGACAGCGCCGGAAGCGCGTCATTATCAAGATCATGGGTGACGCGTGAACACTACTCTCATTGCGAGCGCGCTCGGCCTGTCCGTTGCGGCCGGCGTGAGCCCGTACGCGACCGTCGCGCTGCTTGGGCTGGCGCATCAGGTCGGCTGGGTCGCTCATCTCCCGGCCGAACTTTCCGGCATCACGAATCCGTGGGTGATCACGCTCGCCGTTACGCTGACGCTCATCGAGTTTGCTGCAACGCTCATTCCCGGAATCGCATCGGCGTGGGAAGTCGTGCATGCCGCGATTCGGCCTCCGCTTGCGGCGATTCTCGCTGCGCTGGTGGTGTGGGACGCCGACCCGGCGCTCATTGCTGCCACGGCGCTCGCGGGTGGAACGATCGCGTTCGGAACGTCACTGACAAAGTTGGGCGCGCGTTTGGCAATCGATACGTCACCGGAGCCCGTCAGTAACGGCGCGGCAAATGTGGCCGAGTTGACCTTGGTTGGACTTATTGCCGTCTTCGTGTGGCGTCATCCCGTGCTTGCATCAGCCATCGCGGTGGCGATTGTCGTGACAACCGCGATTGTCGTGCGCGCGCTGTGGGGAATGATTTGGAAAGCCGTAACGCGCGCACGCCGGCCGGGGGTGGGGCAAATAAGATCCTAACTGCTGACGGCGATTGCGACTAAGTACGATGACGACTAGGTACGATGACGACTAACCACGATTACGACCAACCACGATTACGACGAACTACGATTACGACTGACCACGACTAGGGCCGGAGGGGGTCTTCCGGCCATTTGTGTTTCGGATAGCGCCCACGCATGTCCTTTCTCACTTCGGCGTAACTACCGCGCCAGAACGCCGCGAGATCGCGCGTTACTTGCACTGGTCGTTGCGCCGGCGACAGCAAATGCAGCGTGAGTGGTACGCGGCCGCCACCAATGGTCGGCGTTGTGGCGACGCCGTACATCTCCTGCAATCGCACGCGCAGCGCGGGTGCGCCCGGCTCGGTGTAGTCGATCGCGATGCGCGCACCAGATGGAACGGTGATATGCGTCGGCGCGACGGTGTCGAGATCCGCACGCTGTTTCCAGTCGAGACGCGCGAGCAGCGCCTGCGTCAGATCCGCGCGTCCAATGTCGCGCAACGAACGCGCGTCGCCGACGACTGGTGCAAGCCACTCATCAACGGACGCGAGCAGCGCATCGTTGCTCACGTCGGGCCACGAGTCGTCGAGCCGTCGTGCGAAGGCGAGACGCGCGCGTAATGATTGCGCGTTCTCGCTCCACGGAAGCGCCGCGATGCCGCGGCGTCGCACCGCGCGCATGAGCGCAGCGAACACCAGTTCCGGCGCGAGATCGCGCAGCGGCTGCTCCTTGACGACGATGCCGCCGAATCGCGAGCGTCGCACCGCGCGCACCGTGTCGTCGTCGACGACATCGATGTCGTCCGATGTCGTAAACGCACCGGCGTGGTGTGTACGGAGTTCGTCGAGTGTAATGCTCGCCGCGAGATAGATCCGGCTTTCGGGAATGCGTCCGTCTGTCTCGGCGATCACAATCCATCCTTCGCTGCCGAGTGGTTGCGCTTCGTGAAAATGCGCGCCGCTGCCGTTGGCGAGCACGAACCGCCCGTGCGTATTGCGCCGTTTGGCAACGCGATCGGGATACGCAAATGACAACAACAAACCCGCGTGGTCGTAGTGACTGCGCTTTTCGTGCGGAACGCGAAAGCGATCACGCCACACCGCGCTTTCCTGGCGCACGCGCCGCACCGCATCGTGGTCCACGCGCGCGTTCGCGCCGGCCTTTTCGCCCGCGAGGACCGCGAGACGGGTGCGTACATCCGCATCGATTGCCGCGCCGGGCTGGGCGGGACGCAGCACGTCACGATTTGCGAATAGCGCCGCGAGATCGCACGCAAGCGCGCCATGTCCCAGTTCGATGCCGTGCACGATCAAATGTGAAATACGTGGATGCGTCGGAAGCGCCGCGATATCCGCGCCGTGCGCGGTGAGCCGCGCAATCCCGGTCTCCGGATTTCGCTCGAGTGCCCCGAGTTGTTCGAGGAGCGCGCGGCCTTGCGCAAGCGCCCCGGCGGGTGGCGCATCGAGCCACACAAGATCGTTGGGATCGTCGATACCCGCGGCGGCGAGCTCGAGCGCGAGCGGCGCCAGGTCGGCTTCGAGAATCTCCGGGACATTCCGCGGTGCGAGTTGCGCATCGTCCCCGTCGCCCCACAGACGGTAACACACACCGGGCGCGGTGCGGCCGGCGCGTCCCCGTCGCTGATCCGCCGATGCACGCGAAATGCGAACCGTCTCGAGGCGCGTCAGACCTGTGCGTGCGGTGTATCTCGGCGCGCGCGCAAGTCCGCCATCGACGACCACGCGCACACCATCGATCGTCAACGATGTTTCAGCAATGTTCGTGGCCAGCACCACTTTGCGCCGGCCGTCGACGCTTGGTGCAATCGCGGCGTCCTGTAATTCGCTGGGCAACTCGCCGTATAGCGGACGAATGTCGACGCGTGGGTCGGTGATCGTCTGCGCAAGTTCCTCCGTCGTGCGGCGAATCTCAGCGCCACCGGGGAGAAAGCAGAGGATGTCACCGGGTGGACCAGCGAGTGCTTCGCGCGTCACGCGCGCGACAGCGACTTCCACGCGCTCACGTTCGCCGCGCGGCCGGTACAATGTTTCGACTGGAAACGCGCGGCCTTCGCTGCGCACCACTTCCGCATCCAGAACGCGCGCAACGCGATCGCTCTCGAGTGTCGCCGACATGATGACAACGCGCAGGTCGTCGCGCACATGGCGCTGTGCGTTGAGCGTGAGTGCAAGTCCGAGATCCGCAGCGAGTGAGCGTTCGTGGAATTCGTCGAACAACACCGCGCCAATACCGTCGAGCGTCGGATCCGCCTGCACCATGCGCGTGAGCACAGCTTCTGTGACGACTTCGATCCGTGTTGCACGGCCGACGACGGTATCGAGGTGCACGCGATACCCGACAACACCGCCGACTTTTCCGTCGAGCGACGATGCCATGCGGCGCGCGGCGGCACGAGCGGCCAATCGCCGCGGTTCCAGCATGACGATCTTGCGCCCATCGAGCCATGGTTCATCGAGCAGCGCGACCGGCACGCGTGTCGTCTTGCCCGCGCCGGGCGGCGCGACGATCACGACGCGCGTCGCACGGGCGAGCGCGGCGCGAATCTCCGCGATTGCGGATTCAATAGGAAGCGGCGGCGCCACGATTGCTGATTGCTGAGCGCTTACGGTTGATCGAAAAGACGTCGTGCAGTGGCTGTGCTACTATATGGTATGCGCCGACTCATTCTTGCCTTGGTTTGCATTGCTGCGTGTGTCTCCCGCGAACAACCCGACCCCAATGTTGCTCACGCGAACGCAGTGCTCGCGGACCAGCCGATCATCGACGGCCACAACGACCTTCCGTGGGCGATTCGCCAGGATACCATCGCGCGCAAAGATGTCGAGAAGTACGACCTGCGTACACATGCGCGCGGCCATACCGACTTGGCCCGGCTCAAATCGGGTCATGTCGGCGCGCAGTTCTGGTCGGTGTACATCCCCGGCGATTCAGGCGCATACGGCTACGCAAAAATGCAGGCCGAGCAAATCGCGATCGCGAAAGCGGTTGTCGCGAAGTACCCGGACGCGTTCAAATGGGCGTTGACCGCCGCCGAGATTCGGGCGGCAATCAAAGAAGGAAAGGTCGGTTCGCTGATGGGCGTCGAGGGCGGTCACGCCATCGAGAATTCGCTGGATTCGTTGCGCAGCTATTACGCGCAGGGCGCCCGGTACATGACGCTCACGCACAACGTGACGCTCGATTGGGCCGACGCGGCCGCGGACAGCGCACGACATGGCGGTCTGACTCCGTTCGGTGAGTCCGTCGTTCGCGAAATGAACAAGCTCGGCATGCTCGTCGATCTCTCGCACGTGTCGCCCGCAACGATGAGCGATGCGCTCAACGTCACGAAAGCGCCCGTGATCTTCTCGCACTCTTCCGCGCGCGCGCTGACCGAGCACGTGCGCAACGTTCCTGATTCCATTCTCGCGCGCCTCCCGGCTAACGGCGGCGTCGTGATGGTGACGTTCGTGCCGGCCTTCGTGTCACAGGCCGTGGCTGATCATCAACGCGCGCAGACGGCCGCGCGCACCGAGATCGCGAAGCGTGCCGGTTTGGATTCAGCGGGACGCGCAGCCGCGACCAAGGCGTGGGACGATGCCAATCCGGCTCCGCGCGCAACGCTCGCGCAAGTCGCGGACCACATCGAGCACATTCGGCACATGGCCGGCATCGATCACGTCGGCATTGGGAGTGACTTCGACGGCATCGACCAGGTGGTCGTTGGTCTAGAAGACGTCAGCACGTTCCCGAACTTGTTCGCCGAGCTGATTCGACGCGGATGGACCGATGAAGAGCTGAAGAAACTCGCTGGCGAGAATCTGTTGCGCGCGCTGGAGAGAGCGGAGGCGGCGGCTGCGGGTAGTCGGTAGCGAGTAGTGGGTAGCGAGTAGTGGGTAGCGAGTAGTGGGTAGCGAGTAGTCGGTAGCGAGTAGTGGGGGTCACTACCGACTACCGACTACCGACTACCGACTACCGACTACCGACCACCGACCCGCCCGCTACGGATTCACCCAATAACTGATCTTCAACAAGAACGTGTTGTTCGGGTGCTGACGCATCAGCTCGCGCACATCGTCGAATCCGCGGAACGCACTCTCTTCATCCGACTGGAACGCTCGGCCATGTTGCCACACGAGGAACGCGGCTGAACCGGGGCGGAACTCCCAGCGCAGCACCGTGTTCGAGCGCAACTCGCGCACATCGAACGCGCCGGGATCTTCACCAATGCGATACGCCAGGAACCGTTCGTCGTAATTCGCCGAGCGCGCGTCGCCGAGTTGCTTCCATTCGGTGTAGTCGCCCTTGGTGATGAACGGATTCAGGTACGTCTGCAACGTGAGGTTTGGCGTGAACGTGAAGTTCGCGCGGATGTTGCCTGAGAGTGTCCGCTGCTCGAGCTGCGCGAACGTGTACACGGTGCCTGGATCGCCGGCGGCGCCTTCATTGAGCAACCACTGCGAGTCGTTGAGTCCCGAGTTGTAGGAAATTCCGAACGAGCCGTTGAACTGCGAGCCTGCGCGGAAGTTGATCGACGGATCGAGCCAATACCCTCGGGTGCGCCATTCGTCGCCACGCCACGTTCCCGCGAACAGGTACGGCGTCACGGGCCAACGCGAATCACCCTCGATGCCGCCCCACACTTCGCCGCCCGCTGCGCGGCGAATCGCGGGACCGCCGCGCGTTTGACGATCGTCGTACACGCCGTTGAAGCCTTGTACCGTCGTGCCCAAATGCCACCACCACGTGTTGGGCATTTGCACGTGCCAATTGAAGTTCACGCCGCGATCGATGAGCAGCCCATCGGTGGTCCACTGCTGGTTCGCGTTGAAATTCAGGAACGCCATTCGGTACAGGCTCGTCGGCTTCGTGAGATTGAGTGAGAACCAGTTGCGGAACAGCTGGTAGTCCGCGCGACGCTGGAAACCGAGGTCGTTGATTTCGAATCCGGGCGACACGCGTTCGTACACGGATTGCATGCGCGTAATGCCGCCGCCCCATTTGGAAATCGATACACGTTCGAGATCACCGCTGAGCGACGTGCGCGTTGGATCGAAATCATACGGCGCGTCAGGTCGCTGATAGCGGTGCACACCGTCGCGTTGCAGAATCGCCATCGCTTCAGGCGTACCGGACGTCGTACTTCCCGCCACGGTTCCCGTCAGCTCCCAATTGTTCGACCAGAACCGGTGGCGCATGTCGACGCCGCCGGTGATCGCACGGTCGCGCAGCACGGTGTCACTCCATTCGTCGAGTGAACGGTGGACCGCCGTCACCATCGCGCCGATGTCGCTGCGGCCGCCGTTGAGATCCTGGCGCGCACGCGCCGCGAGATAATTCGTGCCGGGTTCGATGGTGCGATCGAGTGTGCCGGTTTCGCGCGCGGTGTATGCGTCGAGAAAGCCGACGCTCAGTCCGCGGCCAAGGCGCCCGCTCAGTTTTGTCGCGGCGGCGATGCGCGATGACGTCGGAGATGCGGGATCGCCGTATCGCCCGCGCAACTGCGGCGATCGACCGATGCGGCGCGAATAAAACAATCCGCGACACGTGTTATCGCCGACGTCATCGCAGCTCGCACGGAACGTGAAAATGCCCGCGCCTTCGAGAAAGAATGGACGTCGCTCGCCGAAGAATTGCTCGAACGCAGAGAGGTTGAGTTGCGCGGGATCGGCCTCGACCTGACCGAAGTCCGGATTCACGGTTGCGTCGAGTGTGACGTTCGATGACAAACCGTACTTGAGGTCGAGACCACCGGTTTGTTCTTGCGGATGGCGGAACGCATTGGCTCGCGGCACGGTGCTGTTTTTTGTGACCGCGTACGGCATCAACTCCAAACGGCGCGGCTGAGGCAAATCAGTGATACCGTGCAACTCGCCGCTTTGGGAGACATACCCTTGCCGGTCGCGGCGAAAGAGCGGCCAGGAAATGCGTTCGCGCGTGCGCGCAACATCGCGCACGATCAAGAGACCAAACGTGTGTTCCTGCTTATCCGTGAACCGCATCTGGCTGAACGGAATACGAAACTCCGCGACCCAGCCGAGCGAGTCGATCGCGGTTGCCACGTCCCACACGGCGTCCCACGTCGGGTCTTCGTTGCTGTCGTTGTAAACGTAGAAATCCCGTTTGACGCCGACGGGATTCGTGATGAACTGAAACGCAGTGCGTTTGTCGTGATACGAATCGATCACGAGCTTGATCTGTTCCGATTCGGTGCGCACATCGCGACGGCTCAGCAAGGCGACGATGCTGTCGGGTCGCGGATCGTGCATGCGCGCGAGCACGTAGAGATTGCGGTCGTCGTACAGCACACGCACTTCGGTTTTGAACCGCGGATCGGCGCCGGTATTCGGTTCGTATACCAGGAACTGGTCGATCGCGCTCGCGTTGGCCCACGCGGCGTCGTCGGTGCGTCCATCGAGGACCGGTGCCTGCGAGGTACGGACGGCGCGCGCGACGGCGGCGCTGGTGCTCGTCGACGCCGGTGGCGACGAACCGTTGGTGCGCGCCGAATTCTGCGCGGCAGCCGTAGCGCTCAACATCGCGAGGCCAGCAAAGAGGAGCTTCATGGCAGCGTCTGTGCGGGAGGAGACCGGAGGCCTTCGTCGCGCCGGCGGTGAGTTAAATCGGCGCGTACGACGCCTCATCGCGTCGCGCCGTCTTAGATGCCGCACCGTTTCGCCGGGTTGGCTTGAGCGACCGGCACCCCATCTGTCGGGGCAGCCCGCGCGCGAGGTGGGACAAGTGGTGCGGGCAGAGCGCCGGGCACTTGCCAACCCCGGTCGCAACATCGAAAGTGCGGTGTCCTCAACGACCACATCCGCCCCCGCACATGACCATGCTCCGTACCACCGTCGCGCTCGTGCTCGCCGGTTCGAGTGTCGCGCCTGCGCAAGAGGCCGCAATTGTGTATCGGCTTGGCCGCGATACCGTCGCAGTTGAGCAGTTCAACCGTACCGCGGCCCGCCTCACCGGCGAACTGGTTACGCGATCCGGGCCGGCGGTGACGCGCTTGCAATACGATTTCACACTGGGCGCAGATGGTCGCGCCGTGTCGGCGGTCGTGCGGCGCCGACAGGCCGATGGTTCGCCGCTGCCGAATACGCCGCAGGAGTACCGATTTACGTTCGGTGCGGATTCAGCGACGCGCACGCTGGTCTTCGCAGATAGTTCGCCGTCGCGCGCATTCGCGGCGCGGCGCGCCTATTTGTCCGTGCCGGTATTCGCGTACGCACCACTCGAGTTGTTGAACGCCGCCGCGTATCGCGGATCGCGCGATTCCGTGCAGGCAATCGGACTCGGCGGCAACGCGGTCACGACAATTGGACTTCGGCCTGCGGGCGGTGACACACTGCAACTGCGCGGCAGTGTGTACCCGATGCTGATGCGTTTCGACCGCGACGGTCGGCTTCAGTCGGTCGATGGCTCGCTGACCACGAACAAAGTGCTGGGTACACGCGTGAATGGCCGCGTCGACATCAACGCGATTGCAAGCGCCATGCGTCCGACCGGCGTCCTGTCACCGCGTGCGACTGCGTACGCCGGTTTCAATCAGGGGCCGATTTTCATCAACTATGGCCGGCCTGCGGTGCGCGAACGATCGGTGTGGGGCGGGCTGCTGGTTCCTTTCGATACGATCTGGCGCGTCGGTGCGAATGAAGCAGCGCATCTCGCGACGTCAAAGACCATCGCCATTGGTGACATGACGCTCGCACCGGGCCTCTACACGTTGTGGATTCAGCACACGCGGACCGGAACGTTCCTGATTGTGAATCGGCAGGTCGGTCAGTGGGGCACCGTGTATCAACCGGCGCAGGACATTGGTCGCGCGCAGATGGAATTCGCCGCAACACCTGAGCACGTCGAAGATTTCACGATTACGATTCGACCAACCGGTGCCGGTCGCGGTGCAATTGATTTTGCGTGGGGCCCGTCGATGGCCACCGCCGCATTCACCGTGCGTCAATAACGTCTCGTCTTCTCGTCTTCTCGTCTTCTCATCTCATGGATCCTCGCTACCCGATCGGGAAATTCCAGCGGCCGTCCAGTTGGTCCGACGATGACCGCAAAGCAGGCATCGCCCACATCACGGCGTTGCCGAAGAGCATTCGCGACGCCGTTGCGGGGCTGAGCGACGCGCAACTCGACACGCCATACCGCGACGGTGGTTGGACGGTGCGGCAAGTCGTGCATCACGTCGCCGATTCGCACGTCAACGCGTATTGCCGCGTTCGCCTCGCGCTGACCGAAGACTCACCCACGATCAAACCGTACGCCGAAGACAAATGGGCGCAGCTGCTCGACGCGCGCACACAGCCGGTTGCGATTTCGTTGTCGATGCTCGACGCCGTGCACGGGCGGTGGGTGACGCTGCTGAACAGCCTGGGCAACGACCAGTTTGCGCGGCGGTTCAATCATCCGGAGTCAGGTCCTTCGACGATCGACGGCCTCGTTGCACTGTACTCGTGGCACGGCCGGCATCATACGGCGCACATCACCGAGCTGCGGAAAGCGAAGGGTTGGTGAGACCTGCGACGGTGGGTTTGCGTCTGTTCAGGTAGATGCTTAACCACCGGTTCCTCATCGCAGCTGTGCTTGGTTCGCTGCTCAGTGGCTCTGCGGCCGCGCAGGGTGCGCGCGCGCTCATCGAGCAGGGCGACTCACTCTTCCGCGCGTCGCAGCTCGACGGTGCGCTCGCGCGCTATGAGGCCGCATTGCGCGCGGATTCCACCGCGTCACGCGCAGTCTTCCAGATAGCAGTGCTCCGGTCGTGGCGAAATGAACTACCGCTCGCCATCCGGTTGCACCGGAGGTACATCGAGCTTGAGCCGCGCGATCTCGAAGGGCGCGTAGCGCTCGCGCGCGCGCTGTCATGGGCGGCGGACTATGCGGCTTCGATTGCGCACTACGACACGGTGCTGTCGCGCGAAGCCGACTATCGTGACGCCGCGCTCGGCCGCGCGACGACGCTCGCGTGGTGGGGACGCTTCGCCGCGGCCGATTCAGCGTACGTCGCATGGATCGGCACGCACGCGCGTGATGATGACGCGAAAATCGAACGCGCGCGCGTGCTGTCGTGGGCGGGGCGCTACGACGACGCACTCGCCATCTACGCGGCCGCGCCTGCATCGTCGGCCGAAGCCGCAAAAGGGACGGCGCGTGTTACCACGTGGAAGGGAGATCTGCTCGGCGGCGAAGCCCTCTGGGCTGGCGTCACGGCACAACATCCGCGCGACGTCGACGCGTGGGTTGGTCTCGCGCAAGTGCGGCGGTGGCTCGGCAAACCACGCGCTGCGCGCGACGCGCTCGATCAGGCGCTCCGTATCACTCCGGGGAACAGCGACGCGATCGAGCAGCGCCGATGGGTAGATGCGGAGCTTCAGCCGGCCGCGGAATTCACGGCGACAATGGCGAACGACTCGGACGACAACGAAACGTTCGCGATTGGATTGTCGGGCGGACTCGCAATGCCGGTGGGGCGTCGCCTCACCGCATCGGTGGTACATCGCACCGCGTCGCTCGGTGCAATTGATGCGCGTTCGTTCAGTGGTGCACTCGCATGGGGACTGCAATCGCCGTCTGGGCGCTTCGCGCTTTCGCTCAACGCGGGCGTGACCTCCCTTATGCCGGATGCGCCGCTTGACGGTGACCAAATCGCGACGGGTGGTGCAAAAGTTTCTGCGCAACTCGGATCGAGCGTCGTCGCGCGCGTTGGCGCGCAGCGCTCCGCGTTCGACGAAGTGGTCACGACGATTGCGAGTGGTGTCGCGCTCGACCTGGCTGACGCCGACGTGACCGTTCGCCTGCCGGGGCGATTCGCGGCGTCCGCCGCTGTGAGCGCCGGCGCAGTGGCACGAGGCAACGCCGGTGACAACGATCGTTGGGGATCCTCGGGCGCACTCACGTGGTCGTACGCTCGCAACGTTACGGTCGCAGCGCGTACTCGCGCGTTTGGATACGAACGCGTGGCGGGTGACGGGTATTTCTCACCGCGTCGATTTCAGCTGAGCGAACTCGCCGCGCACTGGCATCGCGCGCGCGAAATCGGATGGCAAGGTTCGGTGGATGCAGCAATCGGGTCGCAACGCGTACGCGTCGGTGCAGGCGTTGCCGAGCGGACGGCGTGGAGCAGCACGGTTTCTGCGGGCGTGCGATGGCGTCCGGGCGTCGAACTCATCGCGGCGGGAACCATCGCAAACGTCGCGTCGCCGGGCGCGCAACTCAGCACGAGCGAATACACGTACCGTTCGATCTCACTCGCGCTCCGAACGCTGTTCTGACGCTCAGCGCGCTAGGCTCGGACGTGGTTCGCCGGAACGTGGAATCGCACTGAACGCGTCGCGCATCGCCGCGAACAACGGCTTGACCTCCGCGTACCAACGCGGCGCCTCCCACGTTGGCCAGGTCCAGAGCGGCGCGTTCGTAAACGTGCCCTGAGCCGATTTTGGCAATCGATCGCCCGGCACAGCAGGATTTCGAGGATCGTAACTCTCGACGTAAAACCGAAATCCATCCGTCGTCGCGCCGCTTGGGTACTTCGTGGTAGTCTGGCCGAACAGCACGTGACGCGACGACGGGTCGAGAACATTCAGTAATCCCCACGGAATGCGAAGCTCGATCGTACCCGTCGCCGCGTCCGCGTACCAATCTGCGAGTGTGGTTTCCTGTTGGCGCGCATATGTCAGCGCACCTCGATCGTGAACCTGTTCGGCGTAGAAGGTTCCGTCGCGTCCGATCCGGCGTCGATTCGGAATAACCAATGCAGAGTCGAAGCGGCCGTCGGCATTCGCGACCGTTCGAAATGGCGCGTTCAACGTCATTTGCCGCGCCGGCGGACGCGCACCGGTGATCGCGCGCAATCGAAACGGATTGTATGGCGAATCGACCAGCACGCGACTCCCTGCCGGTCCGCGCAGGTCGACGACGAACTCGAGTCCCGTCGCTGTGCGCGAGTTGGTGAAGGGCATGCGCGTATCGCCGAGATCGCCTCGATATGTGTCGACGCCGATGAGATAACGCGCTTGCGTCCAGTCGATGGCGCCCGTTGTGAGACGCAGGTACACGTACGCTTCATCGTGTTTTACGTGCAGTGACTGCAGCTGCAGCGCGGACGGAACCGAGCCTGGCGCTCCTGATTCCAGGAGCGGCTTCGCGTCACGCCAGTCGCGCGCATCACCGTCGATGACGATCGCGGAGTCGCGGTGCCCCGCGCGCATCGCAATCACGCCATAGTTCTGCTCAGCGTCGAGCGCGTTGAGCCACAGCCGTTTGCGTTCCGCGGGCTGTTCAAAGTCGATGGCGAGCCAGTTTTTCTTGAACCATTCGTCGATGATCGCAAACACACCTGCGCCGGCCGCACCTGAAGCGTGAATCTCGCGTGTGAGTCGTGCGTTGATCTCGGCCTGCGCGCGTTC
>DATELA010000026.1:0-61577 GCA_035277145.1 Gemmatimonadaceae bacterium | reverse complement strand
TCACGCGCCGAGCGCTTCCTTCATGCGCGCCCAGAATCCGCGTTCGCGTTCACGCGATGCGGGCGGCTTCGACTGGAGCTCCGCAAGATTCTTCACGAGTGCTTTCTCTTCGGCCGACGGTTCACTCGGCGTCCACAATTGCACCCGCACGTGCAGGTCGCCGGTTCCCGACGCGTTCACGCGCGGCAAGCCGCGACTCCGCAGGTGGAATACTTGTCCGCTCTGTGTGCCTTGCGGTATGCGCAGCGAAATCGCGCCGGAGATACCGGGCACTTCGAGGTCTGCGCCGAGCACAAGTTGCGGGTAGGTCGCGAGCACTTCGCAGTAGAGATCGTCCCCATCGCGTTCGAAACGCGCGTCTTCGGTCACCTCGAACACAACGAGCACATCCCCACGCCCGCCGCCGCGCAATCCTGCGTTGCCCGCGCCGCGCAATGTCATGTACTGGCCGGTCGCAACGCCCGCGGGAATCTCGATCGTCAGCTCGCGGTCGGCACGCATGCGACCCTCACCGCGACACTTCTTGCACGGCGACTGAATGACGCTGCCTTCGCCGCCGCACGTCGGACACGGCACGACCGCGACCATCTGTCCGAAGAACGAACGCGTCGCGCGACGCACTTCACCGGCGCCGCCGCACGTCGTGCAACGCTCCGGCTTGGTTCCCGCCAGTGCGCCGGAACCGTCGCACACGTCGCACGCATCGAGCAGCTTCGCCGTGAGTTTTTTCGTCACGCCGCTCGCGACTTCGTCGAGCGTCAGTTGTACGACGACCTTCACGTCCGCGCCGGCGGATGGACCTGCGCCGCTGCGCCGCATTTCGCCGAACAAATCGCCAAACCCGAAATCGCGCATGAACACATTGAGCGCGTCGGAAATGTCGAAGTGCGAATACGCCGCTCCGCCGCCGCCGCGCAATCCGTCGACACCGAAACGATCAAACGCCGCGCGTTTCTGCGGATCGCGCAGAACGTCGTACGCTTCGGTGACTTCCTTGAACCGCGCTTCCGCTTCGGCCGCACCGTTGTTGCGGTCGGGATGCCACTTCATGGCGAGCCGCCGGTACGCCTGCTTGATCTCGTCGTCGCTCGCGCCGCGAGCAACACCGAGCACTTCATAGAAATCGCGCATTCGTTATTCGAGCATTGCAGTGACCAGTCGCGACGTGTGCGTCACAACCGAAACAACTTTTGCATACGGCATTCGCGTCGGGCCAATGACACCGATGACTCCGCTGAACGCACCCGAGCGATACTCCGCCGTCACAACGGTGAGTTCGCCGAGCATCGGGTCGGCGTTTTCCGATCCGATCGTTACCGTGATTCCCGGTCGCGCCGTTCGCTCGCGTAGCACCGAGGCCAGTCGCTGACGCGTCTCCGTCAGCGCAATCAGCTTCCGCATCCCGTCGCCGCTCGCGAACTCGGGTTGATCGGCGAGCACGGACGCCTGACTCAGCATGACTTCATGGTCGCCGTGCGCGATGGCGCTGTCGATCAACTGTTCCCCTTCTTCAAGGAAAATGTTCAGCACCTCATGCGCTTGTTGTGTGCGAACCGTGTCGCGCAATCGCTCGGCGAGCGTTGCTTTGATTTCGGCGAGCGTGAGTCCACTCAAACGGGAGTTGAGCACAACCGCGACTTCGTGTACCGCGGACTCGGCGATTTCACCGCGCATTTCGACGAACACCGTGCGCACGAGTCCACCGCGCAACGTCATCACGAGCACGAGTTTGTCGGATGCAACGCGCACGAGGTCGAGCCGCTCGATCACCGTCTTTTCGAGCGCAGGCCCAATGGCCACGCCCAGTTCCTGCGTCAGCACGCCAAGCGTTTGAGCGGCGCGCCGCAGGATGGTTTCGATGGTCCCGCCGGTCGCGCGCAGTTCTTCCTCGATGATTGCCTGCGTGCTCGAGCCCAGCGGGCGCACGGAGGTGAGCCGGTCGACGTAAACTCGGTACGCTTTGTCGGTCGGCACGCGACCAGCCGACGTATGCGGATGGTAGAGGAAGCCCTTTCGCTCCAGGTCCCCCATCGTGTTTCGGATGGTCGCAGGCGACACGCCCAGCCGATACCGACGCAGGATCGCCTCCGATCCTGCCGGCTCGGCGGTTTCCACGTACGACTGGATCACGGCTTCCAGCACACGCCGTTCGCGTTCCGACAGCTCGCCTGCGGACATAAGTGGCAGTCTAGTAATGACTTCGAATCGTGGTCAAGGCAGATGCGAGTGCGTCGAGCCTCATCCATCCTTGGACCGTAAGCCGAAGGGTGCGAGAATCGTGCCCTCCGAACTCCGCCCATCCGGCGGTCACCCACTGTTGGACGACGCGGAGCGCATCGCGTCCCGCGTTTGACACGTCCAAACCAGCGTCCGACCGCAGTCCGAGATACACGCGCTCAGCGGCGCGCTGTTCCGGCGTGAGCGACTCCGACCCGCCTATCGGGTCCGAGCCGGCGTCGACCTTGGCAATCCACCGCGCGTACGCTGACTCATTCCAGCGGCGCACAGATCCGTTGAATCCGTGCGCGGACGGCCCAACACCGATGTACGAACGGTCACCCCAATACGCGCTGTTGTGCCGCGCACGCGCATTGTTGCGCGCATAATTGGACACCTCGTAGTGCGCGTATCCTGCGCGAAACAACGTGTCGTGCGCGATCACGAACTCGGCTGCCCATCGCTCGTCCGGCGCCTCATGCATTTCGCCGCGAGCGGTCCACCGCCCGACAGGTGTTGCGGGTTCCACGGTCAGCCCGTAAAGCGACACATGTTGCGGCTCGAGCGCGATCGCCGAGTCAAGGTCGCGCGTCCAATCGCGACGCAACGCGTCAGGCAGCGCAAAGATCAAGTCGATGGAAACATTCTCTACTCCGCTCTCTCGCACATCGCGCACCGCGCGGCCAATCTGTTTCGCATCGTGCGTACGATGCATCCATTTCAGAACGGCGTCATCGAACGATTGCGCGCCAAGCGACACGCGATTCACTCCTGTGTCCCGCCACGATTTCACGGCGGGTACGGCAATGTCCTCGGGATTCGCTTCGATCGTGACTTCGGCGTCTCGCGCAATCGTGAAACGCCCGCGGATGGCGTCGAGCAGTTGCGCGACGCCGTCCGCACCAAGCTTCGACGGCGTGCCACCACCGAGATAGACCGTGTCGAGTTCCGCGCCGCCGAGGTCGCGCGTGGCCATCTCGCGCGCAACGCCGTCGACGAATGCGCGCGCTGGAACGCGACGGCGGACCGCAATGGCAAAATCACAGTACGAACAGCGCCGCGCGCAAAACGGGACGTGAACGTAGAGGTGCATCAGTTCGCTGCGCGTGCGCGGTCGAAGGTGTCGCGCGTGTTACGCACGGACCAACGGCACGACACGCCGGACGCGATCATCGAGTCCCACCGTGACGTGTCCCGCAATTTCCAGCTCGGTGATCGCCGAGAGCGTGCGCGAAAGCGGAATGTCGGCGGCCGGCGCGAGATCTTCACACAACACGGCGCCGTCAGCGAGCGCGCGCCACACCGCGAGCGCGTCGCCGCGTAGCGTGTGCTCGATGCGTTCTTCCGACGGTGGCGGAAGCTGCAAGAGCGCAAACAAGTCTCCGGCGCATGTAATTATCTGGGCGCCGGCCGCGATGAGCGCATTCGTGCCAGCACTCTGCGGCGAATCGATCGGACCAGGGATCGCGGCGACGACGCGATCGATCTCGAGTGCAGCGTTTGCGGTACTCTGCGCGCCACTCTTGAATCCCGCCTCGACGACCAACGTGACTGGTGCCAGCGCCGCGATAATCCTGTTGCGCTTCGGAAAGCACCCTTGCGTGGCTTTCGTTCCGGGTGCGGTCTCGCTCACCACCAAGCCATCGCGCGCGATGCGGGCGTGGAGTTCACGATGTCCCGTTGGATACGGGACATCCACGCCCGTGCCCATGACGGCGATCGTTCGTCCGCCGGCGTCGAGCGCAGCGCGATGCGCGGCGGCGTCGATGCCGCGTGCCATTCCGCTCACGATGCCGACATCCGCCGATACGAGCGCCGTCACGAGCTGTCGCGTAACGCGAACGCCGTAGTCCGTACACAATCGGGTGCCCACAACGGCGCACAAGGGCGGGCGCAGGGTGTCGAGATTCCCCATTGTGTACAACGTGCGCACCACCGGAGCAGCACCGTTCAGTGGCTCAGGCCATCCTGGCGAACCCCGCGTCAGCGCGACGACGTCAGGCAGCGATGCAGTTGCGTGGATCATAGCGTCACGGCCGGCTTGTCGAGTGCGCGCAAATCAAAAAGCGCTTTCCACCAGGCGTCAATCAACGGCTGCAATCCGATGCGGCCCGCGGCGCTGATCGAATACACGCCAAACGCGTTATCCGTGCGCAGATCCGGTGTGAACTCTTCCCCAAGCAAGTCGAGTTTGGAGACCACAACGCAATGCGGTTTGGCTGCAAGCTCCGCGGAATACGCGCGCACTTCCGCACGCAACTGGTCGTACTCGGCCTGCCAGTCCATCGAATCAACCGGAATGATGAACGCGAGCAAGCGCGTGCGTTCGATGTGCCGAAGGAACTGCAGTCCAAGCCCTTTCCCTTCGTGTGCACCCTCGATGATTCCTGGAATGTCCGCAACAACGAACGTGCGGCTGTCGCTCATTTGGACAACACCGAGATTCGGCGCGAGCGTCGTAAACGGATAGTCCGCAATCTTCGGACGCGCCGCAGAAACCACCGAGAGCAGTGTGCTCTTGCCCGCGTTTGGTTGTCCGACCAGGCCGACGTCAGCAATCAGTTTGAGTTCGAGTTCAAGCGAGCGCTGCTGTCCTTCCTCCCCGGGTTGCCACTCGCGCGGCGATTGGTGGGTTGCCGAAACAAAGAACGCGTTTCCCTTCCCGCCGCGGCCGCCTTTCGCCACCAGCACGAGCTCACCGTCGTCGATGACTTCACCAATCAACTCTTTGGAGTCGAGATCGCGAATGATCGTTCCGACCGGAACCGGGAGAACAATGTCCTTGCCCGATCGGCCGGTGCGGTTTGAGCCTTCGCCGTGCGCACCGCGATCCGCACTCCATTGATCGCGATAGGTATAGTCGAGCAGCGTCGACAAGTTGACGTCGCCGCGCACATACACATCGCCTCCGCGCCCGCCGTCGCCGCCATCGGGGCCACCCAACGGAACGTATTTCTCGCGCCGAAACGAGACCTGACCCGATCCGCCCGTGCCCGCGGCAACGCGTACCACCACGCGATCGATGAACATCGTTACGCGTGCTTGGCGCGAACCCGCGCGAACAACAACCGAGACGAGCGCATCGCTTCATCGCTGAGGATTCCCTCGAGCGCATCGAACGTCGCACTCACAGCGTCGGCGCTCGCACCGGCATGGAGTGCGCCATGCAAATGCGAATGCAATTGCCGGTCCTGACCGGTGTGCGCACATGCAGCAACAATGCACAACTCGCGGCGCGCGAGGTCCAGCGCCGGTCGCGACAACACCTTTCCATATCCCTCGACAATCATCCATGCGTCGAGCGCCGGATGCAGATCTGCGATGTTGTGCCGCAGCGCGTCATACGCGCGGCCGTAAATCACGGCGCACGTTTTCTCGCCGCGCTCTCGCCACGCATCGGCGTGACCGTACTCGGCGTCGGCGTCTCCATCAGGAGCCGTCGATTCCCCAATCGTGCGACGCCACTCACGTGTTGCATTGAGCGCGCGTGGAAATCCGGCGAACAAATACGTCTGCAGCAACAACTCCTCCACCCACTGTCGTGGCGTTTCACGCGCGGCATCCGCGATGGCGGAGCGAATAGCCATCTCGCTGCCCCCTGCACATTCCGCGGCAAGGCGAACGAGCGCGCGTGTCGAACGGTCGAGCGGAGAAGTTAGTGCGGGCGCCGAAAATGTCGGCATCAAATCAGCGCAGGCATAATCGAATCATCGCGCGCCCTGATTTCTCCCACGATTTCGCCTCGCGTATTCTTGATCGGACGATGGGCGAATGCGAGCAGACGTTCCGGAATCGGAGCGGTGAGCACGCCGAGTTGGGATAGCGCCGCCACGACAGCGACATGCTGCGCGCGAAGCGCGCCGTCGTGAACCTTCAGTGCGAGACCAAGTCCCCGACCAGGCACCATGACCGAGTGCACGCCCTCCGCGCCGACTTTGGCGATCACGCGCCCATTGGTTTCTTCGGCGATGATCGTATCGAATCGATCGGTGCCACCAACGAGGAACGGACGGGACGCCATTGCACGCACGATGCGCGCCGCGGGATCCACGCCCGACGCGTATTGCGCGCCCAGGTCCGCGTAGGCATGCGCCATCGCGCGCAATGAAAGTGCAAAGACACTGACACCGCACCCATCGACACCGATCACAAGATCATTCGTTGCGACGCGCGCCCATCGCGCAACTTCATCGCGGCACTCGATTTGTACCGGATGGTCGCCGCGTTCATAGCCTTGCGTCGGCCACCCTGCCAATCGCGCACGCGCAAGCATTGCGGCGTGCTTTCCGGAACAATTGTTGTGCAGACGCCCAACAGGCGTCCCCGCGTCGCGGGCGAGCTGCGCACCACGCCGCGTCATCGGCTCATGCACACCGCACGCAAGATCGCCCTCTTCGAGTTCGAGCGACGCAAGCATTCGCGCGGCGATCGCAACGTGCTCGGGCTCGCCTCCGTGCGACGCACACGCGAGCGCGAGTTCGTCGTCACCCCAGCCGTAGCGTTCCAGGCCACCCGCGCGCACGAGCGGCATGACTTGCAGCGGCTTTGCACATGAACGCCAGTATGTCGTGAGGTTTGGATCGCCCGCGACGGCCACGATGGCTCCGCTCGCATCGACAACCGCGGCGTGCACGTCGTGTATGGATTCGACCAGCGCGCCGCGCGTGACCGCAACGTCGAGTTTCAGAGTGGTTGGCACGCGAGGAATGTTAGCGCCTTGCATGGAGCGCCACTAACATTCGGCGGTGCCGCGACACCTCATTCCCCGGACCCGCGTTGCCGCGCTCCTGAGCGCTGCTGCATCCAAGCGCGTCGTCGTCATTGGCGACGCGATGCTCGACGTGTATTTGCAAGGCGACGCGGACCGCGTTTCCCCGGAAGCGCCGGTGCCGATCGTGCGCGTGCGCGGCCGGCGTGATGCCCTCGGCGGCGCCGCGAACGTCGCGCGGAACGTGAGCGCGATTGGCGCGTCAGCTTCGCTGGTCGCCGCTATTGGATCGGACGCCCCCGGAGAGCGCATTCGCGCGCTCTTCAAAGAATTGCATGGAGCAAGTGCGTCGCTCGTCCAGGTCGCACGGCCCACGACAACCAAGACGCGCGTCGTGGCGCGCGCCCAGCAGCTTCTGCGCGTCGACGAGGAAGAGGATTCGGATCTCACTGCGACGGCGGCTGACGAGCTCGCCGCTGCAAGCGTCGCGGCAATCGATCGCGCGGATGCGCTGGTCCTCGAGGACTACAACAAGGGCGTGCTGACGCCGCGCGTCATCGAAGCAGCCATCGCGCGCGCGGCATCGCGAAAGATTCCTGTCGTTGTCGATCCGAAGTACCGCCACTTCTTTGTGTATCGCGGTTCGACCGTGTTCAAGCCGAATCGCCGCGAACTCGAGGCGGCGCTTGGAGCCGCGGTTGACCTGGAACATCCCGAAGCGCTGCGCGTCGCGTTTGATAAACTCGCGTGCGACCATCTCCTGCTCACGCTTGGCGAGCGGGGCATGACGTTGCTGTCCGCCGACGGCAGCGTCCTCGCAATACCCACGACCGCGCGCGAGGTCTACGACGTCGTCGGTGCCGGTGATACCGTCAGCGCGTACGTGGCAACGATGCTGGCCGCCGGTGCGACCGCGCGTGAAGCTGCGATCATCGCGAATTTCGCCGCCGGCGTCGAAGTTGGAAAACTCGGCGCGCAAACGGTCAGCCCCGCAGAAGTACTCGCGGCGTACGACGGAACATGAGAAGACGAGAAGACGAGAAGACGAGAAGACGAGAAGACGAGATTGGACTGCGCTCTCGTCTACTCGTCCTCTCCTGCTCTCGTCATCTGTGGTTTGGGCCTTTAGCTCAGCGGTTAGAGCGGCGGACTCATAATCCGACAGACGTAGGTTCGAATCCTACAGGGCCCATCTAACGGCAGGAATCAGAAACGAGGAGCGAAACAGAGAGGTGAGAAACGAGGTGAAGGGTGGGAGGGCACGGAGAGAATGCCCACCCACCCTTCTCGGTTTCTCGACTCCTATTCTTTCGCTCCTCGTTTCTTCCTTTTCGCTCCTCGATCCTCGTTTCTCAATTTTCGCTTCTCGCTCCTCGCCGTTACTGCTTGCAAGGTCCGCGTGGATCCGGCTTCGGCTTATCAACCATCGGCCGGGCGGCGCGCCCGGCGACATCCGCGGCTAACGCCGCGACGAACTGCACCACTTTCGCATAGTGCGGATAGTCGATGTACTGCGGTTCGTCCGTCGGCATGTGGTAGTCCGCGTGCGATCCCGTCGAGAAGAACACCGTCGGAATCGAGTAACGCGCGAAGTTCCAATGGTCTGAGCGGCAATAGTAGTTCTGCGGATGTCCGTCAGCGTCGAACTGATAGTCCAGGCGGAACGTGAACTCCGGCCGCCCGTTGATCTCTTCGACCCAGTTGCCGTATTCAGTCGACAACCGGCGCGAGCCGAGCAATTGCAAATAATCCGGGCCGCCATTTTGAATGTCGTACGCGGCGCCACGGCCAATCATGTCGATGTTCACATTCGCGATCATCGAATCGCGCGGAACAGTCGGGTTATCGGTGAACCACTCGGACCCGAACAAGCCTTTCTCTTCCGCGACGTTCCACACGAACAGAATTGAACGTTTCGGCTTCACGGACATCGTCTGGAAGAACTCGGCGATCTCGAGCAAGCCCATCGAACCAGAGCCGTCGTCGTCCGCGCCATTCATCACGGAGTCGGCGCGCGGTGCACGGCGGCGTCGAACGGAATCGAGCTGTGCTTTGAACGTGTTGAACTCCGCAGCCGACATCGGGCGCGGCGGTGACTCTGCGCCGAGCGGGCGTGTGATGAGTTGCGCGAGCCGCGTCGAATCGTGATCGACTGATCGTCCCGCCAATCCATCGTGATCGGAGTGCGCGCTGAGCACGACGTACTGCCCCTTGAGCGCGGCATCACTTCCCTCGACAACGGCGACCACGTTGCGCGTCGGCGCAGCAAGGCCTGCTTTCGACGGACCGAACGAGAGTGTCGTGGCTTTGCCCGTGGCACCGACTTTCGCGGAATCCACGTTGGCGCCGAGTAATTGCGACGCCGCGTTTCGCGTAACGACAACGACGGGCGCCAGCATTTCTCCCGAACCTTCGCGCTTGAGATCCTGAATGCCGCCAAGAATTCCCCAGATCTGCGGCGGCGTCAGCTCGAACGATGCGAGCAATAAACCTGCCGCTTCGCGATACGACGTCACCGCGTCACCGGCGGTAAACACCTGCCATACTGGTTGTCCGTTCGGACCAAGCGGTGGCAGGAGCACGACAACTTTGCCCTTTGCGTCCGCGGGTTTGATCGCGTCCGGCGCGCCAAGGCGTCCACCGAAAACAAGCGGCGAGTTCTGCACCGACGCCGACATCGCAAACGGAATTCCTTCAATGCCCGGGAACGGATGGAAATCGACACCAGGCTTGAGCGTGACACCTTCCGCCGACACGATGGCTTCGCTGACTTCCAACGCGTTCACCATCGGTACGTTCTGGTAGTACGTACCGTTTTCACCCATCGGCTTCACGCCCAGGCGGGTCAGTTCGCGCACGATGTACTCCGTGCCTTTCACGTGTCCCGGCGTGCCGGCCTCGCGACCCAGCATGGAGTCGTCCGCGAACACGTACAGCCGCGACATAAGGTCCTGCGGTGTAATCGATGGCGTCGTCGGCTTTGGCGGGAACTTCAACGGCAAGTCAGGTCGGGCCGGACCACCGCCAATCGAGCTGCCGGTCGCAGCTTGGGCCAGCGCGTGCGTGCTCGCGCACACCACGAAAGAAAGTGCCGCGCCGACGCGGCCAATGAATGAACGGTGCACGAGTACTCCTGAGAATAAAGTTCGGTTGCACTGCGCAACCGACGGCGGCGTCGAGTGTTCCGCCACGCTCAATTCTACACCCCCGGGATGCGTCAGTGCGACGATCGCCGCCTACCGTTCGCCCATTGGGGCCAATAGTTTTGCGTGCGGTGTGCACCGCCCGGTGCACGCATCCGGGCGCGTAGCTCAGCTGGTTAGAGCGCTGCTTTCACACAGCAGAGGTCAGGGGTTCGAGTCCCTTCGCGCCCATTCTCAGGTCGTGTTGTGCGTGGCCCCACTCGCCACCAGCCGGCCGATCGCTTCGCGCTCCGCGCGAACGCGGAGCACAACGGTCGAGTCCTCCGTCCGGCGGGAAATCACTTCCGCTTCCCTGTGCACCTGCGCGAGCAACCGGCCGTCGGAAATCGGAACCGTCAGTTCGGTAATCGGCCGGTTCGCCAAAATCGCGTTCAACAGTGCTTCGCGCAGTGGCGCGAGTCCGTTCTGTCGAATCGCACTGACAAACACCGCGTTCGGGAGCAGCGCCGACACGCGATCGCGTAACGCATTCGCGTTCGCGGGATCGAGCTTGTCGACCTTGTTGAACGCGTAGACAACCGGGCGGTCTGACGCACCAATTTCGTGGACCACCTCCTCGACCACCGTGCGTTGCTCCTCCCACGTCGGGTGGCTTGCATCGACGACGTGCACAAGCACGTCCGCGTCGCGCAATTCCTCGAGCGTCGCGCGAAACGATGCGACGAGATGGTGCGGCAACTTGCGAATGAATCCGACCGTATCCGTCACGAGCGCGGTATGCCGGTCGTCGAGTGCGACGTCACGCGTGAGTGGATCGAGCGTCGCAAATAATCGATCTTCGACGAACACATCCTTGTCTCGCGCGAGCGCGCCGAGAATGGACGATTTTCCCGCGTTCGTGTAGCCCACCAGCGCTGCGCGAAACACACCTCGTCGCGATTCTCGCTGCACCGCACGCGCACGCGCGACGTCGGCGAGGCGGTCTTTGAGCACGCGAATGCGATGCCCGACCAAACGCCGGTCCGTTTCCAGCTGCGTTTCACCAGGGCCTCGAACGCCGACACCGCCGCGATAACGCTCGAGGTGCGTCCACAATCGCGTCAGTCGCGGCAGCGAGTATTCAAGCTGCGCGAGTTCGACCTGCATCTTGGCTTCAGCGGTGCGCGCCCGCGTTGCAAAGATGTCGAGAATGAGTTCGGCGCGATCAACCACGCGCTTACTCAACGCCTCCTCGAGATTCTTTCCTTGAGCAGGCGACAACTCGTCGTCGAAGATGATCAACGTTGCCTCACGGTCAGCAACGAGCGCCTGCAGCTCCTCAACCTTGCCGGAACCGAGATAGGTCGCGGGATCCGGACGTTCGAGCTGTTGCGTGATTGACGCGACGACGTTTGCGCCGGCGGTATCAGCCAGCCGCGCAAGTTCGGCGAGATGTTCGGCCGCAGCGTGACGCGCCAACGCACCTTTCGGCGGGGTGCCGACGAGAATCGCGCGCTCTTGAGGCGGCGAAAGAGAGATGGGCTCGCGAATGTGTTGAACTCGGCAATCGTGGACCCGCACGCGACTGTGACGGCCAACCCGGTGCGGACGGTCGCGGAAAAGCTAATTTCACGTTGGCCCTGCCGCCGCAGATTCCTACCCTATCGAACTCGCCACGGCCACTATGCCCGACGGATCACCCAAGGATCGCGAGCCATTGCTCCGCAGCATTCTCGACAGCTCGCTCGACGGGATCATGGCGCTGCGTGCGTTTCGCAGCGAAACGGGCGCGATCGAGGATTTTGAGTGGATCCTGGTCAATGCGCGCGCAGCCGAGGTATTCGAACGGCCGGCGGAGTCGCTGAACGGCCACCGCCTGCTTGTCGAACTTCCGGTCTATCGCCTCGATGGACTGTTCGACCGGCTCGTGCGCGTCGTGGAAACCGGTGAGCCGCTCGACGTCGAACATTTCTTCGAACGCGACCGCAACCGGCGGTGGTTGCATTCGGTCGCGGTCAAACTTGGCGACGGCGTTGCGATCACGTTTGCCGATGTCAGCGACCGGAAACGCCTCGAAGAGCAAGTATTGCAGGCGCAAAAGATGGAGATCCTCGGCCGCCTCGTTGGCGGCATCGCGCACGATTTCAATAACCTCCTGACCGCGATCAGTATGAATGCGGAGTTGGCGCTTGACCAACTCGATCCGGAATCGCCCGGCCATTCCGAAGTCGAAAGTGTCATCGATGGTGTCCGGCGCGCGACCGGCGTCGCGCAGCAACTGCTCGCCTTTGCGCGCCGCCAAACGGTTGCGACGCGCGTCGTGCGCGTCGGCGACGTGATCACACACATCGCGCCGATGTTGCGTCACTTGCTGGGTAACAACATCGAGATGAAGGTGAAATCCGACGCCGACGCATGGACGGTGTCACTCGATCCAATCAAACTCGAGCAAGTATTGACCAACCTCGCGGTCAACGCGCACGACGCGATGCCGAACGGCGGCAAATTCGGAATTGAAGTCAGCAACGCAACTGTGCGCGTTGGCGATGCCGCGACGCTGCGCCGCGTATCGCCCGGCGAGTACGTGCGAATTGAAGCGCAGGACACGGGCCCCGGTATTCCTGAAGAGACCATCGGCCACATTTTCGAAGCCTTCTTCACAACAAAAGGCGGACGCGGCACCGGCCTCGGACTCGCGACCAGTTACGGGATCATTCGCCAGGCAGGTGGAATGATCTGGGTGACGAGCACCCAGGGACGCGGAGCGTCGTTCACCATCATGTTGCCGCGCGCGACAACCGACGCGGAATCGTGGCCAGCGACGCCCCCGAAACTGCGCACGTCGTCAGGGAGCGAGCGGATCCTGATCGTCGATGATGAACCGGCCGTACGCACCGTTGTTGCACGCACACTCGGCCGCCTTGGCTACGCGACGGTCGCGGCGGGCCACGGCGAGGAAGCGCTGCGCATGCTCTCGGACGAACCGGCGTCGTTCGACCTCGTGCTCTCCGACATTGTGATGCCGCGCATGAACGGGCGCGAATTGCGAAAAGCGACGCAGGAAAAGTTTCCCGCATTGCCATTCCTACTCATGTCCGGCTTCGAAGCTGACGGACCCAACCGCGCAGATCCCGTCCTCAAGAAACCCTTCTCTGCGAACGAACTCGCGACTGCGGTTCGCGAAGCGCTCGACGCGAAGAAATAGATCGCGACGCGCGGATTGCGCCGCGCGCTATTTGCCGACGATGCTGATGTTCACGCCGTCATACGTGCCGGACTGCGAAAACGTCCGCGTCACTCCGCCGAATGGGGTAACGATGCGCACGTCGCCGAGCATCTTGAACGGCAGCGTTCCTCGCTGCGAAAGCCGCGTCCCGATTTGCAGCACTTCGCGAAAACCGAAAGTCACCGGTACGCTGATGCGCGTGGAGTCTTTTTGCGGCAACGTCACGCGCCGATCGATTGTTCCGGTCGCGAGTTGCAACGTGTCGACGAGCACGCGGTAGTTGATCGCTTCCGCGTCGAGCCGGTAATTGTTGGGATTGTAGATCGCAAGAATGACGTTGATCGTCCCGCCTTGCGTGCCGAGTCCGGCAAGGCGTACGTCGGCCACTGTTACATCCGGTTGGCCGAACGCCTGTTTTCGCATGAACGAGCAACCACTCACCGACACCACCACAGCCAGCGCGCACACGGCGCGCGCGACATTTCGCGTCATGGAAGATTTGAGGTTGGTTCGTTTGTCACCCCGCCCTGCGCTCCGCGTTCCCTGCGTTCGGCCCACCACGCGAGCCGGCGCGCAATATCTCGCTCGAAACCAAACTTGCCTGGTTCATACAGCACGGCATCCGCGATTTCATCAGGCAGATAGGTCTGCGGCGTGAATGCATCCTCGGCATCGTGCGCGTATTCGTAACCCGCGCCGTAGCCGAGTTCTTTCATCAACGCGGTAGGCGCGTTTCGAATATGCATCGGCACTTCGAGATCGGGATGCTCCTTGGCGAGCCGTAACGCTTCGCCCCACGCGACGTACGCACGATTCGATTTCGGAGCGGTCGCCAGATAGATCGTCGCTTCGGCGAGCGCCAGTTCGCCTTCGGGTGATCCCAGAAAGTGGTACGCGTCGCGCGCGGCGAGCGAAATGGTGAGCGCCTGCGGATCGGCGAGTCCAATGTCTTCGCTTGCGAATCGCACCATGCGGCGTGCGACGTAGAGTGGATCCTCTCCAGCGGCCAGCATGCGCGCGAGCCAATACAACGCGCCGTGCGGGTCGCTGCCGCGCAACGCTTTGTGCAACGCAGAAATCGCGTTGTAATGCTCTTCGCGGTTCTTGTCGTATCGCAACACCCGCGCTTGCATCGCTTCGCGTGCGCGCTCCGCAGTGATCTGTCCGCCTGCGCCGGCATCATCAGCCGCCGCTTCGAGGACGCTCAATGCGCGACGTGCATCGCCATTGGCGTGTGTCGCAATCGCATCCAGTGCGTCTGCGTCCGCGCGAACCTGCATTGAGCCGAGTCCGCGATCGGTATCGGTGAGCGCCGTATCGAGCACTCCGCGAACATCATTGACGCTCAAGGGTTGGAGCACGAACACCCGCATACGCGACAACAGCGCGGGATTCACTTCGAACGACGGATTCTCCGTCGTCGCACCAATCAGCGTCAGCAGTCCGTTCTCAACGTGCGGCAACAATGCGTCTTGTTGTCCGCGGTTGAAGCGATGGATTTCGTCGACGAACAACAGTGTTCCCGTACCCGATGCGCGGCGACGCGTTGCTTCCTCCACAACTTCGCGAATCCGCGCGACACCTTCAGTCACCGCCGAAAACGGTACAAACTCTGCGCGCGCGTGGGTCGCGATAATGCGTGCCAGTGTCGTCTTGCCGCTTCCCGGGGGTCCCCAGAACAGAATCGACCCGACCCGTCCTTCTTCGATCGCCGCGCGGAGTGGTTTGCCGGATGCGAGGAGGTGCGCCTGACCGGCAAACTCTTCGAGCGTGCGTGGCCGCATTCGGGCGGCGAGTGGAGCGGCGCCGGCCAGCGACGAGAACAGTGTGTCCCCGCCCCGCTCCCTGTCGCTCGCGCGTTTGCGCACGGTCATCGAAGTTCGCGCTTCACGATTGCGAGGAGGACGTCGCGCTGATTCTGCGTCGGATCCTCGACAACTATATCCAGCAGCCGCGACAACGTGCGCCCAATCGCAGGACCGGGCGCCACGCCCGCGGCGCGCACATCGTCACCGTCCACCGCGAGGTCAGCGAGCGCAACCGGATCGCGAAAGGCAATGCGCACGCCGCGACGATAGAGCGAATGGACCCCGGCTGCGGACGGCGCGCGTTCGCCACGTTCGCGTTGCGCCCACCACACCGCTGCGCCAAGGCGCATGACAAGCGTCCATTGCGTGCGTCCGACTTGTGCGACCCAGCGGCGGATGCGGCCGTCGGCCGGTCGCTCACCTTCGAGCGCGCTCGCTATGTCGGGGCCGATCGCACTCCACCCGTCGCACAATCGCGTGACCGAGTCCACGTCCTGGTTCGAGAAACGCAATTGGCGCAGCGCCTCGCGAACGTCCGCGACTGGATCACCGAGAAACAGCGACGCCAACCTCAGAACCTTGCGCGCAGGTCGCGTGCGCAACGACGGCATAGGCAACGCATCCGTCACATGGAACCGATGCGTAGACACGTCGCTCAGCAGCGGCACGAGCGTCGCAAACGCTCCACTCTCGCGCCACATCATGAACGCCACACTCGGCCGCGCCACTTGCTGCAACGTTTTCTCGATTTCCTGTTTTACGCGTTCCGCAGACAGACGCGTCAAATGCGGCGCGCTGTCCTTGATCGCAATCCACGTCCCCGCGTCGATCGTGAATTCGAACCGAGATGCAAACCGAAGCGCACGCAACGCGCGCAGTCGGTCTTCGCGCATCCGTTCACCCGGTTCGCCGACCGCGCGCACAATGCGCCGTCGCAAATCACCGCGGCCGTCAAACGGGTCGCGTAACTCACCGCGCGACGGTGAATACGCCATCGCGTTGATCGTGAAATCGCGACGCGCCAGGTCATCGTCGAGCGACACGCCAAACTCCACCTCAGCGTGGCGGCCGTCGGTGCGAACATCCCGCCGAAACGTCGTGACCTCGTGTAGTACACCGTCGCCATCGAGCACGCCCACTGTTCCGAACTCGATTCCCACCGGAATACTGCGCTTGAAGAGCCGCCGCACCTGATCCGGTCGCGCGGCGGTCGTAATGTCCCAATCCAGATGGAGGTGGCCGAGCAGCGCGTCACGCACGGCGCCACCGACACACCACGCTTCGTGCCCAGCGCGTTCGAGGCGCTCGACGATTTTCAGAACCGCGGCGGGCGGTGTGAGCGCTACGGACGCGCGATCACCCACAAAGCACAGAACCGCCGTTGACGTTCACGACTTCACCGGTAATGTGCCGCGCAAGCGGCGAGCACAGGAACACAATCGGGCCCGCAATGTCATCCGCCGTCGCGATGCGTCCGATTGGAATACCACGCGCAACGCGTCCGCGCCCTTCCCCTTCGTACGCGGACGCCGCCATCTCGGTGTCGACCCAGCCGGGCGCCACGCAGTTCACGGTGATGTCTCGCGCTGCGAGCTCAATGCACATCGATTTCACGAATGAAATCATCGCGCCCTTCGACGCGGCGTAATCGGCGTGGTCGGCTTCTCCACGCTGTCCCGCTGTACTGGAGACCATGACGATGCGCCCGTGCTCACTCAGCACACGTGCCGCCGCGCGGCACGTGAAGAACATCGCGTCGACGTTCTCGCGCATCGTGCGCGACCAGCGTTCGTCGTCCATCGTTGCAACGGGTACTGCTTCCACCGGCCAAATCCCGGCGTTCGCAACGAAGAAATCCAACCCCCCAAGAAAACGCGCGCTTTCGTCCACGAGTTGCTCGGCGCCGTTCCGCGTCCCGATATCCGCAGCGACCGCGTGCACACGCACACCGAACGCGCGACACTGCTCCACAACGACGGACGCATCGTACCCACGCGAGCGGTACCCAATCGCAACGTCGACGCCTGCGCGTGCGAACAAACGCGCTGCGGCGGCGCCAATCCCGCGCGAGCCGCCGGTAATCAATGCACGTTTGCCTGCGAGCGACATCACGTCGCGCACCGGAGTCGCGGTCACAGTGACGCCTCGACCGCGTCGCAGATCGCGTGCTGAATGCAGAGGTGAATTTCCTGCGCGCGATCCGTGCGCATTGTCGGCACAATGATTGTGTGCGTCGCCAGCGCTTTCACGACACCGCCGTCGTTCGCGGTGAGCGCGAGCGATTCCACGCCTTTCGCGTCCGCCACTTCGAGCGCGCGCACGATGTTGCTCGACGTGCCACTTGTTGTATGCACAACGAGCAGGTCCCCCGGTCTTGCGAGTGCTTCGACCTGACGTGCGAACACTTCATTGAAACCGAGGTCGTTCCCCGCGGCGGTCAGGAGCGATGTGTCGGTGGTCAGCGCGACGGCGCGGAGTGCTCGTCGCGTCTTCCGGTATCGCACGACGTACTCCGTCGCGATGTGCTGCGCGTCCGCCGCGCTCCCCCCGTTTCCCGCAAAAAACAGCGTGCCACCGCGATCGAGCGTCTGCTTCACCATTTGCGCAGCGGTATCGATCTCCGCTGCCAGCGTCGTCGCCGTTTTTTCCGCGGTCGCCGCAAGTTCGTTAAGTGCGTCGATCAGTCGTTCGCTCACGTACGTGTCCCTCCCAGGGCCCCGAACCGGCGCATCGCCTCGTCCGCGCGTGCGCTCAGCGTTGATGGATCGTCCGCGGCAGCTTCGAACGCATAGGTCGCGAGCGCGTCGGCGGTCAGCAGATCGAGCGCGTGCGCACGCGTCATCGGCTCCGTCGCGAGCGACGCGCGCAGCGCAGTTTCGCCGGCCTGAACGAGATCATCGTGTTGCGCCGCAACCTCGCGCAGTCGATCCGCGAGCATTGGAGGTACGCCGGCTCCTCGCGACGCAATCCAGGCAGCGGCGCTCACGTCGAACCCAGTAAGGCGGCCGTTGCCACCTCACTTGCGATCGGCAACGCCGCGCTCAGTGCATCCTTCGACGCAAATCCAGCCTGCGCCATGTGCGGCTTTCCACCACCACGCGCACCGGTCCGCGCGCCAACCGCTTTGACGAGATCATTCGCCGACACACCTTTTCCGCGCAAATCGTCACTGACGACCACGAGCAGCGTGAGCTTGCCGTCGTCATGCTCCGCACCGAGAAACGCAATTCCGCTGCCGATCGCTTCGCGTACCGAATCACCAAACGCTTGCAGCGATTTCACGTCCGGCGCGGGCACGATCTCCGTCACCACGCGCGAACCATTCACCGCATGCGCGCGGTTGAGCAATTCGCCCAGGACGTTTGCGGTGCCGCCTTTCTGCGCATCCGTCAAACGCCGCTCGAGTGTCTTCATGTCCGTGACCAGCGTTTCCACTCGACGCACGACGTTGTCCGTTCCTGTCTTCACGACTTCCGCAACGCGCGCGAGCGTTTGTTCCTCCTCGCGAATGAATGCGTAGGCGCCAGGCCCCGTGAGTGCTTCGATACGACGCACGCCGGCCGCGACACCGGTTTCGTGCACGATCTTGAACAACCCGATTTCGCCCGTTGTACGCACGTGCGTGCCACCGCACAGCTCAACCGACAGCGACGGAATCTCGACCACGCGAACGACGTCGCCGTACTTCTCGCCAAATAGCGCCATCGCGCCGCGCGCGACTGCAGCCTTGTACGACTCTTCAGTGGTGCGCACCGGCGCGTTGCGCCACACCCCCTGATTCACTTCTGCCTCGATCGCGGCGAGCACGTCCGGCTTCACCGGTCCATGATGCGTGAAGTCAAACCGCAATCGGTCGGGCGCGACGAGCGAGCCCGCTTGGTGCACGTGCTCACCCAGCTTTGCGCGCAACACCGCATGTAATAGATGTGTGGCCGTGTGGTTGCGTTCGGTGTCGTGGCGCCGGTCACTCGGGACGCGCGCCGTCGCAGCGCCAAACGCAAACGAGCCCGTGAGCGCACCGATCGCGGCCGGGCGACCGTCGATCTTCCGTACGTCATCCACCTGCACGCGCCAACCGCGACCCACGACCTCGCCGCGGTCGGCAATCTGTCCCCCAGACTCCGCGTAGAACGGAGATTCGCGCAGCAGCACGGCAACGCGATCGCCCTCGAGCCGCTTCATCGCGGTCACGATTGTTTCGATCTCGACCGTCTCATACCCGACGAACGCGCCCGACGCGGATTCACCGGGCGCGATATCCCAGCCCTCGACCGAATCGAGTTCGTCGACGCCGACACTCAGCATTTTCGACTTGCGCTCGACACGCGAACGCCGCCGCTGATGGCCCAGCGCTTCTTCAAAACCGGCGATGTCGACGGAATACCCGCGCTCTTGCGCCATCAATTCCGTGAGATCGATCGGGAAACCATAGCGGTCGTACAGAATGAACGCGTCTTCGCCGGAAATCGTGCCGCGCAATCTGGAGCTGCCCTGCGTGGTGTGCGCCGGCGCGAGTTCCTCGAACCGTTCCATACCGGCGTCGATCGTCGCGAGGAAACGCTCTTCCTCCGCGCGTGTCGTTTCGAGAATGTGGTGCCGCCGCGACTGCAGTTCCGGATACACGTCGCGCATGGTGTCGATGGCGCGCTCGACCACGCGCACCAGCGTTGGCTCGCGACGGCCGAGCAACCATGCGTGACGTACGGCGCGCCGAAGAATTCGGCGCAGCACGTAACCCCGGCCGTCGTTCGACGGAAACACGCCATCCGCGAGCAGGAACGCGACGGATCGCGCGTGATCGGCGATGACGCGGAACGACGCCGGATCGACCGAGCGACCGCCGTGCACGAACGCGTCATTCGTTGCGCGTCCGACGCCGCTGACTTTGCGTGTCGCATCATCAAGGAGAGCGAACGGCGGATACGGAACGCCAACTACGTCGACAACCGCGTCAATCAACGGCCGGAACACGTCGATGTGAAAGTTGTTCGTGACGCCGTGCGCAATCGCAGCCATGCGCTCGAGCCCCGCCCCGGTGTCGACGGACGGACGCGGCAGCGGCACGAGTGTGCCGTCGGTCTGCCGGTCGAACTGCATGAACACGAGGTTCCAGAACTCGAGAAAACGCCCCGCTTCAGCGCCCTCGACAAACGCGTCCTTCGAAAACTCTTTTCGTTTGAGATCCGTCCACTCGCCGGTTACGCCATTCGGAAATTCCCAATCGCGCGCAACGTGCGCGAGATCAACGTAGATCTCGCTGCACGGACCGCACGGACCCGTGTCGGCCATCTGCCAGAAATTGTCTTTCTCGTCGAGACCGTAAATGCGCGAGTCAGGTAAACCGGCGATCTCGCGCCACAGCGCACGCGCTTCATCGTCGTCGCGGAACACGGTCACTCGCAAATGCTCGGCGGGAAACCGCAAGCGCGTCATCACGAATTCCCACGCAAACGTGATCGCGTCGCGCTTGAAATAATCGCCGAATGAGAAGTTCCCCATCATCTCGAAGAACGTCTGATGCCGCGCGGTATGACCGACTTGTTCGAGATCGTTGTGCTTGCCGCCGGCACGCACGCACTTCTGCGCGGTCGTCGCACGGCGAACGCCGCCCGGCGGTTCTTCGAGCCCCAGGAAGATCTTCTTGAATGGGACCATTCCGGCGTTCACAAACAACAACGTCGGATCGTCGTCCGGTACCAACGGGGCGCTCGCGCGGCGTTGGTGCGCTTTTTCGGCGAAGAAGCTCAGGAACGCTTCACGAATGTCACGGCTCTGCATGGCCGTGGAAAGCTAAGCCGTACGCTCCATGTTCACGACGTCGCGAACGACGTTTGCAACGATTTCGCCACCAAACCCGCGGCGCCGGAGGAACGCGACAAGACGGCGCTTCGCAACGTCAGGCGCGAGCCGCTGCAGCGCGCGCCATTTCGACGCGGCGGCGCGGCGCGCAACGGCGGAGTCATCGAGTCCAGCGTCGCTCGCCACCGCGCGAATCGCCGCATCGGCGATCTCGCGCGCTACACCTTTACGACCCAGATCGCGACGCAATTCCCACGTCGATGCACCACGGCGCGAAATACGAGCGCGAACGAAATCGGCGGCAAAGCGCTCGTCGTCTACTACTCCCAAATCCACGAGCCGCGCCACTTGCGCGCGCGCAACGCTCCCCGCGATGCCGCGCTGCATGAGCCATCGCTCCAACTCCGCTCGCGCGTACGCACGCCGGCCAAGCGCACCAATCGCGCGGTCGTAGGCGTCGCATTCCGACGCGGCGCTGACCAACGCGTCCGCCTGCGCGTGCTCGAGCTCGACCCCAACACGGATCGCGTTGCGAGCGACAAACACGTCCGGGAGACTCACGGCGCGGCGACCCCCCGCCCCGTCTTCGACACTCACGCGGTAGCGGTCCGTGCGCCTCGGCGAAAGCGAGCATTCCACGACGACCAGCCCGTCGGCTGTGGATAACTCCGGCTGTGGAGAACGGCCGCGGCGAAAAGACTGCGCCGGGGAACCGCCACGGCCTGGGAGAGGATTCCGGGCCTCAACCCAAACCGGGAACGACCCCCGGCGCATTACTCTGACCTCAGCCCTAAGGGCCTGAGCTCTACTCTTCCGTCGTTTCGCTCGCCTCCGCAACAACCGGTGCCTTCACGCCAAGAACTTCCTTCACCTTGGCCTCCAGCTCCGCCATCATCGCCGGGTTATCGCGCAGGAACATCTTCGCGTTCTCACGACCCTGCCCGATGCGCTGGCCGTTGTAGCTGTACCACGCGCCCGACTTCTCGATGATTCCGCTTTCAGCGCCGATGTCGACCACGAGTGAGCTGTGGCTGATGCCTTCGGCGTACATGATGTCGAACTCCGCCTGCTTGAACGGCGGCGCGACTTTGTTCTTCACGACCTTCACGCGAACGTGCGAACCGATCACGTCCTCTTTTTCCTTCACGGGACCGATGCGACGAATGTCGAGGCGCACGCTCGAGTAGAACTTGAGCGCTTTGCCGCCCGTCGTCGTTTCCGGATTCCCGAACATCACACCGATCTTTTCGCGCAGCTGGTTGATGAAAATCACTGAGCATTTTGAGCGCGCGATCGCGCCCGTCAGCTTGCGCAGCGCCTGGCTCATGAGTCGCGCTTGCAGACCCATGTGCGATTCGCCCATCTCACCTTCGATTTCTGCTTTCGGTACGAGTGCAGCGACCGAGTCAACAACGATGACATCGACGGCGCCCGAGCGTACGAGGATCTCGCAGATCTCGAGTGCTTGTTCGCCGGTATCGGGTTGCGACACCAGCAGGTTTTCTACGTCAACGCCGAGTTTTCCGGCGTATTCCGTGTCGAGCGCATGCTCCGCATCGATGAACGCTGCGGTGCCACCCATGCGCTGCGCGTTCGCGATGATGTGCAAACAAACGGTCGTCTTGCCGCTGGATTCCGGACCGTAGATCTCGGTGATTCTGCCGCGCGGAATGCCGCCGACTCCGATTGCGGCATCAAGGTTGATCGCGCCGGTTGGGATCGCTTCAACACGCGCCCGCGTGTCGGTGCCCATCCGCATGATTGCACCGCGACCGTGCGACTTCTCGATCTGCGCAATTGCGAGCGAGAGGGCCTTTCTGCGGTCGTCAGACACGGCGTTTGCGACGGTTGCCATTGTGGAGGTTCCTTCTGTCGAGGGTTGCTCGACCGACGAGAATCTACCCGCCGGTCCGGACCATTCAGAGGCCCGAAGAAAATACGAAAGTGACCAGCTTTTGGCCAGCCTACCTGACGATTCCAAACGCGTTTTCCACATGGCGAACAAGAACGTGATCGGGGCTGATGAGAACCCCAATAACGTCAAAGCGATACGACTCGCCCAGCCGGCCATGGCGGCCAATCCAGGTCCTGGCGGACCGGACCAGCTCCCTCTTTTTGCGCCAGTCGACCGCCTCAACGGCGGTGCCGAAGGCTTCGCCGGACCGGGCTTTCACCTCAACGAACGCAACAGTGCCTTCCCGTTCGGCGATGAGGTCGAGGTCGCGATGTCCATCGCGAAATCGGCGCTGAATGACGCGCCAGCCTTTTCGTTCGAGCCATTTCTCCGCGATGCGCTCGCCGCGGAAACCGAGTAACTGATTGTGAATCGTCATGCGGGCGACGATAACAGTCGGCCCACAAAACACAGTCACCAGAACAACGCACGCATCATCGTTTTCTTGCGTTTTGAACTGCCACTGATCAAAGGGAAAGGGAAATAAAAAGTGAGAAGTGCGAAGAGCGCGCTCTCCTCGCACTTCTCACTTCAACGTTCCCTTTCCCTTTGATCGGTGGCCGTTAGAGCTCGTCGAGATCCTGCAATCCACGGAGAACGTCGCGAGGCTTCGATCCATCCGGCGGTCCCAACACTCCAGCGGCGTGCAACTGATCGATGATTCGCGCCGCGCGTCCGTAGCCAATCTTCAATCGACGCTGCAGCAACGACGTCGATCCGCCCTGATGCTGAATGCAGACTTCAGCGGCCTCGCGGAACAACTTGTCGCGATCACCAACATCTTCCGCATCCCCTTCGCCGGCGCGGGCTTCTTCCGCTTCGGCGGCGCGTACCTGCTCGAGAATATCGGCCTCTGCCGCCGCATCGACCGGGAACAATCCTTTTGCACGCTTGGCTTCGCGACGATCCGTGTACCACGTGAGCACGCGCTCCGTTTCGTCGTTCGACAGAAACGCGCCTTGCAAACGCGACAAATCGCTCTTACCCGGCGGAATGAACAACATGTCGCCGTTACCAAGCAGCGCTTCTGCACCAATGCCGTCCAGGATGGTGCGTGAATCGACTTGCGACGCCACACGGAACGCGATGCGGCTCGGGAAATTCGCTTTGATCAATCCGGTAATGACGTTCACAGATGGACGCTGCGTCGCGAGCAGCAAGTGTATGCCGATGGCACGCGCCTTTTGCGCGAGCATTGCGAGCGGCGTCTCCACTTCCGCCTGCACGGTCATCATGAGATCGGCGAGCTCGTCGATCACGACAACGATGTACGGCAGAACACCGTCGGTGTACTTGTTCACCTCAAACGCAACGTCCGGGCGTTTGGGACGGCGCATTTCGTTGCCGGCGCGCACCTTTGCGTTGAAATCCTGAATGTTGCGCGCGCCATTCTCCGCAAGGAGTTCGTAGCGACCCTGCATTTCCATCACGGCCCATTTCAACACGGCGGCCGCGTCGCGATTGTCCGTTACCACTTTATGCCGCAAATGCGGGAGCGAGTTGTACACGCTCAACTCCACCATCTTGGGATCGACCATCAGGAATCGCAGCGTCTCCGGCGTGTGCCGGTAGATCAGCGACGTAATGATCGTGTTCACGCACACAGACTTGCCACTGCCCGTCGCACCTGCGATCAGCAAGTGCGGCATCTTCGCGAGGTCCGCGATAACAGGACGGCCTTCGAGATCTTTGCCGAGCGCAATCGGCAGAGCGCGCGGAACCGTTTGATAGTCGCGCGACTCGAGCAAATCCCGCGTGGCCACCGTCTCGCGATTGGCATTCGGGACTTCAACACCGACTGCGCCGCGTCCAGGGATCGGCGCGACGATGCGAATGCTCGCCGCGCGCATCGCCAGCGCGATGTCGTTCGAGAGGTTCGCGATCTGACGAACTTTTACACCCGGCGCTGGTGAGATCTCGTACTGCGTAACGGTCGGGCCTTTCGTCCACCCGGTCAGTTCGCCGTCAACGCGGAATGTTCGCAGCGCGTCGAGCAAACGCAGACCATTTTCTTCGATCTGCTTCTTGTCTTCTTCGACGTTTGTTGCCGGTGCTTCATCCAGCAACGTGATCGGCGGCAACTCGTCGTCCGCCGCAAAGATCATCGCCGTCTTGTCGATCTCCGCAGCGACTTGCTCGTCGCGGACGGCGCCGCGCTCTTTCTTTGACAGTTTTTTCTTGCGACGCTCCAGATCGATCGACAACTGCTCGCTCTCGTCGCGCTCAGCAGCAACAACGTCATCGACCGACGGGCCACGATCCATCAATGAGAAGTCCGCCGCCGGCATGTCGCGCGCGTCCGGCTCGAGTTTCGTTGCTTTCGTCTCGACCGCCGGCGCCGCTACCGCGCCTTTGCGTACCGACAACAACGCGCGAATCGGGTGCCACTCGAGCGTGACGGCGGTGAGCAACGAAAACAGCAACGCGACGGCGCACCACGCACCCGCTTCACCAATAGCGCCTTGCACGTAATAACTGACGAACCCGCCCCACAGCCCGGAGATCGGATCGAGCACACCCGTGCTCGGCGTTGCACCACGCGCCAGCCCCACGGCGATCGGCAGCAGCAGCGCAAGGCCGGACGTGAACACCAGCCACGAACGATCGGTGCGCGCGGCAAGTTTTCCGAACAATCGCAGCGAGTGCGCCAGCGGGATCAGCGGCACCGCAGCAGCACCAGCGACGCCGAGCAATCCCAACAACGTCCAGCGCACGCAACCACCGACCGGCCCGAACGGACCCGTCGACGCCGTGCATGAAAGGCCCGCTGGTGTTTGCTCAAAGATGAGCGCGCCGGCGATGAACACGCCGGCGATGAGCAACACGATCGCGAGCAATTCACGCGCGAGCGCACGAGCGCGCGTTTCCCGCTCGGCCGCTTCTGGCGTCAGCGATGCGACAACGTCGCTCTCATCTGGGTCCGGACGGCGCTTGACGCGCGGGCGCTTTGGCGCAGGCGCCGCGTCCCCGGCGTCAGGCAATTTTGCGCGCACAGGTTTCGGCGTAGTGGCCACTCTGATAGGACTGGCGCACGAGGTCGGCGGTCACGGCATTCAACTCCATTCTTTGCACTGCCACTCCATACCGCCCAGCGGCACAAAGGAGCCCTTTTCGGCCAATCCGACGCGCCTATCGACTTGGGGCGAGTTGCCCGCGACAGGTCGCCAGCAACTGATCCCTCGTGGTGCTTGGCACCGCACTCCCCTCTGGCGACGCGAGCGTGTTCACGAACGCGGCGAGTTGCCGCGTTGCCGCGGCGAAACGGTCGAAGTTCACGTCCTCCACGCGCTCATTCGCCGTGCGGTCCACGGCACTCGTTGGACCAACGACGGTCACCGTCTGGAACTCGGCAGCCGCGTTCGACGGTCCACCTGGTGCGCATCCGAGCATACCGGAATCGGCGCGCCCGATCGGATCCACGCGTACGTGCGCAAATGTTCGGCCGTGGCCAAACGTCGGGTGTTCGAGAAAGCATTTCTCGCCGAGAAAGCCCTGCTCTTCACCGGTCGTCCACACAAAGGCGATCGAGCGTTTGGGGCGCGCGGAATCGGACGCGAAGTATTCTGCCAACTCGAGGAGCGCTGCAGCGCCTGATCCAGCGTTTGCACCGCGGAATACCGACACCCCGCCGCGCAACGAGTCGCGTGTGCGCCCGAGATGATCGCTGTGCGCAGAAACAATCACGAATGACGTCGCCAACGCTGGATCGCGACCGCGCACGAACGCAACCACATTCCGCGATCCGCCCTCGAGTGGCGTGACGGTCGTTTCAAATGACACGCTCCCACCAAGCGAGCGCTTTGAACGCGCAAAGCTGGCCGTCGCGCGCGTCACCGCGATAACCGGCGGAACTCCCGGTTCGAGGCGCCACGCATCTTCGAGCTCCATCCACGGGGTTGTGAACCGATCGACCACTGACCCCGGCATGAAATCCAGCGAAGCGATCCAGACCGCGTGCGCTTTTTTGTGCAGTGCGAGGATCTTGGCATACGCCCACACCTGATAGTCTGGTTGGCCGTCGTCGCGCAGCGGCGCCTCGAACAACACGATCTTGTCTTTCGTCAGCGTTGAGTCGAACGACTCACCGTCGCCAAGACGGCCGCCGTACACCAGATCGCGCTGGTAAACGCGTGCCGCGCGCGGAAACGGGACGCCTGACATTCCGAGCAGCGGGAGATAGTCGACACCGCGCTTGAGATTGTCGGCCGCAACTTGCAATCGCGCGGATGTCACCGTCGATGACACCATGCGCAGCGGCACGGTTTGAAAGTATGAATTCCCCGCGCCGCCCGGCGTTGCGCCCATTCGTTGCAGTTCATTCGCGATGTACCGCGTCGCCACCGCGTGTCCGGGCTGTCCGGTTTCCCGTCCGCCCGTGGAATCGTGCGCGAGCGCGCTGAGTCGCGCGCGAAGATCAGCAGCGGTAATGATTGCGGTGCTTTGCGCATCGACGCGCGTTGCGCAGATGCACAGCACGGCGACACTCGCGAATCGCACGATCATCGAACGGTGAACGCGCGTCGGCCGCGCACAGGCTCTTGCCCAGGTTTTCCGACCGCGACATCAAGCCAATACTCGCCGCGCGGAAGCGTCGATACATCGAGCACAACGCTGCGCCCAACGATCGGTACGTCGCCGCTGATCACATGCGATCGGCGTCCTGGATCTGGCTCCGACCAACTCATTGCAATTGGTGTGTTGAGATCGGTTGCAACACGCAGCGCGATACCAAACCGTCGCATCACGCCTTGTTGCGTGAACCGCTCGATCCAGATCGCGACGTTTACCGAGTCGCCCGGTCGAAACCCATAGGTCTCCCAATACACACCGATGCGTTTCGACGCGGGGACACGCGTGGACCCTGCCATGCGCGCCAGCGCCGAGTCCGGCGTGTTGCTCAGCGCCCCGTCGTCGGGCGGCGCGCGTAGCACAACAGGCTCCGAGATCGCAAGACCATTCGGCGGTAGCGCAGCGAGCGTCGCCGGCGGCGCGATGCTCTGGCGCGTTCGCCCGCCCGGTGGCCCACTCGGCCGTGGCGCCATGAATTCAATGCCCATCAGCGTTGGCCGCGGTCGCATGGTGCCGCGCACAACCAGCGGCTCGCCCACGATACCAGCGCCATGGCCGATGTTCTCGAACGCGCCCGGCGCATCGGACAGCATCAGCGTGCCTTCGACCACCGCACTCTGCGCTCGCCCGAGCGGACCAGCGGCGAGGTCGGTCGCTGCGGCAACGATTACGTGCGCATCGCGACGAAGAAACGCGACCTGTGGTTCCGGGAGTTGCACCAGCGGTGCCTTGAGTGCCGCGTGTTCGCGCGGCCACCACAAACTCTCGCTCCATTGGTCGGCACGCGTCGTATCGGAAATGGTCCAGTGCACGGCATGCGAGCGCAGCGGATCCGCGACTGCGTCCCATGCAGGAAACAAGTGAACGCGCGATGCGCCGTACTCGAACGTCGAGTACGGTTCGTTCATGCCCGTCCCGTTGCCGACGAGGTACGCGGAGTGCGAGAGGTCAGTGCGCAGTCCGTTCCAGAACGTGTACGCCGGCCAGCCATAGCGGTCGATCATGCGCATCAGCGCATCTCCGCCCGCGCCGCGATTCCAGTTGTATCGCTCGTCGCGCGTGATGCTGCGACGGAACTCGACGAGCACCTGGCGCACGAACTGTTCGGCGCGGCGCTCATTGCCCGCCTCCATGTAGAGCGGATCGGCAAGCCACCAGATCCGTTCGTTCATCGCCGCCCGTTCGGCACACGGAATCTTCGCGTACGCATCGCGGCCCGCAGAGTCGAGCAAATCGCTCAAGTCGGTGCGGCGACATCGCTCCGCCGCGGGCATCTGTTCCACCGCTGCAACGAAAACGGATTCAGCGGCGAGCCAATCACCACGCGCTGCCAGGACGTAGCCGGATAGTTGCGCGCACCACCACGCGTCCGCACGACATTCGCGCGCGACGCGCTGCGCGGAGTCGAGACTGCGTTGATCGACCAGGAAGCGCACGCGCTGTCCAACAATCCATGCACTCGTCGGCAGCGCCGCGCTAGCGCGCGCGAAGTAGTCGATCAGCGACTGGCGCCGCGCACGCACCGACGTTCGCAGGTCCGAGGCGAGTGCGTTGTCGAGTCCGAGCCGTTCATCCGCTGGACCAACATCGCCGAGAAACCACGTCGGACACACCGCGTACCAGCTGTCGTCACTACGAATCATGCTGCCCATGCGCAGGCGTGCGTACGGCCCGTCGACGTCAGGATGGCAGTGCAGCTGCAGGTGCCGCGTGCGCATGCCGGCTTCATTGAACTCGAATTGATGGCGCTCCGCTTCGCTCGTGCGCCACGCGAGTCCCCATTCATTGAAGAATCGGAGGGAAGCGCTTTCGAGGCTATCCAGTAACGCGCGCTCGAGCGGCGCGCCGCGGGCCTGTGGGCCGCCGGATTGCAGCGCGAGCGCAGCGGCCACGACGGCACCGAAAAGCATGCGTCATAATTACGGTCGGGCCGGACCGGCGCAATTGTGCGCTCAGCCTGCTCTAGCGCGCGCTACTTCGCGGGCGGGTTGAACAAATCCGCCCCTTCCTTCTCCAAAAACTTTGTATGGATGTCGCCGGATTTGAAATGCTCGTTCTCCATCATCCGCGCGAGAAACGGAATCGTCGTCGTCACACCGTGCAACACGAATGACTCCAGCGCGATCTGCATGCGCGTGATCGCTTCCTCACGATCCTTCCCTTGACAAATCAGCTTCGCAATCAGCGAATCGTAAAACGGCGGAACGCGATACCCCGCGTACACGTGCGAGTCGATGCGCACGCCAGGGCCGCCCGGTGGATGAAAAACATCAATCAATCCGGGCGACGGCTGGAAGTTCTTCATCGGATCTTCCGCGTTGATGCGGCACTCGATTACGTGCCCGCGCAACGGCGGTGATTGCGTCACGCTCAACTTCTCACCGCTCGCCACACGAATCTGTTCCTTCACGAGATCCACGCCGGTGATCATCTCCGTTACCGGATGCTCCACCTGAATGCGCGTGTTCATCTCCATGAAGTAGTACGATCCGTCGCTGTCGAGCAGCATTTCCATCGTACCCGCGCCGACATAGTCGATTGCTTTCGCGCCCTTCACCGCTGCCGCACCCATTTTCTCACGCAACGACGGCGTCATCGCGGGACTCGGCGATTCCTCGACCAACTTTTGATGGCGCCGCTGCACCGAACAATCGCGTTCACCCAGATGAATCACGTTGCCATGCGTATCGCCGAGGATCTGGAACTCGATGTGGCGCGGACGCTCGAGGTATTTCTCGACGTACACCTGTCCGTTGCCAAACGCGGCCGTCGCTTCCGTGCGCGCCATTTGAAACGAGCGCACAAACTCATCGGCGTCGCGCGCAACGCGCATGCCTTTTCCGCCACCGCCCGCCGCCGCTTTGATGATCACCGGGAATCCAATGCCCGCCGAATACGTCAACGCTTCCTCTGGATCTTCGACGGGACCCGGCGTACCTGGTACAACGGGAACACCCACATCCATCATCGCGCGACGCGCGGCTGCCTTGTCACCCATCGTGCGGATTTGCTGCGGCGTCGGACCAATGAACGTGATGTTCGTGGCCTGACAGATCTCCGCGAATTCCGCGTTTTCTGCGAGAAAACCGTAGCCCGGATGAATCGCGTCGGCGCCGGTGATTTCTGCGGCGGCGATGATGCGCGGAATGTTGAGATAACTCTCGCGCGCCGGCGGTTTGCCGATGCACACATCGTCATCAGCAAAGCGCACGTGCAACGATTCACGGTCTGCCTCGGAATACACGGCAACCGTTTGAATGCCAAGCTCGCGGCAAGCCCGGATGACCCGCAGCGCGATTTCGCCGCGGTTGGCGATCAAAACCTTCTGGAACATCGGCGCGTCCGCGCCCTTACGCGGTGGTGTCGGGTGTGAACCCTTCCCAGCTCGTGTCGCTGGTGCCCGCGATGCCCTGCACCTTGAGCGCGAACTCGCTCGGATTCGTCGAGTAGAAGAGCGCACTCTCGTACGACACGATGCCCTTCGAATACCAATTCATCAGCGATTGGTCGAAGGACTGCATGCCGTACTGAACAGTTCCGTCTTTGATCAGATCGGGAATGTTCAGCGACTTGGTCATGTCGCGAATGTTCTCGCGCACCGCCGCGGTGTTGATGAGCACTTCGCACGCGGGCACGCGGCCCGCCTTGTCCGAGCGCGGCACAAGTCGCAGGCACACGACGGCTTGCAACGCCGTCGACAATGAGAACCGCACGTCCGCCTGCTGGTGCGGCGGATAGAACGACAACACACGGTTGATGGTTTGCGTCGCGTCCGTCGTGTGCAGCGTCGAGAACACCAAGTGACCGGTGTCCGCGGCCTTGAGCGCAATTTCCAGCGTTTCGAGGTCGCGGATTTCGCCGATCAGAATGCAATCGGGGTCCTGGCGCAGCACGCGACGCAACGCTTGCGCGAACGAACCGGTATCCGTTCCCACTTCGCGCTGATTGATGTGGCAATTGATGTCGCGGTGCAAGAACTCGATCGGATCTTCGATCGTGATGATGTTCGCGTGGCGCCGTTCGTTTACGTACTGAATCATCGCTGCGAGCGCCGTCGATTTACCCGAGCCGGTGATTCCGGTAACGAGCACGAGTCCGCGCGGCTTCAACGCGATTTCCTCGAGCACCGGCGGCAAGTTGAGATCCTTCACCGACGCAACCTGGAACGCGATGGCGCGGAACGCGAACGCCATTGAACCGCGCTGCTGATAAATGTTGACGCGGAAACGACCGATGCCCGGCACGCCGATGGCAAAGTCCGCTTCGCGATCTGTATCGAACTCGCGTTTCTGCTTTGGTGGAACGACCTGATCACCGATGGACTTGAGGTCCTGCGGCGTCAGCGCCGACATCTCGAGCGGCACGAGTTCGCCGTCGACACGCAGCGTCGGCGGACGGCCGACTTTGAGGTGCAAGTCGGACGCGCCTCGCTGCACCATTGCCTGCAGCACCGCCTTGTAGTTGTAGGGCGGCGCGGGTGTCGCGGTCTGCGGAGCTACGACGGGATTCGCCATGGCTATGCGTTCGAATCGACTCTGAAGAGGACCTGTCCGTACTCGACTGGATGTGCGTTGTCGACGAGCGATTCACGCACGACGCCGTCGACCTCGGACTCGATCTCGTTCATGATCTTCATCGCTTCAATAATGCAGAGCACCTGCCCCTTCTTAATGCGATCTCCGACAGTGACATACGGCTTCGCGCCGGGTTCGGGCGCCCCGTAATACGTGCCCACCATCGGAGACTTCACCTCTTGGAGATTGGACGCGGCAGGGGCACTCTGGGGAACGGCTGCCGGGGGCTGCGCTTCAGGGGCGGTCGCCGCTGCAGGCACCCCCGCGGGCGGCGTCAGCCGCGCGACATCTACCGCTGGCATCGCCACCGGCGCTGCCATGGTCACGGCACCGCGCGCGACCGGCGACTTCGAAAGCCGGATCTTGAGGCCCTTGTCGGACGAAATCTCGATTGAGTCTACGGTCGACTCATCGAGCATCTCAATCAGTTTCTTGACGTAGCGTAGGTCGATCATTGCGAACGCGGAGTCGAGGGACCCATCACGCGATTTCCATGAGATCGCGCGGGAAATCTGTCAGCACTTCCGGTCCCGCTTGACCTAGATAGACGTCGTCCTCTATCCGGACGCCACCCCATCCAGGCCGGTACACACCAGGCTCGACCGTCACCACAGCACCGGCGGGAAGCGGGGCCTCGGCGGTGCGCGCAAGGCGTGGAGCCTCATGCACCTCGAGCCCGATTCCGTGACCGAGCGAATGCCCAAACGCCTCGCCCCATCCGGCCCGCTCAATGTAGCTCCGCGCTAGCGCGTCGGCATCCTTTCCGGTGACACCAGCATTCAACCCGGCGATCGCGTGGGCTTGCGCTGCGCGTACCACGCCATAGGCCTCGCGCTGCGTGTCGCTCGCTGCGCCGAGCACAACCGTTCGGGTGATATCGCTGCAATAGCCTGCGTATATGGCGCCAAAATCGAGCAGCAGAAAATCACCGGGCGCGGTGGCCTGCGCACTCGCGCGCGCGTGCGGCAGCGCGGCGCGTGCACCAGTCGCGACGATCGTTTCGAACGGGAATCCTTCACTGCCCTCGGCCCGCAACGCGTGTTCGAGCACGCCTGCGATTGCCAGCTCGGTCATTCCAGCGCGAATCTGCGGAAGCGTTTTCGAGAGTGCGCGTGTGGCGATGCCAGCCGCGCTCCGAATGTTCTCCAGTTCACCGGGGTCTTTGCGTTCACGCAGCGATTCAACGAGATCGCTCGTCGGCCGCCACTGCCACCGCCCCCCGTTTTCGACGACGCGTTCGAAGTCCCTATGTAATAGATGTGCGCTCTCGAACCCGATCCGCTCCGCGCCGAGCACGTCGGGAAGCACCAGCCACAAGCGCGTCCACAGTGAGTGCGATTCGATGACCGCGCGCGCAACACCGGCGAGTTCTGTTTCGACTTGCGTCTTGTACCTGAAATCGGTGATGACGATGACGTCCGTTGGCGCAACGATTGCGAGCGCCGCCGAACCCGAGAAGCCGGTCAGGTATCGAATGTTGGAGCGCGACGTGAGCAGCAGCGCGTCGAGATGATTGACGGCGAGCACGCTGCGCAGCGCGGCGATCCGCGCGGGACGAGAATCAGTCAACAACAGCCGTGAACCCTAAGCCCTGAGCCCTGAGGCCTTCGGCTGTTCGTTTAGCCGCGCGACTAGCCCACGCAGCCCGAGTTCATACGATTGAGCGCCGAACCCACATACGACACCGACCGCTGCCGGCGCGAGCATCGACGTTCGGCGTTCGGGTTCACGCGCGTAAATGTTCGTCAAGTGCACTTCGGCGAACGGTACCGACACGGAGAGAAACGCGTCGCGCAACGCGAGGCTCGTGTGCGTGAACGCTCCAGCGTTGATGATCGCGCCGTCGGCCTTTCCGCGCAGCGCGTGAATGGCTTCGATCAAATCGCCTTCGCTGTTGTGCTGTGCAAACGTGAGGCGAACGCCGAGTTCTTTCCCGACTCGCTTGAGGTCGCGCTCGATGTCGTCGAGCGTTTGCGTCCCGTATTTCTCCGGTTCGCGCGTCCCCAACAAGTTGAGATTCGGCCCGTGCAGGACCGCGATTCTCACTGTTTCTTGAGTCCGTTGAGCCACGCCTGAAACTGCTCGCTGTCGCCGCTGGGATCGGGGCCGCTGTCGGGCTGACTCGATGACTGCTCGGCGCTTCCGCCGGCGAAGAACTGGTCGAATCGGAGCGTCGCAGATTGTCGCGGAACAGCGAGACCTCCAGATGGCGTTTCACGCCCGGCGCGACGGAACACTTCGTCCAGTGACACTTCGTCGCTTGCGGCGCGGGCGGGACGCCCGCCCACATTGGCGCGCGCGCCACCGAACGCGGCCGCGAGCGAATGCGCGGCGGTGTCATCCATTGCGGCGACGTCTGCGTTGCCGAACAATGCGTCGATGGTCGGCCGTGCTGGTCTCGCCGCTACCTCGTCGGCATCTGCGTCGACGGTCGCGGGCTCCGGCTCGTCGACTGCGGCCGCTTCCGCTGCGACCTCAGCAGGTGCGGCCGGCTCCGGCTCAGATGTGTCGATGAACGGAAGCGACGACGATGCACGCGGTGGAGCGTCCACTTCGTCGAGTTCCTCGACTGGAACCGGCACGTCGTCGACGACCGCAGAATCACGTGGCGGAGTTTGCGGTCGAGCCGGCGTCGCGCGTCGCGTCGCAATGGCCGAAAAAAACGTTCGCGCGGTAAGCCTCTTCGCCCCGCGCCCGTCCCCTTCCAGCTCAGCGAGCCGCGCCTTCAGCCCGTCGTCATTCGGTCGAGCGCGTATGAGCTCGCGATACACATCGATCGCCTTCTGGCTCAGCCCCTGTTTTACGTACAACTCCGCCATCGTTTCCGTGGCGAACGACTCGGGCTCCGACGCGGATTCTGCCGGCTTGGACTCGGCCTCGTTCTCTGCGGGCTCCAGCTCGAACTCTTCAACGCCCGCCGCGGCTGGATGACGCGCCGGCACTTCGCGCGGGCGCACGGGCGGTGCCGCGTCGACGACGTCGAACTCCAGGGACGCGGGAGCGGGCACAGGAGTGACCGCGCGAACCGGAGCAATCGGCGACGCAGCCCGAGGTGGAGTTGCGGGCCGCGGCGGTGGGGGCGGCGGTGGTGGCGCTTCCGCCTCAATTACAGGCAGCGGCGGTGGCGCAGCTTCTTCAACCTCCGATGGCGTCGGCGCTGTGTATCCAGGCGTCGCGCTCTTTCCGCGTCCGCTCGTACCGAATGGACTTTCCGGCGTGAAATCCTCTGCCGTGCCGAACGGCGATTCCGTCGGGACGTCGACGCTGCCAAACGCCGATGACTCGCCGACAGCACCCATCATCGGTTCGTCCGGCATTCCTAATCCGGCGGCAGCGCCAAAGTCCACGTCAAATCCAACGGCGGGCGGCGGCGACGCCGGCTCAACCGCGCGCTCCTCCGTAGCCGATGCCTCCGCGGCTGGAGCTTCGTCCGCAAAACTGATCGCTTCAGCATCCGCGCGCGGACGCGGCGGGAGCGCGGGGATCTCAACGGTCTTTACGTCGGCCTGAGAAATCGGTTGTGGCGGGGGTACTGTGCGCGCGGAAATCGCAGGCGTTGGCCGCATCGATGGCGGCGGCTCAGCCGGCGGCTCGGCGACGATCGGATCAGCGGCTGGCGGCGACGGCACAGTCTCGGTGAGCGACGTCGGCTCAACCTCGAGCGGCGCGGCCGCTTCCTGCACAACAACTGCGTCACTCGCACGCGCCTCGGCCGGCAGTTCGGCCAGAATCGCGGCGACTTCGTCGTTGCGCGGATCGGCGTCGATTACCCGCTGGTACCAGAGTCTCGCGCGCACCGCATCGTTCTGCGCGCGCGCGATATCGCCGAGGTGCCGGAGCGCGATCAGGTTTTCGGGATCGAGGCTGATCGCCGTCCCAAATGCCGATTCGGCTTCTTCGAGGGATCCGGCGTCAAAAAGCGCCTGACCGAATACGATTTGTCCCGAAAGATTCTGGGGCGATTCGGCGAGATGCTGCCTGCAGAGGTCGATCGCCAGCTCGAGGTCGCCAGACTTCCGATACTCGTTGGCGAGCGGCGCAAAGAACCGCCGAGGGTTCTCGTCGTATCGTTTTTTTAGCTCGTCAACGCGTCCGGATGCGGCCACCCGAGTCCCCTGTTTTTCTCGCTTGTCTGCTAGAGACGACTCGGGCGCGAAGATAGCACGCAAGAGCTACGCCGGCAATCGCGAAGTACGCTTCCTGCTTGATTTTAGCCAACCGCGGCCGGTAGCTTTGCGGTCTCTCTTTTTCCCCTTTTCTTCGACCGGGAGTAGCAGCTCGTGTTACAGCAGATGCGCAGCGCCGCGCGCTACTTGTGGTGGATACTGGCGGTCGCATTTGTTGGTGGGTACCTGCTGCTCGACACGTCGGGTCTGCTCGGCCAACGCGGATTGAGCCAGAGCACCGCGATCGGCGAAGTGAACGGCGTCGAGATCACGTACGGCCAGTGGTTCAACTACGCCAACGATCTCGCTCGCCAGCGCGAACAACAGACCGGACGCGCAGTCGACCTCGACGAGCGGGCGCTGATCGACGATCAGGCATTCGACGAGCTCGTGATGGCAATCATCCAGCAGCAGGAATTCGACCGCCGGGGCATCGGCGTCACTGCGGATGAGATTCAGCAAGCGGCACGCATGGCGCCGCCACCGGCGTTGATGCAGAACCCTGAGTTGCAGACGGACGGGCGTTTCGATCCCGCAAAGTGGGAGCGATTCCTGTCGAGCCCCGCCGTGCGCCAACAGGGAATTTTGCTGCAGCTGCAACGCTACTACGAAACAGAGATTCCGAAGCTCAAGTTCTACGATCAGGTCGCGAACGAAGTCTACGTTTCGTCGGCGCGGCTCTGGCGCACATATCAGGATCGAAACGACAGCACGTCGTTCTCTTACGTCTCGTTCAAGCCGACTCCAGCTGCGGACACAGCGGCACTCGCACAGGTGACATCGGCGGAGATCTCTGCGTACTACGCGGAGAATCGCAAGCGGCTGCAGATGTCGTCGCGCGCTCGCGTCAGCGTGATCGCAGTGTCGCGCGAACCGTCGGCGGCCGACTCGGCGGCGATGCGCGAGCGGCTTGTCGCTGCGCGCACTCGTATTACCCGCGGGGAATCGTTCGAAACCGTCGCAAAAGAAGTCTCCGACGATTCAGCAAGCGCGGCCGATGGCGGCAAACTGCCGCCGACAGCGAAATCCGATTTCGGTATCAAGGAAATCAGCGACGCGCTCGCAAAACTGCGCCCTGGCCAGTTGTCCGAGCCGATCAAGACTTCGCTCGGGTGGCACATCGTTCGTCTCGATGCGCGCAAAGGCGATACGCTGACCGCGCACCACATTCTCGTTCGTTTCCGCCAGTCGGACTCGTCCGCGACTATGACGGATCGGCTTGCGGATTCGCTCGCGCGAATCGCAACGGGAGCAGACAATCCGTCGCGCCTCGATACCGCATCGCGCCGGCTGAACGTCCCGATTTTCCAACTCGACGTCGTCGAAGCACAGCGCGCTGTTTCACCGAGTGGACTGGTACTCGCCGGGCTTGCACAGTGGGCGACAAACGGTGCCGCACAAGCGGGCGAAGTATCTGAAGTGATGGACTCGGACAACGCGTATTTCATCGCGCGCCTGGACTCGCTCACGCCGGGTGGTGATCCACCGCTCGAACGCGTTCGCGAAGACATTCGCGCGTACCTCGCGCGCAAGAAGTCCGCGGAATCACGGTTGTCGGAGGCGCGCGACTTCGCGCGCGCCGCTGCGCAGACATCGCTCGAAGCGGCCGCACGCGGCAAGAACTACCAAGTTGAGACAACCGCGATGGTGACGCGCATGCAGTTTGTGCCGGGACTTGGCCAGGGACATCCGGCCGCCGGAGCAGCGTTCTCACTCACGGTCGGTGCGGTGAGCGAACCGATCACCGCGCCAGAAGGCGTCTACGTCATTCGCGTTGAAAAACGCGTGAACGCATCCCGCCCTGCCTGGGAAGCCCAGCTTACCACGCAGCGCGCGCAGGTCGAGCAACAAATCATGCAGGACCGGTACCGACAGTACATGACCGCGATCCGCGATGCGGCCGACGTCGTCGACAAACGCCGGGAAGTTTTTGCGGCGAACCGCGGACAGTAACAGACAGGAGCGAGGAGCGAGTAAGAGGATCGAGGGGTAAGGAACAGGAGAAGGAATAGAAAAGAGAAAGGCGCGTCGAGTGTCGACGCGCCTTTTCTGTTCCTTCGTTACCCCTCAGCCTTACCCTCCGCACTCTTCCTCGCGCTCGCTCCTCGCTCCTGCAGTTGCGCTACCGCATCAGCTTCTTAGGCTCACGCTCCACTGACTCGCTCGTCGTGGACGGCGGCGGTGCCGACAGGCGTTCATTCCCGCCTTCGGGCTCGGTAATGGCGCGCTGCGCCTCATTCATGTTCTTCTTGAATTCCTTGATCCCCTTCCCGAAAGCGCCGGCAATCTCGGGAATGCGACGAGCCCCGAAGAAGAGCAGGACGATAAGCAGGATGAGGATGATTTCGCCCATCCCCAGATTGAACGGCATACTGCCTCCTAGAAAAGAGACCGCGCGATCAGGTACGCGACCAGAATCCCGACCAGACTCAAGAACGACACGTCCAGCGCGGCCGGTCCGACTTTCAGGTTAACAATAACCAGGTCGATCTCAAAAGGACCGATCGACGGGGTAACACCTGTGGTTAAAAACTCCTTTACGGCCCCGGAAGGGAGCCATTGGCGGGCTGCTGCCGTAAAAAAGCCCCCCACCACGAAGCCGACCGCCAGCACCAGCGCGTGGTAGCCGGGTCGATGTTTAGCTGAGCCACTGGGTCCGATTGCCATCAGGTCACCACCGCCTGTCCATGACGTAAGAAATCGCGTCGGTCAGCGCCGACCGGGCCGCGCTATCGGGCACGCCTGTCAATGCATCCTCTGCCTCTTCTGCAAACTGCTCGCCGCGACGCCGGGCGTAGTCGAGCCCGCCGTTTTCGCTCACGATGGCGACGACCTCCTCGATATGCGCGTCACTCGGGGTGGGATCGGCGAACAACGCGTCGACGCGCGCACGGGACGCCGCATTCATCTCGCGCAGCGCCGCGATGAGTGGCAGCGTGACCTTGTGGTCGCGCAAATCCAGACCACTCGGTTTCCCGGTGACATCGGAGCCTTCGGTGTAATCCAGCAAGTCGTCGGCAATCTGGAACGCCATGCCGAGCCGTTCGCCGTACCGCGCCATCGACGCGCGGTGGCGCTGCGCGCCGGCGAGCGCGCCGACTTCACACACCGCGCCGAGCAGCGACGCCGTCTTGGCGCGAATCAGCCGATAGTAATCCTCTTCACCGAATGACAGCGCATCGAACGCCGCCAGCTGCCGCAGTTCACCGAGCGTCATCGCGCTCGATGCAATCGACAGCGTGCGAATCGGCTCGACGTCGCCGAGGCGGGAGAGCTCCGCGACGGCGCGCGCGTACAGATGGTCGCCGAAAATGACCGCGATCTCGTGCGTGAACAACGAGTTGATCGTCGGCATTCCGCGACGGAGCACGGAATGATCGACCGAATCGTCGTGGACGAGCGTCGCGAGATGAATCAGCTCACCGACGGCGGCGAGTGGAACGGCGCGCGGTTCCGGCGATTCTTCGAGCGCACTCGCGAGCAGCGTCAGCGACGGACGAAACATCTTGCCGCGCATGCTCATCAAGTGCCGGCTGACTTCGCGCACGAGCGTGTCGTCATCGGCGGAAACGATCCGCCACATCTCGCCAGGCACGGCCTCCAGGCGCTCGCGCACGGGCTCCTGAATCTCCCGAAGCGCCGACGCGACGGGCGCAGGTTGGCGAGCCGGCATCGTCACCGCGCGGCCGCCTCCAGCGCGCGCATGCGCTTCTGGACATCGCGGAACTTGATGTCGACCGCAAAAATGCGTTGGTAATACTTCACCGCGTCCGCCGGATGCTTGAGGGCTTCCGACGCGCTCCCAAGCAAGTACAGCACGCCGACCAACTGTTCGTCCGTAACGCCCGGCTCCGCGAGCGCGCGCTGAAGGATGGTCAGCGCGACCTGGTCCTGGCCGCGTTCCACGAAACACTGGCCGAGCGCCTCGTACGCACGCACGCGATTGTGTGCACCACGCAGCGCCTTCTGAAATTCGGCGATCGCTTCATCGACGAGTCCCATCTCCTTGTATGCAACACCGAGATCGTAGTGACTCTCGTGGTCCTCTTCGTCGACGTTCTCTGCAACGCCTTGCTTGAACTTTCGCAGCATGTCCGCGAAATCAGCGTCCTCGTCGCCCGTCGGTTCCTTCTCTTCAACGACCATGCGCGTGGACTTTGGCGCGTCGTCCTCCTTGAGCCAGTCCTCGAGATCCACGTAGTCGCCTGACGACGCCGCGGCTTTCGGCGGCGACGGAACTGGCGGAAGATTCTCGATTGGCGTTGCCGCCGTGTATCGCTTTGCGTGTTGCGAGCGGCGCGCGTCGGCCGGCGGTGCGGGCGGTGCGACCTCTTCCGGTTCGCCAAACGTTTCGAGCGCAGCGAGCGCGCGCACATCGTCCGGCGCGAGTTCGAGCACGCGTTGGTACACGGACTTCGCCTTGTCGGCCTGCCCTGCCCTGAACAGCGCGTCCGCGAGTTCGATGTACGCTTCGATGAGCCGTGGGCGATCACCCATGCGCACGGCGTATTCGACGCGCTTCTGGTGGTGCCGAATGGAGTGCGGATTGAGCCGAATGATCTCGTCGGCGAGGGATCGAGCCGATTCGAGATCGTCTTCGCTCTCAAAGCCGACCATTGCGGATTCGAGCTGATCGAGGCCGCCGGTGCGATCGCCGTCCTCGAGCATCGCCTCGCCGAGCTCGCGATGCGCCTGCCAGTTATTGGGCTCGTTCGCAACGCGATCGCGCAACAGATCGACGGACTGCGCCAGCACGGACATCGTGCTGCGCGCCGAACGGCGCGGCGCTTCTGGTGCCGCAGCAGGTTCGGCGGCGACTTCCAGATCCATGAGCGGCAGGCTGCCGCCATCGAACGTCGGTGCCGGCTCTGCGGCTGGCTCGATCGTCTCGGTCGCGTCAGTGAACGTGAGCTCCGGCATGGGGTCCGGAATGACGTTCGCCGGCGGTGGCGTCGGCGTCGCCGGCGCGATGCTCTCGACCGTTTCTGCGGGCGTATTGAACACCGGATCGCCAACACCCAACGGACCCGAATCGGCGAGCGTGAGGTCGTCGGTGCCCAACGTTCCGAACGTCGTATCTGCCGCCGACGAAAGCGATGCGGTTACCCGGCCGCCCGTGCTCGGCGGATCGCTGAACGACGTTGATTCGAGACCAGCGAGCGGCTTCGTATCGCCAACGTCTGCGTCTTCTGTCCCGAAGGACGCGCCAAACGTGACGTCCAGCTGGTCGCCTTCCGCCGGAGCTGGTGTCTGCGGCACCTGCGGCGCGACTTCGAGTCCCTCAACCTGAGCAACGGGCGGCGGCGCCGGTGGCTCGTCGTCGAGATCAATCAACGGAATGTCGCCGGTGAGTTTCTTCGACGGCGCGGTCTTACGAGGCGCTGGCGGAGGGGCGGCCGGTGGTTTCGCAGCTTTAGGTGGTGCCGGCGGTGGCGCAGCCGGCGGCGGCGCTGCCGCGGCTTTCGACTGGCGCGGCGGTGGTGCCGGTGGCTGCGGAACAGCAGTCGTGCTGCGCCGCGACGCGCGTCCTGCTGGCGCATCGAGGTCGATGAACACCAGGCCGGAGCTTTCTTTCGACTGACGCGTGCCGTCGCCACGCTTGGGCTCGATGCTCGGATCCAGCGCCTTCATGCGCTCGACTGTCGCCGCCGCAGCGTCCGAATCGCCTGCGTCTTCGTATCGATCGTACAGGACCTGCAACTGCTCGACCGCCTCGGCTTTCTTCCCCGCCTTGGAGAGCTGATCGGCAAGCATTTGCCGAATGTCGTCTTCGTCCGGGCAGAGATCGGCGAATTCCTTCAGCGCGCGGAATGCCTCGTCCATGTTGTTGGACTTCTGCATTCGGTCCGCGTACTCGAGATAGTTCTTTTTTGCGTCGCCCTTGAATCCCTTTTGCGCGCTGATCTTTCCGAGCTTGTAGTAGATCGACGTGCGGCCCGGCGAGTGGCGCAAAATCTTGTTGCACAACGCGATTGCGTTGTTGTGAAAACCGGATTCGCCGTAGTAGTCGACGGCCTTTTCCCACACCGACATCGCATCGCCGACGTTGCCCTCGCGCAGCAGCAAATCGCCGACACGGTTGTAGAGTGCGACGTCTACATCGGCAATGTCCCCGGTGTCCCAGACCCGGAACAGGTCGAGATACGTCGCGATGGCCTTGTCGATCTGCCGCTTGGCTTCAAAATCGGCAGCTTTTTTCTTGAGTTTTTCGACGTTGGACATCAGGACTTAGCGGGTCACCGGCGGTGTCGGACGCGCGAAATCTTCGCGCGGGAAGAGTGAAAAAACGTACCGCGCCAACCCTAGCCCAGACAAGGCTTTCCGCGCCTCCAGGACGCCTTGCACAAGCGCTCGCCGAACCAGTACGCAATCTCGCGGTGGTCCCTGACATCCCAGAGCGCTATGTCCGCTGCATACCCCGGTGCCAACTGACCGGTTTCGCGCGCCAGTCCCAGCGCGGCGGCGCCATTGGCTGTGACCGCGGTGATCGTTTCCGCGACAGTCATCCGCAGCGCGCTCACGCCGAGCGTCATCACGATTCCGAGATTGTTCAACGGGCTCGTTCCCGGATTGAAGTCGGTCGCGAGGGCAACCGCCGCGCCTCGTTCCAACAACTTGCGCGCCGGCGCTTGCCGTTCGCGTCCAAGAAACAACATCGTCGCCGGGAGGAGGGTTGCGACTGTCTCGCTCGCCGCGAGCGCTGTGATGCCTTCGTCGCTGATCGCGGCAAGATGATCGGCGGACGTCGCACCGAGCGACGCTGCGAGCTGAGCGCCGCCCGAATTTTCGAGTTCATCGGCGTGGAGCTTGAGCCCGAGTCCGAGGGCGCGGGCCGCCTCGAGTATTCGGCGCGTTTCGTCGACCGTGTACACACCGGGCTCACAAAAGACGTCGGCAAACGCCGCGAGTTTCTCGCGCGCAATGGCCGGCATCATCACGCGACAAAGTTGCTCGATGTATTCGTTTCGGCCGCCATCGCGATTCCGCAACTCGAGTGGGATTTCGTGCGCACCGAGGAACGTCGGCACGATCCGAAGCGGCGATTCTTTCGCGACTGTATTGACGACCCGGAGCGTTTTCAGCTCCGACTCGGCGTCGAGTCCGTACCCCGACTTGATCTCGAGCGTGGTCACGCCGCTCTGAATTGTGCGCGCGAGACGAGGACGTGCGAGCGCCAGCAAATCCTGCTCGCTGCGCGCACGCAGATCGCGGACCGACGCGTGAATTCCCCCGCCCTGTTTCGCGATTTCGAGATACGGAACGCCCGTCGCGCGCAGTTCGTGCTCCGCGTATCGGCCCGCGCCGAATACCGCGTGCGTGTGCGAATCGATGAGCCCCGGCGTGAGCACCGCTCCAGCACAATCGACGACACCAGCGCGCGGGAACTGCTCGCGCACGCGCGCGCTGCTATCCACTGCGACAATGCGTTCCCCGTCCACGGCGATTGCGCAATCGCGACGCACGGAGATGTCGCGCATTTCATGGCCGCGCCGTGCGCGCGGCGGCCCTGTCACCGTGACGACTTCCTCCGCACCGAGGAAGACCCGCGGCGCGGAACTCACGCCATCACATCCCGCAGGCGATTGATCGTGAGCCGCGCCTGCGCTTCACCGCGACACGCGTAAAAGCATTCGTTGCAATCGATCGGCCGGTATCGGCGAAAGTCGCGCCAATGAAAGTCCGTCGGGAAATCAGGACAGCGCTTCACGCGACCCACGGGGTCGATGTGGATCGTCCGCATGCCCGACTCACACGGTTCACTGACTTCGCCGCGCAGGTATTTCGGAATAGCTCGCAAATAGTGATCCGAACTCGTGATCACGCCGCGCCTGCGCCGCTTGAACTCGAGCAATTGCGCAATGACGGCGTCGATCTCGGCGTGTTGCGCCGCCGAGACGAGATGGTCACGGTTGCCGTTCTTGTTGTCCGTGTAGAGCGAAAAGTTTACGCCGCAACCCAGCGATGCGGCGCGTTCGACTAACGGCACGATCTGGTCCAGGTTGTCGTTCTTAATGACGGTGTTGAAACGAATGTTGTCGATGCCGTCCGCGCGCATCGCGTCGACGGCGTTGAAGATGCGCGCCGACAGACCCGGGATACCTCTCGCCGCGTCATGACGGTCGTCGAGGTAGTCCATCGAAATGCTGAACTGATTGATGCCCGCGGACCACAGTGAGCGCGCGCGTTCAAGCGTGAGCATGCCTCCGTGCGTCAGCAGCGTCAGATACTTGACGCGTACTGCCTGGTTCACCGCGGCAACGACATCCTCGAGATCGCGACGCAACAACGGTTCGCCGCCCGTGAACGCGGCCACCATGGGATTGAAGAATCTTGCTGCGTCCGCAAACGACTTGAGCTCGTTTGACTTCTCCGATGCGGGCGTTTGCCAGTAATCGCAGAAGCCACATCGCGCGTTGCACCGCATCGTGACTTCGAAATGCACCAGGATCGGCAGCCCGCGCGCCCACAGGTACGCGTACTTCACGGCGAACAGAGGAACGTGCAGCGGGGAAAAGCGAGCGCTTAACAAAGAAAAGTGAAAAGGAAGAAGGAAGAAGTAGGAAGTAAGAAGGAAGAAGTGGGAAGTGAGAAGGAAAAAGTAAGAAGGGCGGATGGGTTTCTATTTCGCGTCCGCGCGCGTGCTCAGCATCGGCACATCAATCTCTGCGTTTCGCGCCGCATCGATCGCAATGTCATACCCCGCGTGCGCGTGCCGCACAACACCGATGCCGGGATCATTGGTCAGCACACGTTCGAGGCGCGCGCGCATCATCGGCGTTCCGTCTGCAACAATCACCTGACCGGCATGCAATGAATTGCCGATGCCTACGCCGCCACCGTGGTGAAACGAAACCCACGACGCCCCGCTCGCGGTATTGAGCAACGCATTGAGAATCGGCCAATCCGCAATTGCATCAGAGCCGTCACGCATGCCTTCGGTCTCGCGGAACGGTGACGCGACGCTTCCGGTATCGAGATGATCGCGCCCGATGGCGATCGGCGCCGAGATTTCGCCGCGCGCGACGAGATCATTGATCGCAACGCCAAACTTCGCGCGGTCGCCCTGTCCCAGCCAGCAGATGCGCGCGGGCAAACCCTGAAATGCGATACGTTCGCGCGCGAGAGTGAGCCACGTGCGCAAATGCGCGTCATCCGGAAACATTTCAAGCGCCAGCGCATCCGTTCGCGCGATGTCGGCATCATCGCCTGAGAGCGCTACCCAGCGAAACGGCCCCTTCCCTTCGCAGAACAACGGCCGGATATACTCGGGCACAAATCCCGGAATGTCGAACGCGTCCTCCACGCCGGCGTCCAACGCGACGGTGCGAATGTTGTTGCCGTAATCGAACGCAATTGCGCCCGCGCGCTGCATTGCGCGCATGGCGCGCACGTGCTCAACTGCCGATGCTGTCGACCGGCGCACATACTCTTTCGGATCGGTTGAGCGCAGCAATGCCGCTTCCGCGAGCGTCATTCCCGCGGGCACGTACCCAACGAGCATATCGTGCGCCGACGTCTGATCGGTCACAACATCGGGAATCACACCGCGGCGGACGAGTTCCGGATGCGTGTCGGCGGCGTTGCCGATAAGGCCGACGGAGATGCCGCGTCGCGCTCGCTTTGCCTCGTCGATCCACGCCAGCGCCTCGTCGAGCGATGCCGTCATGCGATCGCAGTACTTCGTTGCCAACCGTTTCTCGATGCGCGCCCGGTCCACCTCGACACCGAGGAACGCAGCGCCGTGCATCGCCGCGGCTAACGGCTGCGCGCCGCCCATGCCGCCGAGTCCAGCTGACAACACAAAGCGTCCGGCGAGTGAGCCGCCGAAATGCTTTCGCGCCAGCGATCCGAATGTTTCGTACGTGCCCTGCACGATCCCTTGCGATCCGATGTAGATCCACGAGCCCGCGGTCATTTGTCCGAACATGATCAGCCCCTTCCGTTCGAGTTCGCGGAAGTGCTCCCATGTCGCCCAACGTCCGACGAGATTCGAATTCGCGATCAGGACGCGCGGTGCCCATGCGTGCGTGCGAAACACGGCAACCGGCCGGCCGCTCTGCACGAGCATCGTCTCATCGTCCGCGAGCCGGCGGAGTGTTGTGACCAATGCGTCGAACGACGGCCAATCGCGCGCCGCTTTCCCCGTTCCGCCGTACACCACGAGATCATTCGGGCGTTCGGCGACATCGGGGTCGAGATTGTTCATCAACATCCGCAGCGCAGCTTCCTGCTGCCAACCCCGGCACGACAGCGTCGTGCCGCGCGGCGCGCGCACAACGCGCGAGTTACTCACGAGGCGCCGGGGGTGACGACGAACGCGCCGCTCTTGATTGCGTGTGCAAGCGCCGTGATGTCTCCGCTTGGGGCGCGGTCGCCCGCTTGCGGAGCCACGAGCGCGCGGACCCGTGCGTGTGCGGACTGCACTCCGCGTCCGGGTTTGAGCGGCGCGCGACAATCGACGCCGGCCGCGGCGCATAACAATTCAATTGCGAGCACGTGCGTGACATGATCGACGATCGTGCGAAGCTTGCGCGCCGCACCCATCGCCATTGGTACTACGTCTTCACGGTTTCCATCCGTCGGAATCGAATCGACGCTCGCAGGGTGCGAGAGCAACTTGCACTCACTCGCGAGCGATGCCGCGGTGACCTGCACCATCATCAGTCCCGAATCGAGCCCCGGTGTCACCGCAAGGAACGGCGGCAATCCTTGATTGAGATCCGGGTTCACCAGCCGGTCGATGCGCCGCTCGGACATCACGGCGAGATTCGTGAGCGCAATCGCCAGCACGTCCGACGCGAGCGCAACCGCCTGTCCGTGAAAGTTGCCGCCACTCAGCATTGTCCCGTCGCGGAACACCAGCGGGTTGTCCGTCGCAGCGTTGAGCTCGCGCGCGACAAGATCGGTCGCGAATTGCAATCCATCCCACGCGGGACCGTGCACCTGCGGCATACAGCGCAATGCGTAAGCGTCCTGCACGCGCGGATCACCGTGGCGATGCGATTCGCGAATCTCGCTATCCGCGAGGAGTGCGCGCAAACGCTGCGCCGCGCGCACCTGGCCCGACTGGCCGCGCACGTCGTGAATGCGCTCGTCGAACGGCGCCGGAGTACCAAGCAATGCTTCAAGCGACATAGCGCCCGCAACGTTTGCCGTTTCCCACAGCACGGCCGCGTCGTGCACGGCCAGCGACGCTATTGCGGTGTGCGCCTGCGTGCCGTTGATCAACGCGATGCCTTCTTTTGCCGCGAGCGTCACCGGCTTCACACCTACAGCGGCGAGTGCGGACGTTGTATCGGAATTCCGTCCACGAAAACGCACGCGACCTTCGCCAATCAAGGCAAGCGCAAGGTGCGCGAGCGGCGCGAGATCGCCGCTTGCACCGACGCTCCCATGCTCGGGAATGATCGGAACGACATCATTCGCGAGCATCGCGAGGAGTGTGTCGACGATTTCGGGCCGCGCGCCAGAGTGCCCTTTGGCGAGCACGTTGGCGCGCAGCACGATCATCGCGCGCACGATTTCATCGGAGAGTGAATTGCCGACGCCTGCCGCGTGACTGCGCACGAGGTTTCGTTGCAGCGCCTCGAGTTGTTCGGGTGGAATCGTGATCTCGGAGAGTTTTCCGAATCCGGTATTCACGCCGTACACGGGCTCACCGCGGCGCAGAATCGATTCCACGACGCCACGCGTCTGCCGCATCCCGTCGCGCGCGCCGTCCGCCAGCGCGACGCGCGCACCGCTGCGCGCGACGGCCACGACATCGGCGATCGTCAGCGATGCGCCGTCGAGCGTAATTGACGACGTCACTATTGTTGGCCCGACACTCCCTGGGCTCGATAACTCCGGCGCTGATAATCGAGCTTGAGATCAGGCGCCGGTTTGAGCGTAATCATGAAGTTGAACGCAAAGTTTCCATTGGGCGCCTGCATGAATCCGAAGATCGCGCGCCAATCGCCCATGTCGCGCTGCGCGGACACAATCTGCGTTGCGAACGCGTTCCGCTCCACATCGTAGTTCGTCTGCCAGTTGAGCGCCCAGTTCTCCGTCAGATTGAACGACATCCGGCCGCCAATCGACGTCTGATTCGGATAGCGAAACGCGACGCCGCCGCCCGTCGACAAATCGGGGTTGCTACCGCTGAAACTCGTCTGTTGGCGCACGCAGATGTCGTATTGCAGCGGATTGGTGTCCCGGAACGGCTGACAGCGCACAGTCGGATCCACAGCGATCACGTTGTCACCGCGGGGCGCACGCGGACGTTGGGCGGTGAACGTCAGCGACGCCTGGAAGCCCTGCCCTGTCGGGACGTCGACAATTGCCGGTCGCGAACGACCACCGACGAGTGCGCTTGCGCTGGCCTCTGTTCCGGCAACCGTTGCCGCGGCGCCGGCCGCGGCCGCGGCGCTGTCGCCCGTCGCGCGTTCTTGCGGACGCTCACCCGTGATCCACGCGAAGAACTTGCGTACGGGCGCGAGCAACCCAGCGTTCCGCGTCAACGACAACGACGCATTGATGCTCTCGAGGTGCGGCTTGAAGCGGGCGGTATCGCTGATCACCGGCGCATCGAATAACGAATAGTCCGCGCTAAAGTCGAACCCCGGAAGCAAATCAGACCGCAGCGCGTACCCCAATCGCTCAGTGGCGAACCCGGAACGCCCTGTCACGCGGGCACGCTCAAAATCGTACTCGAGTGGCGTGACCTGAACGGACAGCAATCGAATGGTGCGCTGCGATGCCGGATCGGTTGTGGTGTCGCCTTCGCGAGGCTTCGCCTTCGCTTCGAGCGCCGTGCTCAGCGAAAGCGACACGCGGTTCTGCGCGAGCGTGCCAAGATAGCCCGCTCTCGTGCGGCCAAGCGCAGCGAGAAACTCGTCGCTGACCGTCGCGGCGGGCGAATACGAATACGAGAACGTCGGAGATATCGAATGGCGAATGCGCTCGAAGACGCCCGCACCTCCGAACAGCCGATAAACAGTTGGGCTGATTCCGACGCCGTACGCAACGCGCTTCGATTGCGAAACGAAGCGGTTACCGGTGCGCTCACTGCGCACCAACGCACCGGCGGGATCCACATTGCGCAACGTCACACTGGGTGTCAGGTGCAACGTGTTACTGAAGAACTGGGGCAGGTTCACGCCGAGGTCCCAGTCGAACTGCGTCATGTAGGTACGGTCAAACACGATTGTACGTCTGATCGACGTGTCCGCCGGGTCGATGACAATCTTCGCCGCGGGCTCATTGCGCTCGTGATCGGTGAGCCGCGCGCTCATCGAAATGGTGAAGTCACCGACCTTGAGCGGAGTGTTGAAGCTCATGCGCGTCGTGCGCTCGCTGCGGTCGATGCTCGTGCTGTCGATGCCACCACCCGGCAACGGCCTGTAGCGGAACCCGAATTCCGAGGGCCCGTCCATGTGCAAGCTCTGCGACGTCGACGAGTTCAGCGATGGCGTCCATGTAATGCCGGGACCCAGCTCGATGGGTTTCGACGCGATGTTAAGCGTCGGAAAATCGCGATCAATCTGCTCTCGGCCGAGGTACTGTCGCTGCGATCCGCCGATGCTGGTACGGAGCGAACCAAACTCGGTTTGATAATTCGCCGTCGAAAGAATCGACGCCGCGACAGCAAACGGGTTGATGGTCGTGTTGCGCTGCACCGAAGTGTTGGCGGCGTACTGCAGCGTGGACCGCAAACTCGTGCGTTGCGAAAACGACTGACTGTGATTCCACGATACGACGAGATTGTTTTGTCCGTTGCTCTGCGACGTGTGCGAGACTCCGACGTTACCGTCGATAAATCGGTTGAGCCATTTGTATCTCAAGTCGGCGTGCCACGTGACCCAACCCGGATCCACGTCGGTCGGACGCGCGCTCGACCGCCAGTCCATCGAGACTTGCGTGTCGAGGTAATCGTTCAGTGCGAAGTAAATGCCAAGGTTCTCGAGTGTGCGGCGATACGACGGGCTATTGCGCACAAGTTCTGCGATACCAAAGCGCGGCGTAAGAATCCCGCTGCGCCTTCCCTTGCGCATGTCCTGCAGGAACCACGGAATCCAGAGTACCGGGACTTCGCCGATGCGGAGCGTCGCCGGTTTGCCGACAATGAGCGAGCTGCCTTTGCGCTTCATCTCGCCGATGTCGAACGTCCAGTCCGCGCTGTCGCCGTCCACACGCGGATCGGTACTCAGGCGCGCGTTGCGCGCGTAGACGATGCCGCCGCTGCTGTCGGCCACGAACCCACTGCATCGCGCCGCGACGTGCCACACAGAGCCACTGTTTGCCGATGTGCGCACATCGCACGCGCTACCGGTTTGATTCTGGATGTCGTATTCGATCGGCTTGTACGCGATGATGTCTTCGCCGCGAGCGGGGTCGTGCACGATGGCCGGCGACCCGCCGACAAAGAATCGCTTGAGGGTTTCTTCGTAGCGCACTGAATCGCCAGTGATGCGCGTTTCAACTCGCACAACGAACGCCGGTTTCCCGTACAGGTGCAGACGCTCGTTGGTCGCATCGTACTTGACGGAGTCGCCCTGAAAGCGCGTTGCCAGAAAACCGGGCCGCGCGAGGAGCGCGCGCATCACGGAATCGGGAAGTGCGAGTGAAAGGCTGTCTTTTTTCGTTGTGTCGACTGCCGCGCGACGCGTGCTATCGACTGGCGGGCGTCGACCCGCGACCTGTGCATCCGCTGCCGTGCCAATCGCAGCGAGCGCCGCGACGGCCAGCGCGAGCGCGCGCATCACGCGCTGCCCTGTGCTTCACTTGGAACCCCGATGCTCTCGTCGCCACGCTCACGGCGCTGTCGCCAACGATACGCGCCCCGTGAAAGCAGTATGCCCAACTCGTACAGCGCGTAGAGCGGCGCGATGAGCATGAGCGTCGCCGTGAACAGGTCGCCCGGCGTGATCAATGCGGAACCGACCGCGCAGAGTACGAACGCGTGCCGGCGATACTGCTTGAGAAACGTGGGTGTCACCAGGCCAAGTGCCGTCAGAGCAACGATCACGATTGGAAGTTCGAACGCGATACCGAATGTCAGCAGCAGCATCGAGAGCATCGAGAAGTACTCGCGGGCTGCGAAGTTCAACTCCAGCGACGGGCCGCCGAAGGTCGCGGCGAACTGGATAGTCGCGGGCAGTACGAAGAAATACGCCAAGGCAACTCCTGCCAAAAAGAGCAGGACGCCGCCAGCGGCAACGTACCCCGAAATGCGCCGTTCGTTCGGGTACAGAGCGGGCGCAACGAATCCCCAGAGCTGATAAAGGATTACAGGCGACGCGAACACAACGCCGGCCCAGAACGCCAGCGAGAACCCGATCGTAATCGGGTCCATTGGACTCAAGACCTGCAGCGTGCAACCCGGCGGCAGGTACGCACATACCGGGGCTTTCAGCAGGGTAATCAGGTCGTACCGCTGATGCGCGGCGAGCGCGCCGGAAAAACCGACGAGCACCGATCCGATGATCCAGAACAAGCGCTTCCGCAGCTCCTCGAGGTGATCGAGGAACGGCATTTCGGCTCCGGGCTGAACGCGTCTCACCATCGCCCGAAATTTGGGCCCTCCGCTTACTTCGGCGGTAGCGTCTTGATCAAAGCCGAAGCGAGTGGCGCTTCGTCCGACGTCGCGTACTTGTCCATGATCTGCTGCAACAGCACACGGGCTTTGGCGGGCTGAGCCGTTCTCAGCGCATTCGCACGCTTGTATAGCGCGGTCGGCGCCGACGGTGACTGCGGATATCGGGTCGCCACCAGCTGGTAGACCGAATCCGCAGCCGCCTCGTTCGACTCACGCGCGTACGACTCTCCAACGAGCAGCAGCGCAGCCGGTGCCTGCGGCGCCGTGCCGTACGACGTCAGCAATTCCTCGAGCGCCCCGCGCCCTGTTGAATAGCTGCCGCGTTGAATGGCGCTGTGACCCATTTGGTACAGCTGCGCCGGACCGGGCGCCTGCGGAGTCGCGGGCGCGGCGCTTGTCGTCGGCGGCGCCTTCGAGGAATCGCGCGTGGTCGTCGCGCTGCTCGTTCCGCCAGCGGGAGGCGGTGACGCGGGTGCCATCTGACTGCGATTCGCTTCGATAGCTGCGAGCGCGTCGCGCATCTGCTTGGCACTTGCACCGCTCAGCTGCTGCAGCACGAGCACCTGCTTTTGCACCGCCTCCAGCGCCTCGACCGTTCGTGCACGATCGCGGTTTGCCGTCTCGGTGAGCACGGACATGGAATCGCTCACCATTTTGATAATCGCGAGGACGCGCGCGTTTTCGTCGCGTCGCAGCGAATCTGTTTCAGCGGCACGCGCCCGCGCGCGCTCAATCTCGGCTTGCTGCGCCGAGATGAGCTGCGCGAGCTGCGCCTGCGTGCCCAGGACGTTCGTCTGCACCGTCCGAACGTCGTTGCGCGTCGCAAAGCACCCTGTGGCACACACGGCCACCAACGGTGCGAGCCGGGTGTACCACCGCGTCGTCATTCGGTTGTGGGCCGAATCTGATTTGCCCCAGCGACGATCTCGAACTCGTCGCGACGATTGCGTGACCATGATTCCTCTCCTTCGCCCATCGCGGACGGACGCTCTTCACCGAAACTCACGATGTCGATGCGGCTCGGATCTACGCCGCGCAGTTCGAGATAGCGGCGCGCCGCAAACGCACGCGCCTGACCGAGCGACATGTTGTACTGGTCGGAGCCGCGATCATCTGTGTGCCCCGAAATGCGCACGCGGACCTGATTGAAGCGCTGCAGCAGCGGCACCTTCGCATCGAGAATCGCGCGCGCATCATCGCGCAAATCGGACTTGTCGTAATCGAAATAGATCGCCGCAGTGAGCGTGTTCTTCATCGTCGTGATCGCGCGCTCGATCTCTTCGGGCGTTGGACCCGTCGGTTGTGGCGGTGGCGGCGGTGGTGGCTGCTGGACAACCGGCTGAGTTACCGGCGGCGCCTGGACAACCGGTGGTGCTTCCGGTTGCGGCGTGGGCGGCGGCGGCGGTGGCTGACGGCACGCCGAAACGAGCGCAGCGACGCCTACGAGCCAAACGTGCGAGTAAGAACGCAGCCTCATCGATCTCTCCGGTGGTGTGCTAAGCACTGTTGATCATTTCCTCCCCGCGAGAAGCGGGGACCACGCACCGCTCTTTGCGGGCGTTCCGTGAGTGAGCTGCCGCATGCGGGAGCTCTCAACATCTACAATCCACAACTGCTGAGTTCCGCCACGCCGAGACGTAAACACGATATGACGGCCGTCCGGCGCCCATGCCGGATCTTCGTTTGAGCTCTCGCTCGTCACTGGCGAAATGTTCTTGCCGTTCGTGGAACTCGTCATGAGCTGAAACTTGCCGTCGATTTGCGATGCAAACGCGATCAATCGCCCATCCGGCGACCACGCCGGATTCGCGCGATAAGACTGGTCGCCAAAAGACCCCACGATCAGCGGCTCGGCATTACTTCCATCAGCATCGGCAATATACACCTCAGCCCTGCTAAGTCTCCCCGATGTAAACGCAAGTTGATGTCCGCCGGGTGCGAATGTCGGCGACGTGTTCACAGAGGCGCCGATCGTGAGTCGTCGCGGAGAACCAGGCGCTCCCAAATCCGTTATCCACAAATCCGTGCCGTCGATGCCGTACGCGTACGCGAGGTAGCGCCCATCGGGCGAGAACGCCGGCGCATCGTACGTCCCGCTGCGCGTGCCGCCGACAACCTGCGTCACCGCTGTTGTGAGGAGGTCCCTCATGACAATCGCGGAGCCGACGTCAGCAAGACGCGCGTACGCAAGCGACCGGCCATTCGGGTGCCACGCGGGTGAAACGCCGCCTTCCGACGCGACGACAGTCGGAAACGCACCGTCGCTGTCGACGACCCAGATCTTTCTGTCGCGGACAAACGCGATGCGCGTCGCCGCGATTCCCGGTACGCCGGTCGCCCATTTTTCGACTGCATCGGACGCCGCGTGAACCGACATGCGCCAGTCGCGCGAGAGCGCCATGCCGGCGAGCGGTGCCATCATCACTTGCTCGCTTTTCTTGCGACGGACGTCGTGCAGGATGATGTGCAAGCCGTCCGGGCCGACAGTTGCTTGAACGATTGCCGAAACGCGGAGCTTGGCGAACAGATCGTAGTTCGGCGTGCCTGAGACCGGCGGCAAACTCATCTCATCGAATCCGATGATGTCGACACGGTCACCAAAGTCGAGATCGCGCTGGAGCATTGCGCGAACCGAATCACCGTTCGCACCGCGGACTGGGAGAATTGCGAGTCCCGGTCGCGAGCCCGCGTCGTACTCGAGCGCGAGGCGGACACCAGAGCGCCCCGCATCGCTTTGTGCGGCTGCGGCGGCGCTCGTCGCGAGGAGCAGAATTAGAAGTCGGCGAAACTGAATCATCGGATGATGCGGGGATCAAATGAGAAGACGACTGGGAGGGCGTCATCGGCAAATCCTTCTGGAAGCGGGCCGAACGCCTTCACGCGGCCGGCGGATTCAATGGCGCTCTCCGCCTCCAGCCTGAACTCGAAGGACGCGCCCTTGTTTTCGCGAAGCTTCAAGAATTTCACGCTTCCGTCGCGCATGATCAGGAACGAAAACTCAACCGTTGCGGCCTCCGGCCAGGTCTGGCGCGTAAAGCGCACGCGGATCTGCCGAACGATGTTCTCGAGATAAGTCGGGAACGGAAACTCTTTGCCGTCGATGTTCACGTTAGCGACGTCAGTGCCGCGGCCGCCCTCGGGCCCACCACCCGCAGCCTTCTGCTCGGGTTGGCGATCGGCCTTCGTCAGCGGACGCGCTTCGGTCGGCGTGGCGCGCGTCGGTGTCGGTGCGCGTCGCGTCTGAACCGACTTCGTTGGCGGCGTACGCTCGGTCACCTTTGGCGGCGGCGCCTTCGGCTCTTCCGCCGCTTTCGGCGGATTCACAACACCAATGGCCGGCGTCCCGGCCGGCGCGGCGACTAGCGTGACCGCGTATACCGGCGGAGCGAGGCGTTCGGCAGTTCGGAGCTGAATCGCCACCGCAATCGCGACGACGTGGAGCGCAACGGAGGCGCTGAGCGGTACCGCGACCGATCGCGGCGGTCTCAGTGCTGCGACTGTCACCGTCCCGTGTCCTCGCGCGGCTGGGTGATCAAGCCAACGTTCTCCACGCCGGCGGCTTTGATGATCGACATGACATCGAGGAGCCGCTGCAAACTGATGGACGCATCGCCCTGGAGCGACACGCCGTCCTTGGCGCGGCTGCCAACCATCGAACGAAACCCCGCTCGAAATTCTCGGTCGGTCAATCGCGTTTGATCCACCCAAATCGCATCGCGCGACACGCTGACGACCATGCCGCTCTTCGGCTCAAGCGGTTTCGAGACAGCTGACGGAAGCGTGAGTTCGACGCCACCCTGCATGATCGGCGCGGTGATCATGAAGATCACGAGCAGGAGCATCATCACGTCGATGAGGCTCACGACATTGATCTCCGCATTCAGCTCCGCACGCGCGCGTCCGCGACGCAGACTCACAGGAACCTCACAGTCGGCCTTCTCGCGCCATCAGCCCGATGACTTCCGAGCCGAAGCCATCGACGCGAGCCGCGACGCGATTCAGCCGGTTCGCAAAAATGTTGTACCCGAAAACCGCTGGAATGGCCACAGTCAGAGCGGCCGCGGTCGCGACGAGCGCCGTGGCCACGCCCGGCGCGACGGCGCCGATATTGCCCGAGCCCTTCGTCGAGAGCCCGATGAAGGCACTGATCACACCAAGTACCGTACCCAGCAACCCAATCAGCGGACTCGCCGAGGCGATCATCGCCAGGAGCGGGATATAGCGCCCGTACTGGTCTCGGGATGATTCGGCTTCCGCATCCAGCACGAGGCGGAGTGCTTCAACCTGCGCCGACGTCAGCGTCGCAGCCGGTGCCGTCGCGGCGGTCGCCGTTGCGGCGCGCACATCGCCAAGAAAATCCGCCGCGCGCGTCACGACGCGCGTGAACGGACTCGGTCGCGCGCGGCGCGCAAGCGCGGCGGCTTGTTCGAACTTCGTAGTGGCCTCGACGTCCTCGACAAATCGCTTGGACACGCGCTCGAGCGAGCGGAATTCCCACCACTTTGCGAACATGATCGCCCAGCTGAGCAACGAGAGTACCGCGAGCAAACCGAGCACGGCCTTCGTGACGGTATCGGAATTGAGCACGAGTTCCACCGCACTGGTTGGAACTGCGCCCCCAGCTTGAAGGGCATCGATCATAGAGGCAGAAGACGGGAGGACGAGAAGACGAGAGGCCGAGAGCCTCACACTCTACTCTCTTAGACGACCGAGGTGCCCCAATGAGCGCACACGCTTGGGACCATCCGCGTGAAAAACGAAAACGGGGCGCTACTCAACGCAGCGCCCCGTCGTTCGCAGATTTGTGATCGCGCTTCTTACTGCATTTTTCCTGTCAGACGGCCGAGCGTTCCAACCGCTGTACCTGCGTTGCTCGTCCGAACGATGATCGCGGATGATCCACGTTCCGTCACTCTCAAAATGTGCGCCACGCCGAGGACTTCATCGGCGAGCTGCGCGCCCGACTCGTCCTTGCCACGCTCGCGGACCAATGTGACCTGATCGCCGGTGACCACGCCGTCCATCGCCGCAGCGTTGAGGATGATGTAGCGGCCGATTGCCGGCAGTTGCGGCCTGTCCTGGATCCACACCACCGAGACCGTGAGCCACGTGGGCGACGGAACCGGTTGCGGGAAGACACCTTCGCGGCCAACCAGCGTGTCGAGCGGCATCAGCCGGTCGCCTACGTGAATTGCGCCGAACATCTCGTCGATTGCGGCGACGACGTTTCCGCCGGATTCACTACCAGCGTCGGCGACGCGCACCGTGCCCAACGGCTCAACAATCTGTCCGCGGCCCGGGAGTCTGTCAGAGAGACGATATACCAGGAACCGATCGCCTTTCACTGCCCGCACGCCTACCGGCGGCGAGATGACGACGCGTTCCATGTGCAGCAGGACGTTGCCGTCGGCGCGCGCGGCGCGCGCGTTTCCGTCGGCCGCCCCATTGATTGTGCCAGAACCCGGCGGGCCTCCGTCAGCACCGACGAACGGTGCAGCGAGATATTCCTTGCTGCGCACGGCGTAGCGCGGCGCCGGCATCGGACGCGGCGCAATTGTAACCGGCGGACGGACCGGCAGCGGACTCACCACCGTCGGGAGAATCACCGGCGGCGGCACTGTATCTACGCGCGCTGTGTCGACGACTCGGCGCGTTGTATCGGCGCGCGTGGTGTCAACAACGCGAGCGGTGTCGGTGACGCGGGTCGTATCGACGCGCGTGGTATCGCGCGTAACGACCTCATCCGGAATGCGCTGCGCCAGCGCTCCCACGTCAGGAATCGTCAGGATTTCGCCCGGATAGATCCAGTGCGGATCCTCTACGACGCTGGTGTTCACGCGGTAGATCTCGGGCCACAGGAACGGGTCGCTGAGATACTGCTGCGCGAGACCCCACAGCGTATCGCCGCGCTTGACCGTGTGCGTACGCCCTGTGGGCGCGTCTTGTGCGATCGCCAACGACGGGATCAGCACAAAAGAGGCGACGGCGGCGACGGCTCGAAGTCGTGGCATGGGAAGGAGTTGGGAAGACCTCGGGAACTAGACGCGCGAACTTGGGCCTTGGAAACAACTCACCCACCCATCCTTCTCAAGGAGCGAGGAGCGAAACTGAGAAACGAGGCGGGGAGAACCGAGAGGTGGAGGGCATGAGGATGAGTAGGGAGAACCCCTTTCTCATCCACTTCGTACCCTCCGATCTCGATCGTCCCCGCCTCGCTTCTTTCTACTCGCTTCTCGTTGCTCAGCAGCTCAGGCGTTAGAACGGCAGGTCGTCGTCGTCCTCTCCACCGGCGTCGAACTCCTCCCCGTCGCCACCGGAGTCGCCCACCGCGGCCTTGGCCTTGGCTGGCGCTCCAGCGCGAACCGGTGCGGCTCCGTCGTCGCCGCGTCCACCGCGGCCGCCGAGGAGAATGACCTCGTTGGCGTTGATCTCGGTGGAGTAGCGAGTCTGGTTGTCCTTGTCCTGCCATTGGCGATACTCGATGCGCCCTTCGACGTAGAGTTTGTCGCCCTTCTTCACGTACTGCTCGATGATGTTGGCGAGCTTGGCGCCGCGCGCGTTGTCCCACGCGACGACACGGTGCCATTCAGTTTTTTCCTGCTTGTTGCCGTCCTGTCCGGTCCACTGGCGCGATGTCGCCAGGGAGAATTGTGCAACGCGACCGCCGCCAGACGTTGTTCGAATCTCTGGATCCGCGCCCACGTTCCCGATCAGCGTTACTCGATTCAAGCTCCGACTCATTGTACTGCCTCCTCACGAAAGTTCGGGTTCGGGGCCGACAATAACATGTCTTTCAGAAAGTGTGTCACCAAAACAGCGCGTGCGTCATCGTTCATTCGCGACATCAGAAACTACTCGCCCGACAGCTCGAGGCGCAGCACGCGCGCATCCTCGACCGGCTCCGAGTAGTAGCGGCGTCGCCGGCCAAATGATTTGAACCCTGCGGACTCGTACAGCGTTATCGCCCGCGCGTTCGACTCACGCACCTCGAGATACACATGCCGCACTTCCGCCGCGCGCGCAGCACTCATTGCGCCGTCCAGTAACTGCCGGCCGACGCCTTTGCCGCGCGCGACCGGATCCACGGCGAGGTTCGCCAGATCGGCATCCATACCAGCCAGCAGCAAAACGCTGTAGCCCACAATGGCGCCACGGTCCTCGGCGACGTTCATACGCACGCGCGGAGCGTTCACCATTCCTGCGAACGACGCCGACGACCACGGATCCGAAAACGCCAGGCGCTCGATGCGAGAAATCGCGTCGATGTCCGCATCGCTCGCTTGTCGAAGGACCACCGTCACGCGGTCAGCGGACGCCCATGCGCCGCCTCCCATCGAACCTGCGCCTCGGCTTTTCGGCCGTAGGCTGGCTCCCACGTTGCGAGATCAATGGGGGAGGTCGCCAGGATTTCGTCGAGCACGCGCGCTGCGGCGCGCGCGTGCGGCTTCGCATTCACGCGCGCCGTACCCAGCGAGGCCGCGAACTCGTCGGCTGCAGCGACCGTCAGCATGGCCGGCGCGCGCAGTTCGACGAGCGAGCCGCTGTGTACTTCGAACGCCGCGACAAAGACCTCGCCACGCAACGCGTCGAGCGCGACGACGATGCGGCCGTCGGACGTCGCGTTGGCGTGCTCGGCTGCCGCGAGCGTGAGCGACGAGACCGCGTACACCGGCATACGCGCGACCGTAGCAACTCCCTTCGCAATTGACGCCGCGATACGGAGCGACGTGAAACTGCCGGGGCCGGCACCGCACACGATGCGCGCGACGTCGCGTGCGCGAGCGCCGGCGTCGCCGAGTGCAGCGACAACCGCCGGCATGAGCCGATCCTCGTGCGCATCACGCATGGCAACCGTGCGGTCAGCGACCACCAAGCCGCCGCGGAAAACGGCCACTGAGCCCTCGCTAGTCGCCGCCTCGAGGACCAGCGTCAGCGCATCGTCCGCGGTCGTTCCGTTCGCGCGCGACATCATAGCGTCCATTCCGCGCTTACAACGCGCACGTCGTCGCGTCCGGTTTGCTCGCTCAGCACGATGTCGAGCCGCGGTACGGGCAGTCGTGCGCCGGCTCGTTCCGGCCACTCCACAAGCACGATCGCATCCGATGACACGATCCCGTCCCAATCCAGATTCGTGAGTTCCTCTTCGTTTTCGAGCCGGAAGAGATCAACGTGATAGACCAACCCACTCCGCGTTACGTACTGGTGAACGAGGGAGAATGTCGGACTCGTCACTTCTCCGCGCACTCCGGCACCGCGCGCGATCGCCTGCGCTAGCGTTGTTTTCCCCGCGCCCAGCGGACCCCGGAGCGCGACCAGCGCCGGCGCGCGCAGTGCAGCGCCCAGGGCTTCGCCATACGTGCGCATTCCGCGCTCGTCGACCACACCGGGAGCGCCCGGCACCTCACCGTGCGTTGACGGTTTCGCCGAACGAGCGCTCACCGTTTCGCGCGACTGCGCCATGATCGTTGTGGTGGCGCGTTCCCCGCGGCCGCCGCTTTGAGTTCGAACACATCGTCGCGCAATCGTGCCGCCGTTTCGAAATCGAGATTCTTCGCAGCCTCGCGCATTTCCTTCTCGAGGTCCGCAATCATCTTCTCGAAATCCTTGGCATTGTACTGCGGTCCCACCTCCGCGACTTTGCGCCGTGCTTCGGTGCCCTCGCGTGCGTCCGCGACGCGCGTGATGTAGCGAACCTGATCGACGCTTTTCACGACGCTGAGCGGTGTGATGCCGTGCGCTTCGTTGTGCGCGCGCTGCGCATCGCGGCGGCGCGACGTTTCGTCGATCGCGCGCTGCATCGACCCAGTGATCCTGTCCGCGTAGAAGATCGCGCGACCATGCACGTGTCGCGCGGCGCGACCGATCGTTTGAATCAGCGAACGATCGGAGCGAAGAAAACCTTCCTGGTCCGCGTCGAGCACTGCAACGAGCGACACCTCCGGAAGATCGAGACCTTCGCGAAGCAAGTTGATGCCGACGAGCACATCGAATTCACCGAGTCGCAATCCGCGAACGATTTCCATACGCTCGATTGCGTCGATGTCCGAATGCATGTAGCGCACGCGAACACCGACCTGCTGCAGATAATCGGTAAGATCCTCCGCCATGCGCTTGGTCAGCGTTGTGACGAGCACGCGCTCGCCGATTCGTTCTCGCTGGCGAATCTCGTGCAACAAGTCGTCGACCTGGCCCGCGACGGGACGAATGTCGATTTCCGGATCGATGAGTCCGGTCGGGCGGATGATCTGTTCCACCACGACGCCGTCCGACAGTTTCAGCTCGAGCTCACCAGGCGTCGCCGAGACGAACACGGCTTTCGGTGTGAGGGCAAGAAACTCGTCGAACATCAGCGGCCGGTTGTCGAGCGCACTCGGCAACCGAAAACCGTAGTCGACCAGCGTCAGCTTTCGTGCGCGGTCACCGTTGTACATCCCGCCGATCTGCGGCAGCGTCACGTGCGACTCGTCGACCACGACGAGGAAGTCCTCGGGGAAATAGTCGAAGAGACACGCCGGCCGCTCGCCTTCCCCTCGGCCCGAGATGTGGCGCGAGTAGTTCTCGATACCCGCGCACGTCCCGATCTCCATCAACATCTCGATGTCGAAGTTGGTGCGCGACTCGAGTCGTTGGGCCTCGAGCAGCTTGCCCGCCTCACGCAGGATCGCGAGGCGTTCCACGAGCTCGGACCGAATGAGGCCGAGCGCGCGCTCGAGGGTTGCGCGCGAGGTGACGAAGTGCTTCGCGGGATAGACCGCCGTTTTCTCGAGGTCGGCGATGGTGCGGCCGGTGACGATGTCGATCTTCGAGATGCGCTCGACTTCGTCGCCCCACATCTCGACGCGAACGCCCTGCTCCTC
>DATELA010000025.1:0-46296 GCA_035277145.1 Gemmatimonadaceae bacterium | reverse complement strand
CGCGCGCGGCGGCCGGTATCTGCGCGTTGACTACAAAGTCCGCGAGTTGATCGATCGCGGTTGTGGGTGTGGTCGGTGGCGCCACGAGGTTCACGACTTGAGGATGTCGCGAGCCCGTTTCATCGTGGCTTCGTCAATCATTTGGCCATCGAGTGCAGCGCTGCCATGGCCGTCGCGCGCTGCGCGCTCGTACGCGTCCACAGCGCGAAGCGCCCACGCTCGATCTGCACCTGCACCGAACTCTTCGTTGATTGCGGTGACCTGCGCCGGATGGATCGCGAACATCGATTTGAAACCAAGCGCTCTCGCGTGCCGCGCGGTCATGCGCAGGCGATCCGGATCGTCGAACTTGAGCATTGGTGCTTCGATCGCGTGCATACCAGCGGCCGCCGCCGCGTTGCTCACCGTTGATCGTGCGAAATCGGCGAGCGCTGGATCGAGCACATCGACACCCATGCCGGCCCGATAATCCTCCGCACCGAACGCAAGCGCGGCGACGCGCTTCACGCCGCAATCAGCCAACTCGACCGCGCGCGTCACGCCGCGCGGAGTTTCGATCAGCAGCACCATCGCAAGCGGCTTGTCGGTTTTTTCATAGACCGTGACCAGCTTCTCCGCTTCGCGCACATCAGCGACGCGCTCGACCTTGGGCAGAATCACGCCGGCGAAGGAGATTGCGCTGATGTGTGCGGCGCTCAGGTCGTGTTCAAAGTCATCGGTCCCGTACGGATTCACGCGGACGAACACCGGACGCTTCCAACTCGCGGGCGGCGACGCCTTCGCCATCACTTCGCGCGCCTCCGCTTTGTTTGCGGGCAGCACCGAGTCTTCCAGATCGAAGATGACTGCCTCCGCCTCAGACTCCCACGCACGCGGAAACATGCCGATGCGATTCGCCGGCACGAAGAGCAACGACTTCGGGAAATTCATGCTCGGTTATTCAAGCGAACTTGATGCAGACATTCTTGATCTGCGTGTAACTGGCGAGCGATTCGAGGCTCTTCTCGCGTCCGTACCCGCTCTTCTTGTATCCGCCGAACGGCAACTCGACACCGCCGCCCGCGCCATACGTGTTGACGTACACCTGGCCGCTCTTGATGCGCGTCGCGAGCGAGAGCGCCTTGTTGATGTCGCGCGTCCATACACCCGCGACTAAACCATACACACTGTCGTTGGCGATGGACGCCGCTTCGTCAATGTCGTCGAAGGGAATGATCGCGAGCACGGGGCCAAAAATTTCTTCCTGCGCAACGCGCATGTTCCGCGTGACGCCAGTGAGCAACGTCGGTTCGAAATAGTTGCCGGCCGGAAGTCCGCTCTTCGCAGGACGCTTGCCACCGACGGCCACCGTTGCGCCTTCATCCTGACCCACCTTTACGTACCGTTCGATCGTCGCGAGCTGTTTCTTCGAGATGATCGGGCCCATGTCAGGGTCACTGATACCAGGTCCGATGGTCATCGTCTTCGCGCGCGCGGTGAGTTTTTCAAGAAGTGCATCGTGCGCCTTGCGTTCGACGAGCAACCGCGAGCCCGCAGAACACGTTTGCCCTGCATTCTGAAAAATCGCCGTCGACACACCTTGCGTTGCGAGATCGAGGTCGGCGTCCGCGAAGACAATGTTCGGCGATTTGCCACCGAGCTCCATGACAACTGGTACGACATTATCAGCCGCCATCTTCGCGACGGCGATTCCGACTTCCACCGATCCCGTAAACGTGAGCTGGTTGATGTCGGGATGACTCGCAAGCGCGGCACCCGCGTCCGGGCCGAGACCCGGAACGATGTTGAGCACGCCGGGTGGCAGACCGCAATCGAGCCCTATCTCGCCAAGCCGCAGCGCGGTCATCGGCGCATCCTCGGCCGGCTTCATCACAACCGTGCAACCCGCAGCCAGCGCGGGCGCGACACTGCGGCTGCCGATCTGGATCGGGTAGTTCCACGGAATGATTTGCGCAGAAACACCGATGGGTTCGCGCAGTGTGAAATCGAGAAAACCCGGGCCGAGCGGAATTGTGTTGCCCATGATCTTGTCGGCGATGCCCGCGAAAAACTCGAAGTAGCGCGCCGACACCTGCACGTCGGTGCGCGACTGCTTGAGCGGTTTGCCGTTGTCGCGGCTCTCGAGTTCGGCGAGTTCTTCAGCGCGATCACGGATTTTCTGCGCCATGCGATTCAAAATCCGTCCACGCTCGGCAGGCGCCATGCCACCCCAGGCTTTTGAATCCATCGCGGCGCGTGCGGCCTTCACCGCGCGGTCGATGTCTTTCGTGGTTCCCTTGGCAACGCGCGTCAGCAGTTCACCCGTCGAGGGATCCTGCACGTCGATGACGCCACCGTCGGACGCGGCGCTTCGACTGCCATCAATAATCAGTCCTTCGGGATTCATTTTGACGCCTTCTTTTTGGGAGCGCTCACGCGCGCGATCGCCGGCACGTGTCCGCGCCGGTAGACCATGACTGTGCGGAGAAACTCGATCACAACCGTGCCATCCTGATTGAAGCCCGTCGTTTTTGCCTTCACGATTCCGACAGTCGGGCGCGATTTTGATTCCCGCGTCTCCAGGATCTCCGAGCGCGAATAGATCGTGTCGCCCGCGAACACCGGGTGCGGAAGCTTGACATCGTCCCAGCCGAGATTGGCCATGACGTTCTGCGACAAGTCGGTTACCGACTGGCCCGTGACGAGTGACAGCGTCAGGCAGGAGTTGATGAGTGGCTTACCAAACTCCGTCTGGGCCGACCAGACCTGGTCGAAGTGAATCGGATTCGTGTTCTGCGTGAGCAGCGTGAACCACGTGTTGTCGGCATCGAGCAATGTGCGCCCGAGCGGATGTTCGTAGACATCGCCGACAGTGAAGTCTTCGAAGACGCGCCCAGTCCAGCCAGGTTTGACCGCCATTCAGATGATTCCTCCTTCACGCCAGCCCGAGATGGTTGCCTGATTGTAACCGAGCTCAGCGAGTATCGTCTCGGTGTGTTCACCCGCGGTGGGTACAGCGCCCATCGCCGGTTCGATGTCGTCCATAATGACCGGCGGAAGAAGGGCGCGAAGCGGACCAACCGCCGAATCAATCTCGCGCCATCGCTCGCGCGCCGTGAGTTGCGGATGCGCCGCGAATTCTTCAACCGAATTGAGTCGCGCGTGCGCGATGTCCGCGGCGTCGAGGCGCGCCACAATCTCTGACGTCGTGAGCGCCGCAAACACTTTGTTGATCGCAGCCTCGAGTACGTCACGATTCTCGACGCGCGCGGTGTTGGTCGCGAATCGCGGATCGGCGGCGAGTGCGGGCTGCATGAGCGCATCGCTGCAAAAGCGTTTCCACTCGCGCTCGTTCTGAATACTTAAGAACACCGACTCGCCGTCCCCGCTCGCAAACGGACCGTACGGCGCGATGGCCGCGTGCCGCGCACCGCTGCGCGGAAGCGGAGATTCGCCGTACGTGGTTGCGTACACGGGATGGCTCATCCACTCGCCGAGTGCGTCGAGCATCGAAACCTCGATCGCCGCTCCATCGCCCGTCGTCGATCGCCGCAATAGCGCCGTGAGAATCGCAGAGTACGCATACATGCCGGCGGCGATATCGGCGATGGAGATGCCGGCCTTCGACGGAGTGTCCGGCGTTCCTGTGACCGAGAGCAATCCCGCCTCACTCTGTACCAACAAGTCGTACGCTTTTCGATCGCGATACGGCCCGCTCGATCCGTAACCGGACACTTCGCAGATGATCAGGCGCGGATAACTCGCGCGTAACGCTGCACTCGAAAAACCCAAGCGATCCATTGCACCGGGCGCGAGGTTGTGCACCAGCACATCGGCCTTCGCGATAAGGCGCGTCACTATTTCCGTGGCTTCCGCGCGCTTCAAGTCCAGCGTCAACGATTCCTTGGAACGGTTGAGCCACACGAAATAGCTCGACAATCCCTTCACACGCGTGTCATAACCGCGCGCGAAATCACCGGTGCCTGGTCGCTCGATCTTGATGACGCGAGCGCCCCAATCCGCGAGATGGCGCGTGGCCAGCGGCGCGGCTACGGCCTGTTCGATCGCGACGACGGTCAGGCCGGCGAGCGGAAGCTTCTCATCGGCTTTCACGCGTCAGTACGAACGGGGCAGCCCGAGGACATGTTCGCCGAGGTACGCCAGAATCAGGTTCGTCGAGATGGGCGCAACCTGGTACAGTTTGGTCTCGCGGAACTTGCGCTCGATGTCGTACTCCTCGGCGAAGCCGAAGCCGCCGTGCGTTTGCACCGCGACGTTCGCCGCTTCCCACGATGCATCGGCGGCGAGCAACTTCGACATGTTCGCCTCCGCGCCGCATTGTTCACCGCGGTCAAACATCGCGGCCGCGCGCCACCGCATGAGGTCGGCCGCTTCTACGTTCGCAAAAGCGCGCGCAATCGGAAACTGTACGCCCTGATTCTGTCCGATGGGCCGTCCGAACACGACGCGCTCTTTTGCGTATTTGGTGGCGCGTTCCACAAACCACCGTCCGTCGCCGATGCACTCTGCAGCAATCAGAATTCGTTCGGCGTTGAGTCCGTCGATCAGATAACGGAAGCCTTTGCCTTCTTCACCAATCAGATTCTCCGCCGGAACTTCGAGATCGTTGAAGAAAATCTCGGTGGTCGAATGATTCATCATCGTGCGGATGGGACGGATGGTCAGTCCCTTTCCGTTCGCGTCACGCATGTCAACGAGTAGCACCGAGAGTCCGTCGGTACGCTTCTTCACCTGATCGACGGGCGTGGTGCGCGCGATGAGCAACATGAGGTCCGAGTGTTCCGCGCGCGACGTCCAAACTTTCTGTCCGTTGACCACGTAGCGATCACCTTTGCGCACCGCCGTCGTTTGCAGCTTTGTGGTATCGCTGCCGGTGGTCGGTTCGCTCACGCCAAATGCCTGAAGCCGCAACTCGCCGGCCGCGATCTTCGGCAAATACGCGCGCTTCTGGTCCGCTGATCCGTGACGGAGCAGCGTGCCCATGATGTACATCTGCGCGTGGCATGCCGCAGCGTTGCCGCCATTGCGGTTGATCTCTTCGAGAATGACGGACGCTTCGGAGAGGGAAAGTCCCGAACCGCCGTACTCTTCCGGAATGAGCGCAGCGAGATAGCCCGCGTCGGTCAGCGCTTTGACGAACGCATCGGGATATGCGCGGCGCGTGTCGAGTTCTCGCCAGTACGCATCGGGGAACCGCGTGCACAGTTCGCGAACGGCGCCGCGGAGTGGCGCGTATGAATCGTCGGACAAAAGTTTCTCCGTGTAGAACTCAGCCGCGCAGCGCGCGCATTGCTTCAGGATAGCTCGCGGGATCGATCACCGCCTCTACCAGCGCCGGCCCATCGCTGTCCGCGATCGACGCAAGACAGCGCGCCATCTCGTCATCGTTCCGCACGCGGTACGCTCGCACGCCGAATGTACAGGCCGCCGCTTGCCAGTCGACACCGTCGAGCGACATGCCGGTGGGAGGATAGCCGAGTTTTTCCTGCTTGATGCGAATGAGCGAAAGCGAGCGATCGTTGAAGACGATGGTGGTCACGTTGAGCCGCTCACGCGCAACGGTACCGAGTTCCGCGAGACACATCAGCAAACCACCATCGCCCGTAAGCGCGACGACGCGGCGCGTGCGGTCGAGCAGCGCCGCCCCGATCGCGGATGGCAGCGCAAAGCCCATCGTCGAGAGTCCGTTGGAAATGAGAATCTGGCGCGGCCGGCGGGCGGGCCAGAGCGCCATGATGGGAAACATGTGTGCGCCGGCGTCCACCGTCACTTGCGTATCCGGGTCCATGTTACGGGCCGCGGCCTCGACTGCACTCGACGGCGACCAGTCTCCCGTACTCGCGATCCGCATCGCATCGCGCTGCCGAAGCGCGTGAGCGCGGAGGTCATCGGCTCGCCAATCATTAGAAGACGGAAGCAACGACGCTATGGCGCTGAGCGACGCTGCGACATCACCGATGATGGACGCTGCGAGTGGCAAGTGCTTCTGCTCGAGCACAGCGCGATTGATCGCCACGACCGGCGCGCGATACTCCCACGGGCGCGGGAGAAACTCGACGGGATCCAGTCCCACTGCAATGATCAAGTCCGCGCTCTCGACGACCGGCCGTTCGAGTGCGCCGAGGGTGAATACGCCGGCGAAGAGCGGATGCTCGTCGGGAATCACGCCCTTTGCTTTGTAGGTGACGAGCGCCGGAATCTTGTGTTGTTCGCACAAGGTTCGGAGTGCGTCGGCGTCGCGCGCGTCGCGAACACCGAGGCCCGCAATCACGATCGGGCGTCGCGCTTTCGCGAGCAATGCGCGCGCCGCATCGTCGATTGCTGGAGTGCGCTGCGGTTCGCTCGGCGCGGCCGCTTCATTGAACACGGTGGTCTGCCGGGAAACATCGGGCGCGAGGTCGACGTGCACCGGACCCGGCGGTTGCGCGGTCGCCAGCTTTAGTGCGCGTGTGATCAACTCGTCGGCGCGCGCGGTGTCGATGGTGACGCTGCCTTTTGTCACCGGCGCGAACAGCGCCGCATGATCGATGCGCTGGTGTTGATACGTGTCGCGCCCTTTGGCCGGCATAGCGTCCGTGAGCAGCATGAGCGGAACGCGATCGAGGTGCGCGTGTGCAGCGCCGTTCACCAGCGACGAAACGCCGGGTCCGAGTGTGGCGAGACACGCGCCGGGATGTCCAGTGAGTTCGGCCTGCGCGCACGCGATCAGTGCGCCGGCCGTTTCGGTGTGCGAGAGCACGAAGGGCAAGCCCGCGCGTCCGGCGGCTTCGACCAGGTCGAGGTTGCTGCCCCCGCCGGGCATGCCGACCAGCGTTCGCACACCAGCCTCGACGAGACGGCGAGCGATGAGATCAGCGACCGTTGGCACGCGGCGAAGTTACGCTCGGGATCCGCTGGCGTCGACGCGCCGCGGATCACAGTTTCTTGTCGCGCAGTCCCCTCACGTTGCGAGACACCTCACATGGATCAAATCGGCTTCATCGGACTCGGCAACATGGGCCGGCCGATGGCTTCGAATCTCGCCCGCAAAGGCTTCAAGGTTGCGGTGAACGACATCAACCGCGCGGCCGTGCAGGAGCTGGAGAAACTCGGCGCAACTCCGTCCGACATTCGCGACATCGCGGCGCGTTCAGACATCGTGTTCACGATGTTACCGGACTCCGCGGTCGTTGAAGCGGTGGTGACGGAGATGCTCGCGCACATGCAGCGCGGGAGCGTGATCGTCGATATGAGTACCATCGACCCTCGCGTGACAGACAAGCTCGCGGCTGCGGCAGCAGGACGCGGAGTCGGGTTCGTCGATGCTCCGGTGGGACGGCTCGCCAGCCACGCGCAGCGCGGCGAATCGCTGTTCATGGTTGGCGCGTCGGATGAGCATTTCGCGCGCGTGAAGCCAATGCTCGAGGCGATGGGTAACACGATTCACCATTGTGGCGGTGTCGGCACGGGCATGCGCACCAAGCTCGTCAATAATTTTCTCGCGATCGTGTCGTGTCAGATGAATGCCGAAGCCATCGCGCTGTCGCAGCGATTCGGCCTTTCGCTCGCGAAAACGCTCGACGTCATTCACGGCACGACGGCGACCAATGGACAACTCAAACTGGCGTGGGCCACGAAGGTGTTGAAGGGCGACATCGAACCGGGATTCACGATCGATCTCGCGCACAAGGATCTCACACTCATCGTCGAAGCGGCGAACGCGACGAAGGTCCCCGTGCCTATTGCGGCGGTTGCAAAGGAATCGTTCAACGCGGCGCGGTCGCAGGGGTGGGGCGGAAAAGATTTCTCCGCGGTCGTTGACGCGTTGTGCACGAGTGCGGGAATTGAAAAGCCGAGGCTGTCGTGAACGTCTATCCAAATCTGATTGCTGGAAAACAGGTCGCGTCGTCGGATCGCAATCGCGACATCAATCCGTCCAACATTCCCGATGTCGTCGGCGAATTTGCGCGCGCGTCGACTGCTGATGTCGACGAAGCGATCGCGACGGCGCGCACCGCGTTCAAAACATGGTCGCGCTCGACGCCGCAGGAACGGTTCGACATTCTGGATCGTGCCGGCACCGAGATCATTGCGCGGCGCGAAGAGCTCGGGCGGATGTTGTCGCGCGAGCAAGGCAAACCACTCGCCGACGGAATCGGCGAAGCCGCGCGCGCGGGCTACATCTTCAAGTTCTTCGCGGGCGAAGCGGTCCGGCTGATTGGTGAGAAGGGCGATTCAGTGCGACCGGGCATCGACGTCGAAGTCACGCGCGAGCCACTCGGCGTCATTGCGGCAATTACACCGTGGAATTTTCCGCTCGCGATTCCAGCGTGGAAAATTGCGCCGGCGCTCGCGTACGGAAACTGCATCGTATTCAAACCCGCCGAGCTCGTGCCGGCGTCGCCGTGGATGCTCGCGGATATCGTACAGCGCGCGGGATTGCCCGCCGGCGTGTTGAACCTCGTGATGGGACCGGGCTCGCGCATCGGAGCTACGCTCGCGTCATCGAAGCACATCGACGCGGTGAGCTTTACCGGCTCTCGCGATGTCGGACCGGGCGTTGCTGCGGCGGCGGTGAAAGCCGGCGCGCGCGTGCAACTGGAGATGGGTGGCAAGAATCCGCTGATTGTCGTCGACGATGCCGATCTTGCGACGGCCGTGTCGATCGCGGTGAACGGCGCGTATTTCCAGGCGGGTCAACGCTGCACCGCATCGAGCCGCATCATCGTGACGGAAGGGATCCACGATCGCTTCGTCGCCGCGATGGTCGACCAGATGAAGAAGCTGGTGATCGACGACGCGCTCAAACCGGGTACGCAGATCGGCCCGGTGGTCGATGACCGTCAACTGCAAAAAAATCTCGAGTACGTGGAGATCGGTAAGAAAGAGGGCGCGCGATTGCAATACGGCGGCGAGCGTTTGAAGCGCGACACCGACGGGTACTACATGTCACCCGCTCTCTTTACCGACACCGCGCAGGAAATGCGCATCAATCAGGAAGAAGTGTTCGGTCCAGTCGCCGCGGTGATCAGGGTGAAGAACTACGAAGAGGCACTCGCGGTCGCGAACGCGACGCCGTTCGGGCTTTCGGGCGGTATCGTGACGACGTCGCTGAAATACGCGAATCATTTCAAGCGGAACACGGAGACGGGGCTTGCGATGGTGAACCTTCCCACCGCCGGGCTCGACTATCACGTTCCGTTCGGCGGGCGCAAGCATTCGAGTTACGGTCCGCGCGAGCAAGGGACGTATGCGCGCGAGTTCTACACGATTGTGAAGACAGCCTATACCTCGGCCTGAGCGCGGCGCCGCGTTACCGCTCCTTTCGGTACAATCGCATCGCAATCGGTGCCGCAACGGCAACCATCGTCGCGGATGCAATCAGCACCCACATCACGTCAGTCGCGGCGGGCTGGCCGTGCATCAGTTCGCGCGACGCCGTCGCCAGTCGCGTGACCGGATTGATCTTCACGACGGCCTGCAACCAGCCTGGCATCGTTGTGACTTGCACAAAGATGTCGCTCGCGAACGTCAGCGGCATCAGGAACACGAAGCTCGTGGTCATCACCGATTCAGGCGTACGCACGAGCATGCCGACGATGATCCACAGCCACGACATCGCAAAGGCAAACACCAGCACCAGTACGAACGCGAGCAGCACACCAATCATTCCACCGTCTGGCCGGAAACCGAGAATGAATCCAACGATGAGAATCAGCGCCGACGCCATCGAGTAGCGAAACACGTCGCCCATGAGCGCGCCCAGAATCGGCGACGCTTGCCACATCGGCAGCGAACGGAATCGGTCGTACAGTCCCTTCTGAATGTCGGTATTGAGTCCAACGCCCGTGTACACCGTGATGAACACGATCGTTTGCACGAGCACGCCCGGCAGCAAATACTGCACGTACTCACGCGGTGTGCCCGCGAGTGCGCCGCCGAAGATGTAGGTGAACAACAACGTGAACATGATCGGCGTGACGGTCACGTCGAACAACTGAAACGGCACGTGTTTGATCTTGAGCATCGCACGCCACGCGAGCGTGCTCACTGTCGACAGTGCTGACGCGGGCGCGGGCCGCTTGCCGACGCTCAGCAAGTCGTGTGCGCGTTCGCCGGTTGGAAGCGCGCCGCTTGTCATGACGCGGCCTCCTCTTTGTTTTCTTCCGCAGGCTTGCCAGTCAACGCCAGAAACACTTCGTCCAAACTCGGCGTGCCAATCGAAAACTCCGCGATCTCCACGTTGCTCGCGGTGAGCGCGCCGAGTACATCCGACGCCTGATTCGTACGCGCGAGCCGCGCGGCAATCACAGTCGCATCCGTTGCAGGCAGCATGCCGTCGCCGAGTACGCGAGAGATCACCTGTTCTGCAAGCGCACGCTGCTCCGCGTTACTCAATCGCACGTGCAACGCGTTCGCGCCAACAGATGCTTTCAGATCGCGACTCGTGCCTTCCGCGATGACGCGGCCATGATCGATCACCGCGAGACGCTCGGCGAGCCGATCGGCTTCGTCGAGATACTGGGTCGTGAGCAACACCGTCGTGCCACCATCGGCGATGCGGCGCACCAACTCCCACACCTGGCTGCGCCCGCGCGGATCGAGACCCGTGGTCGGTTCGTCGAGAAACAGAATCTCAGGAACCGCAATGAGGCTCGCGGCAATGTCGAGTCGTCGTCGCATGCCGCCCGAATAGGTCATCACTTGTCGTGACGCCGCGTCCGCGAGACCAAACGCTTCGAGCAGCTCGACCGCGCGCCGGCGCGCATCACGCCACGAAAGGCCAAGCAGTCGCGCAAACAGAACGAGATTCTCGTTGCCGGTGAGATCTTCGTCGACGGACGCATACTGGCCCGTCAGACTCACCTTCTCTCGCACGATGCGCGCGTCGCGAACGAGGTCGTAGCCAAGCACGGTTGCCGAGCCACCGGTCGCGCGCAGCAGCGTACCGAGAATGCGAATGGTTGTCGTCTTGCCTGCACCGTTCGGGCCCAGAAGCCCGTACACGCATCCTTTACGGATGCGCAGGTCGAGTCCAGCAAGTGCACGGGTCTCGCCGAATGACTTGGTGAGGCCGTTTGTTTCGATTGCGTATGCGCCGGGAGTATTCATGCCCGGCGCAAGCTATCTCGCGCGCTATTGAGTACGTAGCTCCCAAAGCACGTTGATGATCACCCAGCGCCCGTTCCATTTCGCGACGTGTAAATAGTCGATCCATGAAGCAGCGTCGATGCGAACGCTCGCGGTGTTGCCGAAGATATCGAGAATGCGAACGTCCTTGCGCCGCTCGTTCGCGGGTGTCGGGTTCGAGGCGCGCGCTTTGGTGTTTTGCACGAGCGTCATGGCACTCTGGTGACCCAGTACGTTCCGGCCGTTCTGCGGATTGGTGTTGATGATCCGCTTCGCGAGATCGGGATGCAGCGCGCGTTCCATCCGCTCGCCGTTGCCCTCGTACCAGCCTTCGATGTAGTCGAGCGCAGCTTGTTTGATCGCGGCCGTGTCTGCCGCGGTTTGTGCGTGAAGGGGAACTGCAAAAGCGACAACACCCGCGATGGCGACGCAAACTGAAGTGCGATACATGCTGAACTCCGGTGAGTGGTCTCGTGCACTGGTGCTTCTGAACGACAACGCAACGCAGAGGGGCAGAGCACGCAGAGGCTCGCAGAGGAAACTTGGTGCAACGGCGCGCCCCTGGCCGGCTCATGATCGGCGAGAGCTGTTACCAACAGTCCTTCTCTGCGGCCCTCTGCGTTCTCAGCTGTTCTCTGCGTTGCGTTTGTAGTTGCCCGTTTCTGCCATGTGTATTCAGTCAGAACGAAGCGCAGACATTGGATGTATGCCTGCAGCTCGCAGCGCCGGCCGCGCACACGCAATCACTGCGGTTACGAAGCACAGCGCCGCGACCACGGACAGTGTCAGTGGATCATCTGGTCGCAAACCAAACAACAAGGTGCTCATCGCGCGCGCCGCGTAATACGCGGCGATCACTCCAGGTATGACACCAATCAGCGCGATCTTGGCGCCCTCACCAAGAATCATGCGCGCGACTCGTCCCGGGTTTGCACCGAGTGCAAGCCGCACACCGATCTCGCGATCGCGCTGCGAGACGGTGAACGCGAGCAATCCATGAATGCCAACCGCCGTCAACAGCAACGCCAACCCCGCGAGCGCACCAAGGATGCGCAGTTGAGCACGCCGCTCGGCTGTTTGATCGCCGACCACGGCTGAAAGCGCGCGCACGTTTGACACGGGCTGCTGCGGATCGACTTGCCGAACGATCTGCTGAATCGATCGCGCGAGACCCGGATCGTCGCGCGTTGTGCGCACCACGAGATCCTTCGGCACGTACAAACCACCGAGAGGTTGAGGTGGCTGGTTGAACGGCAAATACAACTGCGGTTCTTCCGTGCGCTCGAGCCCGCGCACTTTGATGTTGCCGACGACCCCGATCACGGTACGCTGATCGCCGCGCACGCCGAACGTTTTGCCAAGCGCCTCTTCGCCGGGCCAAAAGTGCGTAGCGAACGACTCGCTGATTACCGCAACCAGCTGGCGCTCGCGCGTATCGAAGTCGCTCACGTTACGCCCGCGCTTGAGCGGAATGCCAAGTGTGGCGAAAAACTCCGACGACACCAATCGCAGGCTGACGCCGTCCTGGCGGCTCGGCGTCGGCGCTCGTCCCGGTATTTCGACGCCCGCGATACCACCCGTCAATCGCATCGGAATGCCGCTCGTGTACGCGACCGTCTGCACGCCCGGCAATGCGCGCACGCCTTCCATCACGCGCCGGTAGAACTCGGCGCGTGTGCTCGCGCTGTCATAGCGCGGCCGCGGCAGTTCCGTATTCGCGGTCAACACGCCGGCCGCACTGAAACCAGACGGCACAGCTTCGACACGCCAGATCGCACGAATCAGCAACGCGGACGACGACAGCAACACCACGGACACACACACTTCGATTGCGACGAGCGCCGTGCGCAATCGCGTTGTTTGTCCGCTGCCACGCGCGCCCTGGCGCAACGCGTTGAACACGCCGCGCGCGCCGACGCGAAGTGCGGGAATCAATCCGAAACCAAGCCCCGTCAGCGCCGCAAACGCTGCCGCAAACCCAAACACCCGCAGGTCGACGCTCGGCTGCGTTCCGAGTGGCAGCGATGTCGGTATCAAGCGCGAGAGCAACGGGACAGTCATCACCGCAACGATTGCGCCGGCAAGTCCACCAAGCAGGGCGAGCGTGACGCTTTCCGTCATGAGTTGGCGCATCAGTCGCTCACGTCCCGCGCCGAGCGCGGTGCGCACAGCAAGCTCCCGCTCCCGCGATGCCGCGCGCACGAGCAACAGGTTCGCGATGTTGGCACACGTGAGCAGCAGCAAGCACACGCTCGCACCGCACAACGCGTACAACATGGTGCGATAGCGCGGCGACATCTCGTCGCGCTGTTTGAAATAGCTGAAGCCAGTCTCTGCGTTCGTTTCGGGGTAATCGCGCTGCATCAGGGCGGCGATACCGTGCATTTCGACCGACGATTGCTCGAAGGTCACGCCTGGCTTCAGCCTGCCGATCGCATGCAGATACGTGTTGCCGCGGTTCGCGTAATCGCCTTCACGCAACACCAGCGGCGCCCACAGCTGAAACTCGGCGCTTGGAAACCGAAAGTCGCGCGGCATGATGCCGACAACGGTGTACGGAATGCCGTCGAGAATCAGTGTGCTATTGAGGGCCCCGTTGTCGCCGCCGAAATACGACTGCCACAGACCGTAGCTCAGAATCACCGTACGTTCGTCGTTAACGAACGCGGCGGTCGTGTCGAAGATGCGCCCCGCAATCGGGCGCACACCCAGTGTGGGGATCACATCCGGGTCGATGTACAGAATGCCGACGCGAAGCGGATCGCCCTGGCCCACGAGATTGACGGAGCCGCGCGCGTACGCGCCGAGCGACGAGAGTGTTTTTTGTTTCGCGTCGACGTCGCGGAAATTCGCGGGCGACAGTTCATTGTTGCATCCCCAGCCGCCGCCTTCGCGCGGACCTTCGCACAGCCGCACGAGTTGTTGCGGCTCCGGATACGACAGCGGACGCACGAGCACGAAATCAGCGACGGAGAACGTGGCCGTATTTGCACCGACGCCGAGTGCGGTGACGAGAATGGTCGCGATCGCAAATCCACGTGCACGAACGAGCGATCGCGCGGTGTATTTGAGATCCTGCCACAGGATGTCGCGGTGTGCGGCAAGCGCATTTGGCACCACATCGCTCAGCGCCGCCACGAACGCCGCGAACCTGCCGCGTTGTTGTACGGCCTCTTCGTATGTACGCGTGAGTTCAGCGCCGTAGTCTGCGCGGAAGGAGGCGGGATACAGCCTCAACAGCGCGCGATAGAGGGCCCTCATGCTGTTGCCGGCGTGAGGCCGCGGGCGCGGCCGAGTTTGACGAGCTGTGCGAGTCGCCGAAGTTCGGCGCGTGCGACCGCGGTGCCGAACGGCGTGATCTTATAGTAGCGACGCCGTTCATCGTCGGCCTTCGTGCGCCGCGTCGCCGTTTCGGTGATCAGCCCCTGCTCGACCATACGAGCGACGGAGCGGTAGAGCGTACCCGCGCTCAGTCTGAGTTCGCCGCCTGTGCGCGCTTCGACGTCCTGGATGATCGCGTAGCCGTGCCGTTGTCCGTCGGCGAGCGCGAGGAGGATGTGGAGCGTTGCGGGTGGGAGCGGGAGGAGGGCTTCGGTTTCGGAGGCAGTTGTCATGGCGCGCGTATAGCCACAGTGGATATAGCCACTTCGGATAATGGCTAGACAGCGCGAGCGCCGAAACGGTTGTCGGCGGGGGGACGGGGTACCGGGCACGTACCCGGTACCCCGTCCCCGGTACCCGGTCAGTGCGCGAAGTGCAGTCCGACGCCGACGAACCGGATATTGTCCCGATAGAACTGCCCGTATGGCGCCAAGCCGTCGTACCACGTCGCCAACAGACTCACGATGCGCGGCGGATGGCCGGGACTCGGAATGCGCGCCACTTCGATGCCGGCGCGCGCGCTCAGCGCCCATCGATACTCGTTGTTGGCGTCCTCGAGCACTTTCGCGTCCAGCGCTGCGACGAGTCGTCCCGCGCCGAATGCCGGCGGCCGGTACTCGATCCCTGCGTGCCCCAGATACTCGGTGAGATCGACGGGCCGCGCACGAAAAAACTTCTCGCCGGCCGCGTAAACGCGCAGCGGACCAACCTCCTGCGACAACAATAACTCCGCGGATTCGAACGAGAGATTCTCGCGCTCGGGATTCTGCGCCAGCAAGTACTCGTCACCAAGATGTGAGCTTTGATGGTACACGCGTGCCCGCGCCGAAAAGCCGTGCAGTCGATACGTGATTGGCAGTCCGACCAGGTAGTCCGCGTTAATCAGATCGAACGACGGCGTGTCGAGATTGAATTGCGCGAAGATTGCACCCACGAGATCGATTTGCACCTGGCCGCCCGCGCCTGCGCCGGCAAAACGAAGCAGACCGAAACTGTCTCCGAGTCCAACGGCACCGATGTTCGTGTCGAGCGTCGAGGACGTGTCGGCAAGCGTGGCGAAATCGCCGCGCAAATAACTCACGAACGTCTGCTCGAACTTCGGATCGGCGACGAGCGGACATAGCAACGTCCCTTGCGGCAGCGGCACCGTGCCGCGCCGCTCGTCCACGTGCGCGCCAGCGCCGCACCGCGATCGAAATGGCTCTTGCGCGCGGAGCGATGAAGCCGTCGCGCCGGCGAATGCAAGTACACTGATGACGTTCGCGAAACCACAGCGTGTCCCGTTTTTCATATCGGGACATACACCGCTACCTCGCGATGTTCACCACGCGCGTTTCTCCGAACTGCGCGACCCACAACCGTTCCTCGCGCAATCCGCTGTCGCGCCACCGCGCCGATGTGCGCTTCGGCGGTTCATCCATCGGTTCGTTCGTCAACCGAAACGTGCCCCAGTGAATGCCAAGCATGAGCGGATGTGGCGACGACGCGTGCGACGCGACGATGTCCTGATACGCGTGCACCGCGTCTTCGGGATTCATGTGCACTCGTCCCATGAACCAGCGCGGTTCATACGCACCAATTGGCAGCATGACGAAATCGAACGGACCGCATGTTGTGCCGATTTCACCAAACGCGGGGTGATACGCCGAGTCACCACCGAACAATGCGCGCCACGCACCGAGCTCCAGCGCGAATCCGCACCACAACGCGCGATTGCGGTCGTGCGGTCCACGTCCGCTGAAATGACTGGCGGGTGTTGCGGTCACACGCAACGCGCCGACGGTAATCCGGTCCCACCAATTGAGTTCGGTCACGTCGCGCGCGCCCCATCGACGCAACCGCGCACCAACACCGAGCGTGGTAATCCATTTCGCCGACGGGTTCGCCCGCGCAATGCGTTTCACCGCGGGACGATCGAGGTGATCGTAGTGATCGTGCGATTGCAGCACGACGTCGATCGGCGGCAATGCGTCGATATCGATCGGCGCATCCATCACGCGACGCGGACCCGCCCACTGCACCGGCGACGAACGCGCGCTGAACACCGGATCGGTGAGCACGTTCATCCCGCCGATCTGCATCAGGATTGTCGCTTGCCCAATCCACGTCGCGCGAAACACGTCATCACGCGCCCGCGGATACGTGATGAGCGGCTTTGCTATCGGAAATGAATTGCGCGGCGGGTTCGGCTCGAGCGTCTGACTGCGCTGCTCACGGATCCAGCGAACGAGTTCGCGAAATCCGTGAGACCCGCTGTTCGGCCAAGGATTCTTGAAGCGGCCGTTCGCGAGGCGAGTGGGTAGGGTTGGCAGTTCCTAAACCCTACTGGCTAGACCCCAGACCCTATTCCTGCGCCTGTGCCTGCGCCTGCGCCTTCGCGCCCGATCCCGGCGGACGTCCAAAGCGTTGGACCGGCGGCGCGTTCCGCTTCTCCAGCATTTCGTCGTAGAACTTCACTACGCGCGGCTGCACCGACGCCGGCGTGTCGCCGTCTTCGACGCGAAACGGTGCATATCGGTTGTGCTCATCAGTCGACACGCGGAACCACCACCACTTCTCTGGGCTCGACTGGCGCATCCGCTCGGCGCTGCATGAAAACCTGCGGCCTGCGTCTTCGAACTCGAACGTCTCCTGCACAAGCACAACCTTAGTTGACGGGAGTCGCAAGCTAATCGCACGCGAGCGGTAGTTGACTCCCCCGCGTTCAGCGGCGACCGTATCCGGCTCACGATTTCGCCAGGTCTGTAATGCCGAATCGCGCCCTCCGGTTTGTTACCAGCGACGAAATGGAAGTCGAAGGCTCCCCCTGGGGCCCGCACGAGTGGTTGTCGCGTCCCGGACTCACCGCCGCGGAACAACTCTTGCTCGTTCGCGTGCGCATGCCGCCCGGACGCGCGCATCAATTCCACCGGCATCCGGCGATGGAAGAGATCATTTACGTCGAATCGGGTACCGCCGAGCAGTGGGTTGATAAGGAGAAACGCACGCTCACGGCCGGCGATAGCGCGCACATTCCAATGAATGTCGTGCACGGCACGTACAACGCCGGCGATGACGAACTCGTGTTTCTCGCGATCCTCGCGCCCGCAAAGTTCGACGGGCCGGCACTCGTCGACGTACACACCGAAGAACCGTGGCGCACGTTGCGCACACCACTCGTGTTCTCCACGTGAGCACCGTTCTCCTGCTCGGCACGCTCGACACAAAGGGTGACGAATACGCGTTCGTCCGCGACATCATTCACGCGCGCGGACACAAGACGCTCGTGATGGATTTGGGTGTGCAAGGTGAGCCCGCGTTCAAGCCCGACATTGGTGCCGCGCAGGTTGCCGCTGCGGGCGGTACGCCGCTGAAGGAATTGCGCGCGAAAGCCGATCGCGGCATGGCCGTCGACACAATGATGAACGGCGCGCGTGCGCTCACGCGTGAACTGTTCGAGAAGAAAAAGTTCGACGGCGTGCTGGGCCTCGGCGGCGGCGGCGGTACAACGATGATCACCGCGGCCATGCGCGAACTTCCGGTCGGCGTGCCGAAGTTGATGGTGTCGACGATGGCGTCGGGCAACACGGCGCCGTATGTCGATGTGAAAGACATCACGATGATGTATTCGGTCGTCGACGTCGCCGGAGTAAACGCGCTGTCAGTACGTGTCCTCACCAACGCCGCCAACGCGATTGCCGGCATGCTGCAGGCGAGCAGCGCACCGCCGCCGACCAAGCCGATGATTGCGGCAACAATGTTCGGCGTAACGACGGCGTGCGTGACGGAAGCGCGCAAACGTCTCGAGAGCGCGGGCTACGAAGTCGTTGTGTTTCACGCGACGGGTTCGGGCGGGCGCGCGATGGAAGGGCTGATCGACGACGGGTTCTTTGCCGGCGTTCTCGACGTCACGACGACTGAATGGGCCGACGAAGTTGTCGGAGGAGTACTCACGGCAGGACCGACGCGTTTATCCGCGGCAGGGCGCAAGGGAATTCCACAAGTCGTGTCGGTCGGCGCGCTCGACATGGTGAACTTCGGCGGCATCGAGTCGGTGCCCGCGCCTTTCCGCGGCCGCAATCTCTACAAACACAACGCCACGGTGACGCTCATGCGCACGACGCCGGCGGAGTGCGCGCAAATCGGCCAACGCATCGCCGAAATGCTGAATGCGGCGACGGGACCGGTTGTGCTGATGTTGCCGCTCAAGGGTGTGAGCGCGATCGACACACCGGACAAACCGTTTTACGACGCCGACGCGGACGCAGCACTGTTCGACTCGCTGCGCAAACAGCTGCACGCAAATGTCACCGTGCGCGAGATTGACGCGCACATCAACGACGCGCAGTTTGCGCACGCGCTCGCCGACGAGCTGCTCGCGCACCTCTCCACGCACTGAAATGCCATTCATTTCGTACGACGACTGTCTCGTCCGGCTACGCGCGCAGGTTGCGATGAAGTCGCCCATTATCGGCGCCGGCGCAGGTACAGGAATCTCCGCGAAGTTCGCCGAACGCGGCGGTGTGGATCTCATCATCATCTACAACTCGGGCCGCTATCGCATGGCGGGGCGCGGCAGCGCGGCGGGCATGCTGTCCTACGGCGACGCAAACGCGATCGTGGTCGACATGGCGCGCGAAGTATTGCCGATCGTGAAGAACACACCGGTGCTCGCGGGTGTGTGCGGTACCGATCCGTTCCGCATGATGCGCGTGTTTCTTCCGGAACTGAAAGCGATGGGCTTCGATGGCGTGCAGAACTTCCCGACGGTGGGACTCATCGACGGACAGTTCCGCCAGATCCTCGAAGAAACGGGCATGAGCATTCAGCTCGAAGTCGACATGATCGCGAAGGCCCACGAGCTCAAGATGCTCACGTGTCCGTACGTGTTCGACAAATACACCGCGATGGAATTCGCGAAAGCCGGCGCCGATGTCGTCGTCGCGCACGTGAACACGACGGTTGCGGGATCGATCGGCGTGAAAAAGGCCGCGATGTCGAAAGACGAAGCCGTCGAGCGCGTGCAGGAAATGCACGACGCCGCGAAGAAAGTGAACAAGAACGTGATCGTGCTGTGTCACGGCGGGCCCATCGCGACGCCCGCTGATGCGCAGTACGTGTTGTCGCGGACGAAAGGTGTTGCCGGATTCTTCGGCGCATCGAGTATCGAGCGATTGGCGACGGAGCCGGCGATCGAAAACATGACCAAGCAGTTCAAGCGCATAAAGCTTGGGAAAAACGGGGACCGGGTACGGAGCACCGGTAAACGGAGGAAGTCATGACCCGCGCAGTTCTCGCGTTCGCCGCGCTAGCCACGACCGCCGCTGCACAACAAGCGGATTCAGCGCGTCTCAATCCCGTTGTCGTAACCGCCGAGCGCGGTTCCGCGTCGATCAGTTCTTCCACCGCAGCCGTCACGCGCATCACCGCCGACGAGATCGCGCGCACGCCGCACGCAACGCTCGCCGACTTGCTCCGCTTCGCGCCGGGCTTCACGCGCATCGCGTTCGACGGACTTGGGCTCGATCCGCAAATCATGGTGCGCGGTTTTTACGGCGGCGGCGAAGCCGAGTACGTTGTTGTGCTCGTCGACGGCCGTGCGGTGAACCACGTGCACACCGGTACCGTCGCGTGGGATGTGCTGCCGCCGATTGCGTCGATCCGTTCGATCGAGATTGTGCGCGGTGGTTCGTCAGCAGCATGGGGTGATGCTGCGGTTGGCGGAGTCATCAACGTGATTACGCGCGGCGGAACGTCCGCCGCCATTCCGACGTGGAGCGCATCCGGCGGATCATTCGGTTCGACGAGCGTTGGCGCTGACGCGAGATTCGCCGTTGGTGCACGCGACATCACCCTCGCGGGTGGTTACGACCGCGCGTCGGGATTCCGCGATCATTCCGAACGCGCGGGCGGGCGCGTCAACGCGAGCGCGACGTTGTTGCAGGGCGACGTGTCGAACGTTTCGCTCGTCGCTGGCGGCAACTGGCGCGACTTCGACGAGCCTGGCGCACTGCTCGCAAGCATTCGCGCCGCAAATCGCGACGCCTCCGACACCATCTTCCGTTTCGATCACACGAAGGAACACACGTTCAACGCGGGACTGACCGGCGAACGCGAGTTCAGCGCGGACCGCAAGCTCACCGGCTCAATCAGTTCTGAGTTCCGCAGCGGTAACGCGTTTCGCACGCTCGCGCTCGCACCGGGGTTCGGCGACACCAAAGAGCGCGAGTTCGACAACACGCGAATCAGCGCAGCTGCGCAGTGGCAAGTCATCGGCGCTCGCGCGCAGCTCGTACTCGGCGCGGAAGCGGCGCGCGCAACGCTCGACTCCAAGTACTACCAGGTTGTCACCGGCGATCGCACCGACTACGCTGCCGCCACGGGCGATCGCGGTGCGCTCGATACGAGCGCCGAAGCAGAACGCATGACCGGCGCGCTCTTCGCGCAGTACGCGTTGACACCGAGTGATGCACTGCGAATCACAGTGGGTTTGCGGTACGATTATCTCGATGATTCGTTCACGCCCGTCACACCGAGTGGCGCGGACGCGTCGACGGATCACAGCGCGTTCAGTCCAAAGCTCGGCGTGAACGTGCGCGTGACCGATTCACCGAATCATCCGACCAATGTGTATGCGTCGTTCGGCCGGTCATTCAAAGCGCCGACGCTCGATCAGCTCTACGACGTGCGCAACATTCCGGTGCCCTTCCCGCCATTCGCGATTCGTACGTCGAATCCCGATCTCGAGCCACAGTTCGGGACGAACATCGAGCTGGGCGTGTACCACACGCACACGGTGAATTCATCGCTCGCGGCGGCGGTGAACGTCAGCATCTACCAGATGCAAATGAAGGATGAGCTCGACTTCGACGTGAACACGTTCCAGTACGTGAACATCGGTCGCAGCCGTCACCGTGGCGTCGAAGTAGGCACGCGGCTCATCGGCCCTCGCGACGCGACTGCGTTTGCGAATTACACGTTTCAGTCCGCCGAAATTCGCACGGGCGCGAATTCAGGGAATCAGCTCAAGGCAATTCCGCGTCATCATATGAATGCGGGCGCGTCTGCGACGCACCTCGGCCATCTCACGACGACGTTCATGGTGAATTACACGCGCGCGGCGTGGCTCGACGACGAGAACACGCAGAAGATTCCGGAGTTTGCAACGGTCGATGTGCGATTCGGCTATCCGATTCGCGGCATGCAGTTGTTCGTCGACGCGCGCAACGCGTTCGATCGCAAATACGACGCGAGCGGGTTCCTCGACCCGAGTGGTTCGGGCGAAGCGTACTACTACCCGGCGGTGGGACGAGTGATCTCGGTCGGAGTGAGAGCGGGCTGGTGAGTCTCGCTGCGCTTGGTTGAACGCCTTCTTGAACTACGAAACGGCCGGAAACAGCGAACGACGAAACGACCGGAGACAGCGAAGGACGAAGCGGCCGGAAAGGACTTGTTGTTGACCACAAAGCGTTTTCCGTCTAATCCGTGCAGTTCTCCGGCAGTTTCGTAGTTCGAGAAACCGTGGTGCCCGGTTGGCCGTACCAGCCTGCACCCTACCGTCACCCAACCGTCATTCGGACCGCACCGATGCGCCGACTTCTCGCTGTTGCCACCCTTCTGCTCGCCTACTCGCTCCCGGCCGCTGCACAAGCCAACAGAGCTGCACTCGTAGCGCGACTCGATTCACTCGCTAACGCACCGATCCTCGAGAATCGCGCCGTCGGTGCCACCGTGATCGTACTCAAGGGCGGCGATACGCTCATCAATCGCGGCTACGGAAAAGCCGACGTCGAACTCGGCGTCGCAACTCCACTGCGCGGTGTGTACGAGATCGGATCAGTCACCAAGCAATTCACCGCCGCGGCGATTCTGCAATTGCGCGACGCGGGCAAGATCGATCTCGACGCTGACGTAACGCGCTACTTGCCGACCTTCAATACGCGCGGAAACAAAGTCACCGTGCGACGGCTGCTCGATCACACATCAGGCATCAAAGGCCTCACGGAGATTCCCGCGTTTCGCACGCTGCAGAACAGCGGCTATCCGCGCGATTCAGCGCTCGCAGTGATCGGTCGCGAACCATTCGACTTCGCACCGGGCGAAGCGCAGATCTACAACAACTCCGCGTTCATTCTGCTCGGACACATCATCGAGAAAACGAGCGGCATGACGTACGAGGATTACATCGAGCAAAAGATCTTCGCGCCGCTCGGCATGAAGAATTCGAGTTACTGCAACAACCTGGAACTGGTTCCCGGTCGCGTGAACGGCTACGCGATCGCGCAGCTTGGCATCCGCAAAGCAAACCGCAACGATCACACGTGGCCGTTCTCAGCGGGTTCGATTTGCTCGAGCGCAGAAGATCTGCTGAAGTGGATGGTCGCGCTGCACACGGGAAAAGTTCTGACGCCCGCATCGTATCGCGAGATGACGTCAGCGTCGAAGCTCAATGACGGCACCGTCACGCGATACGGTATGGGCCTCGCTGTCGGCAATGATGTGCGCGGTTCGCGCATGATTGGGCACGGCGGCTCGATCGACGGCTTCACGTCCGACGCGCGATGGTATCCGGATTCGAACTTGTATGTGGTTGTGTTGTTCAACAGCGGTGGACCCGTGTCGCCGAGTGCGCTGGCCAGCGAATTGGCGGGCGCGATCATTCCGCAGACGCTGCCTGTGCTCCGGCCGTTCGCCGGCGACGCTACTCCACTCGTCGGTAAGTACAGCGGTCCGTCGCGTGGACGCGTGATGACAATCGATATCGCCAAAGATTCGGCAGGCCGCGTGATGATTTCGCTCAACGGCCAGCCTGCGCGCCCGCTACCGTGGATCAAGGAGTGGTCTTTCCGGCAAGGCGACTCGTTTCTGACATTCGAACGCGCCGGCACATCGGGCCCCGCGACGCTGTTGCGGTTTGATGGCGGCGCCGGAGCCTATTACAAACTGAAGCGACAGTAGTCGTAGTCAGTCGTAATCGTAGTCAGTCGTAATCGTAGTTAGTCGTAACCGTGGTTCGCCGTTCTAGTCCGCCCTGATTGCAATCAACGGATCGACTCGCGCCGCGCTCCGCGATGGCACAAGCGACGCGATCGTTCCGACCGCAACGAGTACTGCCGCTCCGATTGCGAGCGGCAACGGATCGAACGGCGTAACGCCATAGAGCAACGCGCGTAATGATCGCGCACCCACAAACGCGAGCGGAACGCCGACGGCCACACCGATCGCGACCAGCGCGAGCGCCTGCCCCAGCACCATGCGAATCACCTGCGTCTGGCTCGCGCCAAGCGCCATGCGCACACCGATTTCGCGGGTGCGCGCGGAAACCTGGAACGCCATCACGCCATACAGGCCGATTGCCGCTAGCAGCACCGCGAGCAACCCGAACGCAATCGACAGCACGGCCATCGTGCGTTCTCGCGCAACAGTGATCGACAAGAGATCGGACATCGGATGCAAGTGACGAATGCCAATGCGCGGCAACTCGGCGAGAATCGCGGCGCGCGCAGCGGGAATGACGATGGTCGGATCTGCCGTCGTGCGCACCGCGAACACCGCGCGGTCGCCAAAGTCCGTTGCCTGCGCACTCGCGAGATACACCGTGCGCGGCGCCGGAGAGCGAAGGTCGGTTTGCTTGGCGTCGCCAACCACGCCAACGATCTGCAGGCCCCGGCCCGCGCCGCGGAAACCAATGACTTCGCCGACCGGATTCCGGCCAGGAAAGAACTGTTGCGCGAGATTCTCGCTGATCACCACGACGCGCTGCGTACCGATCACATCGCGTTCATTGAAGTCGCGACCCGCAATGACATTGACGCCCAGAGTTGCGAAATAGCCCGGGCTGACCGGGAACGCGGCGACCTCAGCCTGAGCGTCGTCGAGTTGTTCGAAGCCGGCGAGGTCCAGGACGTTCGTCGGCAGGCCGCCGTAGATGAGCGGTACCACGTACGACTCTGCAACCGATTGCACGCCGGGAATCGCTTCGAATCGCGCTTTGAGTGTCGGGACTGCAAGGTGCAGCGCGGTATCACTGTGCGGTGTGCCGCGCGCGTCGAGTTGTACCACCAGCAGTGTTTCGGGATTGCTGCCACCGACTGATTCGGCGAGATGCTTGAGCGTCGCCACGAGGAGTCCAGCCGACGACATCAACACCAGCGCGAGCCCAACTTGAAGCGCGACAATTCCGCGTTCGATTCGCGGCGTGCGGCGCGCGCCGCGGTCATCGCGGAGTCCCGCGGCGACGCCACGCCTTGTGGCGCGCAGCGCGGGCACAACACCAAACACGAGTGCACAGGCAAACGCGACGGCAGCGGTGAACCACAGAACCGGCGCGCCCATGCGGAGTGTCAGGAACGGGCCGAGGTTCTCCATCCCAACCGGCAGATTGCGCGACAACAGCGCGGAGCCCCAGAGCGCGAGCAGCAAGCCCGCCAATCCGCCACACCCTGCGAGGAGCAGCGCTTCGACGAACAATTGTCGCACGAGGCGGCCGCGCGACGCACCGAGCGAAAGTCGTACCGCGATCTCGCGCGAACGCGCGGTCGCGCGCGCCATCAACAGATTGCCGACGTTTGTGCACGCGATCAGCAGCAACACGGCGACGCCGGCCATGAGTGCGAGCAGCGGATTCGAGTATCGCGCACGCACGTCGACCTTCTTGCCTTCGTTGACTCCGTGACTGATGTCAAGGAAGCCGAGCCGCCGGTTGCCGGAAGTAGCGCCCCCAGCGAGTTCGCCGTTCGCGCAACACGCGTTGAACACCGCCTCGAGCGACGCACGCACCTGCGCGGAGTCACGCCGCATTCGCGTGACGAGAAATGTTCCCGGCCCGCGATTGTCGCGCGCGCGGCCGGCAGCGAGCGCCGTCGCTGGAACAGCCATCGTATACGAAGCGCCGAACGACAGACCTTCATACTCCGGCCGCGTGACGCCGATGATGGTGAACGGAGCGCCGTCGATCTTCACCGTCTTTCCAATCGCTGCAGCGGGGGTCACGAAATGCGCAGTCGCAAATCGATGCGAGACGACAGCTATCGGGACTCCATCGCGCGATTCTGACTCGTCGAACAGGCGCCCGGCCGCTGCGCGAACGTCGAGCACTTTGAAGAACGGGCCGTCGACGGCATCCACTACAGGATCCGCGAGCGGCACACCGTTGACTTCAGCACCGCGCACGCGTTGCGCACGAAAGGATGCAAGTTCCCCGCCGCGCGCGGCGCGCAACGCAACTTCTTCGCTCGGTGAAAAGAATGCGCGGAGCACACCGTCGGGCGCGTTCAGGAGGATTCGCAACTCGTCTGCATTCGGCACGCCGACTTTCGTGAGTACCAGCGAATGAATGGCGCCGAAGATCACTGCGTTCGCGCCGGTGCCGATGCCGAGCGAAAGCACCGCGACAATCAGAAACACCGGTGACCGGCGCAGCGCGCGCCAACCGTATCGAACATCCTGTCCAATGGGATCGAGCCACCGCATTGGACCGGTCCAGCGCGTCTCTTCTTTCATATAGGTGACGTTGCCAAAGTCGCGACGCGCCGCGTGCGGTGCATCCGACGTGTCGCCAGTAGCGTGCGCGTGGTCTGCTTCGGCCAGCGAGTTGTGGAGTGCAAACTCTTCCTCTCGTTCGCGGTCAGCAGCGCCGGGACGGAAGAGTGCGCGCAACCGGTAGCGTGCCGCATCAAGGAAAGACATCGACCGGGAGTCCCGTTCAGGTTTCCGATTTCAGTCGCGCGCTGAGTACGCGCGCGACGGCGTCGTACGTCGCTTTGAACGCGGAGACTTCATCGCCGAGTGCGCGCCGGCCCGACGCAGTGATGCGGTAATAGCGCGCGCGGCGCCCGGTTGGACTTTGCGCCCACTTCGATACGACCCAACCGCTGCGTTGCAGCCGCTCGAGCGCCGGGTACAGCGAACCTTTTTCTATTTGCAGCGCGTCGTTGGAGACGCGGGCGATGTGTTGCGCGATGGCATACCCGTGCATCTCCGCGAGTGTGAGCGTGCGGAGGATGAGCATGTCGAGGGTGCCGGGGAGCAAGTCTGCCATGGATAGATCGTCTGTCCGTGATGGTCAGACAGTCTATCTATGCAGCTCGTGGCGTCAACCCGCGGTGTGATGAACCGGCCGTTCGCGGTTAGTTGTGATCGTAGTCAGTCGTGATCGTAGTCAGTCGTCATCGTAGTTAGTCGTCATCGTAGTTAGTCGCGATCGCAGTCAGTCGTTCCCTCCCTCTGCACTGAAAGGATGATGGCTGCGTTTTTCCGGTGACACACGTTGCCGAGCGGCGTGCTATGCATGCCGCATGTCTGCTCCTTCATGTACCGACGTGCTTCAATCCGTCTTCGGCTACCCCGCATTCCGCGGCCAGCAAGCTGACGTAGTCTCGCACGTCGCTGCGGGCGGGAGCGCATTCGTGCTCATGCCGACCGGCGGCGGCAAATCACTGTGCTATCAGGTTCCCGCGCTCGTGCGCGGTGGTGTGACTGTTGTCGTTTCGCCGCTGATTGCACTGATGCAGGATCAGGTCGCTGCACTCCGGCGTCGCGGCGTGCGCGCGGAAGTCCTGAATTCGACCGTAGCGCCCGACGCCGTGAAGCGCATCGAGGACGATGTGCGCGCAGGCACGGTGCGTCTCTTGTACATGGCGCCCGACCGACTCGTCGCAACGCGCACGCAAGCGCTGCTGGCCGCGAGCCCCGTGTCGTTGTTTGCGATCGACGAAGCGCATTGCATCGCAGAATGGGGACACGATTTTCGTCCCGAGTACCTCAAACTCTCGCTGTTGCACGAACGCTTTCCGCACGTGCCGCGCGTTGCGCTCACGGCAACCGCGGATATGCAAACGCGCGCCGAAATCGTGAAGCGGCTCAACCTCGAACGCGAGCGTGTGTTTCTCTCGAGCTTCGACCGCCCCAACATCACATACTGGTTCAAAGACAAACGCGATGTGTACGCGCAGCTCCTCAAGTTCATTCGCGTTCGGCACGCGGGAGCCGCAGGCGTGGTGTACTGTCAATCGCGCGCGAAAGTTGAAGAGACCGCCGCGTTCCTCGACGGCCAGGGAATTCCCGCGCTGCCGTATCACGCGGGACTGAGCGTGGGCGAGCGCGAAGCCAACCAGGCGTGGTTTCTCAGTCGCAAGGGCGTCACGATGGTCGCGACGATTGCGTTCGGCATGGGCATCGACAAACCCGACGTGCGCTTTGTTGCGCACATCGAATTGCCGAAGAGCGTCGAGGGCTATTACCAGGAGACGGGTCGCGCGGGGCGCGACGGGAAAGCATCGGAAGTGTGGCTCGCGTACAGCGCGAACGACGCCGCACCGCTCTACGAACGCATCAAGACCGCCGAGATCGTGGACGTGCAGAAGCGCGTGCAATCATCCAAACTCGACGCGATGGTCGCGCTGTGCGAAAGCGCCGAATGCCGTCGCATGCGATTGCTCGCGTATTTCGGCGAACCGTGCGAACCGTGCGGACGGTGCGACATCTGTACCAGTCCACCGCGAACGTTCGATGGAAAGGGCGTCGTACGGCGCGTGATCCTCGAAGTCGCGCGCACCGGCCAGCGCGCCGACGCCGCCGCAGTCGCCACCGCACTCGGCCCACGCAGCGTGAACGCGTGGCAGTCCACGATTCGTCAGTGCGTGTCGCTCGGCTTGCTGAACGTCGATCACGCAGCGGGCGGCGCACTCAAGCGTACCACCGAAAGCGTGGCGTTCATGCGGGGTGAACGAGCGATCACTCTGCGCCGGTGGCGCTCGCCACGCGCAGCGGCGCGACGGGAGCGAACCGCGCAGGTGCTGGCCGGGGAGCAGCTACATCTATATAAGAGGCTCTGTGCGTGGCGCACCGATCTCGCGCGAAAACGCGGAACTCCGGCGTTCGTGATCTTTCACGACGCCACGCTGGCCGAGATCGCGCGGCACAAGCCGGCAACCCAGTGGGCGCTGCGGAGGATTCGGGGTGTAGGCGACGTCAAACTCGCCCGGCACGGGCGCGATGTACTGCGGATTGTCGCGAGCGCCGTGGCACCCATTGCGCACTGAACTCGTGCACCGTATGGACAGTGGGTGTGAAGACCCGGTGGATTGTCCCCGCCCTGTTGTGCACCCTGCTCTGCGCATCGCTCGCGTCGTGCGATTCGTCGACGTCGCCTGACAATGCCATTCCGGAAATCCAGGATCCGCCCGCGGGATTCCTGAAGTTCGTCGCGATCGATGCCGGCGGTGGAACTGTCTGCGGAATCACAGCGGATTCGCTGACCTACTGCTGGGGCATGCCGCTCGTCGGCGTGCAGTACGAGTACGCGCCCAAGTGGATCAGTTCGGTTCCCAAACTCGGCACCATTTCCGTCGGGACGCACCACGACGCTGACGCGAACGCAATGCTGTGCGGCCACAACCCGTCGAACGAAGTCGTGTGCTACGGACAATCAGGTTGGCCGAGTCAGATGGTTACGGTACCCGGTTCTGCGGGATTCACAAACGTTTCAGTTGGTGAAGCGATTTGTGCGTTGACGTCCGATGGCTACGCGCGATGTTGGCGCTACAAGTCACCGTCGGGACGCATGGGTATCGGTGATGAAAGTTCGACGATCGCTGGCACGCCGTACGCGGTCGCAGGAGACCGTCAATACAGCTCGTTGTCGACAGGTTGGGTCTCGTCATGCGCGACAACATCGGCCGGCGAGATGTACTGCTGGGGCAACAACTTCGCGCTGCAAGTCTCGAGCGATCCTGAGTTCTTCGGACGCTTGCCGCAACCTGTGCCAATGCCGGCGCCGGCGACCACGGTATCCACGCTGGAGCTTCACACGTGTGCGCTCGTGAGCGGTGCACAGGCGGGAACGTATTGCTGGGGCATGCACGCCCGTGGACGACTTGGACAGATCGATCCGACAACCGTCGAGTGCCCAGGCGTCATCGATGGCAACACCGCGCAGCCCGCGCGGTGTGTTGCACAACCAATCAAAGTCTCGGGCGACGTTTCATTTGTCGCGCTCGCCGCCGGAACACATCACACGTGCGGACTCGATGCGCAGGGACAAGCATTCTGTTGGGGGTCCGGCACGTGGGGCGAACTTGGCAACGGTCGCAACGGAGTGTCCAACTGGAAAGCAACGCCGACGCCTGTTGCGGGCAACTTGCGTTTTCGCGCAATCGCCGCGGGACAATTCTTCACGTGCGGCATCGCAACCAATGACGCGACGTATTGCTGGGGATCGAACTTTGGCGGAATGCTCGGCGCAAGCCAGAGCGGCGGCTTCGTGTCAACCGTGCCGTATCCGATCGCATTGCCGCAATCGAATTAGTGTAGCCGAAACTTGATGAGTTGCTGCACGCCCTCGTCGTTCGCGACAGTTGCCCACGCAAAATCGCCGACGAACACGATGCGCCCTGCTTTATCGGGAAAGCGAACTTCGCCGAGATACGTGCCGTCGAGTTGAAACGCCGCGATGACGCGGCCGCGTTCGGTGAACGTGCCTTCGGTTGATTTGCCATCGCATGCGCGCACGGTGTGCGACGGGATTTGCACGCTCGGCGTGCGCTTCCACAGCCACACGCGCCCGTTGTTGTCGACGTCGACTGCCTTCATGAGCGGCTTGATCTTCGGAACCGGCTGAGCTTTGGGGCCTTCGACGACAACCTTGCCGTTCTCGATCAGTCCACAGTTTGCTTCAGACCACTTGTCGACGCGTTCGCGTTCTGCGCGCTCGTCATCGCTAATCGGAATCGGTGTTGCCGCGACTTCGCCGACGAGCGGCGTTGATTGCGTACGCGGATCGATGACGAGAAAGCCGAGTTTGTCGCTGCGCGTGATGACCATCCGTCCGTCGGATGCAATCGTCCACGATTGCCGCGGCGTGAGTGCACCGAACAGAAAGTCGCTTGGCGCTTCGTTCATGAGCCATCGCGGCGCAACGAGTGAATCGATGTCGAGGCCGGCGGTGTCGTACTGCACCATGGCGGCGACGCCGAGCGACGATCCTGTGCGCACGGAGCCACGCAAGTACATCGTCGTGTCGCTCGTGATGACGAACTCGTGCGAACCGCTGCGGCGATCGCTGGCGAATTCGTTGATGAAGACGCCATTCGGTCGGTAGCGTTTGATGCCGGTGAATGGTTCGCGCAGGACGATCGTGCCGTTGGGCGCGACGGCCATCGCGACGAAGCCGACCGAGTATTCACCGGGCCCGCGACCTTTGCGTCCGATATTGCGGATGAACTTGCCGTCGGGACTGAATTGCCGCACTGCTTCGCCCTCTGCGGCTTTCACGTCATGAATGAGCAGGCCGCCGTCGGGCGTGGGCGCAATCATTTGTATCTGGCCGAAGGTGGTTTCCTTGGACGTCTCGGCGACGCGCAACACTTCGACGGCGTCGTGCAGCGGGCCCCACACCCCGTCGCCAACCGTGTAGACGATGGTGGTATCGCCGCTCGTTGAGCGATGGACGCCGGGAGTGGCCGGTTTCTCTGGTGCAGCGCATGCGCAGAGTAGTGCAACGCTCAAGGCGCGCGCGAAGTATTTCGATGTGGGCACGAACGGTCTCGGTGGTTCGGTCTGCGCTAAGGTACTACGCTCATGCGCCGAGCGTGTATGCAAACCAGAAACCTGCGAATCCGATTGCTGCCGCGGCGAAAGATGACGAAGCCAAAGGTGGGCGCGAGTTGGCGATCGATGTCGACGTTGCAGCCGGCCGTGGCGTCGCCGATGAAGATGGACGTGGGATGAGCGCGACGAAGGTGACCACGGGATGGTCACCTTGCGGAGGCGGCGGAGTGAGTCGCGATCTTAGTGAACGCGTCACGCATTGTTGCACACGCGCGCCGGGGTAACCCTAGGCGTGGTATGTTACGCGTGGGTTGGTCTCATCACCCTAACGAGGCGTCACGCTGGTCTTGAGCAACGTATTCCTGCTCTACATACCGCCGGGCAACCATGAGGCGCGCGTCCACTACGAGGACACGCTCGTCAAGCGCGTTCCGCTCGAACGTATTGGCCCGTTTGTGAAGTCCGACCTGAAGTCGCGACTGCGAGGGATCTTCGGCGTGAATCCGATCGCTGTGTGGGGTTCGCAGGGCGGCGACGGCAACCGGCGGAAGTTCGAGCAGATGCGCCCAGGAGACGACATCCTCGTCGTTGAAGGGCAGACTATCAAGCTCATTGGCAAGATCGCTGCGAAAACTGAGAATCGCGATCTCTCGCGGGACCTCTGGAAGCCTCTCGGTGCCAAAGAATCCAGGACGTGGGAGCTTATTTACTTCATCGCGAATCCGCGCGAATTGAAACTCGAGTTCAGGAAGTTCTGCCGGCTGTTCGGCTATGAATCATCGTATCGGTTGCGCGGATTCAGTTGTGTCTCCGCAGAGCGGCTCAAGGCGTTCAATGCGCGTTATGACGATTTGTACTCGATTCTCGTCCGGCTGCAGAACGGCGACCGGGTTCTCGAGAAAGTGAGCGTTGCCGGTGTTGAGTCAGCGGATCCCGAGTCGCTGATGCACGTGCAACAGGCGGCTGTCGACGACGTGATCGCGAAGGATGACGTCTCCGAGCACATCAGGATGCAGTGGAAGCTCGCACGCCTGGGCATCAAAGCCGGCGAGCGTGTTTGGGTACCGGCTGGTGACCAGACGAAACTCGTCAAGCATTACGAATTTGATTCGTTCGATAGGGAGTTCGCGTCGGGAATCGATCTGCCGCACTCGTACGTCGAGAACATCGACGTCGTTTGGAAGCAGGAATTCCGGATCGGCGCTGCGTACGAAATCGAAAACTCGACCGCGATCTATTCCGGACTGCTGCGCTTTGCGGACCTGAACATTCTCGCGCCAAATACCCTCTACCCGATGTTCATTGTCGCGCCCGCCGAACGCAAGAATCGCGTCCGCGATCAACTGCGCAGACCAACGTTCAGGCGACTCGATCTCGACAAGAAGGTGCGCTTCTTGTCCTATGAGGCGATCAATGAGATTGACGATTTTTTTGCCGAGTCGGACGGCGGGCTGACGGTCGAGATGATAGTCGGTAAGTCTGAGACGGCGGCCTAACCGCTGGATTGACGGATAACCACGCCCAGATCGCCAATGCGCTTGCCGATCATCGCCCTCGCAGCAACGATGTTGCCCACAGACGTCGTCGCCCAACAGAAGATCAGCGGTGTCGCACGAGACGCCGATACGCGCACGCTCCTGCCTTGCATCGATGTCGGGTTGATCGGCGCAGACAGTTCGCATTTCTACGCGCGCACACACAAAGACGGCAGCTTCTCGTTTGAGACCACGGCGCGCGATTCCGCGACGTTGTTCTTCAGCTCATGGGGAATTCAGCCGGTCACCATGAAGGTTGCTGGACTCATGAAAGGCGTGGACCACACTGCGGAGTATGCCGTACCGATTCATACCGCCGTCGGTCTCGATAAGACGGTGTACACAAGCAAAGACAGCACCGAGGGTAAGGTCCCGCCGTTTCCAATCCCGCGGAACTCTGCACCCACTTTTCCAATGAACGCGTGGCCGACCGACGCACCGAACGGGACCATCGTCATGCGATACGTCGTGGACTCACTGGGTCGTGTGCAAGCACCCATCGAAGCCATCATCGGCGCGCGTCACAACAGCATGGTGAACGCCATCCGCTTGTGGCTGCGTCGCACGCGCTTCACGCCGGGCACCTATCGCGGAGTTCCGCAGTGCGAAATGTTAACCCAGAGCTTCAACTTCTCGCGCCCGCAGCGCTGAATACTCTCAACCCCGTGCGCCTAGCGCTCGCCCTCGCCCTCGCACCTTCACTCCACGCACAGTCGCCCGCGCCAAACGCGAACATGCGCCAGTTCGTCAGCGTCAACGAGCCGATCCTCGCGCTGACCAACGCACGCGTCATCGATGGCACCGGCGCCGCGATGCGTAGCAATCAAACGATCATTATTCACGACGGCCGGATCGAAGCAGTCGCGCCGGCCGCGTCGGCGCGTATTCCTGCAGGCGCGAAGATCATCGACCTCGCAGGCCACACAGTTCTCCCCGGACAAGTCGGCCTGCACGAACACACGTATTTCGGCGGCGTTGCGCGCGTCACGCAGATGAGTACCGCCGCGCCGCTGCTGTATCTCGCATTCGGCGTCACGACTGCGATGACCGCAGGCAGTCAGCTCCCATCGCAAGAAGCCGCGATGGCGCGCGCGCTCGCCGCCGGTGAAATCCCCGGCCCGAAGTTTTACTACGCGGGCGCGTACCTCAACGGCCCCGCAGCCCCCGGCGCGTTCTGGCTTTCTGCACGCACACCTGACGAAGCGCGCCGCAACATCACCGCGCTCGCGAAAGATGGAGCGACGTGGGTCAAGTTTCTCGGCGAGCAATCGCGCGAGGTGCTGCGCGCCTCCATTGAACACGCACACTCGCTCGGACTCAAAGTCACGGGACACCTGTGCTCGGTCACGTTCAGCGAAGCGGCGTCGTTCGGGATCGATCTGCTGCAACATGGATTCATCACCAACAGCGAGTACGTGCCGGGCAAGCAACCCGACGTGTGTCCACGCGGCAACATGCGCGCGCAAGCCGACGTCGATGTCACAAGCACTGCAATACAAGCGAGCATTCGCGCAATTGTTGCAGGTAAAGCAGCGGTGGCGTCAACACTCGCTGCGTACGAAACGTTTTCACCCGACCGCATGAAGCTCGACCCGCGCGCGCTCGAGTTCCTCGCGCCAGGTGCGCGGCGCGAAGTGGAGCGCAATCACGCGAACATTGCCGCGACCGGACTAGTTGTGCCGGAACGATTGCTCAAGAAGATGATGGCGTGGGAACGCGCCTTCGTCGCCGCCGGCGGATTGCTCGGCGCAGGCTGCGATCCGTGGGGCACAGGATTGCTTCCCGGCGTCGGCAACCTGCGCAATTTTGAGCTGCTCATCGAAGCCGGCTTCACGACACAGCAAGTCGTGCAAATCATGACGCTCAACGGAGCGCGCATACTCGGCATCGCCGATCGCACCGGCTCCATCGAACCGGGGAAGGCCGCAGATATAATGATTGTGCGCGGCAACCCGGGCGCTTCACCAAGCGACATCTACAACGTGGTGACGGTGTTCAGGGACGGCGTCGGGTACGACTCCGAGAAGTTGCGCGCGGCGGCGAAGGGGCGGGTTGGCGCGAACTAGCTTCTGGCGCCCCGCCCTCGCGCGGACGAACTTCTGATCACCAACACAACTCAGGCTGAAGCCATGCGGCGTCGCACCTTCCTGGTCCTGTTGCTCCCGTCGATTGCGGGCGCACAAAGCACGACCGACACTCGACTCCTCTCTCAACCCGCGGTCAGCGCTACGCACGTCGCGTTCGCGTACGCGGGCGACCTGTGGTCCTCGAAACTCGACGGCACGGGTGTCGTCCGTCTCACCACTGCGGACGGCGATGAATCGGGTCCGACGTTCTCGCCCGACGGATCGCTCATCGCGTTCACGGGCAACTACGATGGCAACTCCGACGTATACGTCGTACCTGTCGGCGGCGGAACACCGCGACGATTGACATGGCATCCGGGCGTCGACGCGACGCAGGGATTCTCGCCCGACGGGAAGACTGTATTGTTTGCGTCCACGCGTCACGCGACGCCAACGCGCAACGTGCAGCTCTTCGCCGTCTCGATTGACGGCGGCGCTGAAACGCAGCTTCCGATTCCCACGGCGGCGCAGGCGACGTACTCACCGGATGGCGCACGCATCGCGTACAATCCACTGCCGCGCGCGTTCGACCAATGGAAGCGCTATCGCGGCGGACGCAATTCGGAGATCTGGCTCTACACGCGCGCGAACCACGCGGTCGAAGAAATTCCCCAGCCGGCCTCGCGCAGCAATGACGTCGACGCGATGTGGATCGGCAACACCGTGTATTTCCGCTCCGATCGGGAAGGCGAGTTCAATCTCTTTGCGTACGATGTCGCGTCGAAGCGCGTGCGCGCACTGACAAAGTTCGCGGACTTTCCAGTGCTCGCGGCGTCGGCCGGCGGCGGAAAGATCGTGTACGAACGCGGCGGCTACCTCTATCTGTTCAATCCGGCGAACAGTGAATCGCGAAAGCTCACGATCGGTGTCGCCGCGGATCTTCGCGAGACGCGTCCGCGTTGGGTGAGTGGCGCGCAGTACATCCGGAACGCGGGCATTTCACCGACGGGCGCGCGCGTTGCCTTCGAATTGCGCGGCGAGATCGTGACCGTGCCGGCAGAGAAGGGTGACGCACGCAATCTCACGAACACCGCCGGCGTCAACGAGCGGTCACCCGCGTGGTCGCCGAACGGAGAGAGTGTTGCGTATTTCTCCGACGAAGGTGGCGAGTATCAACTGCACATCGCACCGCAATCGGGCAAAGGTGCGGTAAAGAAAATCAAACCGACTGGCAACGGGTTCTACAGCGAGCCGCGCTGGTCACCCGACGGCAAGAACATCTCGTACATCGACAATTCTCAGTCCGTGTTCGTACTCAATGTCGAGACGGGCACGTCGAAGCGCGTGGGCGGCAACAAGTTCTACGGACCGGCACAAGTCATCTCGACCCACTGGTCACCCGATTCGAAGTACCTCGCGTACACAGCGGGTGTGCACGCGCTCGAGTCGGCGCTGTTTGCGTACAACGTCGCCGATGCAAAATCCACGCGACTCACGTACGGCCTCGCGTCGGTAGCGTCACCAGCGTTCGACAAGAGTGGCAAGTATCTGTTCCTGCTCGCGTCGACAGACGCCGGCCCTGCGCTCGATTGGTTTGCGCAATCGACGACGAACCTGCCGTCGACGACCGGCATTTACGCCATCGTGTTGCGCAAGGATCTACCCAATCCGTTTGCGCGTGAGAGCGATGAAGAACGCGGACCGGCTGCCGGCGGTCGTGGCGGCGCAGGTGGAGGCGGCCGCGGAGGCGAAGGGGCCGCAGGCGCAGGTGCGGGCGGACGCGGCGGTGAGGGCGCAGCAGCTGCGCCCGCTCCGGGCGCTGCCGCTCCTGTCGCTGCAGGAACGACGACGATCGATTTCGACGGCATCGATCAGCGCATCATCGCGCTACCGATCGCACCCGCGAACATTGCGAATCTCGAGACGGGCGATGCGGGGATGATCTATTACACGCGCACGAGTGACGGTGTAACGGCGCTCCGCCGCTACAATCTCACGACGCGTACAGATCAGCCATTCGTTCCCAACGCGCCCGGTTACCAGCTCTCCGCGGACGGAAAAAAGATTCTGTACTCGACGGGTGGCGCGTTCTTCGTTGCAAATACTGCGACGCCACCGACGCCCGCGCAGGGGCGCCTCGCGATCGCCGAAGTTGAAGTGCGCATCGATCCGCGCGCGGAATGGACGCAGGTGTTTGACGAAGCGTGGCGCATCAATCGCGATTATTTCTACGCGCCGAACATGCACGGCACCGATTGGGCAGCGGCGAAGAAGAAGTACTCGCCGTTCCTTGCTGACGCCGTCACGAAAGCCGACGTGAATCGCGTGATTCAGTGGATGATGAGCGAGCTCGCGGTCGGACACCATCGCGGCGGCGGCGGCGACCGCCTCACGGCCGCGCGCAACGTGCCCGGCGGACTCCTCGGCGCAGACTTCGACGTCGCGAACGGACGCTATCGATTCGCGCGCATCTTCGGCGGACTCAACTGGAACGCGCAGCTCCGCGCACCACTCACGGAGCCTGGCGTGAATGTGAAGCAGGGCGAGTACCTGCTCGCGGTGCGCGGCATCGACGTGCGCACGACGGCGAGCGTGTATTCGTACTTCGAGAACACCAGCGGAAAGATTGTCGAGATCACCGTCGGTCCGAACGCAGATGGTACAGGCTCGCGCACGGTCGAAGTGGTGCCGATCGCAAATGAAGGAGCGCTGAGGAATCGCGCGTGGGTGGAAGACAACGTGCGCAAAGTCGATTCGTTGAGCGGCGGTAAAGTTGCGTACGTGTACGTGCCGAACACCGCGCAGCCTGGCTACGATTATTTCAAACGCTACTTCTATCCGCAGACGCACAAGTCGGCTGTGATTGTCGACGAGCGCGACAACGGCGGCGGCCAGATCGCTGATTACTACATCGACATTTTGCGGCGTCCGCTGATCAGCTATTGGGCCACGCGATACGGCGAAGATCTTGCAACACCGGCGGCGTCAATTCAGGGACCGAAGACGCTGATCGCGAACGAAATGGCGGGATCGGGCGGAGATCTTTTCCCGTGGATGTGGCGCAAGTTCAACCTCGGCCCGATCGTCGGAAAGCGCACATGGGGCGGGCTCGTCGGCACGCTCGGCTTCCCGGGACTCATGGATGGCGGCAACATCACCGCGCCGAATCTCGCGTTCTGGACGCCCGACGAAGGATTCGGCGTCGAGAACGTGGGCGTACCGCCTGATGTCGAAGTCGATCAGCGGCCGGTTGATGTAGTCGCGGGGCGCGATCCGCAACTCGAGCGTGCGATCGCAATCACGCTGGAAGCGCTCGCGAAATCACCGGTGACAACACCGGCGCGGCCCGCGTATCCGAAGCGGTAGATCACATCGTTTTTGACGTGACGTAAAAGTTCTCGTCCACCTTGAACGAGGGGGCCGCGCCGTTCTTCAGCGCGGCCTTCTGCCACGTGGTGGTCGGTTTCACCACTGAAAACGCTGCACCATCGAGCGTCACGCGCACGGGCATATCAAAACCCGCGACGACGTTTGCCCATCGATACTCGAGCGTGTCGCCAGCAATGCGATACTCGAATGACGGAATCATCGTCGTGCGCAAATATTGGTCGAACACCTTCGACAAGTTCACGCCCGCCTGCGCGCTGATGTAATCCTCGATCTGCTTGCCCATCACGGTCTGGTGATAGAACGTCTTGCCCAGACCGCGCAAAATGCCGCGCCACTTCTCATCGTTGTTCACGATCTGCCGAATCGTGTGCAGCATGTTCCCGCCTTTGGGATACATGTCGCCTGAACCCTGATCATTCACATTGTACGGCGGAATGATCGGGCGATCGTTGCGAATGCCGCGACGCGTGCCAATTGCGTACCGCGCGCCTTCTTCTTTGCCGAACAAGCACTCCGTGTAAATGTTCTCGGCGTAATTCGCGAAGCTCTCGTGCACCCACATGTCGGCGTTGTCTTTCGCCGTGATGTTGTTCGCGAACCATTCGTGCGCGCTCTCGTGCACGATGATGAAATCCCAGCGCATGCCGAGTCCCGTGCCTGAACCATCGCGGCCGCGATAACCGTTCTGAAAACGATTGCCGTACGTGACCGCGGTTTGATGCTCCATGCCAGTGTTGGGCACCTGAATGAGCTTGTAACCGTCTTCGTAAAACGGATACGGACCAAACCATTTCTCGAAACACGCGAGCATGGACTTCGCCTGCGGCCACTGTCGCTTTGCGTTCTCGATGTCGTAATCGAGCGGCCAGAAGTCGAGCGAGAGTTTTCCCTTTTCGCCGTCGAACGTGTCGGTGTAGTGCGCGTAATTCCCGATGGCGACGTTGATGGCGTAGTTGTTAATGGGATTCACGACGGCCCATTCGTACGTCATCGTACCGTCAGCGTTGCGTTTCGTATTGCGCAACCGCCCGTTGCCGATGTTCATGAGCGGCGCGGGCACGGTAATCGCGACGCGCTGGCTGTCGGGTTCGTCGGCCTGCGTGTCTTTGTTGGGCCACCACACGGATGCGCCCATGCCCTGATCGGTGGTGACGACCCATGGGCGGCCGAGGCTGTCGCGGGCCCATGTGAAGCCGCCGTCCCAGGGTGGGTTCGGCGCGATGTGCGGGCGGCCACTGTAATAGATGCGAACGGTTTTGCGATCGCCGACGCGTTGCGGTGCGGTCAGTGTGGCGAAATACGCGGGACGTTCGCTGCGAACGCGAAGTGCGCGCCCGTCCTGCGTGATGCTGTCGATCGTGAGCGGCGCCATGAGATCGATTTGCAATTCGTTCGGCGCGCTCAGTACGCGGTACGTGATGTCGTTGTATCCGCGAATGGTGCTGTCTCTGGGATCGACGCGCACGTTGAGGTCGTAGTGCGTGACGTCCCACCATACGCGGCCCGGCGTGGTCCACGAACCGCGCAGCGTATCGGCGCGCGTGTTCTTGGCAGGGCGCGTGTTTTGTGCGGCGAGGGGCGCGGCAAGGACTGCGGCGATGAGTGTGGATCGGAGGAGTTGGCGCATGAGGCAAGGTAAGACCGCCGGGCGCGGATGACCACGTAAACTGCGTATTGAGCCGAGTGGAACGGCGTTCTGGGCCGTATGAAGAGCGTTTTGGGCCGTCATGAAATGCGTATTGGGGCGCAACCCATGACGCCGTTCAGACGGCTCACGACGCCGTCAAAACGGCCCACAACGCCGTAGCTTTGGCGCATGAAACGCGCCTGGCTCGCTGCGAATACGTTGATGCTGCTGATGTTTTTGTTCTCAGTAGCCGTCCAGTACAACGATCCCGATCCATGGCGATGGATGCCCGTGTACGGCGTGGCTGCATTCGCGTGTGTACTCGAATTACGCGGCGGTATGCGCTGGTGGATCCCCGCGCTCATCGGTGTCGGATGTCTCGCATGGGCGGCGACGATTGCGCCGCACGTATTCGGCAAAGTCCCGTTCGCCGACATGTTCGGTGCGTGGGAAATGAAAAACGAGGGTATTGAGGAGTCGCGCGAGATGTACGGACTCCTCATTGTCACCGTGTGGATGGCAGTGCTGGTCTTCGCCAACAAGCCGCGCGCAACGCGTTGACCAGGCAACCCGACGCATATACGATGTAGGTGCTTCGCAGGCCCGCGTCGGGCACGTCGCCGACAACAACGCCCCCGGACTTTGTCCGGGGGCGTCGTGTTTAGGTATCAAGCTCCAGCGCTGCGACGAACACCGCCTCACCGAAAGAAGTACACGAACTTGAACGACACCGCCGTGAGGTTATCGTCGACGAAGTACTTGTCATCGTCCCGCGACAGCACCGGTTCCTCACCAACCGCCACGGGTAACGGTTGGCCGTCCATGACGAAACTCCGCGGCCGCCGGCTGAATACGCGTTCGAATGTGAACGCGGTTGAGAAGTCGCTGGAAAGACGCCAGGCTAACCCAAGTCCACCCTCGACGGATTTGTTGAACGAATTCACGCCGCCGTCGCTGAACTCTGCGAGGTCGATGTTCGCGATGAAGCCGAGCGGCCGGAAGCGCCTGCGCCAACCGACCGCGCTTGTGTCACAAAGCTTGACAAACGGAAACGCAACGACGACGCCCGACAAGACCACGGCGCCCTGATCGATTTTCTCGAGGCGAACCGTGTCGGTGCCTGGTTGCAGAACGGCGTTGCGGAAAAGGCCTTTGCTCTTGTCTTCGCCGATGTGACGCCAACCGACGCTCACACCGAACTTGAACGTGCGGTTGCTCTTCTCGATCTCTTCCCTGTTCTTGGCAATTGTCAACGCGCGGAGCGTATCGCCGCGGGCGATCGCTGAGTCCTGCGCGGTCTGCGCGAGCGGCGCAGCACTCGCAGTCGCAAGCATAAGCGACGCGCACAACATGCGCGAAATGTTCACGTGATCCTCCGTCGGATGTGAACGTGTGAACTGTGTTGTTGAAGCGCGCTGCGTGTTCAGCGCGGCACGAGTGTGCGCTTAACTGCCTCGTGCGTCAAGCGTGTGGGGCGCTGCGTGACGGCAGCGTGGGGCGCTGCGTGACGGCCTACCGAAGCGACCGCAGCGTCCCCGTCATGTTGTTCGTGTGACCCGGATACAAACACACGAACGTGTACTCGCCCGCCGCAGGCATCACGAACACCACATCAACCGTATCTCCCGGCGACGCGAGCTTGGTGTACGCGAGCATCTTCTCTTTGAGTCCAAGCGGGATGTAACCCGTCGATCCCGATTGCATCGACGCGTTCGACAACTCATCGAGATCGTCGTAGTCCTTCGGCACGACCACGTTGTGCGGCAGCAACCCATCGTTGATAAAGCGCAGCCGCACACGTAAACCATTCTTTGCCGCAAGCCGGCCCGGAAGAAATTCGAGAATCGGCCCCTCGGCGCGCACAGTGATGGTCGTGTCGATGCGCGCTTGTTGTTGCCGCTGCGCGCTCACATTTGCGTGCGCAGACGCGTACGCACGCGGGAGGACCGCGCCGCCCAGAATCACAAGCGGCGCGGTTACTGCAATCAGTCGTTTCATTGCGGAGGTCTGGCGAATACTTCAGGCATACCCCAGCGCGCACCCAATTGTGCGAACAATTGCGTGAACACGGGGCCGGGCTGACCACCACGTCCACCGCCGCCACCACCTGCGCCACCGCGTCCCGCGCCCGGCGGCGGCGCAGCCGGTTCGTTCATCGTGAGCGCGCGCACGGCCGTCATCAACGCACCGCGCTGCTCATCGGTGATTGTCGGCGGACGCTCATCGGGCCAACCGTCGCCCTGCTGCACACCAACAACGCCCGTGAGCAAGTTGCGCGCGATGACCGGATTGAGTTGCGACGTCATTGCAATCAGCGGCACCAGTCCCGCGTCCGCTTGCACCGCTCGACTACGCGTCAGCAACTGCACGGCGCGCGCGATACCCGCGACCGCGGCCGTGTCGTTCGGTGCGCGCCGTTCGAGCACGCTCTTCAGAAACGCAACACCTTGCTTCGCACCCGCGATCGCGACTGCATCAGGCATCCACGGATCGCGCGCGTTGTCCGGTGAGAACAACACGTCGAGCATGGTGTTCGTGATGCGATCCGACGCCGGCATTTCCGCCAACGTCAGCACGGCTTCAAGGCGCACGTGTGCATCGGCGTCCTGCAGCACCGACGACGCAACCGTGTACTCGACAGGCCACGGCGACGTGCGTTCGGGCAACATCCCCGCTTCAAAGATTCCATCGATCGTTTGCTGATCGCGCGGCAATACTTGCAGCGCAGTTCTGCGCACCGAAGCAGACGGGTGATACAGCGCTTTGCGCGCCGTCGCGAGCGCTTCCGCGTTACCCGGAATTGCGCCGAGACCATGCAGCGTCCACAGCGCATGCAGCGCGCCGGGGTTCATGCCGAGTTCATCGACGGTCTGATCGCTCGCGAGTCTGATCAAGGCCGGAACGACATCGTTGTTTCCACGATCGACCAACAACCGCTGACCCATCAAACGCCAGAACAGATTCTCGTTCTTAAGCGCCGCGACGAGTTGCGCCGGTGTCGCGTTGTCGAGACGCGTGGCCGGTGTTGCGCGCGCACTGTCGTACGAAATGCGATAGATGCGGCCGTGCAGTTTGTCGCGGTTGGGCGTTTCGTATGCGTTGCCGCGTCCGTTGCGGCAACAATTCTTGTAGACCGCCGTGTCGGGCGTCGGATTGTGCTGCGCGACGAGCGTGTAGAAATCCGAAACCCAGATCGCGCCATCGGGACCGACCTTCACCTGCACAGGCGCGGCCCACTGATCTCGGCTCGCCATGAAGCTCCAGCGATTCTTTTCGCGGAAGCCACTGCCGTTGTCGCTGATGTCGAACATGCCGATCAAATGCGCCGTCGGTTCCGCAACGAACGCGGTGCGGTTCCAGTACTCGCGCGGGAACGAACGCGCCGTGTACACCTCGTGCGCGGCGCCTGCGGTGTAACGACCGAACTGATCGACCTGCAGAATCTCGGTATTCGGGAAGACGTCGCGCCGGTCCGAAATATCCGGCAATACGGGCTCGCGCATGTTGGCGGTGCGGTACGCCTCCACCGGTACGCTCATTTGCACCGACGGATTGCTGTTCGCCGTTGAGCCAAACACGAAATTGTCTTCGGTAAACGCGACGCCCCACGTGTTGTTGCTCGTGCGCGCGACGTACTCGAGATCGGATCCGTCCTGCGGGAACCGATAATAGCCGGAGCCAAACGACGGATTACCACGCCCGCCGTACGTACGCTTGCCAATCGTTCCGCGATATCCGTTGTAACCGACTGAGCCCCACACCTTGTTGTCAAAACCGTAGCGCAAATTGCTGATGGCGCCGTGTGTGTCGTTCCGCGGCCAACCGTACGACAACACTTTCTTCGAATCCGCTTTGTCGTCGCCGTTGGCATCGCCGAGGAAAAGCATTTGCGGCGCCTGGCCAACGATCACACCGCCCTTCACCAGCGCGAGACTCGTCGCGAGGTTGAGTTTGTCGGCGAACACTTTCGTGCGATCGGCGATGCCGTTGCCGTCGGTGTCTTCAATGATGAGAATGCGATCGCTACCGACGAACGCGTTGGCACCGGTATCGGGCGCAACGGTGTTGGGATAATCGTTCGTCTCCACGGCCCACATGCGGCCGCGCGCGTCCCACGTGAAGTCGATGATGTTGCCGATGAGCGGCTCCATCGCAAACGGTCTCACGCTAAAACCGGGGCGCAGCGTCATCATGCGCAACGATTCGGGCGTCGGCAGCGCGCGTTGCGCTTTCGTGATTCCTGAATCACCCGGTGTGTTCCACGGCGCGGGGCGGCCATCGGGCAACGTTTGCTTGTACGTCGGGAGCGGCACTTCGAGGTCCATCGTCGTCGTGCGCGGCAATCCCGCGGAGTACGTCAGCGCCCAATCGCCGATGGTCCAGCGCGTTCCCTGCTCCACCATTTGCTGGAAGCCGGGCTGCAACCACGTGCGCTGGTCGTGTCCCCACGCGGTATAAAACACTCGGCCCTTTCCATACGTGCGCACCCACGTCCACGGCTCGTCGTGTCCATTCTCACGGCGCACTTCGAGCACGGTGCGATCGACCGGATTGTGCTTCGTGTGTACGTAAGTCTCATCCCAACTTTCCCACGCGGGCACGCCTTTGATCGCGGGATGATTCGCCGCGACGCGCACCGCGCCGAACGTTCCGGTGCCGTGACTCTTGAACGACGCGCCGACGAGTTTCAAAAACTCTTCCGAGTTCTGGAACGACGCTGACGCACAATGCAGCACGACGAGTCCGCCGCCGTTGCCGACGAAACTCATGAGCGCGGCAATCTGCGAATCAGAAACGTTGAGATAATTGTTGTAGAGCATGAGCGCGTTGTAGCGCTTGAGCTCGCCCGGATTGAGATCGTTGAGGTTGTCGGTGTAGAACAAATCGATTCCGGACTTTGCGAGCACGGGCAACAAACTCTTCGCGCGCGCGGTCGGTTGGTGGTGTCCGTTGTCGCCGATGAAGAGCACGCGTAGCCGATCAGGTCGCGGAGTTTGCGCCACTGCTGCGCCACGTCCAGCTGCGCCGCGACCCGCGGTTGAGCCGCGCGAATTCTGCGCGCTTGCGATCGAAGGAATTGCGAGTGCGAGCAGCAACATCGCGGCTTGCTGCAGCTTCACCGCTTTGTATCCGCCTTTGCGTTTGTCGATGAGGAACATGAGTCCAAACACCACGGTGAGAATGAGTGCTGCTGGTGCGACGTAGCGGAACGACTTCGTTCCACCAATGTTTTCCGCGGGCCCGAGAATCGCGGCGGCTTCGCCGACTGTGGGCTCGTCCTTCACCGCGACGCCAATGATGGCGCGCAACGCGGTCGCAGTTTCCGTGTTGTTCACACTGCCGGTCGCGCGCGCCAGTCGAATGTCGTTGAGCGCAGCTTCGATATCGCTCACGCGAAATCCCAGCGCGGCGACGTCGGTCGCTCCCTGTGCGCGCGCAATGTGCGCCGTCATGTTCGTTTCGGCGCGCTCGAGCACTTGCGCGGTTGACGCGGGCAGTGCTTCGGCGAGGAAGCGGTCAGCCAGCTGTCCCATGTACGGCTGCATGAAAAGTCCGGACGCGCCCAGGCCGACACCTGCGGTGAGCACAATACCGAGTGAGCCGGTGCGCGGCATGCGTTCGCTCACGATGCCGACGATGGTTGGAAAGAAAAACGCGACGCCGAACGCGAAAAATGTGGCCGCACCGAAGGCGGCCGCGGTGCTCGTCGCAAAACTCAGCAGCAGTAATCCCAGGGCGATGGATGTGCCGCCCAGCGTCAGCATTCCCGGTGGCGACAATTTCGCAACCGCGTGTCCCGACAGGAAACGCAGCACCATCATGCAACTGCTGATCCACACGAACACGAGAATGCCGGGAATGCCACCGGCCTGAAGCACCGACGGAATCCACCGCATCGAACCCAACTCCATCGAGATTGCGACGGCCATCATCGCCAGCATGATCCACATGAGCGGCGTCGTCAGCACTTCCTTCCACATTTCGCCGTACGACACGCCGGCAGCCGCGTTTTCCGTTTTCGGAAAGCTCTGCGGCAGCACCATGTAGCCATAAATCAGAATCGGGATGTACACGACGGCGAGCTGATACGGCCAGCGCGCAAACTCTCCGCCATACGTCGACAGGAAATATCCGACAAGGCCGCCGGCGATGAGTCCGATCGGGAAGAATGCATGGAACCAGTTGAGGCGTTTTGTTTTTTCGTCTGGGTAGAGCGCCGCAACGAGCGGGTTGCCCGCGACTTCCATCATGCCGTTACCCATCGCGAGCAACACTGCGCCGGCCATGAGCATTCCGAATGCGGACGGATCGCCGCGTTTAGTGACACCTGCGATGAACAGCGTGATTCCCAACAGGTGTCCGAGGAATGCAAGTCGCGCGCCATTCTTGAGACCGAACCCCTCGAGCAGCGGACCGAGCACGAGCAGCGAGATCGCCATTCCCCAGACGGACGCGCCGACGATCCACGCAACCTGCTCGTTCGACAGAATGAATTCGATCTTGAGCTGCGTGACCACGTTGCTCATGAGCGCGAACGACGCGCCGGTCGGAATGAGCGCGAGACAGATGCCGAAGAAGAGGCGACTGCGATGAATCTCGTTCGACATGTTCAGTGGTGAGGGGTGAGGGGTGGGGGTGAGGGGGTTGAGCCAACCCACCC
>DATELA010000024.1:0-174781 GCA_035277145.1 Gemmatimonadaceae bacterium | reverse complement strand
CTGGACGAGTATCTCGCCACCCCCGCCCGGGATCGAGTCCAATCCCGCTTTGCGCAGCTCACGAATGACATCGATCGCCTCCATTCTGAAAACCTTGGAGAAGAAATCGATCTCGCTCGGGCTGAAGCCGTGGATGTGGATCGGGTGATGCGTCTTGATGTAACGCAGCAGATCGAGATACCACTCGAACGGGATGTACGGGTTGTGTCCCCCCTGCATCAGGATCTGGACGGCCCCCATCTCCTTCGCTTCGTCGATCTTTGCGCCGATCTGCTCGAAGGAGAGCGTATACCCTTCGCCGTGCTTTGGTCGACGCGCGAAGGCGCAGAATCCACAATCAGCGACGCAGACGTTCGTGTAATTGATGTTGCGGTCGACGATATACGAAACCACGCCGTGCGGATGCTTGGCGCGCCGAATGCGATCGGCTTCGGCACCAAGCTCGAGGAGCGGCGCGTTCGTATACAACTCGAGCAGATCGGGCGGGATATGAACGGTCATGCGGCGGGAAGAAATGCGAGCGTGCTCGCGGGAACCTGGCCGGCGAGCTCGAGGCGTCTGAAGAATTCGGTGAGCCCGTTCAGATGTGGCAAGCTGAGTCCGTAGTCGAGCCCGCTCAAGTACTCACGGCATTCGGCAAGCGCCACGCCGGTTTGCGTATGTGCCTGCTGTGCGAGCGGGTCGAGATTCGCGAGCCCCCAATTGCGCGATGCAATCAGTGATGCATGAACGCCAAGCGCCGGCTGCACCGGGATGTCGCGTTTGGCTACCCACACCGCAAATACGAACGGAAGCCCCGTCCAGTCGCGCCACACTTCGCCGAGGTCGTACGCGTGTGTGAATCGTGTCTGGCCGGCGTTCATTGCGGCGCGGAGCATCAGCGCCGCATCGCCGATGACCAGATGCGCCGGCGCGTTGAGCGTTGCGATGTCAGCAGGCTCGGCGTCTCCCGCGTCGAACGCGGGTTTCGCTTTCCAAACGTGTGCGAACAACAGCTCGAGGAGCGCGACGCTCGTCATCGAACTGCGTGCAACAACGACGCGTTCGCCGTTGAGCGATTCCGCAGGCTTTGTGCTGAACAATGTGACGCTGCGAACGGGACCGTCGCACGAGATCGCGAGATCGGGCAGCAGCACGTATCGCTCAGACGCGCGCGCGTATTCGACCGCGGAAACGACACTGACGTCGAGGTCACCGGCGCGCATCGCCGTGTTCAGCGCGGTCGGGACGCCCGTGTGCAATTCGGCGTTCAGCGAAACGATGCCTCGGTCGATCGCGCCGTACACCGGATAGCAGTTGACGTATGGGATGCGACCAACGCGGAGTGATTGGCGAGACGCGCCTGTGGCGGCACTCGTGCTCGTCGTCGCGGCCGTGCTGCTCTCAAAAGTGCGGAGCACTTTGTAGAACGAGTCCCGTTCCGCCGGAACTTTCCCTGCCCCGCGAATGAGCGCGAGCAACTGATCGAGCGTCATGCCCTGCGGCGTGGTTGCGCCGACAGCGTGATAAATCTTTTCGCGCACGACAGTGCCTTCGATGTCGTTCACGCCAAAGTTGAGCGTAACCTGTGTCAACGCCGGCGACACCATGATCCAGTGCGACTTGATGTGCTGGAAGTTGTCCAGGAACAGGCGCGCCACGGCCACCATCTTCAGATCGTCGACGCCGCCAGACGATGTGCCGCGCCGGCCGAGTCGTTCGCCCAGCACGTTGTCATCGGGATGGTACGAGAGCGGAATGAACGCAAGAAAACCGCCGGTCTCGTCTTGCAGGTCGCGGAGCATGCGCAAATGCTCGACGCGATCATCAATCGTTTCGACGTGACCGTACAGCATCGTGCAGTTCGAACGAATGCCGAGTTCGTGCGCGGTCCGATGAACGCCGATATAATCGGCGCCGCCGAGTTTCTTGCCCGCGATCTGTTCGCGCACCGCGGCGCTGAACGTTTCTGCGCCACCGCCGGGCAACGTGTCGAGTCCTGCGTCCCTGAGCGCAATGAGCACGTCGCGCCACGACATCTTTTCGATGCGCGCGATGTGCGCGATCTCCACGGCCGTGAGCGCCTTGATGTGCACGTGGGGAAAACGCGACTTGAGCGCGCGGAACATCGCCGCGTAGTACTCGAGGCCCGCTTTCATATCGAGCCCGCCGACGATGTGAAACTCCTTCGTCAGACCGGTCGCTGCTGTTGCCGCTTCGGCGAGCACCTGGTCGAGCGTGTAGCGGTATGCGCCTTCTTCCTTCGGAAGGCGCGCGTAGCCGCAAAACGCGCACGTCGTGCGGAGGACGCAGACGTTGGTCGGGTTGATGTGCTGATTCGCGGCGAACGTGACGACATCACCGTTCTGTGCGCGATTCACGGCGTCCGCGAGGACGCCGAGGCCGATCAGGTCGTGTGTGGCGTAGGCTGCGCGCGCGTCGTCCGTGGTGAGTCGCTGCGCTGCTTCCAGTTGTTCGCCAATGCGGCGCAACGCCGGGTCGGATATCCGATCGAAAGGGATCCGCAGCGTCGCGCCCACCGCATCACTCCTTGTACCGGCGCAGCGCGAGCGTGGCGTTGTGCCCGCCAAATCCGGCGGAGTTACTCAGCACCGCGCTGATGTCGCGCTTCACCGCCGCATTCGGCGTGCAGTTCAGATCGCACTCCGGGTCCTGCGTCTTGAGATTGATGGTCGGAGGCAGGACGCCGTGCTCGAGCGCCAGCGCGCTGAAGACGAACTCGATGCCGCCCGCCGCTCCGAGCGTGTGACCCGTCGCGCTTTTCGTCGAGCTGACGTTGAGCGAATTCGCGTGATCGCCGAACACCGCCTTGATTGCGCGAATCTCGTTGACGTCGTTGAGCGGCGTCGACGTTCCGTGCGCGTTGATGTACTGCACGTCGGAAGGCTGCAAACCGGCATCGTTGAGCGCGCGCCGCATGGAACGCTGCAAACCGGTATGACCTTCCGGTTGACCTGTCAGGTGGTACGCATCGCCCGTCGCGCCGTAGCCGACGATTTCTGCATGAATGCGAGCGCCGCGTGCTTTCGCGTGTTCGAGATCTTCGAGGACGACGATGCCTGCGCCTTCACCGAGTACGAATCCGTCGCGCGAGACATCGAACGGGCGTGACGCCGTCATCGGTTCGTCATTCCGCGCAGATAACGCGGTCATGTTGCCGAAGCCACCGACCGCCATGACCGAGACGGCTGCCTCTGATCCACCGGCGATCATGACGTTGGCATCGCCGTAGAGAATCGTACGGAATGCTTCGCCGATCGCGTGCGCGCTCGTGGAGCACGCGGAGATCGTTGCGAAGTTCGGTCCTTTTGCGTTGAAGCGCATCGACACGACGCCGGCGGCGATGTCGACGATGTACATGGGAACGAAGAACGCAGAAATGCGCCCTGGTCCCATCGTACGCTCGACGTCGAGCTGATCCTCGAACGTTCTGATGCCGCCGATTCCGGAGCCGATGATGACTCCGGTCTGTTCTTCGTCGTAGCCTTTGCCCTCGCCGAATCCGGCGTCGTTCATGGCCTGGATCGACGCGGCGAGCGCGTACTGCGTGAAGAGGTCGGAACGCTTGACCTCTTTGCGATCCATGTACTGCGACGGATCGAATCCCTTCACTTCACACGCGAACTGCACCTTGCACTTGCTCGCGTCGAAACGAGTGATCGGTCCGCCGCCCGATTTTCCCGCGAGCAAGGCTTCCCACGTACTCGGAACGTCGTTGCCGACCGGCGTGACGCAGCCGAGCCCGGTGACAACGACCCGGCGCTTCCTCAACCGCTGACCTTTTGCTTGAGGTAGCCCATCGCATCGCCGACCGTGCGGAGTTTCTCCGCGTCTTCGTCGGGGATGTCGATGTTGAATTCCTTCTCGAACTCCATCACCAGTTCCACGATATCGAGGCTGTCAGCACCGAGATCTTCGATGAAGCTCGCTTCGTTCGTGAGCTTCTCGCGTTCGACGCCAAGCTCTTTCTCGATAATGTCTTTGACCTTCTCCGACAGGTCGGCCATTCGACGGCTCCTCCGGGGGGACTGAAGTTGGAGATGATGGTGTTTTGGGAGGCTGGAATATAGCCCCCGCGACGGGTCGCTACATGACAAGTCCGCCGTCCACCACGAACACCTGCCCCGTGATGTATCCGGCGTAATCGGACGCCAAAAAGGCGACCATGCTTGCGATATCTGACGTCTTGCCAAGACGTTCAAGCGGGATGCCCGACTCGATTGCCTTGCGGGCGTCTGCGGTCATTGCCGCGGTCATTTCGGTTTCGATGAAACCCGGCGCGATCACGTTGGCCAGGATGTTACGAGACGCCAGCTCTTTCGCGACCGACTTGGTCATCCCGATCATCCCGGCCTTGCTCGCCGCGTACGACGCCTGCCCCTTGTTACCGATCAAACCGACGACGGACGAGATGTTGATGATGCGTCCTGATCGACGCTTCAGCATACCCTTGGTCGCCGCGCGAATCGCAGCGAACGCACCGCGCAAATTCGCATTGATCACGTCATTCCACTCGTCATCGGATAACCGCATGACGAGTCCGTCGCGCGTGATGCCTGCATTGTTCACCAGAATGTCGATCTTGCCGAACGCTTGTTCGACGTCGGCGACGAGCTTTCCCACCTGCGCGGTGTCGCCCGTGTCGCACGCGAACCCTCGCGCGTCGACACCGAGTGTTTTCGCGACCTCGCCTGCCGCGGCAGCATCGCGTCCGGTAACCGCAACGCGCGCTCCGCACGATGCGAGTTGCACGGCGATTTCACGTCCGATGCCACGAGTACTGCCGGTGACGAGAGCGACGCGGTCGGACAGATCGATGCGCACGGTGGGCGGTAGTGGGTAGGCGGTAGTCTGTAGTGAACTACAACAGCTTTGTCCGCAACTGTTCGATTTCGGCAACCGTGCCGCACGCCATCGCGTTCGCACCCGGCACGATGCGCTTGATCAATCCTGTCAACACATTGCCCGGTCCCAACTCCACAAACGTCGCGCCGGGGCAATCGCGCGCAAGGTTGCGCACGACGTCTACCCACCGAACGGGCGCCGTCACCTGGCGCAACAATAAATCGCGCGCATTGTCCGCGGACGAGTTCGGCGCCGCATCGACGTTCGAGTAAACCGGAAACTGCGGCGCCTTCCACGACGGACGCGCGAGTGCGGTGCGCAAACCTTCAACCGCAGGCTCCATCAACGGCGAGTGAAACGCGCCGCTCACGTTGAGGCGCATTGCGCGCTTGGCACCCGCAGCCTTCGCGAGCTCGATCGCTTTGTCCACGGCCGCGACTTCGCCCGACAACACCACTTGCTCGTCGTTGTTGTAATTCGCCGGCACGACGCGCCCAACCGCGCTCGCTTCGCGACACACATCGTCGATGCTGCGCGTAAGTGTGCCGAGTATCGCGGCCATAGCACCGGGGTGCTCGACGCCGGTGCGATACATGAGTTCACCGCGCGCGCGCACGAGACGAATTGCATCCGCGAGCGACAGTGCGCCCGCGGCGTGGTACGCAGTGGATTCACCCAGCGAATGACCTGCCGCGGCGCGGACGTGCGGTTTCAGCGATTCGCCGAGTGCCGCCCAGAGTGCGGCGCCGTGCGCGAGCAGCGCAGGCTGTGCGTTGTGCGTGAGCGTGAGTTCTTCCGCGGGTCCGTCGAACATGACGGACGTGAGCCGTGCGCCCTGAGAGCCGAGCGCCGCATCGCATTCCTCGAGCGCGCGTTTCGCCGCAGGAAATGCGTCGGCGACATCGCGCGCCATGCCAGGCTTTTGCGACCCTTGTCCGGGGAATACGAGGATCAGGTCCACTCGGCTTCTCGTTTGCTCAGAACCGATGTATCGCGGAACCCCACGTGAGTCCTGCGCCGAATGCCACGAACATCACCGCGCTGCCCTCTGGAACGCGTCCCGTATCCATCGCTTCGCTGAGCGCGATGGGAATGGACGCCGCGGACGTGTTGCCGACGTGATCGACGTTTACGTACACCTTGTCCATCGGGACATTCGCATGCTTGGCGGTCGCTTCGATGATGCGCACGTTCGCCTGGTGCGGGATCAGCAAATCGATGTCGCCGTTCGCGAGCTTGGCGCCGTCGAGCGCACGATCGCACGCTTCCGCCATCGAGCGCACTGCGTGTTTGAACGTCTCACGCCCTTCCATCGTGACGAGATGTGCGCGCGACGCTACCAGCTCCGGCGTAACCGGATCGGTCGCACCGCCCTTCGGACGCTGCAACAGGTTGGAAAGTTCGCCGTCGGAGCGCATGAACACGGAGAGCAGGCCTTTTCCACCACGGCTCTTGCGCAAGACAACCGCGCCCGCACCGTCACCGAACAACACGCATGTCGCGCGGTCGGTCCAGTTGATGATCGTGCTCATCTTCTCGCCGCCAACAACGAGCACCGTTTCCGCACTTCCCGACGCCAGCAAACCTTCGGCGAGACTCAGTCCGTAGATCCAACCCGCGCACGCGGCCATGATGTCGAACGCGGCCGCACGCGATGCACCAAGCTTTGCCTGCAGATCGACCGCCGCAGCCGGCAACAAGCGATCAGGCGTTGACGTGCAGAGAATGATTGCGTCCAGTTCGGCAGCGGCGACGCCCGCTTGCTCCATCGCTTTCTTCGCCGCGGCCGCGCCCATCGACGCGACTGTTTCGCCCGGACCTGCGATGTGGCGCTGCCGGATTCCCGTGCGCTCGATGATCCACTCGTCGCTCGTATCGATTCCCATTGCGGGGAATTCGGCGTTCTTCATGACGCGCTTGGGCAGCGCGCGTCCAACGCCCACGATTTGAGCGACGGGCCGCTTCACGCCGGCTCTGGTGCTGCGGCGCCTTCTGCAAGGCGGCGACCGATGTGCGTGTTCATGTCGGTCGTCACCGCGCGCTTCGCAACGAGAATCGCGTTCTTGATTGCACGCGCCGACGAGCGACCGTGACAAATGATGCTCACGCCTTTTACGCCGAGGAGCGGCGCGCCACCGTATTCCGCGTAATCGAGTTCCTTCAAACCGCCGAGCAGTTCGCGCGGATCGCGGCCTGCATGCTTGGCCGCAAGTCCGACGAGAAACGGTGCGATGGTTTCGTAGAACTTGAGCAGGACGTTTCCGGTAAAGCCGTCGCAAACGACGACGTCGATTGCGCCCGCGCCGCATTCCCCGCGCGCGATGTCGCGGCCTTCGACGTTGCCCAGAAAGTTCAGTCCCGCCTCGCGCAACATCTGGTGCGCTTCTTTCACCGCCGCGCTGCCCTTCTCAGGTTCTTCACCAACGGATAACAAACCGATCGCCGGATGGTCACGACCGAGGATGTCTTCGGCGTACACGTCGCCGAGTCGCGCGAACTGCACGAGTTCCTGCGCGGAGCAGTCGACGTTTGCGCCGGCGTCGAGGACGACGACGGGTTTGCGTGCCGTCGGGAAGATGGTCGCAATTGCGGGGCGCGTCAGCCCACTGTGCAAACGAAACAGCACCGTCGACGCCGCCATTTGCGCGCCCGTGTTTCCCGCGCTCACGAATGCATCGGAGCCACCGGTCGCCTGCAACTTGAGCCCGACCGTCATCGACGAATCCGGTTTGCCGCGCACGGCAGCAGTCGGCTTGTCGGACATTTCGATGACTTCGGTCGCGGCGACAGTCGTCAGTCGCGACGCGTCGGGTTTCTTGCCGCCGTTTGCGGCGACGGCTTCGTCGAGCGCTGCCTGGATTGCGTCGGGTTTGCCGACGAGTTGAATGACGTCGCTCGAATCGAGCTCGGGTAGTGCGAGCAGCGCCGCGGAAACTGGTACCCGCGGCGCATGATCACCACCCATCGCGTCCAGCGCGATGCGCGTCAACTTAGGCTTCCTTCGGTTCGACTCGCTGCTCGTTCCGATAGTAGCCGCACTCGGGGCACACGCGATGCGAGCGCCGCATGGCGCCGCACTGTGGACACGCCTGGATGTAGATCGGCGGCGCTTTCTTGTGCGTGTTGCGGGCGCGCTTTTTTCGCTTGGAGGTGCGTCTCTTTGGTACGGCCATGGTCGTCGGTCAGTCGGGTTCTGCGGCGGGTCAGTCCGCGCGACTGCGCGCTGCGCGCAGGGCGTCCCACCGTGAGTCTGAAGCGGGAGCGCAGCTGCACGTTCCCACGTTTCGGTCGATACCGCAGGTCGGACAAATGCCGCGACAATCGGGACGGCACAGCACGAACGACGGTACCTGAAGCAACCACTGCTCGCGGATCACGGGGCGCACGTCGAGCGTCGCACCGCCATCGCTTAGCGCGAATACATCGGGATCGTCCGTATCTTCGCCCCCGGCGTCGGAAAAGATCGCCGTTACTCGGTCGCCGAGCTTGGTGGCGACTGGTGTGAGGCACCGCTTGCAATCGACGGTGATGATTCCGTCGAATCGCCCGCTGAAGTAGAACCGATCCTGCCCTGCTACCGACACGCGTCCGGTGACTTGGAGCGGTGCGTCGGGCCGCACATCGTCATCCATCCACACCGCGTCGTCGGGCGCCAGCGATCCGTCGACCTGCTGCGGATTGAGGAGCAACGAACGGATGTCAAGGGACAACATAAGCGCTGAAAAGTAGCGGCCACCCGCAGGCGTCGCAACCGCCTGTCGGTGCATAACTTACGTGAGACTAGAGCCGATCGGCCTCGGCGAAGAAGAACCCTGCTTCGCGCACGGCGTTTTCGTCGGAGTCAGAGGCGTGGATCGCGTTCCGGCCTTTGGATTCCGCGTACAGCTTCCGCACCGTTCCGGCCGCAGCCTCGGCGGGATCCGTTGCCCCGATGACGCGACGCAGCTCGGCGACGGCATCGGCGCGCTCGACCACCATCGGCATGCATTTGCCCGAGGTCATGAACTGGACGAGTTCGTCGTAGAACGGGCGGCCTTTGTGAACGGCGTAGAACTCGCCTGCCTGGGCCTTGGTCATGTGCAGGACGCGGGCGGCGCGCAGCGTGAATCCCGCGGCTTCGAGGTGCGCGAGAATTTTGCCCGCTTTGCCGCTACCGAAGGCGTCGGGCTTGATGATGGTCAGTGTCAGTGTGCCGGCCATGCTCTATCTCGGGTTCTGGTTAACGGCGGACCACGGATGACACGGATTGGCACTGATAGACACGGATACGACAACTCCAAGAGCTTTTGTAACCACAACAACAACGCATTGCTGTATCCGTGTGATCCGTGTTTATCCGTGTACTCCGTGGTCTGCCGTGGTAGTTAACGGAGGCGGGCTTTCACGAGCTCAACAAATTCCACCGGCCGCTTCGCGACGCCGATGCCCGCGGCTTTGAATGCTTCGATCTTCTCCGCGGCCGTACCCGCCGAACCGGAAATGATCGCGCCCGCGTGTCCCATGCGACGTCCCGGTGGCGCGGTCTGGCCTGCGATGAATCCAACCACGGGCTTCTTCATTTCGCGCTTCACGAAATCGGCCGCATCTTGTTCATCGGTGCCGCCAATTTCGCCCATCATGCACACGGCCTTCGTATTCGGATCGGCTTCGAACGCGGCGAGGCAATCGATGAAATTCGTGCCGTTGATTGGATCGCCACCGATGCCGACGCATGTGCTCTGTCCGAGTCCCGCGCGCGTGAGCTGATACACGACTTCGTACGTGAGCGTACCTGATCGCGATACGACGCCAACCGGCCCCGGCGTACAAATCCGACCCGGAATGATTCCGACTTTCGACTCGCCCGGCGTGATCGCACCAGGACAGTTCGGTCCGAGCAGTCGCGCGCCGCGCTCTTTGACGAACGGATAGACCTTGGTCATGTCGAGCACCGGCACGCCCTCGGTGATGCACACAATGAACGCGACGCCCGCATCCGCTGCTTCCATCATCGCGTCCGCAGCGTACGCCGGCGGCACGTAAATCACCGATGTGTTCGCGCCGGTTTTCTGTACGGCGTCGTACACGGTATTGAAGATCGGCACTTTGCTTTCGAACGTCTGCCCGCCTTTGCCGGGCGTGACGCCCGCAACGACGTTCGTGCCGTACTCGATCATTTGCTTCGCGTGAAACGATCCGTCGCGTCCCGTGATTCCCTGGACGACGAGCTTCGTCTGCTTGCCGAGGAAGATGCTCACGCGGCGGTTCTCCCAGTAGCGAGTTGCACGGCGCGCTGCACCGCTTCGTCCATGTCGCTCGACGCGGAGAATCCGTTGTCCTTGAGAATCTTCATCGCAATGTCTTCGTTCGTGCCGGTAAGTCGAATGACGATGGGCACCTTGAGCGGATTTGTTTTCGTCGCTGCGACGATGCCGTTTGCGACGTCGTCCGTGCGTGTGATGCCGCCGAAAATGTTGAACAGAATGCATTTCACGCTTGGATCAGCGGTGATGATCTTGAGTGCGCTGATCACCTTCTCGGGATTCGATGAACCACCGATGTCGAGAAAGTTCGCGGGTTCTCCGCCGTAGTATTTCACTAGATCCATCGTCGCCATCGCGAGTCCCGCACCGTTCACGCAACAGCCGACGTTGCCTTCGAGCTTGATGAACGTGAGGCCCGCGTTGCGCGCTTCAACTTCACTCGGCGCTTCCGACGATTCGTCGCGCAATGCTTCGACCGCGGGAAGCCGGTCGAGTTCGTTGTCGTCGATCACCATCTTGCCGTCGACCGCCAGCAACTCGCCCTGCTTGGTTACGATCAACGGATTGATTTCGGCGAGCGAACAGCCGTTCGCCATGAACGCGGCGTACAACTGCTGCATGATCTTCGCCGCGCCGCGCGCGTACTTCACATCGTTGTACAAAAAGAAACCGAGCCGCATTCCCTGGTACGTCGACAGACCGTACCGCGGATCGACAGGCATGTAGAGAATCTTTTCCGGCGTTTTCGCGGCGACCTCTTCGATGTCGATACCGCCGGCGGCGCTCACCATGAACACCGGTTTCTTGCTCTTCCGGTCGACGATGATACCGACGTACGCCTCGGTGCCGATATCAGCCGCGGGCGTCACGAGTACCTTCTCTACGGTAAGTCCTTTGATCTGCATGCCGAGGATCGCGGTCGCTTTTTCTTTCGCGTCCTTCGGCGTCGCGCAGAACTTTACCCCGCCCGCTTTGCCGCGGCCGCCCGCGTGGACCTGCGCCTTCACCATGACCGCGCTGCCGTATTTCGTGGCGAGCGATTCAGCCTGCGCCGGCGATGTCGCAACCTCGCCGGGAGGAATCGGCACGCCGAATGTGCGGAGGATGTCCTTCGCTTGATACTCGTGCAGGTTCACAGAATTCGGTGTTTAGGGAGACGACAAACTAATCATTGTCGCCGGTCGAGCAGCGCGCCCATCGCGTCGAATGCGGCGCCAAACGCAGCCAGGTCGCCGCGCCGCAACGCCGCGCGCATCTCCTCGTACAACGCGCGCAGTCGCTCTGCCTTCGCGTCGGGGTTCGCGGGTTCCGGGCCCGCGCGAACCGGCGCACCGACGGCCCGGGCGATCGACGTTGCTGCCGTAGCGGTGTCTCGGAGCGCCACGGCGACGCGGTGCACATATGGCGAGCGATCATCAGGCCATGCGTAAAACGGTTGTACCGCGAGCAACCCGCCGTTCGCCAGCGGAAGCAACCGCACGCGCCCCGACGCCTGCGGATCGCGCGCGTCGCCAGACTGAGCGGCACGCTGCAGCCTCTCGAGGAGCCCAGCCCACGTGGTGCTACTGTCGGTCGAGCGGAACCAGAGTGTTTCGCGATGCGCTCCGCCTGTCGCGACGAGCACGCCACTCACGCGGTCGTCTGGGTCGACGAGTGGAGTCGTCCACACCGATGCGCCAATGGATGGCATCCACACGATCGTTGGATAACGAGACATCGCCAGCGAGTCGCTGCCGTCGTGGCGCGGAAGATTGCGTCGTGCGGCGCCTTCGCTCCGCGAACCCGCCGCAGCGAACGCCGCGGCTTGTTTGTCAGCGCCCTCAACGTCGGGTGGGAGCTGTGCAAGCAACGACGGCATCAGCGACGTCGGTCGTGCCAACGTCGTCGTGAGATGGCTGATCCACGTTCGCGCAATCGGATCAGGGCTTTCATCCATCTGCACCGTGACGCGTCCCGTGTGCGCGTTCACCAATGCGGTGCCGGCGTGGCGGAAATAGTTCACTTCGCCACCGCTGGTCACGGCAAACTTCCGGCCGATGGGATAGTTCGCGTTCGCAGTGTACAACTCAACTGCCCACAGCACCGAATCGCCTTGCGCGATTGGGTATTCAGCGGACCCCAGCGTAAAAAACGGAAGCAACGCGGCGACGCGCTCGCGCACGTCGCGACGCCGTACCATGCGGCCGTGCGCGAGCGACGACGACAACAACCGGAAGTTCTGCACGTTCCACGCTTCTGCGAGGCGCGCGACGAACGAATTCATCTGCGGCGCGGCTGGCGGACGGAGCGTGTCTTGCACCACGAGATGTCCGCGCGCGCGCGGGTACACCAACGGTGGACGAAGCGCCGTTTCGTCGAGCGGGAATCGTCCCGTTTCATCGACGCGCACCACCGCTCCCCGTTCGTCGGTAAACGACGATAGCGCGCGCACCGAAGCCCACGTGCCCGTTGTCGCACCGGATGCGGGCGCGCTCGACTCGAGCGCAACAAACACGGGGCCGGTGCGGGTCATGGTCAGCGTCGGCGCGCCAACGAACGGCCCGCGCCGTCGTGCGTACTCGAGCGCCCGTTCGAGCGCGGCTGGATCCCACACGGACACATACGCGGCATCCTGCGGGGAACGAAGCGCTTCACCCGCTTGCGCGAAACGAATGCGATCGACGGCGAAGCCGCGTCTTGTGAATGCCGCGCGATTCGCGATGAATGCGCGATCGCGCAGCGCGGGATCCACTGGCGTCGTGGCCCAGCTCACTGCAACGGGCAGCGCGAACTTGAGTGTCGGCGTCAGCAGCAACACCACCGTCATGACCGTGAGCGCAACGCGAGACTGTCCATTCCATCCGGCCCACGCGACGGCGATTGACGAACCGATTGCGAGATACGCGAGCCACAGCGAAATCGGCACGCCGAGTTGATGATCGAACCCGTTGTACATACCGTCGGCGCCGGATCCGTTCAGCACCGTGTCATACGCGTCAAGCCGGAACGACCACGCGAGGAGCGCCAGCGACACACCGCCGATGACCGAGACGTGCCGCCGAACGTACGTCGAAACGTGAATGCGCCCGCGCTCCCATTTGAGCGATGGCGTCAGTGCGTACAAGCCGATCACAAGCACGCTCACGAGCATGACGATGCTGACCGTCCACGCATATGCGGCGCGCTCGAACGGCAGCCAATACACGAAGAATCCGATGTCTTCGCTGAAATACGGATCGGCTTCGTCGAACGGAACGCCGCCGCGCGCGAACACCATCGACTGCCAGTCGCCTGCCGGGATCGCGAATGCAAATCCAACGATCACCGAGAGCATCACCACGACGGCCATCAAATGCGACGGCGGAACTTCTTCTCCTATTTCAATTCCGCCGAGGCGGCGCGGCAGCACGAGCGACACGACCGAATGGCGCACGCCCCAGAAATTGACGAACGCAATGCCGGTGCCGGCGACAAATGCGAGCACGCGTAGCAGACTCGCGTTCACGAACTGCAGGCGCCACACGTCGCTCGCGCCGAGTGCGTCGAACCAGCGGTATTCGGCGTACGCTCCGGAGAGTCCGCGCCCAACCAGCAGCCCCAGCGCGACCACCGCGAGCGACAGCCACAGGCGTCGCTTGCGCGTCACGTCAGACCGCTACGCCCTGGGTGCGGAGCCATGCCTCGACCTCCCCGCGGATTTCGTCGAGACGCGCCTGTGTGCGCGCTTCGAATCGGAGCACGAGAATCGGTTGCGTGTTCGACGCGCGAATCAAACCCCAGCCATCGCCGAACAACATGCGCACGCCATCGACGTCGATGACGTCGTACTTGCTCCGGAAATAGGCCACCGCGGCGCGCACGACGTCAAACTTGCGGTCGTCGGCGCAGTCAACGCGCAGTTCCGGCGTCGACACAAAACGCGGTACGTCCGACAACAACTGCGCGATCGTTTTCCCCGAATCCGCGAGAATGCGGAGCAGGCGCGCGGCAGCGTATAACGCGTCGTCGTGGCCGTAGAAGCCCTCGCCAAAAAACATGTGGCCGGACATTTCGCCGGCAATCGGCGCTTTCGCTTCGCGCATCTTTTCCTTGATCAGCGAATGGCCGGTCTTCCACATCACGGGTTCACCACCTGCCCCGCGGATCGCGTCGGGCAGCGCTTGCGAACACTTCACGTCGAAAATGATTCGCTGACCGGCGCCGGTGCGCGCGAGCACATCACGCGCGTACGCGATCAACAAATAGTCACCCCAGATGATGTTGCCGTCGCCATCGACGATGCCGATACGATCCGCATCTCCGTCAAATCCAATGCCGATCTCTGCCTTTTCTTTTCGAACGCTGGCAATGAGATCCCGCAAGTTCTCAACCACCGTCGGATCGGGGTGGTGATTCGGAAATGTGCCGTCGCTTTCCGTGAAAAGGCCGACAGCGTTCACACCGAGCTTCTTGAACATTGCCGGCGCAGCGACCGCCCCAACGCCGTTTCCGCAGTCGTACACAATTTTCATCGACCGCTTGAGCGGCGCCGTGCGCGCAACGATGTCGTCGACGTACCGGCCAAGAACGTCCGCCGGTGTCACTGTTCCGGTACCCGATGGAAAGCGTCCCTGCTCGATCAACACGCGCAGGCGCTGGATATCGTCGCCGTGCAGCGTTGCCTTCCCAAGGCACATCTTGAACCCGTTGAACTCGGGCGGATTGTGCGATCCGGTGATTTGAATGGATCCGCGCACGTCGAGGTTGTGCAGCGCCCAGTACGACACGGGCGTCGGCACAATGCCGAGATCAACGACGCTGACTCCGCACTTCGTAAGTCCGCGAATCAGTGCGTCGCGCAACGCCTTGCCACTCGGCCTGTTGTCGCGGCCAACCGCAATAGCGCCGGACACGCCGCGTTCCGCGCACAGCGCGGCATACGCGCGGCCAATCGCGTGCGCGGCTTCTTCGGTTAGATCCTTTCCGACGACCCCGCGGATGTCATACTGGCGAAAGATTCCCGCAACAACGGTCATCGAGATTCAGCGACTCCTGCAACAGGCGCACTGATGCCCGTCATTGGCGAGCCTTCCTCGGCCCAACGAATCAGCGGACTCGAAAACACACCGAGGAAAACAATGGCGAGAGCGGTTGCACCGATGACCACGCGTGTGAGCTGGCCGGTGTGGCCAACGCGCTCGCCCGTCGGGCGCTCTTTCATGAACATCAACGTCACGAGGTAAAGGTAAAAACCTGCGCTGACGCATGACGTGAGCACGAGCGCGGTCGCGACGCCCGGCATTTTGAGCGGCCCGGCGAGCGATGCGTCGAGCATGTACCATTTCGCGAAGAATCCTGTGCCGCCGAACACCGGGAACCCAAGCAACGCAAACATGTAAATGCCCATCGACATCGCGAGCCACGGCCGTTCGTGCCACAAGCCCGAATAATCCAGCACGTTGAGCTTCCCTTCGTTCTGCTTGCTCACCGCGCCAACGACACCAAACGAACCGAGCGTCGCCAATGTGTACGACACCAAATAGAAGAGGTATGCGCTGCGCCCGGTTTCGGTGATCGTGAGCGCCGCAATCAGGATGTATCCGCTGTGTACGATGCTCGAGTACGCGAGCATGCGTTTCACATTGCGCTGCGGCAGAGCGACGATACTCCCGACGATCATCGTCGTCACGGCGACAACCGTGAGCGGGCCGCGCCACGCATCGACAGAACCCGGGAACGCCTCAGTCCAAACGCGCAGCATCGCTGCGAACGCGGCGGCTTTGACGCCGGCGGCCATGTACGCGGTGACTGCGGTGGGTGCGCCCTCGTACACGTCCGGCGCCCACATATGGAACGGTGCGGCCGACACCTTGAACCCGAATCCGATCAGCATCAACGCGATGCCGCCATTGAGCAACAGCTGACGTTCGCCCAGTCCGCCGGCGACCGCGCTCGCAATCACGTTGAGCTCCGTGGATCCCGTTGCCCCGTATGTGAGCGCAATGCCGAACAGCAGGAACCCGGTGCTGAATGAACCGAGCAGGAAATACTTGAGTGCACTTTCCGCGGCGCGCGGGCTGCGGCGATTGATGCCGCACATCACGTACGTCGAGATCGACATCAACTCGAGCGCAAGGAACAACACCATCAAATCGCGTGCGGCGGCGAGCAACATCATTCCGCTCGTCGCGAACAACATCAGCACGTGTGTTTCCGCGATGTTGATCTGTTCCCGGTCGTTATCGTCGATGCCGAGCGCGAGTGAACCGATCGTGGCGACGAGCACGATGATGTCGACCGCCCAGCGGAAAGGGTCGACTGCCACGGGGCCACTGGACGCCGTGCGTCCACCCATGGCGTACATCAGTACTGCGCCGAGCGCGATCACGCACACAACGATTGCGCCGATGCCGACGGTGCGTTGCGCGTGCGGTTTGTCTTTCAGGAATGCGGCGACGAGCATCAGCACCATCGCACCCGCCATCACAATGACGTCGGGTCCGAGGGCCATCGTGAGCCCGAACGGAGTAGCGAGGTCGAAGTCCACGTTAGCGCAGCGGAATGCGGACGGAGTCAGCGGTCACGGCCACCGGCGTCGCGACTCCCGTCGCGACTCCCGTCGCGCGTTTCGCGGCCGCAGCGGCGACGTGGGGCTGAATTTGCTGCACGAGTTCCTGGAGCCGCGGTTCCATGCGCCGGAGCAACGGCGCCGGATGCAAGCCGATATAGAAAATGATCGTCGCGACCGGTACCATCATCGCGACTTCGCGCCAGTTCATGTCGGGGATCTTCAGATTCTCCGGCTTGTCGAGCGGATTGAAGATCACGCGTTGCAATGCCCACAACACGAAGATGGCCGAGAGCACAACGGAGATCGCTGACACGACGGCGAGTATCGGGTACGTCTGGAACGAGCCCGCGAGCACGAGAAATTCACCGATGAATCCGTTCGTGCCGGGCACCGCGATACTCGACATCACGCAGATCATCAGGAACAAGCCGTAGAGCGGCATCACGCGCGCGAGCCCGCCGAACGCCGAGAACAAGCGCGTATGACGGCGATCGTACAGCATGCCGATCATGAGGAACAACGCGCCTGTCGACAGGCCGTGCGAGATCTGCACCATCATCGCGCCCTGCATGGACTCCGGCGTCAGCGCAAAAATGCCGAGCACGACAAGACCCATGTGCGATACAGATGAATACGCAACGAGTCGCTTGAAATCGGTTTGCACGAGCGCCACGAGCGCGCCGTAAATCACGCCAACGACCGCGAGGCCGAGCACAACGCTGCGCACCGTTGGATTTGCGACAACGTCGGGAAAGAGCGGCAGCGAGAATCGCAGCAGCCCATACGTGCCCATCTTGAGCAGAATTGCCGCGAGGTCGACTGACCCTTCCGTAGGCGCTTCGACGTGCGCATCAGGCAACCACGTGTGGAACGGGAACAGCGGAATCTTGACGGCGAACGCGGAGAAGAATGCGAAGAACAGCCACGTCCGCTCCGTGCTCGAGAGCGTCTGCGCAATGCGGAACGCAGCGTCGTAGGAGAAGTCAGGACGCCCGGTGATCGGGTCTGCCGCGGCAATACCGAGGTACAAAATGCCGAGCAGCATCAACAGCGAACCAATGAACGTGTAAATGAAGAACTTTGTGGCGGCGTACATGCGACGTTCCCCGCCCCACACACCGATGATGAAGAACATCGGTACGAGCACGATCTCCCACATCACGTAAAACAGGAACGTGTCGCGCGCCATGAACACGCCGAGCATTGCCGTCGTCAGCACGAGGAACAGCGCGTGATACGTGTGTACGCGGCGGTCGATGCTCGTCCATCCTGACAACACGGCGATCGGCATCAGGAACGACGTCAGCAATACCAGGAAGATCGAAATGCCGTCGATCGCCAGCGAAAACGTGACTCCCCACCTCGGCAGCCACGGAATGGAGAACTCGAACTGCCAGCCGCCATGCGGATCGAACGCCCACCACAACCCGAGCGACACAACGAAATTCGCGGCGAAGGTGGCGAACGTGACCCAGCGTCCGATGTCGTCGCTCGCGGGCCCGCCCTTGAGCGCGCGTTCGGCGACGAAGCCATGGAACCACAGGAAGCCCGCGCCGAGGAGCGGGATCGCGAGCATGACTGGGAGAACCCAGTTCGCGTAGCCGATGCTTTGCAGGAATGCGTTCATCGGCTCAACCGGTGGCGACCGCGCCGAGTACCGCAACGGCGCCAATGAGTAGCACCCACACGTACGTGCTCACGCGTCCATTCTGTAACGCAGAACCGGCCTTGCCGATCAACCATGGAATGCGCCAGCCGAGTCCGTTCACCGTGAGACCGTCGATCAAGCCGCGGTCAATACCTTTGTAAAACAGCGTATTCGAAATCGCGAGACCCGGGCGTAAGATCAGCGCGTCGTAGATCTCGTCCACGTAGTACTTCTGTTGCAGCACTTTCCAGAATCCGCGCTCTTCGTGTTTGTCTTCCTTTGCCGGAACGAGCGGAATGCTGCGGAATCGATAGAGCGCAAACGCAACGGACCCAATCGCGATGAGCGTCGCGATTGCGACGAGCATCAGTTCAGTATTGTGCGCGAGGTGCGGCGCTTCGCCGTGACCGACCATCGCGGTTGCCTGACCGACCACGGGTTCGAGCCAATGCTCCAGCGAAACGCTCTGTCCGACGGGCGCCGCATCAGTAAAGAACTTCGGAAGATTGAGCCAGCCTCCGCTCATCGCCGCAATTGCGAGCGCGACGAGCGGTACCGTCATTACCCACGGCGACTCGTGCAGCTCACCGCGCTCGCCGGGCCCCGTGCGATTCTCCCCGTGGAACGTGTACCACATCATGCGCGTCATGTAGACCGCCGTAATTGCTGCGGCAATGGTGAGTGCGAGCCACGCACCTTGCATCACGACGTTGCCAGGAATCCCGAGCCAGCTTGCTTCGGCGAGCGTGGTGCCGTGCGCGCGCGCGAACGTTGACGCGAGGATTTCGTCTTTGGAGAAGAATCCGGAGAACGGCGGGATACCGGCGATCGCAAGCGTGCCAATCCACATCGTGACGCACGTGACCGGCAAGAACTTCGCGAGCCCGCCCATGTTGCGCATGTCCTGCGCGTCCTCGTGCCGGCGCGTCTTGTGATACGCGTGGTGCATCGCATGAATCACGGAGCCGGCACCGAGGAACAAGAGCGCCTTGAAGAACGCGTGCGTTGTGAGATGGAAAACACCCGCGACGTACGCCCCTGCACCGACCGCGACGAACATGTAGCCGAGCTGTGAGACCGTTGAGTACGCGAGAACTTTCTTGATGTCCCACTGCTTGAGACCAATGGTTGCAGCGAACAACGCCGTCAACGCACCGACTGCAACAACCGTGAGTGACGCGGCGGGTGCGAGCGCGAACAAGAAGCCCGAGCGTGCGATGAGATAGACGCCGGCCGTCACCATTGTCGCCGCGTGAATCAACGCCGACACCGGCGTTGGTCCGGCCATCGCGTCGGGCAACCACGTGTACAGCGGTATCTGTGCGCTCTTGCCGGTGCATCCGAGGAACAACAACAAGCAGATGCCCGTCACCAGCCAGTCGCCGTTCGGAATCGCCTGCACCGCGCTGGAAACGCCCGCGTAATCCAGCGCCTTCCAGTTCGCGAACATCAGGAACATCGCGACAAGCATGCCAAAGTCGCCGATGCGATTCACGACGAACGCTTTCTTCCCGGCGTCGGCGTTCGACTTCACCGTGAACCAGAAGCCGATCAGCAAGTACGAGCACAGTCCAACGCCTTCCCACCCGACGAACATCACCGGATAGCTGCTACCGAGCACCAGCAACAGCATGAAGAACACGAACAGGTTGAGGTACATGAAGTAGCGAGCGTATAGCCCGTCTTTCCCCATGTATCCGACGCTGAACAAGTGAATGAGTGCGCCCACGCCGGTGATGATCAACGTCATCACCATGGAGAGCTGATCGAGCCACAACGCGGCGTCGAGCTTGAGCCGGCCCGCTTCCATCCACGTGAAGTACGAGCGCACGAAAGCTTCATCCGCGCGTGCGCCACGCATGTCGAAGTAAATCGCCAGCGCGAGACCGAACGCGGCCAACATCACGCCGACGCCGACGATCGACACCGGGTAGAACCAGCGGTGCCGCGCATCTGGATCGTGCGGCTCTTCCTCCACCGCGGGGTGGTCACCGCTGCCCGTCGACGCAGTCTCGCCGGCGCTATGCGCGTGCGCCATCATCGAGCGCAGCTCTTCGGTTACACCTGCGACATCGTCTTCCTTCGCGCGAATGCGATGTTCCCCCGTAACGCCGATGCCGCCGTGTCCCCAGTGTTTGCGGTCAGGATCGTACGGACCCGGACGCCATTCGGAAATCGCCGCAATGATTCCGTTGAGCATCGCGCCGAGTGCCGGCAACATCAGCACCACCCAAATCCACTCGGCGGATGTTCCGTCCAACGGATGCGCGACAGCCGCGTCCTGAATGAAAGGCATCATCCGCGGAGAATCCTCAGCCCGTCGAGGTCAACCGTCTGTCGGTGGCGGAAAATCGCGATGACAATCGCGAGACCAACGGCTGCTTCAGCCGCGGCGACCGTCATTACGAAGATCACGAATACCTGCCCCGTCGCGCCGTGCATGCGCGAGAACGCGACGAACGCCAGGTTCACGGCGTTCAGCATCAGCTCGATGCACATGAAGATGATCAGCGCATTCCGGCGCGTGAGCACGCCGACTACGCCGATCGTAAAGAGCGCCGCGGACAGCGCGAGAGCCTCAGCGATCACGCTTTTGCTCTCCGGCCAAGGACAACTGCGCCAACGATCGCCGCGAGGATGAGCACCGACGTCAACTCGAATGCGAGCAGATAGCGGCCGAACAACGGACCCGCTATCGGACCGATTGCGTCACTCTCCGACACCAGCGGCTGCAATGATTGCGGAACCTTGGGTAACCAATTCGGGCGCGTGAGTACCGCGATCTCGGCGACGAGCGCCAAACCAACGAGTCCCGCCGCGATGCGCACGCTCATGCGTCGTTTGTCCGTGACTGCGTCCGCATGGCCGAGATTGAGCAGCATGACGACGAACAAGAACACGACCATGATGGCGCCCGCGTACACGAGCACCTGAATCGCGCCAACAAAGTGTGCGTCCATCATCACGTACAGCGCCGCCAGCGAGAACATCACGTTCACGAGCCATAACGCCGCAACGACCGGACTCTTGCGCGTCACAAACAAGAGCGCCGATACGAGGGCGATGAGCCCGAAGAGATAGAAGTGAAACGAGTAGAAGAGCGAGTATTCCGCTTGCATTACTCGCCTTTCGGGTCAGCGGGGTCCCACATCTCCGTCACTGGATGCGTCTGGGCCATCAACCGCTCGAGGTCGTACACGAACCCATCTCGGCTGTATTCCGCGTTTTCGTAATGCTGACCAAGGTGAATCGCTTCTTCGGGGCATACTTCCTGGCAATAGCCGCAGAAGATGCAGCGGAACTCGTCGATATCGAACACCAGCGGATAGCGATTCCCGTGCTCGTCTTCGCCCGGCACGAGCTTGATGCAATTCGCCGGACACACCGTCGGGCACAAGCCGCACGCGACGCACTTTGCCTTGCCGTCTTCGGTGGTGAGCATGCGATGCGTTCCACGCCAGCGTGGAGCGATCGGCCACTTCTCGTCCGGATACTGCACCGTGACTTTGTGCGGATCGATCAAGTGCTTGAACGTGTGTCCAAGTCCTTTCAGCGTCGCGCGCACGTAGCTGATTTCGTCGACGGGCCGATTCAGCACTTTGACATTGATCGACATCAGTCGCCTCCTCCCTGCGCGGGCATTTGTCGCAATGCCGCGAGGCGCTTCGCGTCGACGCGGCGATACGCGGGGCTGATCATGCGGCCGCGGTCGACGAACACGAACAGCGCGACCGACAGTACGAGGTTCAATGCAAACAGAATCAAGCCGAACACTGGTCCGCGCGCGATGCCGGCTGCGTCGAGCGCGAGCGTCGTGCCCGCGATCACGACGATGTATCCGAGCATCATCGGCAACAGCAACTTCCAGCCGAGCGACATGAGCTGGTCGTAGCGGAAACGCGGAAGCGTCCAGCGAATCCACATGAAGAAGAACAGGAAGAACACCACCTTGGTCGCGAACGCACCAAGCGTGAGGAACGTCTTGAGCCACGACCACGGCGCGACGTTGTCCCACAGCGTGAACGGGATGTCCCATCCGCCGAAGAACAACGTGGAGATGAGCGCACTCGCCGTGATCATGTTGCCGTACTCGGCGATGAAGAACAGCGAAAACTTCATCGCGGAGTATTCCGAGTGGTAACCCGCGACGAGTTCCGATTCTGCTTCGGGCAAGTCGAACGGCAAACGATTCGTTTCCGCGAACGCAGAAATGATGAACACGAAGCACGCGATGGAGAGCAGCAACACGTTCCAGCCCATCAGCGCTTGTTGCTTGATGATCGCATCGAGCGTGACGTTGCCCGCGAGAAGCAGCACCGCGACGGTGCTCATGCTCATCGAGATCTCATAACTGAGCATTTGGGCGGACGAACGCAGGCCGCCGAGCAGCGAGTACTTGCTGTTCGACGCCCATCCCGCGAGCACAATGCCGTACACGCCAAGCGACGAAATCGCGAGCGTGAACAAAAAGCCGATGGGGAGATTGGCCGTGACCATATCGATCAGGCCCCACGGTGTCGGCAACGGTGCGCCAAACGGAATCACGGCCCACGTGACCATCGCCGGCACAAACGACATGATTGGCGCGAGAATGAATACCTGCGGATGCGCGTCGGCGGGGTACGTCTCTTCCTTCATGATGTTCTTCACGCCGTCGGCCAACGGCTGACCAAATCCTTTTGGTCCAACGCGATTCGGGCCGTGCCGGTCCTGAATCCACGCAGAGAGTTTGCGTTCTGCGAGCGTGAGGTACGCGATGCCCACCATGTAGACCGTGAACACAATCAGCATCTTGATGACCGTGAACACGATGAACGCGCCAGTGGATGGCGGCAGCTGCGATGCAGCGAGCTGGAGGAATCCGAGTGACATCATGGATGCGCCCCGTTCTTCGCGGACGCACCACGCAGTCCGAGCCCGTCGTAGCTCAAGCCGCTGAACGCCGGCACATCGGTTGCCAGCCGCCCGAACACATCACTCGGCACATACGCATCGAGCTTGTCGCCGAGCAGCGCGAGCAGGTCGATCAACACAAACCAACTCGGGCGCGCGAGCGCGGGACCGGCCTTCGCTTGCAGGAAGCGCTGCACGCGTCCACGAAGATTCGTGAACGTGCCCTCTTCTTCCGCGAAGTTTGTGAGCGGTAGCGCGACGTTCACACGCTGCCCTGCTTCAGCGGTGAGAACCGTTCCCGCAAAGATCACGACCGATGCGCGTGACAGATGCTTGACGTCGGCATCCGTGAGTTCCTGATCGACGACGAATAACACATCGCCGTCCTTCATCGCGGCGAGCGGAGAGTCTGAACGCGCGAAGCCGAGCAGTTCAGCGCCCTTGCCGTTCGGCGCGCGATCAGCGCGCAGCGCGAGATCGGCAACACCGGCCAGCGGCTGTTCTGGGCCGCCCGTACCCGGTACCCGGTACCCACTCCCCGCCGGCTTCAGTCTCGTCAGCAGATACAGCGCTTCATTGGAAAGGAATGGCGACGCAAACACGAATACGCGCTTGTTCCGCATCGCGGACGCGACGGTCGCGAGCGCAACATCCCAGTCCGCTTCCTTGTGCTCGTCTCCGACTTTGACGAGTGGATGTACGATGCGATCGGTGCGATTCATCCATCGGTAGTTGCCGCGTCCCTCGTCGCACATGAAGAACTTGTTCACGTCCTCATTCGAACGCGGCTTCATGCGCACGACAACATTGTCGCGCGTTTCGATGGTGGTGTTGCAGCCTTGCGAGCAATTCGGGCACACCGATGCGGTTCGATCGAGCTCCCACGCACGGGCTTTGTTCAGGAAATCCTTCGACAACAGTGCGCCCACTGGGCACAGGTCGACGACGTTCCCCGCCCACGCGTGTGTGAGATCATGACCGGGCGCCTTGCCGATTACCGCACGATCGCCGCGCTCACTGACGTTGAGCGCTGCCTCGTCCGCGACATCGTCCATGAACCGCACGCAGCGCGTGCAAAGAATGCAGCGGTTCGGGACGTAGAGCACGTCACCGCCGAAATCTTCGACTGGATTGAAGCGCTTTGGTTCCTGGTAGCGCGAATCGGCGCGCCCTTCCGCGAACGTGTAGTCCTGGAGTTCGCACTCACCCGATTGATCGCAAATGGGGCAATCGAGCGGATGATTGATGAGCAGCATTTCGAGCACGCCTTCGCGCGCTTTCAATGATTGCTGCGAGTGAACATGCACGACTTGCCCTTCGGCAACGGATGTCGCGCATGCGGGTGCGAGCTTGGGTGCCTTCTCGACTTCGACGAGGCACATGCGGCACACACCAGCGACGGGAAGCCCGGGGTGATAGCAGTAGTGCGGGACGAGCACGCCCACCTGCTTCGCGGCCTCGAGGATCGAGGTGCCCGCGGGCACACTGACCTGACGGCCTTCGATGGTCAGGTTCACCATCGGCGCCGTCATGCTCGGGCTCCGTAACTGCAAACCACGGAACACACGGAAACAGCCACGGATCGCACGGATACTGCAAAACGAGGTGCCTTCGTTGTTTCAAAAGCTCTCGCTGTTGCCGTATCCGTGTTCATCCGTTCGATCCGTGTGATCCGTGGTCTGCTGTTCATTAGTCGGCGGCGACCGCAACGGAATTCTGTTTTTTCGGAATAAGCCGTTCAAAATCCGCGCGGAACTTCTTGATCGCGCTCACCACCGGCATCGCACACGAATCCGACAACACGCAAATCGTCTTCGCGGTCATCTGATCACCAAGATCGATCAGCGTCCCCAGATCTTCATGTGTGCCGTTCCCGGCGACGATGCGTTCAAGAATTTTTGTCGTCCACGCCGTCCCTTCCCGGCATTGCGTGCACTGGCCGCACGATTCGTGCGCGTAGAACCGCGCAATGCGCGCGATCTGCTTCGGCAGATTCTGCGCGTCATCGAAAATGATGACGCCACCTGAACCAAGCATCGTGCCCTGCGCGACGAACCCCTCGTAATCCATGATCGTCGCTTCAGCTTCTTCCATCGTCTGAATGGGCACCGACGATCCGCCGGGGATAATCGCCTTGAACTTTCGTCCGGCGGGCGGTCCACCGCAGAGATCGTACAAAAAATCCTTGAACGGAAAACCGAGCGTGACCTCGTAATTGCCGGGTCGCGCTACGTTGCCGCACACGGAGAAGAGTTTTGTGCCCGTGCTCTTGGGGTTCGACAGCTTCAGCGACTGATACCACTCCGCGCCCTGCACGAGAATGTGCGGTACGGCGGCGAGCGTCTCGACGTTGTTGATCGTTGTGGGCAGTCCAAAGACCCCCGACACGGCCGGAAACGGCGGCTTGATCCGTGGGTTACCGCGCTTGCCTTCGATGGACTCCATCAGCGCGGTTTCTTCGCCGCAGATGTACGCGCCGGCACCCTTATGGACGTAGATGTCGACGCGCTTGCCGGTGCCCATTGCGTTCGCGCCAAGGATGCCGGCCGCGTACGCCTCCTTCAGCGCCTCCTCCACGCGCAGGAGGGGCTCCGTGAACTCACCTCTTATATAGATGTAGCACGTCTCGGCCCCGATCGCGTACGAGCCGATGGCGCAGCCTTCGACCAGCGCGTGCGGCGTCCACCGCATGATTTCGCGGTCTTTGAACGTGCCGGGCTCCGATTCGTCGGCGTTGCAGCAGAGATAGTGCGGCTTTCCGTCGCCCGGCTTCATGAACGACCACTTCACGCCCGTGGGGAACCCTGCGCCGCCACGCCCGCGCAGCCCCGACGCTTTGACCACGTCGACGATTTGCTGCGGCGTCATCGCGAGCGCTCTCTCCAGCGCCTGATATCCGCCGCGCTTTTTCCAGCCGGCAAGCGAACGCGCGTCAGGATTCCCAAAGTGCGTCGAGAGCACCTGGGTTTCTTTCGCGTGGGGTTTGTGCGGGTAACCCATAGACGCTAACTGCAGACCACGGATGACACGGAGCACACGGAGACAGCCACGGATACTACAAATGTCTTTGCTGTTGCGGTCAGCAAAGAATTTGTAGTTGTCGTATCCGTGGTCATCCGTTTCATCCGTGTGTTCCGTGGTCTGCTGTTTCTCATTTGCGCTGCGCGAGAATGGATGGCACTCGCTCCGGCGTCACGCTTTCAAGGAACTCGGAGTTGATCATCACCGGTGTCGGAAATCCGCACGCGCCGAGGCACTCGACTTCAACAACGGTGAACTTCCCGTCAGCGGACGTGACACCGAGTTCTTTGCAGCCCGTTTTGTCGAGGAACGCTTTCACGACGTCTTCCGCGCCACAGCAGTTGCACGGCGATGTGGTGCACACCTGAATGAAATGCCGTCCGACCGGGTGCTGATGGTACATCGTGTAGAAACTCAGCACACCGCGCACGTACGCCGGCGTGAGCTCGAGCGCCGCCGCGACTTCGTTGACCCCTTCTTCAGGAACCCAGCCGCGATCGTCCTGAATCATCCAGAGCGCCGGCAATAACGCCGCCATCTTCGTCGGGTAGCGCTTGAGGATGTTGTCGAGTTCCTCGCGACGCTTTCCGACGAGCACGGGCTGATACGGCGCGGACGTGTGCGCGCTCATCGATCGATTTCCCCCATCACAATGTCAATGGAGGCATTGATCGCGATTACGTCCGACAACAAATGTCCTTCAACCATTTTCGGAATCGCCGACAAGTTCACAAATGACGGTGGCCGAATGCGCCACCGCACCGGCTTCGACGTTCCATCCGAGACCATGTAGTAGCCTTTCTCTCCCTTCGGACTCTCGACAGCCACGTACGCTTCCCCAATCGGTGGACGCGGACCTTCCATCACGAGCTTGAAGTGATGGATCATCGACTCCATCTGGCTCGTCGCTTTGCTCTTTGGCGGAAGAATGATGCGCGGATCGTCGACGTTTACCGGACCATCAGGCAAACGCTTCGACGCTTGTTCGAGAATGCGCACCGATTGGCGCAATTCTTCGAGACGAACCAGGAAACGATCGTACACGTCGCCTGACGTCCCGACGGGCACTTCAAAGTCATACGTCTCGTAATCGAGATACGGGAAGTCTTTGCGCACATCGTACGCAACGCCCGACGCGCGCAGCATTGGGCCGGACAACCCGTAATTCATCGCTTCTTCCTGCGACATCACGCCGAGTCCGACAGTGCGGCCCACCCAAATCGCGTTGCGGGTGAGCATCTTGTCGACCTCGTCAATCGTTTTCGGGAACGTGCGGACGAAGTTGTTGAGTCCGTCGATCCAACGATCGGGAATGTCCGCGGCCATGCCGCCAACGCGCGTCGCGCTCGTCGTGAGCCGCGCGCCAATCCAGCCTTCGAGCAGGTTGTAGACGTTCTCACGTTCCTGGAAACTCCACAGGAACGGCGTGAACGCACCGATGTCGATGGATGTGGTTCCGAGCCACACGAGGTGCGAGATGATGCGCGACAACTCCATCGCGATCACACGCAGAACTTTGCATCGCTCCGTGATTTCGATTCCGAACAAACGCTCGGCGCCCAGCGCAAACGCGACGTTATTCCCAATCGAGTTGAGATAGTCCTCGCGATCGGTCCACGGAATGATCTGGTTGTACTGGCGATACTCACCAATCTTTTCGAAGCCGCAGTGCAAATAGCCGATGTGCGGAATGCAGCGCACCACCGTTTCGCCGTCGAGCTCGAGTACGAGGCGTAACACGCCGTGGGTCGCGGGATGTTGCGGCCCGATGTTGATGAGCATGTGCTCACCGCCGAGATCGGGTTCGAGCGACGGCGGTGCTTGCACCGCGATTGCAGAACCGGATTCATCGACCGCCAGCGGAACACGCACCGGCTTTCCGAACTCATCGAGTCCGGAAGTTGAGAGCGAAACCTCGACGGTGCGCTTAGTGGTGGCCATCACTCTCCCACTTTCTCGCCACCCGCGAGCCGCTTCCGCATCTCGTCCGGCACGTCGCCGTACGCGTCAGCGATGGTGAGCTCATCCATCGAGTAACGCGCTTCCGGGTTTGCAGCGAGCGCTTGCTTGAGCTGTTCAGAACGCGAGAAACGACCGCGCAATGGGAAATCTTTGCGCAGTGGAAATCCTTCTTTGTATCCCTCCCACATCAGAATGCGACGCAGGTCCGGATGTCCTTCGAACTTGATGCCGAACATGTCGTAGCATTCGCGCTCGAGCCAATCTGCGCCGCGCCACACGGACCACACCGACGGCACCTTGAGTTCAGTGCCTTTCGTGAGTTCTACCTTGAGTCGCAGAAAGCGACGATGTGCGAGCGAGCGGATGTGCCACACAACCTCGATCGGACGGGATGCGTCGCGGTACTCGACCGCGGTGACATCGCACAAATACTCGTAGCGCTGCGACGGGTCGTCGTGCAAAAATCTGCACACATCCAGGACCTTGTCTGCGGGGATGTATACCGTGGTCTCACCCCACACCACTTCAACCCGGTACCCCGTCCCCGGTACCCGTTGCTGTATCGCGGCCGCCGAAGGATTCGCCACGCCACCGCGATGTGGAATGCGATACGGCGTGCGCGGCTCCGCGCCTTCTGACGGAAGCGCGCTTCCTGGCTGATAGAACGCGAAATCGCTCACGGCGCCTGTCGCGTTTGGTGCACTGAGTTGCCAAACGGTTCCGACAGTTCGTCGATCGCGTCCGGTGGGATATACAGTTTCGATTCCGGATCGGGCGCCATCTCTCGGCGAAGCGTGTTATCGCTCATCCGCTCGTTCATGACTTTCTTCTGCAACATCATGATGCCGTAAATCAATCCTTCCGGACGCGGCGGGCAGCCGGGCACGTAGACGTCGACAGGAATGATCGTGTCGATGCCCTGCACCACGGCGTAGTTGTCGAACATGCCGCCCGACGATGCGCATGCACCCATCGAGATCGCCCACTTGGGCTGCGGCATCTGCTGCCAGATCCTTCTAATGATTGGGGCGAGTTTGAACGGGACGCGGCCCGCACAAATCAGGAGATCGGCTTGTCGCGGTGAAAACGACATGCGCTCCATGCCAAAACGCGCGAGGTCGAACCGCGACGCGGCCGTCGCCATGAATTCGATCGCGCAGCACGCGGTGCCGAATGGCATGGGCCACAACGAATTCGCGCGTCCCCAATTCACCACGTTGTTCGCCACGACATCGAGTCGCGTCGTGAACCAGTTCTCGTGCGACTCGGGGTTATATGACGCGTGGGTTATTCCCATTGGAATGCCCCCTTCTTCCAGACGTAGATGAAGCCGAGGACGAGGATGCCGATGAACACGAGCATCTCCCCGAGGCCGAAGAACGAGAGTTGGCCCGCGGGGCACACACCATCTAGTAGAGGCGCTTTGCAGGAAAGTTGCCGGAAATGCGCGCCCCAGGGCAGCATGAACACGGTCTCGATGTCGAACACAATGAAGAGCATCGCGACCATGTAGAACTTCACGGAAAAGCGTTCGCGACCGGTTCCGAGTGGCGGAATACCGGATTCGTACGGGATGTCTTTGTCTGGATTTGGGTGCGGGCGCATGGTGAGCGCCGACAGCCCGACCATCATCACCGCATTGGCGACGACGAAGCCGACGAGGAGCAGGATGGGGAGATACGTGCGGTCCATCTCGCGGTCCGGCAGCCTCCCGAGGGTCCGGTATAGCCTGGGAAACCAAGGCTCGTGAAAAATTTCACGAGCGTTGCATGGGGAAGTTTACGGGGGCGGACCAAAAGGCGGCAAGGCTTTGAAACTGCGACGGTTAGAGCGGTAAGGTCTTGCGCGGAACCTGCTCGGCAATCGCGGATGTAGCGGGCGCGGGCCATGCCGCGCATCTTCGTCGCTCGATGGCGTTGTGTTGGGAGACGACGTGGTCACCAAACGGCGAGGCGTTATGCGAAAAGGTGTTTTGCTGGCGGGCGCACTGAGTGTCATCGCGGGTTGCACCGCAACAGCGTCGACGGCGGACGATGAAGTGGCGATCAGACAAGCGGTCACAGACATGACGGCGACGATGAAATCGGGCGATCAGGCCGCGATTGCAGCGCTGTTTACGTCGAACGGCGTGATCATTCCTCCCAATGAAGCGGCGGTCGCAGGACGCGCGGCGATTCAGGCCTGGGGTGAGAAAACGTTTGCCGGCGCAAAGATCGTGGAAGGCAACATCACGCTCGAGGGGCTCCGAGTCTCCGGCAATTGGGCGTCGAGCTATGGCCTGTGGGCGATGAAGGTTGCCGTTGGCAAGGACACCATCAGCGACACAACGCGATGGAGCATGGACTGGGAACGTCAGCCCGATGGCAAGTGGTTGGTGAGTCGCGACATTTGGAACAGCGGCAAGCCGGTCGCGCCCGCGAGGTAACGCTCGCGGCGTAGTGCGGGACTCAGCGGGGCGACGTTGCGCAGCAACGTCGCCCCGTGTTGTCTTGTCTCACGGATTAATGCGAACTCAATTCCCTGCTCTGTGCATCGCGCTCTGCGCGGCAACCGCGTCCGCGCAAGAACCCGCGCACTGGCGCCTCGAACCAGTCGCCACGATCGAGGGCGTTTCCGCAACAGAACCATTCGGCGTCGTGCGCAGCCTCGCGCTTCGGCGCGACGGACGCCTCGCTGTCGTCGATCGGAGCGCGAATCGCGTTTCCCTCTTCGACGTTACCGGACGCTCACTCGGCTACGCCGGACGCATCGGCAGCGGACCAGGCGAAACGCGACAGCCATACGCTGTCGCATGGCTCGCCGATACGCTCGCGATTCTCGACCCCGTCGAAGCGCACATCGTGTTTCTCACGCACGGGCAAACACCGCTCGGGCAAACCGTCGTGCAGCGAATCACCGGCGGCAACACCGTGCGGTTCTATCCTGTCTCGCCCACCAAAGCGTACACGGTCATTTCCGCGCGCATCGGCGCAGAATCAAAATCCGGATTCGCGGGTTACGCCGGGCGCGCGCCGCGGGACACGGTAATTCCGCCCGAGCTCGCAACCGACATCGCGTGGGGCACCGAGTGCAACCGGCCCGACGGCGGCATCAGCTTCTTTCGTTGGCCCGAGGCGCCGACGAACATACGCGTTCCGGTCCGGCCCGATGGCGGAATTGTCATCGGCAGTTCCGGTGAATACCGGCTCACAATTCGCGGCGCGAACGGCGCAACACTTGGAACGTTGTCGCGCGGCATTCGGCCCGCACCGATTGCCGACTCGACGTGGAACGCCGGCCTCGACGACTATCGCAAACACGTTGCGCAATTCGGCGCTGCGTCGTGCAAGGCGACACCGACCCGCCCCAAAAGCGCTGCGCCGATTCGGGCCGTTACTGCCGCGTCCGATGGCAGCATCTGGGTGACCGTCCTGCAGGACGACGGACTGACGTTCGATGTATTCAGTTCTACGGGGCAACTGCGCGCAGTAGTGTCGGTTCCAAAACACGATACGAATGTTTCCGTCGCGGTCGCCGGTGATCGCGTTGCGATTGTCGCGGAATCGGGTGACGGTGCGCCAGTCGTCCGACTGTATCGGGTCGTGCGTTGACTATTTCGCGCGCACGATTTCCGTTTGTGACCCGACCGGCGACAACTTGAGCAGTTGATACGGCGCGGCCTTGGCTACGTGCAGTACGACGTGAACCGCGCCCGTTACATCCACGCGCCACGCGTCAAACGTGCCGAGCGGAACGGTCACGCTCTCTTCGCCAACCACGGCGAACGTCATGTCAGTGCTCGCGCCATCGCCCGAGCTGAAAACGCGCGCAACGGTCTTGCTTCCGGCCGCGAGCGGGAGCGCTGACGCAAACGGCTGGATCGCGTTGTAGTCGATCGCGAACCGCGCGACAGCGGTATCGATCTTTACGGACTGCATCGCACCACGCCGGTTCGGCATCCTCGCGGTGCCCTTCGCGTGTCCAGCGCTGAACGCGACATCGATGCTCGCGGCGCCTGCGGGTGTCGTGGCGCTTTGGTTCACGGACAACATTTCGCCGGCGGCGGTGAAACGCAGCGTCGTCGTTTGCTGAGTGCTCCCCGAAACCACCGTTGTCTCGACGTACTTCCACGCGCCGTTCGCTCGCGTCAGCGTGCCTGTAAGCGTTCCGACGTGTTGTGCGTTTGCGCGCAGATTGAACACCTGCACGCCTGCGGTGAGCCGGTTCATTGCGAACGGGCTGCGAGGCTGCTGACTATTGACGCGACCCGCGCAGAACAACCCGAGGGCGGCAACAACGAAGTGGCGAGAGCGAACGAGCATGCAGTTGGGAAGCGGTGCAACACTCTACCGAAAGCGTCGCGTGAGCGCCATCGACCAGTAGGGCATCGACTCCCGTGTCCCGTCATCGTAGTGCCATCGCCCGAGTCCACCGCGAATCTCGAACCACGTTCCCGACAGGAATTCGAGCGACATCACGCCACCCATCTGTCGCGCGCGCTCATCCGAACTGCCCTGCACCGTTGCGTCTATACCGACCCAAACTGCAAGCGGAGTCGGATCGGCGTCCGCGCCCAATCGGTGCTGTAGTGCAACGCGTCCGAGATCGTACGTCAGAATCCCGTCGTAACTGGCAACGGCGCTCACCAGCCAACGCGGAGTGAGTGTTGCGTATGCTTCGGCAAGCGCGACGGCTCCGCGTTCATTCCACGCTTCACCCGGCGAAAGAACGGGAATCCACGACGTGCGTCGCAACGCGTAGCCAAGTTGCGCAGTCACTTCGACGCGATCAGTCTCGAGCCGATAGCCCGCACCAAGCGCACCACCCGTCGAGCGAACCCGCGCCTTCCCTTCCACGTCGGCGTATTCGTACGCCAGACGCGCAGCGCTCGCACTGAGCACGAGCGAATGGGGCCCACGCATCGGAATGATGTGCGCGATGTTGAGCCACCCGTACTGCGATGCAGCATCGCTTTCCCAGAGCGCTGTGAGTTCCTGCGCGAGCGTGCATCGCGCGGTAACGGCAAGCGCGATTCCAACGACGCACGCCTTCATTCGGTCTGCGCCGCTCACGCCGCCACCGCCGCAACGTCCGACCGCTCCGCAGGTGCGCCAGCCCAACTGGTTCCAGCAGGAAGTGTTTCGCCCTTCATCAGAATAGAAAGCGCATCGAGGTGCGCGCCCGCTTCGATGACCGAGTCGTACAACACAATCGATGTTGCACCGATAACCGCGTCGGCACCGATCACGACATGAGACCCCTTGAGGACGCGATCTTCGAAGAGGTGCGTTTGTACAACGCAGTCTCCATTCAGCGCGGCACGATCGCCAATATCGACGAGGTCAAACTCCAGAAACCCGGTTGTATCGAGATACACGTGACGGCCGACGCGTGCGCCGAGCCCGCGGAGGTACAGCGGCAGGAACGGCGTACCGCGCAGCGCATCGAGGATCAGCGGCGTCGCAAGGAACTCGTAGAGTGCGTTGACCAACTCCAGTCGCCAAATGAATGGCGTCCAGAGCGGGCGAACGAATCGCGTGAATCGCCCGTCGAGCAACCATTTCGCGAAAGCGACGAGCGCGAGCACAACGCCACCACACGCCGCGTATGCAATGGGAACGAGAGCCAGCGCCGGCATCAGCCCAATCGCGTCCCACACCAGGAACGCAAACGTGATGACAGACGCCGACGTCATGATGAACCCGGCCGGCGGGAGTGTCACCCGCAACACTTCAACGAGCGCGCGTGTGCACCACAGCCACCGCGGCGGCGCATATGTACGCGCATCGGTTGCGGCGGCACTTACTTGGCGCCGCGGAAGGCGCAGCGGTGGCGAACCGAGCCATGCGGCACCCGCGATCCCATTCAACCCGGGTGCGGTTGGCGCGAGCGAGAGCACGCCAATCAACGCGCCGTCTCCGAGCGATGCACCGGCGGGAATGACGGCGCTGTTTCCCGCAAATGCGCGCCGTCCAACGCGCGTCGACGCTATTGTCAGCCATCCGTGCTCCACTCGGCCGGCGCCGAGCGAGACTTCGTCCGCGATCGTGCCGCCGTCGTCGATGGTAACGAGATCGGGGGTTGCCGCGGAAGCCGTTGATAACTCGACGCCGCGACCGACGCGCGCACCGAGCGCGCGGAACCATGCTGGGGCGTACAACGTCGCGCGCAGCGGACCAGTGGTGTCGAGACTGAGTGAAATCATTTGCTCGACGACCCAATTGCGCATGTAAAAACTGCCATGCACCGGATACTGCCCTGCGCCTACGCGACCAACGAGCAGCCATTTCAGCGCGACGACCTGCACGGTCATCGCAATGACGAACATTGCCCCGACCAGCGGTGTCGCCGCGATGAATGTCAGCGGCGCCCCAAGGGGATCGAGTTGCATGAGCAATGCAATCCCTGGAACGACGGACGCCAACATGACAACCGGGATGGTTACTGCCAGCAGCGTATAGGCGCACACGGTGACCACGCGTCGAACGCGCCCGTGCTTCGGACGCGCAGGGACGTTGATAGGAGCGAGTGTTGCCGGCCGTGCCGGCGAGCCAGCCCACGTCGTGTTGCGCGGAATCCGCGCGCCCGCGCCGATGAGCGTCAGGTCATCGAGCCTCGCGTCATCTTCGATGATGATGTTCTCGCGCAGGACTGAGCGCGCACCGACCAGACATCTCTGTCCGACAGTAATCGGACCGAGCACAAGATGACCGTCTTCGACGGACGCCCCGGACAGGATCGCGTCGTCGTCGATGCTTGTCGCATCACCGATTGCAATGAGATCGAACGCGGCGAGGTGCTCAGTTGCAAGGTGTACGTCCCTGCCGATGCGCGCACCGAACAACCGGTATATGAATGGAAGCAGCGGCGTCCCACTCAAATACTCCAGTCGCAATGACGTGGTAATCGATTGAACGAACCACCATCGGAGGTAGTACGAACCCCACAGCGGATAGCGGCCTGGCCGTATCCTGCCCAGTACGATCCATTTGACCGCAATCGCAAACGTCACGAGCGCTGGGAATACGAGCATCGCTGCAATCGCGCCCGCCACAACTGCCCGCGTCAGCGAATGTTCGGCGGCAAGGAACGCAAAGAATACGAAATACGGCGTAATCCACTGCGCGGACCGGCACGCGAGCGAGAAATACAGCGCGGCGCTCTGAACAAGTCCGGCGGTCGCGTGACGCCGCGCGAGCCCAGCGTCGGCCCCCGTGTTGCGAGGCGCGCGTTCCGGCGGAGTGGTATCGGACTGGTGTGCGGCACTGTGCGAAAAGCCGCCGAGAAACGCGGCGAGCGCTGCGATGGTCGGGTGGTTGTACACGTCGAGCATCGACACGCGCGCGAACTGCGGTTGTTTGCGCAGTTCAGACACGCATCGCGCCGCGAGTAATGAATGCCCGCCGAGCTCGAGAAAGAAGTGATCGTCGATCCCAACGGCGCGCGGGGCAAAGAGGGTCTGCCAAACTCCGGCGATCTGATGCTCGATTGATGTGGTCGGTGCGCGCCCGCGTACACGGCCAGCAACATCTTTTGCCTGAGGACGAGGCAGCGACGCGCGATCCAATTTGCCGCTCGCGAGCGTCGGCAAGTCGGTGACCGCAACGATCACGGACGGCACCATGTACGCCGGGAGCCAGGAGTGCAACGTATCGCGCACGTGATCGGTATCGAGCACAACTCCGTCGCGCGGTATGACGTAGCCTGCGAGATGTGGCCCTTCGCTACCGTCATCATGCAGCGCGCACGCGGCCGATAGTACACCGTCGCAACGCACCATTGCGGACTCGATTTCCCCGAGCTCGATGCGATGACCGCGCAGTTTTACCTGTTCGTCTGCGCGACCGAGGAACTCGATGTTCCCGTCCCCAGTGATCCGGCCGAGATCTCCGGATCGATACAGCCGCGATCGCGAACCGGGCGTAAACGCGTCGGGCACGAATCGCTCGCGTGTCGCGTGTTGGAGACCCGAGTATCCACGCGCAACGCCCCTGCCACCAATGCAAATCTCTCCAGGCTCACCGCGCGGCACCTCGCGCAATTGCGCGTCGAGAATGTGCACGTCGTATCCTGGCAGCGGCTTGCCGATCGTCACGGCGTCGCCTTTTTTCAACTCCGCGTATGTCGCAGTGACCGTCGTTTCCGTCGGTCCATACGTGTTGATGATGCGGCGGCCCACACGCGACCATCGTGCAACGAGTTCTGGCGGACACCGTTCGCCGCCAAGAATCAGGAGACGCACGGTCGCCACGTCGGTGTCCATCATTGACACAAGCGTCGGCACACAGGACATGACACTCACGCGCGACTCAGCAAGTGCGCGCGAAAGATCCGGTCCTGCACGCAACATGTCCGGTGTCGCGCCAACGAGCGTCGCCCCGGCCCGAAAAGCGAGCCAGATCTCCTCAACGGACAGGTCGAATGACAGCGAGGCGCTTTGCAGTACGCGATCGCGACGGTGCACGCGGAAGACGCCACGTTCGACATCAACGAGATGACACGCGTTCCTGTGCTCAACCATGACGCCTTTCGGCTGCCCGGTCGAGCCCGACGTGTAGATGATGTAACAGAGCGACGCGGGGCGCGCGCCTGATTCCTCGCGCGTGAATCGATCACTTGGCTCCGCGGCAATTGCGTCGCGGTCGGTGTCCACGCGCAGCACCGCGCCGTCAAACGCGGCGTGATACTCGGCCAAACGCTCCGTCGTGACCAGCGTCTGGCTTCGCGAGTTTTCGAGTACAAACGCGACTCTGTCCGCGGGCCATTCAGGGTCCAGCGGCACATATGCGCCGCCGGCTTTGAGAATGCCGAGCATCGATGCGTATGCGTCGATGGAACGCGGCATTAATAGCGATACTCGAGATCCGGCCCGTACGCCGAGACTGCGCAGTTTGCGCGCTATGCGATTGGCATAGCGTTCGAGCCCGCCGTACGACAGCATTTCACTTCCGACTTCGACCGCGATTGCGTCTGGCCGTATGTCTGCTGTGCGCTCGAAGCACTCATGCAACAGGGTCGATCCCGCCGAAGGAACCGCCGTTCGAGGTGCCCATTCCGGCGTCTCCGTCGACGGCGGCACGACCTGCTGCGCCCGCGGTGGAGTCCCGAGAATCTTGCGCATGTTGCTCTCCGGGGATTCACCGACCCGCGCTCGTACACCCTCGTGTGCACGCGTGTTGCGTCACGATTCGGTGATGCATTGCGCGGGAACAAACGCAACGAGCGCAACGATCATCGTGATCGTTGCGCTCGTGCACCATTCGTGAATGTGTTCCGCTAGTTACGCAATCGGAGCGTCCCGGAGCGCGGCGAGCTCTTCTTCGACGACATCGAACTCACGCGTGACGTTGCGAACGGTTTCGATGAGTGTCGGTGTGAAACCGTTGGCGGCAAGCTCTTCGCCCGCTGCACACAATTCCTGCATTGCAAGCGCACCGAGTTGTCCTGCGCTCGAGCGCAGCGAATGCAATTCGCGCCGCACACCTGCTGCATCGCCAGCGTCTGCATGGTGCCGCGCCGTTGCCAATCGCATCGGCGCGTCCTTGAGAAACGCGGTCACCATGGCACTGATCAACTTGGCGCCGCCAAAACGGCGCAAACGTGCGATCGCACTTTCGTCGATCGCACGCATGGCCGTGGAGTTCATCGCGCTGCAACCTCCAATCGATCGCGGCGCGCCGTGATCAAACCACCCAGGTCGGCGAGTGGCCCGCCGGGCGTGCGGGGCAGCACCGTCACGTTACGCTGTTCTGCTGCGTTTGCCGTCTGTGAATACTGATCCGGCACGACCAACACGATCGGTACGTTGATGATGCGGCGGTCTTCGCGGATCGCTGCGATCCACTGAATTGCGCGACCATCCGGATCGGGTAAATCGAGCACGATGAGCGACGGCACGCCGTGCGACTCGAACGTCGCGCGCGCTTCGGACAAGCCGTTCACCATCTGGAACGCGACACCGGAACTTTCAGCGAGCTGCTGGTATTTCTGGCGTCCGCCGTTGTTGTCGTCGTGCACAACGAGCAAGCGCGGTTCGTGCGATACCGTGTTGCGATCCAGCACCTGCTTCAGGGCTTCACGCGTCACCGGCTTCTCGAGGCAATCAACAACGCCGAGCACTTTGCCTTTGTGTTCCTGCGCTGCCATGCTGATGAGCACAACTGGGATGTCGCGCAGCGCGGGGTCCGTCTTGAACTCGTGCAACGCTTCGATGCCGCTCTTGCGTGGCATCATGATGTCGAGCGTGATCAGATCGGGGCGCAACTTGCGCGCGACCGCCAGACCTTCGTCAGCGCTTGCAGCCGTGACGACTTCGCAATCGAGACCCTGCAATTGTTCGCTGAGCAGAATGCGCGCGTCTGGATCATCGTCGACGACGAGCGTCAACAAGCGTGGGCGTTCACCCGAGCGAATCATGAGCTCGGTGCGCTGCGCCGGCGTAGTGATCGGCGACATGACGGGTGCTTGCGTCGTGACGGCATTCTGCGCCTGCACGATGACGCTGAACGTGCTGCCGAATCCGAGCGTGCTTTCGACTTTGATGTCGAAGCCCATCATCTGCGCCAGCGATCTCGTGATTGTCAGGCCCAGGCCGGTGCCGCCGTACTGACGTGATGTGCTGCTGTCTGCCTGCTGGAACGCTTCGAAGATTGCTTGCATGCGGTCGGCCGGAATCCCGATGCCCGTGTCGACCACATCGATGCGCTGCGCCTGACCGGTCGACTCGTCGCGCACAACACGAACGGTTACCGTCCCGCGTTGCGTGAACTTGAGTGCATTGCCGATCAAGTTGATGAGAATCTGCTTGAGCTTTGCGCCATCCGTCTGGAGCGGCTGCAAGTTCTCTGGTACCGTCGCAACAAGCGCGAGCGGCTTGCCCTGCACTTGGCCTTCCAGTTCCATCACGGTGGAGCGAATGAGTGCGCCAAGGTCGACCGAGCCAACCTCGAGTTCAACGCGGCCTGCTTCGATCTTCGAGAGATCGAGAATGCCGTTGATCAAACCGAGCAGGTGCTTGCCGTTCGCAACGATACGGCCGAGGTACGCGATGTCCTGCGGACCGAGATTGTTGCCTTTGTTCTTCAATAAAATGTTCGCGAACCCGATCACCGAGTTGAGCGGCGTGCGGAGTTCGTGACTCATGTTTGACAGGAATTCGCTCTTCGCGCGATTCGTCGCTTCAGCGGCGTCTTTTGCCGCGCGCAACTCGGCCTCGAGCGTACGAGCGTGCAGCAATCGGTCGAGCATGCCGGCCGTCAGCGAGATGCCGACGCCGACGAGCGCAGCGAGCGTGATCGCAATTGCGAGTGCAACTGGCGGGAGACCCATGCCTGGATGCGTGTGACCACCACCGCCAGGTGCCGCTGTGAAATGCGCCGCAGCCATGCCGGTGTAGTGCATTCCGGAAACCGCGATACCCATGACCACCGCGGCAATCGCACGCCACTGACGCGTACGAATGCTTTCGTCTTTGCCAAGGATGCGGAACAGGTTCAGCGCGACATACGAAGCGCCGATCGCAATGCCAATCGACGCCCACCACAAGGTCCAGTTCCAGCCGAGGTTCGCGTTCACCATCATCGCGCCCATCCCGATGTAGTGCATGCCGGCAATCGCGATACCCATGGCGAGCGCGGCGGCACCGAGTCGCGCCTGGCCAATGTTGTTGCGTGACGCAGTCCAGAACGCGAACGCGCACGCGCCGATCGCAAACACGACCGAGAGAATGACGAGCGGAATGTTGTACGCGACCGGCATCGGAAGCTGGAACGCGAGCATCGCAACGAAGTGCATGCACCAGATTCCAAACCCCATCGCGGCCGCGCTGCCAAGAATCCAGATCGCTTGCGTGCGGCCCTTCGCGGCCTGAACGCGGCCGGCGAGATCGAGCGCGGTGTACGACGCGCCCATTGCGAGCACGACCGAGAGCGCAACCAGGATCTCGTTGTAGGTATGTGTCAGTGGCATCGGAGTTAGTCCGGGTTCGATGATGAGATCGCGTTACGCGGCGGTTGCAGCGGCATTCTGCCGCGCGGCGCCGAGTGCGAGACAACGAGTAATCGCCGTGTAGAGCACGTTCTCATCGGCGATCGGCTTGGTGACGTAGTCGTCGAATCCAGCGCCGAGCAGTCGCGCGCGGTCGCCGGCCATGGCGTGCGCGGTCAGTGCAATGACGGGCAGCTTTTGCAGCTTGGCGTCGGCGCGAATTCGCGCGAGGACCTCGGTGCCGTCCATCTCAGGCAGCGAGATGTCGAGCAGGACGAGGTCGGCACCGACGGCCTTCAGGCCCTCCAGCGCGGACACACCGTCGGGATACTCGACGATCATGTACTGGTCGTCCAACAGCGCATGGACGAGCAGTCGGTTATCAGGATTGTCTTCGACGAGGCAGATCGTGTGCACGAGAGGCTCCAAGGGTTGGTGGTGCTTGGGCCTGTGTAATGCGCAATCCGTGCCTAACTGTATGATTTGGCCAATAGCCAATGGCGTATAGGCTTACGCGATCCACTTCGCGCGATACTTAACATTCCGAATCGTCCATTATTTGGACGCGCCAGTCGTATGTTGTTGCCGTAAATGGCTTTAGGCGAGACAGTCCCTCATGTGGACAATTGTCCAACTATTGGACGGTTTCCGCGGCCTACTCCGCGTCGAGGCCGTACTCCGCGAGCCGGTTATACAGCGTTTGGCGGGACATTCCAAGCAGCTTGGCGGCCTTCGCGCGATTCCCGTCCGCGGACTCGAGGACTCGGAGGATGTGGCGTTTCACGGCGCCGTCGATCGACAAGTCGTCGCCAAGGGCGCCGGCGTCAGTGCCCGGCCCAGCAGATCCGCGGAGCTCAGCCGGAAGGTGACGCGGAAGGAGTTCCGGCTCGTTTGCGGCGAGGAGCAGCGCTCGCTCGAGAACGTTTCTTAGCTCGCGCACGTTGCCTGGCCACGCGAATCGTACGATGAGATCCAATGCGTCGGTGGACACGCGCGCCGGGCCGCGGCCGAGCTGCCGGTGCAGTTCCGCGACCAGCTTGAGCGCCAGGGCCGCGACCTCGTCCCGGCCGCGTGCGCGCAGCGACGGAATGTGAATCGGTAGCGCCGCTATTCTATAGAAGAGGTCCTGCCGGAACTTCCCTGCCTTCACAGCGTCCGCGAGATCAACGTGCGTGGCGGCGATGAGGCGAACGTCCACCTGAATCTCTCGCGTTCCGCCGAGCCGCCGAAACCGCTGCGTCTCCAGTGCGGTGAGCAGCTTTGGTTGCAGTTCGAGCGCGAGGTCGCCGATCTCATCGAGCATGAGCGTGCCGCCGTTCGCCAGTTCGAACATTCCCATCTTCATCGTTTTTGCGTCGGTGAACGCGCCCTTCTCGTGGCCAAAGAGTTCGGCGTCGAGAAACGTGGCGGAAAGTCCAGCGCAATTGATGCTCACGAAGGGTGCGTGACGACGCGAGGACGCGGCGTGAATGAGCTTCGCGATCCAGCCTTTGCCGCTGCCGGTTTCGCCCATGAGCACAATCGGTGCGTTGCCGTCGGCGAGCAGCGTGATCTGTCGCGCGACCTCGAGCATTGCAGGGGACGAGCCCAGGCTCGCGAGGTTGGAATCTCCCAGTTGCAGTTCCGCGAGCACGCGATTGCGCCGGCGTAACGTCGACTTTTCATACGCGCCGTCAACAACCGCGCTCAGATGTCGCGGCTCGAGGGGCTTCGTGAGAAAATGCTCGGCACCGAGTTGCATGCATCGAACGACGGTTTCGATGTCGCCCTTACCGGACAGCATGATTACTGTCGCATCCGGATCGCGCTCGCGCAGAATCTCGAGGACCTTGAGACCGTTGAGGTCGGGCATCTCGAGATCGCACATGACGAGGTCCGGCCGCTCGCGTTCGTAGAGTTCGATAGCAGCGCGGCTGTCGGTCGATTGACTCACCGTCCATCCGAAACGTTTGAACAGCTGCGCGACGGCCTGAAGTACCGTCGGCTCGTCGTCGATCAGTAGAACAGATCGAGACCGCGCATCGGCCGGCGGCGCGGAAGCCGGCTTTCTGCTCGCTGTCATTTGGGGGCGGCGCGCATGAATCGATGATACGCGCCCGCCCCGTTTGTCGCTACGCGACCGGCACAGTCTCGATTGGTGCTGCCGAAACAGTGCTCGCGAGCGCATTGCCTTTCCGGAGCAACTCAGACACGGCGTCCTGGTCCACCGGTTTCGCAAACAGGTATCCCTGACCAGAGCTGCACCCCAGCGCAATGAGTTGCGCGCGCTGGCTCGCGTTCTCAACACCCTCCGCGACGGTGTGCAGTTTGAGCGTTGTCGCAAGACCGACGATGCTGCTTGCAAGCGCGGAATCGCTATCGCTGCCGGCAATGTCCGTGACGAATGACTTGTCGATTTTCAGAATATCGAGCGGGAATTTCTGCAGATACGTCAGGTTGCAGTAGCCTGTACCGAAGTCATCGATTGCGAGACGCAAACCCAGCGCTTTCAGCGCATGGAGTCTGTCCAGCGTCGATGCAGAATTGGTGAGCACAACGCTTTCCGTGATTTCGAGGATGAGACGGTCCGACGGGAATTGCGTCTCCTCGAGAATCTCGGCGACATCTTCTGGGAAATTCGGATCCTGAAGCTGACGCGCGGAAACGTTCACGCTAACCGTTGGCGCAACTCCCGACTTCGACGCGAGCTGCCACTTACGTCCCTGACGGCACGCTTCGTCGAGCACCCAGCGGCCAATGGGAATGATGAGTCCCGTTTCCTCAGCCAGCGGAATAAAGGAGTCCGTGCTGCACACGGCGCCGTCGGATTGATGCCAGCGCAGCAACGCTTCGAGACCCGTGATCTCGCCGGTGTCCAATGCGACGATTGGCTGATACAGAACGCGGAGCTCGCCGCGATCCACCGCTTTGCGCAGATCCGCCTCGCGCTCGAGTCGATCCAGCAACGAGGCATACATGCTCTGATCGAACACCGCGTGGCATCCCTTGCCCGTATCCTTTGCGCTGTACATCGCGACGTCGGCGTTGCGCAGCAGCTCGTCGACGCGCTCACCGCCTTTCACGTATGCGATGCCGACACTCGCGCCCACGACGAACTCACGGCCGTCCAGTGCGACGGGCGACCGCAGCGAGTCCGCAATACGATCCGCGACATACGTCGCGTCATCGTTGTGCTGCATGCCATCGAGCAGAATGGCGAACTCGTCACCGCCAATGCGCGCGACCGTGTCGCAACCGCGCGTAGCGCGAAGCAGCCGTTCGGCGATGATTGAGAGCAGTTTGTCCCCGGACACGTGACCGACGGTGTCGTTGACCGCCTTGAAGTTGTCGAGGTCGAGGAGAAGGATCGCCATGCGGTTGCCGCGTGAGAACCGCGTCAACGCGTGTTGGACGCGATCGCGGAACAGCGCACGGTTGGCGAGTCCGGTGAGCGAATCGTGAAATGCCTGGTGCACCAGCTTGGCTTCGAGCACGCGATTCTCGTCCTTGAGCGCCAGATGCAGGAAACGCGTCTCGAGCAAGTTGCGCGTGCGAAGCAGCACCTCGGTTCGTTCGAGCGGTTTCGTCAGGAAGTCCTTCGCGCCCGACGACAGCGCGCGCTCTTTTGCTTCGCGCGTCATGTCTGCGGTGAGAACAAGGATCGGCATGTACTCATTCGAACCGATCTTCTCGCGCAGCGCATCGAGCACGGCGAATCCATCCATCTTCGGCATGTGCAGGTCGAGTAGCACGATGTCCGGGCGGAACGACTCATACAGTGCGACTGTTTCTGTGGAGTCAGTCGTACTGCGCACGTCAGTGAATCCACCAGTGAGCAACAGCCGTTCGAGCAGACGCACGTTGGCTTGCTCGTCGTCGACGATCAGAATCCGCCCGCGCGCTGCGAGTTCGTCGGAGAGCGTCATGCGGCCTCCCGAACTTTCAGCACGGTGTTGAGGATTTTGATGAACGAACGCACTTCGAGCGGCTTGGTGACGTATGAATGCGCACCCATTGCCAGGAGCTTGTCGATCTGGCCCGGCGTCGCGTCCGCACTGAGTACAACAACAGGAATCGAGCGGCAATCCGACGACTTTCGCATTTGCTTCAACACTTCCTCACCGGGGATGTCGGGTAGATGCAAGTCGAGGAGCACGAGGTCAGGCTGATGTGAGCGAGCCAATTCCAACGCCAGCCCGCCCTGCATCGCGGGAATCAGTTCGATGTCATGCCGCAGGCCGAGAATGCGCTGAACGAGCGTAAGGTTCGAGAGATTGTCCTCGACGTACAGAATCGTCGACTTTTTTACGCGCGGACCGGAAATGCGCGGCGCTCGCGGTGCATCACTGTCGAGCGCCGCTAGACGCGCCATCTGGTTCTCGGCTTCTGGCAGTTCGATCCAGAACGTGCTGCCCTTGCCGGCCGCGGAATTCACACCGATCTGGCCGCTCATGGCTTCAACGAGACGTTTGGACAGCGCGAGACCGAGGCCGGTCCCTTCGATACCGGTCTGTTCCGCGCCAAGTCGATCGAATGCCGTAAACAGGCGATGAGTTTTCTCAGGCGCGATGCCCGGCCCGGTGTCGGCGACAAGAATCCGCACGCGTCCTGTGCCCGATTCGTGACACGAAACGTGCGCGGCGCCGTTTTCACGATTGTACTTGACCGCGTTGGCGACGACGTTGAGCAGAACTTGCTTGAGTCGCTGACGGTCCGCGTTGACGAACCGATCGGTCACACTCGCGTGGTCGATCGTGAGGCGAACGCTTTTGGCTGCCGCGAGCGGCGACATCAGCTCGAAAACTTCGCCGACCGCTTCGGTGACACGCACGGGCTCGACGGACAAATGCAGCCGGCCTGATTCGATGCCAGTGATATCCAGTACTTCATTAATAAGATGCAGGAGATGCCGGCCGGCTTTGAGGATGTGGTCGGCATTCTCGCGTTGCGTTGGCGTCGTCGCCTCGAGCTCGGTGAGTTGACCAAAGCCAAGAATCGCATTGAGCGGCGTACGTAACTCGTGGCTCATGCGCGAGAGAAATTCGCTCTTCGCGCGGCTCGCGGCTTCCGCGACTTCGCGCGCGGTGCGGAGCGCTTCGTCCACCTGGCGCCGCTCCGTGACGTCGCGAATGACACCCGCGGTTCCGATGAGCGCGCCGTTGGCGTTGCGCGTTGCGCGCGCGTGCACTTCCACCCAACGATATCCGCCGTCCTTGGTGAGGTAGCGGACTTCATGCCGGCAGTAGTCCGCGGTTCCGTCGACGACTGGCTTGCACTGCTCAATGCTCGCGGCCCGATCGTCAGGGTGCACGGAATCAATCAGCGCCTTGCCAAGGATTTCGTCCGGCGTGAAACCGGTGACGGCCGTCCACGCGGGGTTGAGGAACGTCCAGCGCGCATCCGCGTCTGTGCGGAAGATGACTTCGTCGATTTCGCTGACGACCGAGCGATACCGTTCTTCGCTTTCCCGAAGCGCCTCGGCCGACAAGAGCTTCATGCGTACCCAATGGTCGGTCAGAGTACCCGCGACGGTCAGCGTCAGAATGACGAACGCGCCCATCACGACGGGCACGGCGAGACCGGAGCTAGCGAGCAGGAATCGTGACGGAGCGTGTGCGATGCCGACATCCGTGAAATGCGCGGCGGCCATCGCAGTGTAGTGCATGCCGGCGATCGCGACACCCATGACGACGGCCGCTGCGGCGCGCAGCGCGCTTCCGCGTCGCGTGTGATTGGTGCGCAACCAAATGAAGAGGAGCAGCGCGACGGTCGAGGCAGTAATTGCAATTGCCACTGATGCAGCCACGAGCATCGGTTTGTAGCCGAGGTGTGCCTGAACTCGAACAGCAGCCATGCCCGTGTAGTGCATCGTGACGACCGCGAGACCGAGGCACGTCCCCGCGGCGGCAAGCCGCACCTTGCTGACCTGCGTTCGGCTCGCGACGAACAGCGCGAAGGCAGAAGCGCCGACCGCGGCGAGCCAAGAGGCCGCCACCAGCGGTACATCGTACGAAATTGGAATCGGCAAGCGGAACGCGAGCATGGCAACGAAGTGCATGCTCCAGATGCCGCTGCCCATCGCGATGCTGCCGCCGAGGAGCCACGCCAGTCGCGCGCGGCCACGTGCAACGGCGACGCGTCCCGCGAGTGTGAGCGCTGTGTACGACGCGCAAATCGCAATGAGAAACGAGAGCGCGACGAGCGGAGATTGATGCGTGCCAGTCATGACGGCCGTTCAGCGGGTGGGGTTGGCGCGACGTTCGCGCGCGCAAATTGGTGAAATCCCCTACACGCCGCGGTGACCGCCCTTCGTGCGCTATGTCATGAACGGGTCAGCACGCTGCAAAGCGGTGCGGCGGCGTGTTGTGTATCACGCCGCCGCGCGTTGCATTAGCGTCGAATTGATGCTCCGAGCGCATCAAGCTGACGCTGCAGCCGCTCGAGTTCGAGTTGCAATTGCAGCGCGTCGAGTTCCGCGCGCTTCACTTCGAGCTCGGCCGTGACGCCAACGTCCCGGCGTTCGCGGACCAGCTTGAGCCGTTCAACCGCCCGCTGCAGCTGCAACGCCGCTCGCCGTAATGCGCGATTCATTTGCAGGCGGTCAAGCCGCCGCGCGACCTCCTCCGGTGCCAGGTGCTCGCGGAGAAACTCATCACGCAATTTCGTCCGTTCGGCGATGAGTTCGAGGTCGCTGGTCGCATCGGCGACGCGTGCGCGCGCCTCTTCGGCCGCTGCACGGGTGAGAATGCCGACGCGCACCTGGCGTTCTGTTTCAGCGGCGGCGCTCTCGGCGCTGCGCAGTTTCGCTTCGGCAACGGCCGCGTCGAGTGCGATTCGTTCCTTGACAAAGTCGCGCGAGCCTACGAGGGGAGCCCACAGTTCGTCGCGAGGTGACACAGCAGATGCGCGCACTTCTTCAACGTCGAGTTGCAAGCGCGCGAGCGATGCCTCGAGCACGCGAAGTTCCGATTGCGCAGCCTGCAGCGTTTCGCGGGTGATGACACCCGCGTTGAAGGATTCCTGCGCACGCGTCGCGTCTTGACGTGCGAGTTCGAGCCGAAGCTTGGTTAACACCTGCTTTGCTTCCAGCACCGCGGCGAGCGAATCGCGCTGACGCGCGTCCTGCACTTGCCCCGCCGCGAACTGCGTGCTGACCGCGAGCAGCATCCCGGCCGCCATTGCCATGGCGGTGCGAAGCCGCGGTCCGCGGAGCGCCCACTTCGAAGTCGACGCGAACTGTTCCTCGCGGCGAAATGCGTCAACGATTTCCTGCTCGAGCGCCGCGCGAAACTCCGGCGTCGGCGCGTGGGATCCCGTAAGTCGTGTCATGCGAGTCCTCCCTGTGCGTTCAATGAGATTTCGAGTTCGCGTCGCAGGCGCTCCCGAGCACGACGCAATCGACCTTCGATAGCGCGCTCGGACGTACCGTATGCCTGCGCGAGTTGTGCGACTTTGTAGCGTTCGTAGTGAAACGCTTCGAGCAGCTGCGCTTCCGCCGGCGGAATGCGCGCCAGCGCGTGCGACACGACTGTTGCGACCTCCGCCGATTCACCCAACTCGTCCGCGTCGACGGCGGCGAGTATTTCCGTGGGCGACACGGCGTCCAGCGACAACGATTCTTTTCGTCGCAGGTGGTTCAGAATCAGGTTTCGCGCGACCGTCGTCAGCCATGCAAGCGGAACGTCGGGAATTCCCTTCCGTCGCCACTCACGAACCGCCCGCAACCAGACCTCCTGCGTGACGTCCTCGGCAAGCTCGCGAACGCCACCACACCGCCGGGACGCATATGCGTACAGGTCGTCGATCGTAGCGCGGTAGATCTCCCGCAACTGCTCTCCCGTGACTGGACGACGCATTGCACCGTTGGTGGTCTGCACCTATGACACATCAACTCGCGAAAACCCACGGACGTTGGCCGCGAGCCGTGGCGAGCGTGCGCGGCCAGTCATATCGTTCGGCCGTGTACGCCGCCAGATCCCGCTCGAGGAACGCATGGCGCTAGCCGGCCGCACCATCGCCGACCTGGCGCGTGAGCTGTCACGCGGTGCCGTGACAAGCGAAGCGCTCATTGATGAGTCGCTCGAAGCCATTTCGCGGGACAGCTCCGCGTTCACGCGCCTGTACGAAGAACAAGCGCGCTCCGCTGCGCGCCAGAGCGATACCCTGCGTGCCGCCGGGACCGTGCGCTCGCCGCTTGAAGGGATCCCGATCTCGATCAAGGATTTGTTCGACGTACGCGGCCAGCCCACTCCCGCGGGATCGCACGTGTTGCGTGGAGCACCCGCCGCAACTGAAGACGCACCAGTGATCGCACGACTACGCGCTGCGGGCGCGGTCATCGTCGGGCGGACACACATGAGTGAGTTCGCCTTCTCCGGTCTCGGCACAAACCCGCATTTGCCACGCCTCGCGAATCCGCGCGATGCATCGCGCGTCCCCGGCGGTTCCAGTTCGGGCGCGGCCGTGTCCGTCGCACGAGGTCAGGTCGCAATGGGACTTGGTACCGACACGGGCGGCTCCACTCGAATTCCGGCCGCGTTCTGCGGCGTCGTCGGATTGAAACCAACGCAACGTCGCATCACGCTCACCGGTGCGTTCCCGCTCGCACCGACGCTGGACAGCGTCGGACCGATCGCGAATTCTGTCGGATGTTGCGCGATCGTTGATCGAATCATTGCTGACGCGCCAACAAATGTGCATGCGTCGATTTCACTCGACGCACTGCGACTCGCCGTGCCGGCCGACGTTGTGTTTGAAGATCTCGAACCCTCGGTGAACGCTGCATTCAACCGCGCAATCGCCGCGCTCGAGCGCGCCAGCGTATCGATTCAGCCGGTTCTCTTCCCGGAGTTCACGCGCGTGCGCGAACTATCGATAGACGGAACGATCGCAAATGCTGAGGCGTACGCTGTTCATGCGCGGTTGTCCGGTGGTGCCTTCGACGGCTACGACCCGAACGTGCGCGCGCGACTCGAGATTGGACGCCGCATGACGGATGCCCAATACAAAGCGCTGCTGCTCGCGCGGACGGGACTCATTACCGACGCGAACAAGCGCTCCGCGGAGTATGACGCGTTGGTCATGCCCACAATGGCGACCGTGGCGCCGCGATTTGCGGATGTGGAGTCGCCGCGGGGGTGGACGTCCGCCAATGCGCTGACGCTACGCAATACCAGCCTGGTCAACTTTTTCGACCGATGTGCCGTTAGCATCCCCATGCATCGGCCGGAGGAACTGCCAATGGGACTGATGCTCGTCGGCGAAACCATGGCCGACTCCCGGACGCTGGCAATTGCCGAGGCAGTAGAAGGCTGTCTTCGGGCATCGGCGTAGCGTCGGCCGGGGCTGAGGGTCACCGATGAGTTTTGGCCTGTGCCCCCGTCTAATCCTTTCGAGAGACCGGATGCCCACGCCAAGCGGGCCAGTCCGTCCCTCACCCCTACCTTCGCTCCGTTGGACGCCCCACCTTCCTAGCCCATGTTGACACGCGACTTCAAATACGCCGTCCGCTCGCTCGTTCGCGCACCGGGATTCGCCATCGCCGTCGTGCTCACGCTCGGACTCGGCATCGGCGCGAATACCGCAATCTTCAGTGTCGTGCGCGGCGTGTTACTCAAACCGCTGCCGCACCGCGACGGCGACCGCCTGATGTATTTGCGCCAGTCGAATTCGACGCAGAGCAACGTCCTGTTCTCTGTGCCCGAGATTCTCGATTTCCGCAACGCTACAAAAACGATGAGCGGGATCGCCGAGTACTCCCAGATCGCGCTCACGCTCGAGGGCCAGGGCGACGCGGTGCGCATGAACATCGGCCTGGTTACGGGCAACTATTTCGAGGTGATGGGGCTCCGCGCGCAGCTCGGGAGAACGTTGAACAGTCGCGACGACGGAAAGAGCGTTGACCCGGTGTTGATGCTGACGCACGACTACTGGATGTCTCGGTTTGGCGGCGACACGGGCGTTGTCGGGAAAACCGCCCGGGTCGATGGGCGCGCCGTAGAAATCGTTGGCGTGATCGAACCTGCGCCGTACTTCCCGAATCGCATCGACGCGATCATGAACATGGTGATCAGCGAGCACCATACGAGCGCGATGATGGAGCATGGCCGCACGCACCGGATGACTGAAATGATCGCGCGCCTGGCGCCGAACGCAACGGTGCAGCAAGCGCGCAGCGAAGTCGCCGGCATTCGCGCGATTGTGCAGAAAGATCATCCCGACGCATACGATCCGGGCTCAGGATACAAAGTCACCCTCACACCGTTTCAGGAAATCCTCGGCGAGCGTGCGCGGCTGACGTTGTGGTTGTTGATGGCGGCCGCGGCCTTCGTGATGATCATCTCCGCCGCGAACGTCGCAAACCTCACCTTGATGCGCAGCGTGCGCCGCGAACACGAGCTTGTGGTGCGCGCCGCGCTCGGCGCCGGCACCGCGCGCCTTCGGCGCTTGCTGCTCGCGGAGAATCTGGTGCTCGCGTCCGTCGGCGCGGCGCTCGGTCTTGTGATCGCACGAAGCGGACTCGCGCTGCTCGTCTCGTTCGCGGAGCGCTTTTCACCGCGCGCGAATGAGATCCAGCTCGACGGCCTCGTGCTCACGTTCACACTCGTGCTCACGCTCATCGTGTCCGTGCTGCTGTCGTTCGCGCCCACGCTCGCGAAAGAAGGATCGCTGGGTGCGTGGATTACGGCCGGCGTTACGCGCGTGAGTGGCAGCTTGCGCCGGCAGCGCTTGCAGCGCGTGCTGGTGGTGGCGCAAATCGCTGTGTCCGTGGTGTTGCTCGCCGGTGCTGGACTATTGACGCGAACAATGCTCCGCCTCTCGCAGGTCGACGACGGACTGAACGCCGAAGAAGTGTTGACGATGGAAGTACCGCTTGGACAAACGCGCAGCGACACCGCGATCAAAACGCTTTACGATCGTATGCGGCAGGAATTGCAGGGTATTGCTGGCGTCACGGACGTGGGACTTGGGTCTGTGGTGCCGCTTCGTAATTCGGGCGGATTCCAGCTGGATCTCAAAGCGGAAGGTCGCACGCTCGCGTCCGGCGAAGCGATCCCCAAAGCCGAGTATCGCACCGCGAGCCCAGAGTATTTCCGCGCGGCGGGCATCACGTTGCTCAAAGGCCGCGAGTTTCTGAGTACCGATATTCGGGGTGCCGAACGCGTTGTCATTCTCAACAAGACGCTTGCGGACCATTTGTTCCCGGATCGTGATCCGATCGGACAGCGTGTAGCGTGGACCGGTGATGTACTTCGTTTCATTCCCGTGAGTGGGGATTGGCGCACGGTCGTAGGTGTCGTCGCTGACACGAAAGACGGGGGCCTCGATGCTGCCGCACCGCCCGCGTTGTTTCAGCCGTTCGCGCAGGAAGTGACGTTCGCCGGCACGCTCGTTGTTCGCGCGACGCGTAATGCATCGGGCTTGGCACCGGCTGCGACCAAGGTTGTTCGTTCGATTGCGCCGAGTGATCCCATCGAGAACGTGCTGACGGTGTCGCAGATTCGCGATCAAAGCGTTGCACCGCGACGTCTCAACGCGGCCCTGCTCTCGTCGTTCAGCATTCTCGCGGTGATCATCGCCGCTGTCGGAATCGCCGGGGTGCTCGCGTTCTCGGTGAGCGCGCGAACGAACGAAATTGGAATTCGGATGAGCCTTGGCGCGGATAGCGGGCAGGTCCTGCGCATGATCATCAAAGAGGGCGGCGTACTGCTCGGTGTTGGATTGATTGTCGGCGTGGTAGGTGCGGTCCTCGCGTCGCGGTTCATTCAAGGCCTGTTGTTCGGTGTCGAGCCGTACGATCCGCTGACGCTTGCCGGAGTCGCAGTCACGATGACCGCAATCGGTTTGGTCGCGTGTTGGCTGCCGGCGCGCCGAGCGGCGCGCATCGATCCGGCTATCGCCATGCGCCGTCAATAGCCGAAGCACAGCTGATTCGCGTTCGCGCCGCGCAGTAGATTCGCCCCGTGCCTACTCCGACACGGCCGTCGAAGAGCTATGACCGCTCAATAATCGACGGCGCGCTCACACCAGCGGTGTGGAAGCTGGCGTGGCCCACGATGCTGGCGAACATCATCGGCGGCATGCAAGGCGTGGTGGACCACGCGCTCGCGGGAAACATCGTCGGCTATACGGCGAACGCCGCGATCGGAGCGGGCTGGCAGATCTTCATCATCGTGATCGTGTTCATGATGTCGCTGTTCACCGGCATGAGCGTGCTGGTGGCGCGGTTCGCCGGCGCGGGCGACGAAGACAAAGTCGATCGCACCGTGTATCAGGCATTCATCACATCGATTGGATTATCGCTCGGTGTGCTTGCGCCGTTGGGTTACGTGTTGTCGCCGTACCTGCTCGACTTCATGAACGCGACACCTGAGGTGCAAGCGGAAGCGCTGCCGTTCCTGCGCATTCTTTTCGTGTTCAGCAGCGGCATGATGGTGTTTTTCATGTTGAGCGGCGCGTTGCGCGCGGCGGGCGATGCGCGAACGCCGATGATCCTGGGCATTCTCACCACGATCCTCAACGCACTCCTGAACATCATCCTGATTCCGCAGTACGGCACGGCTGGCGCTGCGATGGGTACTTCGATTGCGTTCGGCCTCGTCGGTGTGTATTCGCTCTGGAAATTGTGGAGCGGCGGATGGGTGGTGTCGTTTCCGCGTCATCATGGATTCGCACCCGACTGGCAGATCATTCGTTCACTGTTCCGCTTTGGACTCCCGACGGGCATTCAAGGCATCGCGATGAACGTGGGTGGCGTGTTTTTGTTTTCGTTCATTGGATCGGTTGCGCATGGCGCTGAAACGCAGGCTGCATACGCGGTCTCCTATACACAGCTCTTTTCGTTCGTCACATGGACGGCCACGGGTCTGCTTGGCGCGGCCGCCGCGATCGCAGGTCAGAATCTTGGCGCGGGTAAACCGGAGCGCGCCGTTGAAGGCGTGCGCGTCGCTGCACGATTTGGTCTGATCGGCGCTGCGGTACTCGGCGCTGCGTTCTTACTCATTCCGCGCCAATTGCTCGCCGTGTTCGGCATGAACGATGCGTTGGTGGTCGATCTTGGCGCCCAGCTGTTACGCGTGCTCAGCGTGTCGGGTCTGTTCATCGCCGTCGCGCTCACATACACCGGCGGTCTGCAGGGCACAGGCGACACCAAGAGCCCGCTCTACATCTCCGTCGTGTCGCAAATCTTCGTCCCGTTGGGGATTTGTTTCGTCATACAACAAACGGGAACGCTTGCGCCAATTCATATTTGGCTCGCGATTCTTGCAGGGCACATGATGCGGTGCGGACTCAGCATCATGCGGTTCAATCAGGGCAAGTGGCGGAACATTGCCGTCGATATCGACGGCGGCCGCGCACGCGCGTAGCGTTAGGCCTTCTGTCCTTGCGCCGGCACTGCTCCGGCGACCGCCTTCAATAGTTCGTCGATGTTGAGCGGCTTCTCGAGAAACGTGATGACTGAGCCCGAGGTCTCCCTCACCGAGATCTTGCTCTGCACGTAACCCGACATGTAGATGACTTTCACGTGCGGTGCGATCTGCGAGATCTGATCGATCATGCGCATCCCGCTCATTGGCGGCATGATGACGTCGGAGACAATCAGCTCCGGGCGATTTGGAACAGGCATTGACGTGTACTGCCGAATCGCTTCGAGCGGGTCGCCCGTGTCCCACACCGAATAGCCGTTGCCGACGAGAAAGCGGCGCACCACACTGCGCACCGCGTCGTCGTCATCCACGACGTAGATCAGCGGAGTTTCGCGTGCCGCGGTAACGGGCGGAGGAGGTGGCGGTGCGGTTGGCGCAACCGCGGGCACTTGCTGGGAGGCACGCCGCGTTTCAGGGGGCGGCGTGTGCTGTGGTTCTTGTGGATGGGCCGTGACGATCATGTCGCGCCCGCCCTGCTTCGCGCGATACAAAGCGCGATCGGCCGCGCTCAACAGTAGCTCGTGCGAACCCATCCCCTTTTGATAGCCGGCGACACCGGCGCTGACGGTTTGCCGTCCCCACGGTAATTCCAGTTCGCGGATACGCGTCAGCACGCGCTGCGCGAAGAACACCGCGTGCTGCGATGGCGTATCGGGCAGGATAGCCACGAACTCTTCGCCACCGAAGCGCGCTGTGAGATCTGATTTGCGTGTATTTGCGCGCAGCACGTTCGCGAACGCTTTGAGTGTTTGGTCGCCCGCTGCGTGCCCGTGCAGATCATTGACTTGTTTGAACCGGTCCAAATCGAACATCACCACAGACAGTTCGCGCCCGCGCTCCGCCGCGGCAAACTCGCGTTCGAGCGAGACCTCGGCATGGCGACGATTCGGGAGTTCGGTGAGACGATCGAGCAACGCCATCGATTCAGCCGCGTCGCGTTCACCGCGCAGCACACCCGATAGCGTCGCTGTTGCAGCCGCAACGGACGCGAACACGACTCCCGTTGCTATCAGCTCGCGCCAGCGCGGCTCGACAATGTCAAACGCGACAATGATCGCATACGTCGTGGCCGCAGCGATGCACGTGGCAGCGACACCAACCAACACGCCCCCGACGCCGCGATAGTATGCGAGTACGAACACGGGCACGAGGCCGGTGAGCCACACCAGCATACCAACGCCCGAGTTCGTCCACGTCGGCGCATAGAACGCTGCCGCCACCGGAACGACAAGCGCGCTCAGCGAAATGCCGAGCGCGCGGAGCGGAACAGGCTGCGTGTAGCGGCTCGTGACCATAGCGAGAACACTAACGCGGCACGCTGTTCAAGATAGGGGTGCCGCTATTTGGCAGGTCAAAAGTGACTCAGCGCGCACGGCGCGGTGCGCAGTCACTGCGCGGAATCACGACATCGACCACGAACGAAACAGATTCTCGCCGACATTCCCTTCTTCGAAGCGCAGCGACACGTGATTACGAAAGCGCTCCGGAACTGCGACTGCCGCTACGTAGTGCGGCGCGAGTCGCAGCGACGTGAGTCGCCAACGGGAGCGGTCGCCCGCTTGCACCGACACACCGAACGCGCCGGCGCCGCTCCCGAGTGTCGGCACGTCGTCGATGTTGATCGACGACAGCGAGAGTTGCACGCCCTGCCCTGCCGCCTGCGCGACCGCCTCTTTGAGGGTCCACACGGCAAGCACGCGTTCGGCGCGGAGCGATTGCGGCAGACTTCGCAACGTCGCGTGTTCTCGCTCAGAGCAGACTGCGGCGGCCACACCCATGGGATCGCGTCCCAAAAAGCGCTGGCTCTCGACATCGGCGCCAATCGTGCACTCACGCGTCACGGCGCAGAGCGCGACGCCATCGGCGTGCGACAGACTGAATTCGATCCCCCGTGCACGCCATGGGCGCACCACGCGCAGCCGTCCGCGTTTGCCGGGGCGGAATACGAGTTCGCGCGGATCGCAGTCGCCGAGTTCACCGACCGTTGCACGCGCGAGCGCATGCGCGGCCGCGAAATCGGTGCGCGTCTGTTCTGAGCGAAAACGGGAAAGAGTCTCTCGTTCCTCGTTGCTCAATAGTGGCTGAATGCCCGCAATGCGCGTTTTGTCCGCCGGCGAATCGGTTCGGACAAAACGAACGATGATCTCGTGCCGATGGTTGCTTCTCATGTGTGGAAGTCGCGTCTCCGCAAAGCGCCTGCCTGCGGCGCTGCCACGCGCGCTCCACCGCACCCGTCGACCTTTCCGCCGGCACCCGTGCGCCGCACTCGCGGCGTGTCGACCAGCACGGTCGACGGACCTACTACACTGAAGGACGCTATCCGTTGCCGCTCGCGGCGCGCTCGGTTTCCTCGGTCAGCGCCGCCAGCAGATAGTCGCGATTCATCCGCGTTATCGTGTCAATGGAAATCCCTTTCGGACACGCTTCCTGGCACTCGCCAAACAGCGAGCATCCGCCGAAATGTTCGAGGTCCATCTGCGCGACCATCGAAAGTGCGCGGCGATAGCGCTCGGGCTGGCCCTGTGGCAACGTCCCGAGGTGCGCGACCTTGGCGGCGGTAAACAGCGACGCAGAACTGTTCGGGCACGCAGCAACACACGCGCCGCAGCCGATGCACGCGGCTGCGTCCATTGCTTTTTCGACGCTCTCTTTCCCGATCGGGATTGAATTCGCTTCGGGCGCGTTGCCCGTGGCGACGGAGATGAACCCACCGGATTGAATGATCCGGTCGAGCGCACCTCGGTCAACGCTGAGATCGCGGCGCACGGGAAACGCGGCGGCACGCCACGGCTCAATCCACAACTCATCGCCGTCGCTGAACTCGCGCATGTGGAGCTGGCACACCGTGGTCATCGAACGTGGCCCGTGCGCGACACCATTGATCATCATGCCGCACATTCCGCAAATGCCCTCGCGGCAATCGTGGTCGAACGCGATCGGCTCCTTTCCGCTCTCCATCAATCGCTCGTTCACCACGTCCAGCATTTCGAGGAACGACATATCTGCGGAGACGTCGTTCGCCTGATACGTCTCAAACGCACCAACTGCATTCGGCGACGCCTGGCGCCACACGTGGAGCGTGAGCTTCATCGGTAGCTGCGCGCCGTGAGGTGAACGTTTTCGAAATGCAGCGGCTCTTTGTGCATCGTCCATTTCCCGGCGTCGTGCCATTCCCACGCCGCGACGTAGCAATAGCGTTCGTCGTCGCGGAGTGCTTCGCCATCGGATGTTTGATGCTCGGTTCTGAAATGGCCACCGCACGACTCTTCACGGTGCAACGCATCGCGGCACATCAGTTCCGCGAGCTCGAAGAAGTCCGCGACGCGACCCGCATGTTCGAGCGCAACGTTGACTGACTCTCCGCTGCCCGGAACGTTGACGTCGTTCCAGAACGCTTCGCGTAGCTCAGGAATCTTCGCGATGGCTGCCGTGAGGCCCGCTTTGTCGCGCGCCATTCCGCACGCGTTCCACATCAACGCGCCGAGTTCGCGGTGGAACGATGCGACGGTGCGTTTGCCACGCGTCGCAAGCAGTCGTCCGATTCGGCTCTCCACGTCCAGCACGGCCGCGCGAACATCGGGGTGGTCGTCGCCGACGCGATCGGGTTTCATGCCCGCGAGATAGTTGCCCAGCGTGTACGGCAGCACGAAGTATCCGTCAGCAAGTCCCTGCATGAGGGCCGATGCGCCGAGCCGATTCGCGCCGTGATCCGAGAAATTCGCTTCGCCTGCGACGAATAGTCCAGGAATGGTCGACATCAGGTTGTAGTCGACCCACAGCCCGCCCATCGTGTAGTGAACAGCCGGATAAATGCGCATCGGCGTCTGGTACGGATTTTCACCGGTGATGCGCTCGTACATCTCGAACAGATTCCCGTAGCGTTCCGAGATCGTGGGCATCCCGAGGCGCGAGATTGCGTCCGCAAAGTCGAGATACACGCCGAGTCCGCCCGGACCAACGCCGCGTCCGGTGTCACACGCTTCCTTCGCGGCGCGCGACGCAATGTCGCGCGGTGACAAGTTGCCGAACGACGGATACTTGCGCTCGAGGTAGTAGTCGCGGTCGCTCTCGGGAATGTCGCGCGGTGCGCGCGTATCACCCGGCGTCTTTGGTACCCAGACGCGACCATCATTCCGCAACGACTCCGACATCAGCGTGAGCTTCGACTGGTGGTCGCCGCTCACCGGAATGCACGTCGGATGAATCTGCGTGAAGCATGGGTTGCCGAACGCCGCGCCTTTGCGGTGCGCGCGCCACGCCGCCGTAACATTGCAACCCTTTGCGTTCGTGGAGAGATAGAAAACGTTTCCGTATCCACCCGTCGCAAGCACGACCGCATCGGCCGTGTGCGCTTCGATCTTTCCCGTAGTCTCGTTGCGCACCACGATGCCGCGCGCCCGGCCGTCGATCACGATCACTTCCATCATTTCGGCGCGCGTATACATCTGCACCTGCCCGCGCGCGATTTCCTTCTCCAATGCCTGGTACGCGCCGAGCAACAGTTGCTGTCCGGTTTGACCGCGCGCGTAAAACGTGCGCGACACCTGCGCACCGCCGAACGAACGATTGGCCAGCAGTCCGCCGTACTCGCGCGCGAACGGCACGCCTTGCGCGACGCACTGGTCGATGATGTTGACGCTGATCTGCGCGAGGCGGTACACGTTCGCCTCGCGCGCGCGGAAATCACCGCCCTTGATGGTGTCGTAGAACAACCGCCAGATCGAATCGCCGTCGTTCTGATAGTTCTTCGCCGCGTTGATACCTCCCTGCGCAGCAATCGAGTGCGCGCGTCGCGGCGAGTCCTGGAAACAGAAGCACTTCACGTTGTATCCGAGTTCGGCCAGCGATGCCGCACCCGCGGCACCGGCAAGCCCCGATCCAACCATGATCACGCTGTACTTGCGCTTGTTCGCCGGATTGACGAGCCGGTATTCGAACTTCGCGCGGTCCCACTTGTCGGCGAGCGGTCCGCTCGGGACGTGTGCCTGAAGCTTCATGTGCGCGTGCAGTGCCGGTGCGTGGAATCGGTCATCGCACCAAGCCAAGAAGAATCGCAGTCGGAATCACAATGAATCCAATGGTGACAATCCACGCGAGCGCGGCAATTGGTGCGCGCCGCATGGGTTCAGCGGATGGCTTGGCGATACCAAGCGTCCGCAGCATCGCCCAAACGCCGTGGTACAAATGCAAGCCGACGAACACCATCGTGACGGTGTAGAACACGCTCAGCCACGGCCACGACTCGAACGCATAGACGACGTTGCCGTACACATCGCCGGCCGCGAAATCGGGATGCCAGTTGCCGGTGGTGAAGTTCAGAATGTGCAGCGGAATGAAGACGAGAATGAGCACCCCGCCCCATCGCATCGCGCGCGACGCAAGCGTCGCTACTTGCGGCGCACGTTTCGCGTACGCCGTCGGCCGTGCCGCCCGATCACGCATCGTGAGTTGATACGCCGCAATCACGTGCATGACGACCGCGCCGATCAGGACGAGCCGCGCGACCCACAGTAATTCTTCGGACGTGTGCAGGATTTCGCTGTAGCGATTGAACACATCGCGGCCGAGGAAGATCTGCAGGTTCCCCGCCATGTGAAACACGACGAACCCGACCATGATGAAGCCGGTCGCGCCCATGACGATCTTCTTGCCAAGGGATGAATCCCAGAAGATCGTGAATCGAGATCGTTTGTCGGTTTCCCGCGCTGCAGCTGTCACTGCGTCCCGTCCTCTCGTCTTCTCGTCTTCTCGTCTTCTTAGAGTTTCACCGCGGCCATCGGCTCCCGCACCGCGTCCGCACTCTTTGCGAGCGAGGCACGCTCCGCGTCGGTGAGTTTGACTTCGATGATCTTTTCCAGACCACCCGCGCCGAGCTTGCACGGAACGCCAAGATAGAGCCCCTTCATACCGTACTCGCCTTCGAGCCATGCTGCGCACGGAAGAATGCGCTTCTGGTCATTGACGATTGCTTCAGCCATTTGCACGGCACCGGACGACGGTGCGTAGTACGCCGATCCCGTCTTGAGATGCTTCACAATCTCCGCGCCGCCGTTGCGCGTGCGATCGACGATTGCATCAAGCTTGTCCTGCGCGAGCAACTGCGTCACCGGAATACCGCTGACGCTCGTGTAGGAGATCAGCGGGACCATCGTGTCGCCGTGTCCGCCGAGCACCATCGCCTGGATATCGCGGACGCTGACGTCCATTGCCTCCGCGAGAAACGCGCGATAGCGCGCGGTGTCGAGGACGCCGGCCATGCCGAGCACGCGTTCGCGTGGGAAGCCGGTCACGGCCTTCGCCACGTAACACATCACATCGAGCGGGTTCGACACGACAATGACGATCGCTTTGGGCGACGTCTTGGCGATCTGCTCACTGACTTGTTTGACGATACCGGCGTTCGTATTCAGCAGGTCGTCGCGCGACATGCCTGGCTTGCGGGCGATCCCGGCCGTGATGATGACGAGATCGGATCCCTCGGTTTCGTTGTATGAATTCGTTCCGATCACGCGGGAGTCAAATCCTTCTACCGGCGCGGACTGCCATTGGTCGAGACCCTTACCCTGCGGAATGCCTTCCGCGATGTCCACCATGACGACCGTGCGGGCCAGCTCCTTTTCTGCGACACGCTGCGCGGTCGTCGCACCGACGTTTCCGGCGCCGACGACAGTGATCTTGCGAACCATTCGAAGGGATTCGGTGAGGGTTGGCGAACCGCGCGCACGCGCGCAGCCGAAAAATACTCACCCGACCGTCGCGCTGGTACCGCGCCGCCACCGCTCCAGTGGCTGTGCGCCGGGCGGCTTCAGTCGATGTTCAGCAGGTTGAAATACACGCCGAAGGACATTGACGACCGCATACGTGCGTTGTCCCGCACAAAGTGCGTGTACGCAAAGCGAAACCCGCCACCGCCACGTTGGTCGCCGCCGCCGAACACAATGAACGGCGAGACGTACAACCCGGCGCGCATCGGCTCGACGATATCGGCGCACGTTGCGCAATCCTCCACGCGGCGTTCTCCGCTCCATCGCGCGTTTCCGAGTCGCGCGCCGAGCCACAACTTGCGTCCAACGCCGGCGCGTCCGATGGGCTTCGTAATCAGCCCCGTGTACATCGAACCAAAAATGCTGTTGGTTGTCCGCGTTGCGTACGCGGCAGAATTCACATCGGCTGGGTAACGCCGGTCCCCGCCGAAAAACGCCCAACCAGCCTCTCCGCCGACCAGCAAGTGTCCCTTGAAAACACTGCCGATCGCGAGCGCCATGCCACCGCCGCGCGTTGCGTAATCGAATGGGACATTGATCCGCGGCCGGTAAAGCCCCGTGACTGTCTCGAGTCCGAGCGTGAACCCCCACTCCGGTTGCGGCCGCGTCACCGGCACCTGCGCAGCCGCAGGTACAGTCACCGCGCCTAACAATGCGGCGAGCGCGGTCAGGCGCGCGCGAGCGCGCGTTCGAACTACTCCTGCAAGCGCCGCCAACTACTGCAAGCGAACGTTGAAGCGCCCCTGCGCGAGCCGGCGGATCGGATCAAATCCCGCACCGCGAGCGGCAATGAACGAGAACGTGCCCTGCACCTGCGTTGGCGACAACAGCGAAATGGTTATGCGCCCGGAGCCACCAGGGTTGTCAGTCGTGAACTGGTTCTGCGTGTCTTCTGAAAAAAACGCATAGCCGGTTGTTTCATCATTTGCGAACGTGAAGTCGAACACGCGCGAGAGGTTCACCGCTTGCGTGTCGACCGCAACTTGCCGGATGTTGAGCTTCACGTACTTCCCGGTTCGCTCGAGCCCGACGATTTCGAGCACGCTGTCCGCTGACAGCGTCGCACTGATCGAGAGATTCGCGCGCCACGGCAGCGTGTCGCCGATCATCGCCGACATGGTCCCCGCCCCGACGGCGCCCGTGGGACTATCGCCTCCACACGCCGCACCCAGCGCGGCGACCACGCCTATCATGCTCGAAACCACGTACCGTGTTCTCATACGACGCTCCTGTGCGGACTCAGCGAATCCGCACGTCAAACTCGCCGTTCGATACCGACCGGAAGAGGTCGCTCAGAATGCCGCTCTCCACCGGACGGCGCGCAAGGAAACTGAACGTTCCCGCAATGCGCGTAGGACTCAGGTACGTGATCACTACCGTGCCATTTCCAAGAGGGTCCGCCGTCGTAAACAGATTGAAAGCCGACTCCCGGTATTGCGCGAACCCAACAGAAATATCCGTGCTGTCGGTCAGCGTTAGCAACCGGGGTTCGTCGGGGTCGCTCGGATTTTCCGGAAGATTTCGCAGTTCCAGCGTGATTTTCCGGCCGCGGTAGTCCTCGCCGACGATGGTCAGGTCCGGACCAGACCGCGTCGCGGCCAGCGAACGCTCCGCAACCCACAGCAACTCGACCGGGATCTTGGCCAGCATCGTGCCGTTCACGCCCGGTCCAGCGGGAACGCCGTCGCCGCACGCGACTCCAGCAATCATCGCCGCGATGATTGTTCCGACCAAGTGCACGCGTTGCGAACGCATCACAGAACCTCCGTACGCTGACCGCTCAGCCGTCTAGCCGCCCACTTCACTTAGAGCGCGCAATCCGCCCACCTGCATTTGAAGGAGCTGATGTTCGCGCGGCTTCTCCGCGAGCGCTCGCTCGAACTCGGCCCGTAGCGGAATCCCCGCGCGCAGCGGCGTCCGAAGATCAACTTCATGATCACCAAACAAGCACGTCCGCAGCCGGCCATCGGCGGTGAGACGCACACGATTGCACGACGCGCAGTACGTGTGCGTCATCGGAGTGATAACGCCGATGTTACCGCGTGCGCCGGGCAGCTGGTAATACGCGGCAGGTCCGTTGCCGCGCGACGGACCGTCGCTCGGCGTCAACGCGCCAAGCGCGCCGATGCGATCGAGTATCTCGTTGCTCGGCACGACATGGTCCCATGTGAGCTCGCGCATGCCACCGACCGGCATGAGTTCGATGAAGCGTACGTGCCATGCGTGTTCGTACGTCAGCCGCGCGAACGTTTCGACCTCGTCATCGTTGATTCCGCGCATCACGACCATGTTGATCTTGATCGGATCGAGTCCGGCGCGTTCAGCAGCGAGTGCCGCAGCAACAGGATCGAATCCGAGATCGCGCCGCGCGATTGCGGCGATGCGCGACGGCTGCAGCGAATCCGCGGAAATGTTGACGCGATCGAGTCCAGCACGGCGCAATGGCTCCGCGAGCATCGGCAGCTTCACACCATTCGTCGACAGCGCGATGTCTTCGATGCCTGGCACTGCGCGCAGCATTCCAATCAGGCGATCGAGATCGGGCCGAATTGTTGGCTCGCCACCGGTGATGCGCAAACGCCGGAGCCCGAGTGGAGCGAGTTGTGCGACAACGCGCTCGATTTCCTCATACGAGAGGATGTCCGCCTTCGGCAACCACTGCAGCCCTTCGACCGGCATGCAGTACAGGCAGCGAAAGTTGCAGCGATCGGTCACCGAGATGCGGAGATACTCGATGCTGCGCCCGAATTGATCCTTCATCGCTCTGCGCCGCGTGGGTGTGTCCGCTGCGCGCCGGCGGCATTCTCCACCCACGAGCGTTCACCGTCGGCGTAATGTTCGCGCTTCCAGATCGGCACGCGCTTCTTCAACTCTTCGATGACGTAACGGCACGCATCGAAGGCCGCACCGCGATGCGGGTGCGCCGCAACGATTGCGACGGATACGTCGCCGAGTGCGAGCGAGCCCACGCGGTGCTCGCATACAATCGTGCCCGGCGTCCAGCGCGCTTCAGCTTCGAGCGCGATCGCCGAAAGCTCCGCTTCAGCCATGCTCGAGTATGCGCGATAATCGAGTGCGGTCACTGGGCGCCCGCCGTTGACGTCGCGCACCGTACCGACGAACAGCACCGATGCGCCGTTCGTGATCGCCGCGACTTCGTTCAGCAACGCGGTCGCGTCTATCGCTCGCTCGACGATCTCGACGCGCATCAGCCTCCCGCAACCGGTGGAATGAGCGCCACCTCGTCACCAGGATTGACCGCGTCGCCGAGGGCCGCGTAACGCAAATTCACAGCGACCATTGGTGCTCTGGGCAAGCGTTCGCCTCCAGGCAGCGCGAGCACCGCGCTCAGGACGTCGCCTGCGGTTGCCGGCGACGCGAGGGCGATGTTCACGCTCTCTGCGCCCAGCTCGTCGGCGTACCGCGCGAAGAGCAGCACTGGAACGGTGAAACGCATACCGAAAACAAACGCCTCCGCACCGGAAGGCACAGAGGCGTATGGCATTTTTCAGCGACGATTAATCTTCGCCGTCGACCTCGGGGTCGAACGGCTCGCCCGCCACCAGAGCGCGTAACTCCTTGCTGGGCTTGAACACCGGCACGGGCCGCGCCGCTACCTCGACAGGTGCCCCCGTGCGCGGATTGCGCGCCATGCGCGTTTTGCGCTGGCGAATTTTGAACGTGCCAAAGCCGCGAACTTCGATGTTTTTCTGCTCCTGGAGTGACCCCTTGATCGCGTCGAGAAACGCGTCAACAACCCTTGCGCAGTCCTTCTTTGAGATCATGGGCCCGGCGGTTCGGGCGATCTCGTTCGTAACGTGTTCGACCAGATCGGCTTTGGTCATTGCGTGCCCGTAATAGAGGGGTCGACGGGCACAACGCTAAGGCGCTAGCTGCTTATGTGTCAAGCGTTTGTAGCGTTTTGAGACCGCCGCTTCGCGACCGCGGCCATGAAATCGTCGAACAGCGGCCGCGCGTCGTGCGGGCCTGGCGCCGCTTCAGGGTGGTATTGCACGGCGAAGACCGGAAGCGTCTTGTGCCGAAGGCCTTCGATTGTGCCGTCGTTCAGGTTCACGTGGGTTACCTGAAGGTCAGGGGCACCGGGGATCTCGCCCTCACTGCCTTGCACGGCAAACCCGTGGTTCTGCGACGTGATCAGTACACGACCCGTCGCGAGCGCTTTGACCGGGTGATTCCCGCCGCGATGGCCGTAGGGGAGCTTCGTAGTCTGCCCGCCGAACGCGAGTCCGATCAGTTGATGACCGAGGCAAATCCCGAACAGAGGCACGTGCCCACTCGCGATCGTCTTGATGACTTCTGGCGCGTACGTCACGGCTGCCGGGTCACCGGGCCCATTCGAGAGAAAAACTCCGTCGGGCTTTAGCGCGAGCACGTCTTTCACCGGCGTCGCGGATGGCACGACCGTGACACGACAACCGCGCTCAGCGAACAGGCGCAGGATGTTGTGCTTTATCCCGTAGTCGTACGCGACGATGTGGTATTTCGCGCTCCATTCTCCCCACGCGTACGGCTTTTTCGTCGAGACGACGGTCGCGAGATCGAGACCCTCCATCGACGGGCACGCGTCGAGCGCGGCCTTGGCGGCAGCGGTCGCCCCGTCGCCGGCGCCAATCACTCCGCGGAGTACGCCAACCGACCTGAGGTGCCGCGTGAGCTGTCTGGTGTCAACGCCTTCCAGCACAGGGATTTGCGCATCGCGGAGGTACTCCGGAAGCGAGCGCTGCGCTCGCCAGCTCGCGTAGTTCCCCGAGAGCTCTTTCACGACGACACCCGCGACCTGCGGCTTCGTGGACTCAGGGTCATCGCTGTTCACGCCGTAGTTGCCGATCATCGGCGCCGTCATCACCACGATCTGACCGCTGTAGGAGGGGTCGGTGAAGACCTCCTGATAGCCGCTCATGTTCGTGGTGAAGACGACCTCAGCGACAGCGGGACCGCGATCCAGGTTGCGGTGATAGCCGCGAAAAAGGGTTCCATCCTCAAGGAGGAGGAACCCTGTCCGTGATGACTGTGCGGTCACGCGCGTTACTGCTGCTTTCCGGTGGGTGGTTGCTTCGAGTTCGTGCCGCCCGTTCCGCCTGACGGAGCGATCGGCTGGAGTGGCGCTTTCGACGCGGGCGTTGCGCCCGGCAGCGGAGGCGCCGATGCTGGCGCAGTCGGCGTCGTCCCCACGGCATCGTCGAGCACGGAGCGAACCGCGCCGCGCGTGTTGTTCGACATGATCTGCAGAATGAACGCGAGCGCGATGAAAATGCCGCCGCACGTCCAGCTGGTCTTGGTTAGCAGGTTGCCTGCTTCGCGGGAGCCCAGCAGTGAATTGGGGCTCGAACCGGCACCGCCGAACGAAGCGGCGAGTCCCCCGCCCTTGCCGGCTTGCAACAGCACAGCGCCTGCGAGAATCAGGGCGTCGAGAACGAGCAGCGCGAGAATGAATCGGTACATCGATGGCGTTGGGTCAGGCGTCTGGAATTGTGTGCCGTAAAGCTAACCGAAAGTTGCGTTGCGCTGAAGGCTATGAGTCCCGCGTTGACACGATCGAAAGCCAGCTCCCTGCATCGAGGGACGCGCCGCCAACGAGTACGCCGTCAACGTTCTCCTCCGCGACGAGCGCCTTCACGTTCCCCTGGTTTACGCTGCCGCCATAGAGGACCGGCACACCGCCGGCGCGGTCCGTCGCCTCGCGCAGCGCACCCTTGAGCACAGTGTGAACGGCGTTGGCGTCGGAGGGGGTCGCATTCTTCCCCGTACCAATGGCCCATACGGGCTCGTACGCGACGAGAATGTCACCGACTTGCTTGGGGTCGAGGCCATCGATTGCCGCCTTGAGCTGCTTGAGTACCACGGCGTCGGTTTTTCCCTTCTCGCGTTCCTCCAGTTTTTCGCCGACGCACACCACCGGCGTGAGCCCCGCGCGAAAAGCAGCCGCGACTTTGAGTTTCGTTTGCTCGTTGGTCTCGCCAAACACGTGCCGACGCTCCGAATGGCCAATCAGCACGTATTTCGCGCCGGCACCCCGGGCGATCGCAGCAGAATTCTCACCGGTGAATGCGCCTTTGTCTTCCCAGTGAATGTTTTGCACACCGATCTGAATATCCGGGCGCTCCTTGAGCGCAGTTACCACGGACGCGACGGTCAGCGCGGGCGGAAAGAGAATCACCGTGCGGTCCTGGGCGCGCTGGAAATGCGCGAGGAACTCACGAACAAAACCCACGGCGTCCGCGGGCGCGTGATGCATTTTCCAGTTGCCTGCAAAAATCAGTTGCTTCATTGGCGGGATGAGGAATGCAATACGCGCCCTACGACGCGTTGTCGAGTGCGGTTACGCCCGGAAGCGCCTTGCCCTCCAGGAATTCCAGCGACGCGCCGCCACCGGTGCTGACATGGCTCATGCGACTGGCGAGACCGGCGTCCGCAACCGCAGCCGCGGAGTCGCCGCCACCGACAATCGTGGTCGCGCCTTTCGAAGTCGCCGCAGCCATCGCATCCGCTATGGCGCGCGTGCCTTTGTCGAACGGTGGCGTTTCGAACACACCCATCGGCCCGTTCCAGAGCACGGTCTTCGCAGAAGCGATCGCCCGCGCGTAGGACGCTGCGGATTCCGGACCGATGTCCAGCATGGCCTCGTTCTTTGGAATGCCGTCGCGTTTGACAGCGTGCGCTTTCGCGCCACCGTCGATTCCCGCCGCGACTATCGCGTCGTGCGGAAGGATGAGTGTTGTGCCAGCGCGTTCAATCAAGGCGCGAGCCATGTCGACTCGGTCGGGTTCGACCAGTGAGGTCCCCACTTCGTACCCCATCGCCTTGTAGAACGTGCACGCCATCGCGCCGCCGATGAGCAATGCGTCGACCTTGGGCAGCAGTGCTTCGACGACGTCGATCTTGCCCGAGATCTTTGAACCTCCGAGAATCGCAACGAACGGGCGCTTGGGCTTGTCGAGCGCGGAGCCCAGGTAGTCGAGCTCGCGTTGCATTAACAGTCCGGCGACGGCGGGGCGCAGAAACGCTGCAACGCCCGCGGTTGATGCATGCGCCCGATGTGCCGCACCGAATGCGTCGTTCACGAACAGATCGCCCAACTTCGCCAGTCGCTGCGATAACTCGCGGTCGTTCTTTTCTTCGCCCGGCAGGAATCGCGTGTTCTCGAGCAACAACGCGGAGCCGGGTTTCATCGCGCGTGTCGCGGCGACCGCCGCGTCAGTATCGGTCTCGCCGACAAACGCTACGGGAAACTTCGCGAGACGCGTAAGTGCGTCAGCGACCGGCTTGAGCGAATACTTCGGTTCGGGTTGTCCTTTTGGCCGGCCGAAGTGCGAGAGCAGCACCACGCGCGCACCCGACGACGTCAGTAGATCGAGCGTCGGCAGCGCCGCACGAATGCGCGTATCGTCGCTCACCGTTCCCTGTTCGTCGACGGGAACGTTGAAATCGACGCGGACCAGCACGCGCTTGCCGCTCACAATGCCCGCCACATCGCGGACTGATTTCGTCGTCACGACCTCAGAGTGATTTGCCGACGAACGACAACAGATCGATGCACCGGTTTGCGTAACCCCACTCGTTGTCGTACCAACCCGAGAGGTTCACGAGCGTACCGTCGACGACGTTTGTGCTCTTGGCGTCGAGAATGCACGAATAGGGGTTGCCGATGTAGTCACCCGACACGAGTTCTTCCTCGGTGTAGGCGAGAATGCCTTTGAGTGACCCCGACTCGCTCGCCGCCTTGAATGCTGCGTTGACATCGGCGACGCTCGTCTTCTTCTCGACAACGACTGCAAGCTCCGTAAGCGACACGTCCGGCGTCGGCACGCGGATCGCGATGCCGTCGATCTTGCCCTTCACTTCGGGAATCACGAGCGATGTTGCCTTCGCGGCTCCGGTTGTCGTCGGAATCATGGACACCGCGGCGGCGCGCGCGCGGCGCAAATCCTTGTGCGGCAAGTCGAGAATCGACTGATCGTTCGTGTACGAGTGAATCGTGACCATCGAACCGTGCACGAACCCGAACGTGTCGCGCACGACTTTCACCATCGGCACGAGGCAGTTCGTGGTGCACGACGCATTGGAAATGATGTTGTGCGCCTTGGCGTCATACTTTTGATCGTTGATGCCCATCACGATGGTGATGTCTTCGCCCTTTGCCGGCGCCGAAATGATGACCTTCTTGGCTCCAGCGGCGCGATGCTTGTTCGCGTCTTCGGCGTTGGTGAACCGGCCCGTCGATTCCAGGACGACGTCGACGTTCAGATCCTTCCACGGCAGCTTGGCCGGATCCTTCTCGGCAAGGATCTTGATCTCGTCGCCATCGATCGTGATCGAATTCGCCGACTGCGACACCGCGCCTTTGAACGTGCGGTGCACGGAGTCGTACTTGAACAAGTGCGCAAGCGTCTTGGTATCGGTCAGGTCGTTGACGGCGACGAAGTCGAGGTTCGTAATGCCCCGCTCTTTCGCGGCGCGGAGGACTTGGCGGCCAATACGGCCGAAGCCGTTGATGCCGACGCGGACGGCCATCGTGTTGTGCTCCCGGAGTTCCGAGGGTCAGTGATGCGGTCGAACGCGGCGCGCGCACGACCAAACGTGATGTAACTGATGGTTGCTGCGCCTGCGGCAAGTACTGCGTCGGCGCACGCGTTCAATGTCGCGGCGGTCGTCACAACGTCGTCCACCAGCACGACGTGCGCGCCACGCACTTCGACTGCCCCAGGACCAGCGGCGAACGCACGGTGAACGTTCGCGGAACGCTCACCCGGCGTCAACAGGACTTGCGACTGTGTTTCCCGCGTTCGCGTGATCGCGCGCACGCTCACCGACGCTCGCCAGTGCTCCGCGAGGGCTCGCGCGAGCATTTCCGCCTGGTTGAAGCCGCGTTCGCGCAGCCGCGCCGCGCCCAGCGGAACGGGTACAAGGACCCGCAGCGCCGTGGATGGTGGCGTGTAGCGCCGCGCAATCCGATCTGCCATGTCGCGCGCAGCGCCGGTCCAGCCGCCGTATTTCAGCTTGTGCACGATGTCGCCGCCGGTTCCCTCCGGCACCCAGCACACCGATCGTGCGTGCATGACGTGCGACGGCAGGAGGGCGCACCACGCGCACGGTCGATCGTACGTGGGGTGTCCGCACCGTTCGCAGTGCGGACGCGGTAGTATGCGCGCGTTCGACCAGCACGCGCCGCAGACCATGCCCCGCTGGTCCGCGAGTAGCGACTCACAAAGCAGACACACGCGAGGCAGCGCGAAGTCCAGCACGGCGTTGCCGCACGATTGCACTGCGTGAAGCAGTCGGATGAACGATGAGCGCTCGAACACGGTGCGCGGGAGTTGATGCGCACCACGATACGCGTTGCGCGCCACACATCACCACCACATTTACGCACGCATCATCGAATTACCGCACTTACGACGACACAGCGTCCCACATGGCCCGCCGGTCGGGCTCGATGCCGAACCACCGGGTAAACGCGAGCGCTCCCTGCTCGACGAGCATCCCAAGACCGTCTTCAGCCGCCAGTCCGCGCGCTCGCGCGCGAATAACCCACGGCGTCAGGCCACGCCGATAGACGAGATCGTAGACGATCGTTCCCGGTCGGAGAATCGCCGGATCGACTGGACCGGGCTCGCCCTTCAGTCCGAGCGGCGTCGCGTTCACGACGAGATCGGCGTCGCGCGCTGCGGTGTCGTACGTGGCGGCGACGCGTGCCATGCGGGTGAACCGACCGGCCAACGCTGCCGCGCGTTCACGCGAACGCGACGCAATGACCGCACTCGCGCCAGCCCATCGCTCTGCGGCCGCGAGCACCGCTGCCGCCGCGCCACCGGCGCCGAGCACAGCGAGGCGCATATCGGGCTTCGGCGCACCGAACGCTGCACGAATCGCGCTATCGAAACCGCCGACGTCGGTGTTGTCGCCATGCACGCGTCCGTTCTCGACCCAGAACGTGTTCACGGCACCAACGCGCTCCGCAATCGGCGAGCGCGAGTGACACACCGCATACATCGATTCCTTGTGCGGAATCGTCACGTTACCCGCGGCCCGCACCGCAATGAGCACACGCACGGTTTCATCGAACGCGGCCGGTGCGACATCGACCGCCTCATACTCGAGCGCGATCGATGCCGAGCGCAGAGCGGCTTGTTGCAGCCGCGGTGAGAGCGAGTGAGAGACCGGGTGCCCGAGCAACACCAGGCGCCCGGGGAGCGTCACGGGTTCTCCGACGTCCGCCCCGACATGATCCGATCGAAGACGCGTTCGATTTCCCGGGTGAGTTCGTCGGCGGCCGCGCGGTACACGTCGAGATTGCCGCCGAATGGATCGCTGATGGCGCGCGCATCGCGCCCGTGTGATGCGTATCCGGTGAGCAGGTGCGCCTTGCCAACGCCGCCGAGCGCTTCAATCCGCTCGAGATGATGCGGTCCCATTGCAAGAATCAAATCCGCGCGTTCGACGAGTTCGCTGGAGAGTTGCCGCGCGCGGTGCGTGTTGAGATCGAGACCGCGTTCGAGTCCGACGAGCAGCGCGCCATCCGATGCCGGTGCTTCACTCCACGCCGACGTCCCCGCACTGCCGATCTCGACGTCGGCGACTTGTTTGCGCGATGCGAGATCGCGCGCAATCGCCTCCGCCAGCGGGGACCTGCACGTGTTGCCGGTGCAGACAAACATAATGCGCATTTACTTCACTCCGAACAGCCGTGGCACTGTGGCGCGCAGCTGCTCCAGCGGAATCGCTCCGGCGCGCAGCACGCGCGGTACATCAGTCGAACAATCAACGACGGTAGACGGGAGTTGGTCACCGAGCGTACCGCCATCGAGCACCATCATCTCTCCCGATGCTACTTCGCTCGGCCACCACGGTGCAATCTCCTCAGCACTCCGAGCAGGCGGAAGGGTTGAAACATTGGCGCTGGTCGACGTCATCGGTTCGCCAAGCGCGGCGATCAACCGCTGAAGTCCCGGGTGCGACGTCCATCGAACCGCAACGCCGCTCTCACTCTGAATGGCGCCCGGCAAATCCGTTCGCGCCGATCCGAGAACGAGGGTGAGCGGCCCAGGCCAGAACTCCGCCATGAGTTCCTTGGCGGGCGGCGAAACGCTGGCGCGGAGCGCGTCGAGCATGTGCGTGCCGTTCACGAGGACGACGAACGGTTTGCCCTCTCCGCGTTGTTTGAGCGCGCTCAACCGCTGCAGCGCGTGCTCTTCGAGCCGGCACCCAAGCCCGTACACCGTTTCAGTCGGGTGCGCGAGTACTCCCCCTGCGCGCAAATGGTGCACCGCGCCCGTGAGCGCGTCGTTCACGTCGTCGTTGGTGTGAAACGGAACGACGGTCACGGACGCTTGTGCTGTGCAAACATCTCCGCGAGCGCGAAGTCGTCGTTCTCGGTGACTTTCATGGCACGCTCGCTTCCGCGAACTACCACAACGGGAACACCGAGTGCTTCGACGAGCGCTGCATCATCTGTTGCGATCGTCGCAGATCCGCGCGATGCCGCGTATGCGCGCTCGATGATATCGCGAGGGAATCCCTGAGGGGTTTGGGCCCGCCACAGTCCTGCGCGGTCAACGGTCTTCGTAATCGTTCCGTTCGCATCAACCGCCTTGAGCGTGTCGACGACGGGAAGCGCGGCCACCGCGCCGTGCCCTGTTCGTGCGGCCGCGATGACGCGATCGATCGTGTCGTCGGTTACCAACGGACGTGCGGCGTCATGCACGAGTACGATACTCGCGTCAGCCGTCATGTCTTCGAGGCCGTTGCGAACAGAATCGGTTCTCTGCGCACCGCCAACGGAAAGCAGCAGCCGATTCAAATCATTCTGCAACAACCATGGCGGTGGATCCGCCGCGTAGCCCTCGGGCAGCACGCACACAACGGAACACACATCGGCTCGCGCGAGAAACGTTCGCACTGAGTGCAGCAGCATTGGCATGCCGGCGACCCAACGAAACTGCTTCAGCTCGCCACTACCCGCGCGCGTGCTCTGTCCCGCCGCGACGATGATGACGCCGACGTCGGCGGGAACGTTCGTTGGTCGCGCAGGCACGGTGAACGCACGAATCGGCTCCGGCGGCGGAACGATGCGCGAGATGCCCATTGTCAGCCGCTCCCGCGGAACAGATGCCGGAACAGCGTAACCACGTCGGCGGCTGCGTGCGTGCGCAACGCACCGCGCGAGCGGCCATTCGACGCCGATCGCTCTGCGACGAACGCGGTGGTGAACCCGAGTTGTTCCGCTTCAGCGAGACGACGGTCGAGTCGATTCACTCCACGAATTTCGCCGCCAAGCCCGATTTCGCCAATGAAAACAGCGCCCGTCGGAACCGGACGCTCGTATACGCTCGATGCAAGCGCCGCCGCGATCGCGAGATCGCCGGCTGGTTCGCCCAGACGCAAACCACCGACCACGTTGACGAACACGTCCGTTTGCGAGAAGCCCAGGCCCGCGCGCTTGTCGAGGACCGCGAGCAACAGCGCAAGCCGGCGCGGATCGAATCCCGTGCTCACGCGTTGTGGCGTGCCGAAGCCGGCTTTCGCAGCGAGCGCTTGCACCTCGACCAACAACGGTCGCGTGCCCTCCATGAGCGCGGTGACCGCGCTTCCTGCCGGCCGCGCGTCGCGATCACCGAGGAACAGCGCTGACGGACTGTCGACGGCGACGAGTCCGTGCTCGGTCATTCGAAACACACCGATCTCGTCGACGCTGCCAAATCGGTTCTTCGTCGCGCGCAGTACGCGATGATCTGCGCTGCCTTCGCCTTCGAAATACAACACGGTGTCGACGACGTGCTCTAACGTTTTAGGGCCCGCAATGCCGCCGTCCTTCGTGACATGCCCAACCACGAACACCGAAATGCTTTCGTCTTTCGCGAAGCGCATCAACCGCGCGGCGCACTCCCGCACTTGTCCCACGCTCCCGGGTGCACCCTCGAGCGCGTCCGTCGACACCGTTTGAATCGAATCGACGATCAGCACGGCCGGCCGTTCACGCTCGGCGACGGCGAGAATTTGTTCGAGCGATGTCTCGCCGAGCATCGCGACATCATCTGCGGGGCGTTCGAGACGATCGGCACGCAGTTTGACTTGTTGAGGACTTTCTTCCGCGCTGACGTACAGCGTGCCGTGCCCGCGATTGTTGAGTTCAACGGCCGCCTGCAGCAAGAGCGTGGATTTTCCAATCCCGGGTTCGCCGCCTACGAGTACCATCGACCCCGGCACGAGTCCGCCGCCGAGCACAAAGTCCAGTTCTGCGATCCCCGTGGCGTTACGCGCCGTTGCTGCGCGATCGACCGTCCCGAGCGTCGTAGCGCGTACGCCGTTGCGGCGCGGTGCCGTCTTCGTTTTCGCGGCCGCGATTTCTTCGACGAGCGAATTCCATTCGCTGCACGACGGGCACTGCCCCGCCCACTTCGCTGCCGTCGCACCGCACTGCGCGCAGCGATACACGGTGCGCGCCTTCGCTGTCATGAGCGAATGCTCACGCGACCGCAGGGCCGCTGTGCTGGCGGCGCGCGAAGTTGTCGAATCGCGTGTATTGCTTGTGGAAGAACAGTTTCACGGTGCCGGTGGGTCCGTTGCGCTGCTTCGCGACGATCAGTTCCGCCAAACCTTCGAGCGGAGTGCCGTCGGGGAGCGAGCGCGGATTGCCCTGTTCGTCAAACGCCGGCTCGTACATCTCCTGACGGTAGATGAACATGACGAGATCGGCGTCCTGCTCGATTGCACCTGAATCGCGCAGATCCGACAACTGCGGACGGCGATGCTCACCGGCGCGCTGCTCGGGCGCGCGCGACAATTGCGATAGCGCCAGCACAGGAACGCCCAACTCCTTCGCGAGGATCTTCAGGCTGCGAGAAATCGCGGAGATTTCTTGTTGCCGGCTTTCCGAATCGCTCGGGCCTTGAACGAGTTGCAAATAGTCGACGATGACGAGCTTCACGTCATGCTCGACCTTCACGCGGCGCGCACGTGATCTGAGCTCGAGCAAATTGAGTCCCGCGCTGTCGTCGATGTAGATCGGTGCATTGATCAACAATCCCGCGGCGCGCGACAATCGTTTGTATTCGTCCGTCGACAACCGTCCGGAGCGCAACTTTTGCGCGTCGATCAGGCCCTCGCTCGCGAGCATACGGGTGGCGAGCGACTCCTTGCTCATTTCGAGCGAGAAAATCGCCACGGGGACTTCGCGTTCGAGCGCGACGTATTGCGCGATGTTGAGCACGAGCGCCGTCTTTCCCATCGACGGTCGCGCCGCAACAATGACCAAGTCGCTGGGCTGAAAACCAAGCGTGAGTTTGTCGAGATCCGAAAACCCTGATGCGACTCCGGTCACGTCGCCGCCGCTCTGCATCAACGAATCGATCTTCTCCATCGCGGGCCACAACAGGTTCTTGATGCGAATGAACCCTTCGGTGCCCCGCTGATTGGAGACCTGCAGAATCTTGTGTTCAGCGGCGTCGAGCAGCTCCGCTGCCGTTTGCTGTCCGTCGAACGCCTCCTGCACAATGCTCGTCGAGACTTCGATGAGCCGCCGCAGCAACGCCTTCTCGCGAACGATCTTCGCGTGATACTCGATGTTTGCCGCAGTCGGGACGGCGTCGATCAGGACCGCGATGTATTCCTTGCCGCCGGCCCGCGCGAGGTCACCCTGTCGTCCAAGTTCATCGCTGAGCGTGAGCGGATCGATGACGTTGCCCTGCGACTCGAGCAGTCGCATCGCGCGGAACAACAGCCGATGCCCCTCGCGATAGAACATCGTCTCGTCGACGAACTCAAACGCTTTCGCGAGTGCGTCGCGGTCGAGGAGCACCGCGCCGAGCACCGCAGCTTCGGCTTCTTCGGAGTACGGCGGTCGGCGATCCCGAAAGGGATCACGCCCTGTCGTTGGGTCGCTCAAGGAGTCGACGGGCGAGCTTGACATCGTCGTAGGTTGGCCGCTTCCAGGCAGGATTCCGGAGGAGCGCTGCTGGATGGTACGTCACCACCAGCGGGATTCCGTAGAAGCGATGAACCTGCCCGCGAAGCTTCCCGATTGCAAGCTTGGTTTCGAGCAGTGTTTGTGCGGCGAACGTGCCAAGCGCAAGAATGACTTTCGGCCGAATGAGTTCGAGTTGCCGCATCAGAAATGGACGGCAGGCCACAATCTCGTCCGGCGCCGGGTTGCGGTTTCCCGGAGGCCGGTGTTTCAACACGTTGCAGATGAAGACCTTCTCGCGCGGGATTTCCATTCCGGCTTCGAGAATCTTCGTGAGCAACTGACCCGCCGCGCCGACGAACGGACGTCCTTGCTCGTCCTCGGTTTGGCCCGGAGCTTCGCCGACGCACACGAGTTCCGCGCGCGGGTTTCCTTCGCCGGGCACGGGGTTGCGCGCCGTTGAGTGCAGCGAACAGCCCGTGCATGACGCAACGAGTTTGGCGATGTCGTCGAGTGAAGCGACGCTCGACAGTGGGCCGCCGAACAATTCTTTCGACGGCGATCCCACAACGAGGCCCGGTGGTGCGTCAGTATTTCCGGTATTGGTATCGGTGTCCACGGTGCGGGCGGCTGGTTCGCTTGGCGTTGGCGTCGCGGGGACTGCGGCGGACGGCGTTGGTGCCGTTACCGGCGGAGCCGCGACCTTTCCAGCGGTTGCGCTGGGGCCTGCCCCGGCTGCGCGCAACGTCGCGCGCCAGTCGTCGCTCGCCTCTGGTGCATTGGCGCGCATCGTAGGCGTCGGAGCCGCACGCGGCGGCGCCGGCGGCGACGCCTGCACCTCGTGTCGTGCGGTGTCGTTGCCCGGATTCTTCGCGCCGAGCACGCGCATAGCGTCTGCGACAGACATGGAATCGAGAACAAATTCGCTCTCTCCCATCTCTCGCCGTTGCTCGAGATACCGGCGCAGCAAATCCTTAGCGTCCATTCAGCATCGCCTCGACGCGGTCGAGCAATTGATCTGCGACGTCGTCTTTGCTCATCAACGGCAGCGGCTCCGTTTTCCCATCCGCGAATACGAGTGTCACGCGATTGGTGTCCACGCCAAATCCGGCGCCAGGTTCGCGTGCGTTATTGACGACGATTGCGTCGAGGGCCTTCGACGCGATTTTGGCGCGCGCGTTTTCCACCGCGTTTTCGGTTTCGAGCGCAAAGCCGACAATGACCGAACCATTCCGGCGCAGCTTTCGCGTGTCCGCGAGAATGTCCGGCGTTTGCGCGAGCGCGAGTGAGTCAGGCGCGTTGCTCTTCTTGATCTTCGAGTCCGCAACGTCGACCGGAGAAAAGTCTGCGGGCGCGGCGGCCATGATCAGCGCGTCAGCATTAGGCAACTCGTCTGCCACCGCATCGCGCAGTTGCGCGGTTGTTTCCGCAGGGACTTGGCGCGGGCCAACCGGAAGCGCGACTTCAAGCGGACCGTGCAGTAACGCGACCGTCGCGCCACGCCGCCACGCCGACGCGGCAATGGCGACACCCATCTTGCCGCTGGAGCGATTCGACAAGAATCGCACGGGATCGAGTGGCTCGCGCGTGGGTCCGGCGGTTACGACTACTCGCCTGCCTGCGAGCGATTGCTTCTCGAGCATGCGACCCACGTGCGCAAAAATTGTTTCCGGTTCGGGCATTCGACCCGGGCCCGCGCCCTCGCCCGCGGCGAGATCGCCAGTGTCCGGCGGCAACACGTTGTACCCGATCTCACAACATCGTTCGACGTTCGCCTGTGTCTGCTTATGCGCCCACATCTTGTCGTTCATCGCGGGCACGAACAGAACCGGCGCTTCGGCGGCAAGCAGCACTGCCGACAACAAATCATCAGCATTCCCGTGCGCTGCACGCGCGAGAAAATCGGCCGTTACCGGCGCGACGACGATCGCATGCGCATCCCGCGCAAGTTTGATGTGGTCGAGCGCGTGGCCCGACGCGATCAGTTCCGTATGTACCGGCCTGCCGGTGAGCGCTTCGAACGTCACAGCACCCACGAATTCGCGCGCCGAGCGACTGAGGACGACGTCGACTTCGGCGCCTGCTTTGTGCAGCAGCCGGGCGAGCCACGTGGTTTTGTAGCTGGCGATCCCGCCGGTTACCCCCAGCAGGACGCGGCGCCCGGCGAAGGGCCGCACGTCAGATGCTCGCTTACTCCGTCGGGCGCTTGCGCGGCACGACGCGGTATTCCACTTCCTCGAGCGCGACCTCCTCGAGTGAACGCGTCGTCAGCTTCTTTTCCTTCCCACTCGACATGCGTGGGAATTCATTCAGCACCCGCGCGTACTTCGCGGCCACGAGCACCGCGAGGTACTTATTCGCAGCCTTGCGGGTGATTTCATCCGGCGTGAACACGCGCATGCGTTCTGGCTCCTAAACGTGAGCGGCAATCGCCCGCCGTAAATCGGCGAGCAAAGCGCTGATGGTGTCGTTCACCGGTGTCGCGCGAGGTACGCGCTTCAACTCGGCGTCGATGATCCCGGAGACCTCTTTGGTCACCACGGACAGCTGATCGTTGACTACAACGTAATCGTATTCACCAACGGCTTCGATCTCCTGTTGGGCTGTACGAAGCCGGCGGTCGATCAGGTCGTCTGACTCCGTATTTCGCGCCCGGAGGCGCTCGATCAGCACCTCAACGGACGGCGGTAAGACGAATACCCGCACGGAGTTCGGGTACGCCCGAGCGAATTGGCGGGCGCCCTGGACGTCGATAGCCATGATCACGTGCTTCCCGGCGCCCAGCACCGCGTCCACTTCACGCCGGAGCGTACCGTACCAGCGGCCGTGCACTTCCGCGGATTCGGCGAACTCGCCGGCGGCTCGCTTTCGCCGAAAGTCGTCGTCGGACAGAAAATGGTAGTCCTTGCCTTCCACTTCGTGTCCGCGCCGCGGCCGCGTTGTCGCCGAAACCGAGTACCCGACGTCGCTCCGGGCCGCCAATAGTGCCCGTGCGATGCTCGTTTTCCCGGCGCCCGAGGGCGCCGAAAGAATAATTGGAAACGGCGTCATTCCAGGTTCTCGACCTGCTCGCGAATGCGCTCGAGTTCCTCTTTGACGGCGACGACGTCTTTCTGCATTGCTGCGTCGTTCGCTTTGCTCCCCGTCGTGTTCGCTTCGCGAAGCATTTCTTGCAGCAGGAACCCGAGCCGCTTTCCAACCGGCTCGCCGTTTTTGGCGCGCAGCGTCTCGCGAAACGCGGTGATGTGCGACCGAAATCGATCGAGTTCCTCGCCTACATCCAACCGCTCCGCGAGTATCGCGATTTCCTGAGCGAGGCGCTGCGGGTCGACGGCGACACCGCCGGCAATTTCTTGAACGTTGGTTTGCAGCTTCGTGCGGTGTGCGGCGATTCGGTCAGGCGCGCGCGCTGCAATGCGAGTGAGTGCGTCCTCGACAACACGCAGCCGATCGTCAATCACCGCACCCAGCCGCGCGCCTTCCGCTTCGCGCATTTTCATGAGCGCGCTCGACGCCTCGCCAACGAGCGCGACGAGCGGCTCTGCGGTTTCGAGCGGCGTTTCTTCCGGGGCACCGGCGATCACACCCGGGACGCGCAACACCGTAGCTACGTCGAGCGCTTCACCGAGCCCAAAGCGCGTTTGGAGATCTCGCAGCTTTTCGACAGAGCGAGCAAACGCTGCTTCGTCAATCGTGGCTGAGTCCGTTGCGCTCTGCGATTCGAGGCGTGCGCTGAGGGTTACGTGGCCACGCGCAACGCGTTGGCGAAGCGCTTCGCGCACTTCCGGCTCCCAGCGCGCGAGAGCGTTGGGCAGCTTGATCGATGGATTGAAAAATCGGTGGTTGACTGACCGCACCTCGACCGACACACGTGCGGTGCCAACCTCGCCCTCGGCAGCGCCGAAGCCCGTCATCGACCGAAGCATTGAGCCGCGTAACCTACTGGAATTGCTAGGCTTACGCCAGACGCTAGTTGGAGAAGTTCCAGCGAACTCCGTACAGATTCAGCAGCGCCGGCATGCGGTGTCCGGGGACGGTCTCGTACTGCGTTCCCATGACATTTCGGAACTGCCAGCTCACGGTCGCGGTCTTCACCCGGATTTCGAGGATCGTCGAGATCGTGTTCGCCGAAATGAGCGCGACGTTGCCGGTCGAGACGGGCGTGAGCATTTCGCCGGTGTGCTCGAACAATCCGAATGCGCGAATCGTGAACTCGCCCCGCGGAAAGCGCGATCGCCACTCAGTGTCGAGCCCGAGTCGTGCGCGAATTTCACGTTGCGGCCGATAGTAGTCGGGCGCTTCCCACAGCAGGCCACGAACATCGGCGCGGATTGCACGATACACCGGTCCGCTAATCGAAAACGTCGTCGCGACCGCGTCAGTGAGCGTTGCCGGGATCAGCCCTCGCTCGAAAACGCTTGGCGCGGCGATCAGCGTTTCGCGGCGCACCGATGCGCCGCCACTGAGCCAATACGCGCCGAAGCGCACAGCGGCTTCCGCTGTCGCTGTTGACCGACGCGCGTCGCTCTCGCCGATCGGCCAGTATCGGCTGGCGGCACCTGTGACCGCAAACCAGTCGCTCAGTGACGCACGGCCGGAAACGTCCGCGCGGAAAACGGAATCCAGCGTGTTGCGCTCGACAAAGGCTTGCGCGTGAATCAGACCGCGTTGCCATTCGGCGCGTACGGACGGCGTCATGTTTCCGTCGCCATTGTAGCGCCGGTAGCGCGCCGCGACGCTCGCGCGCAATCCACCGCGATTTACTCCGCCCGACAGAACGTATTGCGCGCGATACGCGGTCGTGTCGACAGTGTCGACCACGGCGCCGGTTGTATTGCGCGGTGATGTTTCGTCGAACGAGAACGCACTCGCGCTGACTTGCGCCCACGCCGGCCCGTTCGCTGCGGAGCCAAGCCCGACGCGCAGAGTCGTGAGCGAAGTGGCCCCGGAAAACGCGGGCACCGGTGCGCTTCCATCGGTCGCCAGTGATTGCGATCGCGTGCGCGGCGTGCGCATCAGCGATGCATCGATTGACCACGGCCCGCCGGTCCAACCAAGCCGTCCAAACAAACCAAGCGCGTCGCCGCCACCACCGCGACGCGCGATGGTGTTCACTTGCTCAAACGCGAGCTGCAATCCCAGACCGCTTTGAAAGCGCCGGCCGAAGAATGCTCTGTACAGGTTCGTTTCTTCGTCGCCGGTCAGTACGTCGACGCGTGACTCCGACGTCGTTCTTGTCACGCGCCATGTGCGGAAGTGCAGTCGTAGTTCGGACGATGCGCGCTCCGCAACGACTTCTTCGATGTTCCATGTCGCGATCGCACCAAGGTCCTGCACGCTGCCTTCGCGCGCGTTGAGAATGTCGATCTCCACGCCGTCAACGAATACTCGCACGCGCCCTGTTTCGCCCCACCACGTCACGACCTGGGGCGCGAGCACAAACCCCGTGCGAAGAACACGAACGCCCGTGAGGCGCTCGACAAGCTCGGCCGCATTCAGTGCGCCCATCTGAAAGATTTCGTCGCGCGTCCAGCGCACACGTTCGGTTGCGCCGATCGCGGTTGGCGCGTATGCGGCAGCGAACGGGACTTTCACGCTGTCGCGAACAACGGCCGGTCGCGCGCTGCTCGAGTCGCGCCGTGCGCTATCGGGAGGCGTTCCCTGCGCCGCCGCGAGCGTGGCGCTGATAGCCAACGCTCCGAATGCACGCGGTGCAATCACCGCGATGATTTTGCTCAGCCTGCGCGTCGCCGCGCCAACTCGACGAACGTGCCCATTGGAGTGCCCGTCGGCCCCTTGGGCATTACGACCAGATCCGCCTCGGCGTACGCCGTCCCGGCCACATCGAGGTGCACCCACGGATAGTCCTGCGTGAATTCCGCGAGAAAGAGCGCGGCCGTGATCGTGCCCGCCGCGCGTCCGCCCGAGTTCTTGATATCGGCGACGTCCGACTTGATCAGATCCTTGAACTCGTCCCACATCGGGAGTTGCCACCCGGGCTCGCTCGCGGCTTTCGCTGCAGTGAGAACTTCGTCGATCAGCGACTGGTCGTTCCCCATGACACCGGTCGCGGTGTTGCCGAGCGCAATCACGCACGCGCCCGTCAACGTAGCGGCATTAACGACCGCCGACGGCTTGAATCGCTTTGCGTACGCGAGCAAGTCCGCGAGCACCAAGCGTCCTTCCGCGTCCGTATTCACGACCTCGATGGTGCGACCGCTCATCGCCGTCAATACATCGCCCGGCTTATACGCCTCGCCCGACGGCATGTTCGTTGTCGCACCGATCAACCCCACCACGTTGATCTTCAGTTTCAGCCGCGCAATGGCCTCCATTGCACCAAGGACGCCCGCTGCACCGCACATGTCGAACTTCATCAGCTCCATCTTTTCGGCGGGCTTGAGCGAGATGCCGCCGGTGTCGAAGCACAAGCCTTTCCCGACCAGGACGAGCGGCGCCCCGCGACCACCGTTGTACTCGAGCGCAACGAGCCGCGGCTCCTGCGACGTGCCCTGCGCCACGGCGAGGAACGCACCCATCTTCATTCTCGTCAGGTCTTTCCGCCCGAGCACCGTCGCCTTCAGCCGATGGCGCTTTGCGATGTCGCGCGCAGTGCTCGCAAGATGGTCCGGCGTGCACATGTTCGCGGGCAGCATCGCGAGATCGCGCGTGACCGCGTAGCCCTCCGCGATGGCGTTGCCGCTCGCAACACCGCTGCGCGTCGCGCCGATGGCGCCGGCGGTGAGCACGGTTGCGCGCGAAAGTGGAGCACGGCGGTCGCTTGGCGGCGGCTGCGTTTTCGTCAGTGTGTACTCCCACGCGCCGGTGCTGAGGCCGATCGTCGCTGCTTCGGCTTCAGCGGAGGTCAGCGCGCCGCCGAAAAACGTCACGTCGCCCGCGCCCGCGCGGTGTGCCGTGCGTGCGGCAAGACCACCGGCGCGGCGCAGCGCAAGCAGCCGGTCCCCCGACCCGAGCCCGACGAGCAACACACGCGACGGTCCACGGCGTCCCGCGTGCGACAACCAATAGAGTTCGTCTTTGCCGCAACGGAAATCGCGGCGTCGAAGCGCGCCACCAATCTGGCCGCCGTACAGTTTGTCGAGCGCGCGCAAATGCTTCGGGACCGTCGACGTTCCGTTGGCGAGTGCGACCGCGAGAATCGGCGATTGCGCAGCGGCCGGATCACCAGCGCGCGCGGAGATGCTGAGCGGCATCAGAGGCCTTGCTTGAAGTTGTTACGCGCGCATCGCGGCGATGATCGCGTCAGCAAACTGCGACGTCTTCACTTCCTTCGCGCCCGGCATCTGGCGCGCCAGGTCGTACGTAACGGTCTTCGCGCCGATCGCGCGCTCGACGCCTTTGATGATCAGTTCCGCAACGCGCGTCCACCCAAGGTGCTCGAACATCATCACGCCGGAGAGAATAACGCTTCCGGGATTGATCATGTCTTTGTCGGCGTATTTCGGCGCCGTTCCGTGTGTTGCCTCAAATACCGCGACGCCATCGCCGACGTTACCGCCAGGAGCAATCCCGAGTCCGCCGACCTGCGCTGCCGCGGCATCCGATAAGTAATCGCCGTTCAAGTTGGGCGTGGCGATCACGGAGTATTCATCTGGACGCAGCAGCACTTGCTGAAACATCGAATCGGCAATGCGATCGCGCATCACGATGCGATCCGCTGGAGCCTTCCCACCAAATTGCGCGAGGTCTGCTTCCGCGACAGTCGCGTTGCCGAACTGTTCTTTCGCGACTTCGTACCCCCAATCCCGGAAGCCGCCTTCGGTAAACTTCATGATGTTGCCCTTGTGCATCAGCGTCACCGATGACCGCTTCGCCTTCAGTGCGTACTTGATCGCCATCGCAACGAGTCGCTTGGTGCCGAACGGCGACATTGGTTTCAGGCCGATCGACGATCCTTCGCGAATCTTCTTGCCAAATTCTTTTTCGACGAACGCGCGCAGCTTCTCTGCTTCAAGCGTGCCGGACTTGAATTCGATTCCCGCGTACAGGTCTTCGATGTTCTCGCGGAAAATCACGATATCGAGTTTCTCCGGCGCCTTCACCGGCGCGCCGACGCCTTGGAAGTAGCGCACCGGACGAATGCATGCGTACAGATCCAGTTCTTGTCGCAGCGCAACGTTGAGCGAGCGAATGCCGGTGCCGACGGGTGTTGTCAGTGGCCCCTTGATGCCGACGCGAAAATCGGCGAACGCTTCAATGGTTTCTGGCGGTAACCACGTTCCGAATTTCGAGTTGGCTTTTTCGCCGGCGTACACTTCCATCCACGCGACGCGCTTCTTGCCACCAAATGCAACGTCGATCGCGGCATCGAACACGCGTTGCGACGCGCGCCAAATGTCCGGACCGGTACCGTCGCCTTCGATGTACGGGATGATTGGGTTATCGGGGACGATGAGTTCGCCCGCGCCGTATCCGATGCGATCCCCCGCCTTGGGGACCGTTGAGAGTTTGTATTCTGGCATCGCGCGAAAACTAGGGACGCGCGCTCACGGCGAGCAAGCGATGTCCCGCGCCGTAACGATCGCTCAACCGCTTGCTGACGCCTCGCTGACGCACTCCCATTATCGTGGCGCGCGGGAGAGCGCCGCCAGCGGAAGTCGTGCTACTGCCGGCGCCGTGCCGTGATCAGCACGTTGATCTCGTCGGGGCGTGGATTGATGAAATCCACCCGCGTTCTGCCGTCAGCGGTTTCGGAGACCACCGTTGGAATGGAGCTGTTCGTCAACGCCCATCCCACGGGCAAAATGACCGCATTCGCGGGCCGTCCAAAGCTTCGGTCCCAAATCAATTCACCATTGACGACCTTATACCGCGCGGTGTCGGTGTACGTCTCGTACATCCGAATGCGAGTCGAGCCGCCTTGCGGCACGGGCGTGAAGCGAAACACGACGATCTCCGATTGCGGCGTCACGTTCTGCACGTTCAACTGCGCGGCCGTGATTGCGGCGCCCTTCAAGACTTCCCACTTCAGGTCTTCACCCGAATCGAGGTTGCGTGCACGCGGATTGGATACGGTGCTTCCTGCGCGGACTTCGTTGATGTACGTCGCAACGCCGGGGCGTGACTCCGTGTAGTCGTGGTACAAATCAAACGAATGCGTCGCGGGATCGAGCAACGAGTAGACGATCTCGCGATTCTGATGTGCGCGCTCACTCGTGCGCGCGACTCGATCAGCCGGAATGCGTGCGTTCGCGCTCGGAGACGCAGCCGCATTTGTCGCCGCTTTGCGCGCGCGGAGCGTGACCGCCGCTTCGCCCGGTGTGTTGTTCCAGAAAGAAACCGCGACCCGCCCGTCGGACTCGTGCAGTACTTGTGACGGATAATTCAGCGACACCAGATCGTAGCCGAGCGGCAAGACGACCGCGTTGCGCTTGATGCCGAGCGGTCGCGTAAACACGATCACGTCGCCCTGCACGTAATAGCTGGTCGTGTCGTAATACGTTTTGTCGATGAGCACGCGACCCTCGCCATCGGCCGGAACGGCACGGGCGAGCGTAACGCGGATGTACTTCTGCAACGTGTCCGGTGCAGCACCGCCGCCGCCCACACCGCCGGCGCGGGCCACGTCTGCGCCGACAATGTCCCATGCGAGGGGCTTGCCCGTCGCACGATCATACACGGCTTCGTCCGTCGCGACGCTTCCCTGCCGGATCGCGTTGAAGAACTGCGTCGCGCCGGCTGTGGTCGCGGTGACTTCGTAAAGGATTCTGAACTTTCCACTGCCAGGCGCGAGCAGTTCGTATCGCGTGTAGTCGTCGGCCTGAGTTTGGCGTGTTGCTCCACCGCGTCCCGCACCGCCCCGCTGCGCCTCCGCGATACTCGTCGACACGAGCACCGCAGTGCACAAGACAATTGCGCGCATCACACCACTCCGTACGCAAGCATCGCTTCGGCGACTTTCACGAAGCCCGCGCGGTTTGCACCGAGCACGTAGTTCGGAACGCCTTTGCCGTTCGAACCGTGCTCGACGCACTGTGAATGAATTCCGAGCATGATCTGCTTGAGCCGCTGATCGACTTCCTCGCGCGACCAGGTCAGGCGCATCGAGTTTTGCGTTTGCTCCAAACCAGAGACGGCGACGCCGCCCGCGTTTGCGGCTTTCGCCGGCGCAAACGAAACACTCTTCGCAACGAGTTGATGCACGGCCGTCGCTGTACTCGGCATGTTCGCGCCTTCGGCAACCGCGAGAACTTTGTTGTCAACCAACGTCTTCGCATCCTCAGCGTCGAGTTCGTTCTGCGTCGCGCACGGGAACGCCAGGTCCGCGCCAACCGCCCATGGGGTTTTCCCCGCGTGGTACGTCGACCCTTTCCACTTGTCGGCGTACTCCGAAACACGGCCGCGCCGATTCTCCTTGAGATCTTTGAGCCACGCGAGCTTCTCGTGCGAAATGCCCGCGGGATCGTGCACAAATCCGCCTGAGTCCGAAGCGGTCACCACCGTCGCACCAAGCTCGGCAAGTTTCTCGATCGCGTACAACGCAACGTTTCCCGATCCCGACACGATTGCGCGTTTGCCTTTGATCCCGTCGCCACGCGCACCCAGCATGGCCTCGGTGAAATACACGAGACCGTAGCCCGTCGCTTCTGGACGTACGGCGCTGCCGCCGAACGCGCGACCCTTCCCGGTGAACACGCCGGTGAACCGGTTCTCGATTTTCCGGTACGCGCCGAACATGTACCCGATTTCGCGGCCACCGACCCCGATATCCCCCGCCGGCACATCCGTGCGCTCGCCGACGTGTCTGAACAATTCGCTCATCAGCGAATAGCAGAAACGCATGACTTCGCGATCGCTTTTTCCCTTGGGATCGAAGTTTGATCCGCCCTTGCCGCCGCCCATCGGCAATCCCGTGAGCGAGTTCTTGAACGTTTGCTCGAACCCGAGAAACTTCAGCACTCCCTCGTTGACCGAGGGGTGGAAACGCATACCGCCTTTGTATGGACCGATCGCGCCGTTGAACTGCACGCGCCACGCGCGATTCATTTGAATCGCGCCGCTATCATCTTCCCAGCACACGCGGAACGAGATCACGCGATCCGGTTCCGCCATGCGTTCGAGGATCAGCTCGTCGCGGTAACGCTTGTTCTCGAGCACGAGTGGCATGACCGACTCGGCGACCTCGCGCACCGCTTGATGAAACTCGGGTTGCGCAGGATTTCGGCGCTCCACCTCCTGCATGAATCGCGCGACGTCGGCTTGAGCAGGATCGTTCATTGCGGAGCACCCCCGGTGTTGCGATAAGCGCTACTTCGCCGGATGCGCTGTTTTCAGCTCGGTGCGCAATCGCATGAGTTCAGTTGCCTGCTCGGGATTCTTGCGAATGAGATCTTCGAGCAATCCAACCATCAGGCCATCGTCTTCAATGAGCGTCGGCTCCGGACCCAGGCGTTTTCCGTGTCCAAAGTGGCGCGGCAGATCGATCACGAGTTCGTTCTTGAGCACGATGTCGGTATTACCGCGCTGAACGCGAACGATCATGAATTTCTTTCCGGTCTTCTCCATGTACCCAATGCGCATTCCGTCCGCGCTCGCGGGCCATGCGGGGATCGGGTGCATCCCGCCGTCAGATCCTTCGAACGACGTAGTCCCCGGCTTCAGGGCGACAAAGTTTCGCTCGAACGAACCGTGATACATCGCAGCGTGACGCATGAACCCTGGGGTGAGAGAAGGCGCAAAGATACGAGGGCGTTTCAGGCGAGCGGAAGAGCAATCCTCACTAACGACGCAAGCATTTTTCCGCAGCGCCGACACCGCTTCCCGGCTCCACCGGGATTCCCGCGTCCGCGAGCGCCATTTCAACTCCGCTGAGCGCGCCGAGCAACATCAACGCGTTGAGGTCGCCGAGGTGGCCGATGCGAAAGAGCTTGCCCGCCATTTCACCGAGCCCGCCGCCGAGCGACAGTTGGTATTTGTGGAACGCATGCTCCATCACTTTCGGAGACTGACCGCCGGGAAGCATCACTGCACTCACCGTATCGCTGTACATCGACGCGTCTTTCGCGCACAGTGACAATCCCCACGCCTGCACCGCAGCGCGCGTAGCCGACGCGAGTCGATGATGCCGCGCGGCGACCTGCGCCATGCCTTCAGACAGCAGCATGTCGAGCGCCTCTTGCAATCCGAAAAGGAGCGAGAGCGCGGGTGTATACGGTGTGTATCCAGTGTCGTTCTGCTTGATCTGATCGCGCAAATCAAAAAATGCGCGCGGTGAGTTCGCGGCTTCCACACGTGCGAGCGCTTTTGCGCTCACACCAAGAACGCCGAGTCCCGCAGGCATCATGAATCCCTTTTGCGAACCAGCGATCGCGAGGTCAACACCCCACTCGTCCATGCGGAAATCGAGCGAACCAATCGAACTCACGCCATCGACGTACAGGAGCGCGGGATGTTTCGCCTCATCGATCGCGCGTCGGACGGCGGTGAGATCAGTCGTAACGCCGGTCGATGTTTCGTTATGAACTACCAGAACACCCTTGATCGTATGCTCTTTGTCGCGCACAAGCGCTTCGTGAATCGCGGCGACCGGCGCGCCTCCGCCCCACGGCGCCTCGATCACGTCGGTGCGATAGCCCAAACGCTTCGCAGTGCTCGCGAACAAATGCGAGAACTGACCGTAGCGCGCGGCGATCACACGGTCGCCGGTATCGAGCGTATTGACCAGAGCAGCTTCCCACATGCCTGATCCTGTCGCCGCAAACACGAACGCGCGGCCGGATTTCGTCTGCAACACCTGCGGCAACCGGCCGAGGATGTCGCGCAGAAGTTCGGGGAACACCGGTGATCGGTGATCCTCCATGGCGCGATGCATCGCGCGAAAAACACGATCCGGGACATTGGTTGGCCCCGGTACAAACAGAAAATGTCGTCCTGGCATTGTTGTGTTCAGGGTTCTGGCGGAAACCCTCGGTCGGTGAGCCACCGATCGACGGCCGTGACTACGCCGTCAAATTCCGCGAAGCATGCCGCCACTTCGTCGCGATCGTTGTCGATCGCAGCGTGCTCCGTACGCTTACACAGCTCCTGCAGTCCGACTGCACCGATTTGTCCGGAACTCGACTTGAGCGCGTGCGCCGCTTGTCGCGCCGCTCCCATGTCGCCGGTGGCGAGCGCTCCGCGTAACGCCATCACGCGGACCTCGACCTGCTCACGGTACAACATGATGAGCTTCTGCAGCATGGCATCGCCACCGAATTTGCGCAGGTCCTCGAGCGCCTTCGGATCGACGGCAACGCGACCTGCAGATTGATCGGATGTCGACACGTTCGGAAGAGTAGTGAGTGAATGCCCGGGACGAGACTCGAACTCGTATATCCTTGCGGACGGGGGATTTTGAGTCCCCTGCGTCTACCAATTCCGCCACCCAGGCGCTGTTCGGCAACTCAAACTACGAACCGCGCGCCAAGACGTGAATCCCGTCGCCGTGAAACAACGCGGCACCGCCTTGCGCTCAATGCAAAGGCGGTGCCGTGTTGGTGTAGCGTTTGCTGCTCGCGGGATCGCTATCCCGTCGTGAAGTCGCTACGGGCGCGCGGATCCAGGCGGTGGAATGACCTCCCCGCACCCGGCGGGAATCGGCGGTGGACCACCGCCGCGCGCGCGACCGCCTGGCGGCGGACCATCCGGGCGGATCCGTTCCTGGCGCTCGCCGGGAGGCGGGCCAGCAGCTGGATCGCGTAGACGGTCCGGCGGCGGACCACCACCGCGCGCTCCGCGTCCACCGCCTCCACCGCGCAGCTGGTTCTGCACCACGTCCTGGAACCCAAGGAACCGCGCGCGTTGGTACGGATTCAGGAACGTCGCCAAATCGCGCTGTTCCTCGTCAAAGATCGCCATGCGGCGTTTCTGCAAATCAGCGAGCTGGTCGAGCGCACGCGCGACTTCGGCGGCTCGCGTCGTGTCGCCGCTGCAAAGCAACTCGCGCATCCCGATACGCACTTGGCGCTCTTCGCCCATGAGATCGTTTCGACGCGGAGCGAATTTGCGATTCGACTCCTGCAGCCGGCTTACCTGCGCGTCGGACAACTGCAGCTGGTTCCGCAGCATCTGCGTGATCCGGGCCGCATCAGGCGGTCCACCGCGGCCGTCGGGCGGCTGCTGCTGCGCGCGACGTCCGCCTCCTCCCTGCGCTCCCAGCGTGACGGGCAAAAGCAGCACTGCTGCGATCATTGCCCGAGAAGTATTCCGTGTCATTGCCGTTCCTCCACAGGCGGAATCACAACCGTCGTTCGCGGTTCTACCGACGGCAGACCACCCGTTCGTTCAAGCTCAGCAAGCAACTGCTCGAGTTGCTCGGCGCTGAGCGATGAGAGATCGAATCCCAGGGAAACTGCATGGGGCTCGTTCGCCGGCGCGCCGATCACCGCCAGCGAGTCGGCCGGTGTATCAAACCGCGTCTGTTGCACGACAGCCAGTGATGCGCCGCCAACGGCGATCGTTGCAATCGCAGCGGCAATTCGCCAACGCGCAACGCCAAGCCCGCTGCGGGCAGGTCGTCGCACAGCGGCCGCTATGCGACTAACGTCCACCGCCGCTGCACGACCGGTCAGCGCTCGTTGCGCTTCGTGCACGGCGCGAAGCTCGCGCGCCAGTTCGGGGTCGGCCGCAACCGCGCGCTCAACTGCCGCGCGCTCGTCATCCGAGAGCCGGCCGTGCACAAGATCCGGCAACCGATCCTGCACGTCGCCTCGATCCCAGTGGTTGATGTCACGATTCATTGAGTAACTCCCGGACGACCGTTATCGCGTTGTGGTAATGCACTCGTGCTGCACCTTCCGTACTGTCCAGCATCTCGGCGATTTCCCGATACGACAACCCTTCTGTGACTCGGAGCGTGAACACATCGCGCTGCATCGGCGAAAGAGCTGAGACCGCCGCGCGAATTCGCGTTGCCATCTCATCAGCCACCAGCGTGTCGAGCGCATCGTACGCCGTTGCTGCGTCGCGCTCATCCACTTCGGTGTCATCCTTCCGGCGCCTCGCGGCGCGCCGCCGATCGAGAATCAACCGTCGTTCGATTGTGAACAGCCACGTCCGAAACGAACTGTCGGCCCGAAAGGTCTTGATTGCTCCGAACGCCCGTACGAACGTGTCCTGCACCAGCTCGTCGACATCATCACGAACTCCCTGACTTGCCGCGAACCGCGACAGCGCGGCGGCATGCCGTGCCACCAGTTCCCGAGCGGCGGCTTCATCGCCGCGAATCCATCGCGTGATAAGCTCGATGTCGGCGGCTGTGTCTGCCGCGCGGGCGTCGGGTGGCATCGGCGCTGGTAGAGAGACGGAGGAACCCGGTGCAATGTTAATACTGTGACCCGCCCCGCTATCATCGCGCACAGAGGTGCTTCTCGGGAAGCACCCGAAAACACGATCGCTGCCTTTGCACGCGCTCTTGAGCTCGCTGCCGACGGCATCGAACTCGACGTGCATGCGACCGCCGACGGCGCCGTCGTTGTGCACCACGACCCTGTACCGAAACCGTCGCCGCGCGAAGACGCTATAGCGTGGCGGCCATTCAGTGCCCTCTCACGCGCTGAAGTGCGACGCCTGAAAGTGGCTGAATCGCACTCCATCCCGACGCTCGACGAGGTGCTCGATCTCGTCGGTGAGCGACTCACGATTTACTGCGAATTAAAGGGCGCCGGTGTTGTCGAGCACGCGGCGCCGAAACTCGCCGCTCACCGCGGACCGACGGCGATGCACAGCTTCGACCACCGAATGGTGCGCCGCGCACGCGAACTCGCACCGCGCGTTCCGCGCGGGATTCTCGTCGTGAGCCGCTTGGTCGACACTGCGCATGCGCTGTCGTCCGCCGGCGCGACCACGCTCTGGCCCCACCGCGAGTACGTGGATGCAGAACTCGTCGCCGAGGTTGGTGCCGCGGGCGGCTCGGTCATCGCGTGGACAGCAAACGACCCCTTCGAGATCAAGCGACTCGCGCAGGCCGGGGTGCACGCGATCTGCACCGACGACGTGGCCGGGGCCCGCGCCGCGTGCGCCTCCACGTTCCCGCCCGTCAGGACGTAATCTTGTTGCGGTAGAAGTCCCTGCCACCTCCACGCTCGGAGTACCCGTGATTTCGTCTCGGCTTCGCACAACGTTGTGCGCAATCGTCGCGCTCATCCCTGCTGCCGCACACGCGCAAGCGCGTGAAAAGGGGCCGCTGAATCAGTATGGCAACCCCGCGAGAATCGATCCGCGCCCAACGAAAGTCGCGATCGACGAGGCCGATCTGCGTACGCGCCTCTACATCTTCGCGGACGACTCCATGATGGGTCGCGCAGCTGGCACTGTCGGCAATCAAAAAGGCACGGACTACATCGCCGCGGAGCTGAAAAAGCTCGGTCTCGAGCCCGCCGGAGATAACGGCACGTACTTCCAGGCGCTCCCATTCGGAACGAGAACGTTCACTTCGGAATCGCAACTCTCGGCGGGTGGACGCGATCTTCGAATTGATTCCGATTTTCTGCCAATCCCCACCGGAGTTCAGCCAGGCACAATCACGCTGCAGAACGCGCAAGTGATTTTTGGTGGCGTCGCCGGTGACACGGCGCAACAAATCGCGACGCCGCTCGCTGCCGGCCGCATTGTAGTGCTACTGCCGAATCCTGTCGGCGCCGGTGGCGGTCGCGGCGGGCGTGGCGGCGGTGGCGGAGGAGGTGGTGGTGGGCGAGGGGGCCGCGGCGGGTTTGGCGGTGGTCCGAACGCTCGCTTCGCTGGTGCACTCGCGATTGTCACCGTGGATCTCGATTCCGCATCTGCGCAGCAACGCGCTGTGAATCGCCCGACGCGTTCCACAATGCAGCAGCAGCCGCAGCAGGTTGTCGCCGGCACCACGATGCTTGGTCCGTCGCCGGCTCCGGTTTCGATTCGCGTCACGCGCGCCGCCGCGGAAGCAATGATGGGTGCGCCACTCGGTACGCTTCAGCCTGGTACGGCGGGTGCCCGCGTCAGCGGCAGGCTGGTGCTGGAAGAGCGTCGCACTCCGGAGTTTGGCCGCAACGTTGTCGCGATTCTTCGCGGGAGCGATCCAACGTTGCGCAACGAATTCGTCGCCATTGGTGCGCACAACGATCACGATCCGATCCAGGCGAACCCCGTCGATCACGATTCCGTGAAAGCGTACTTGGCAGAGGTCTACCGTCAGCGCATGGCAGACGGACGTCAGGTGCTCGCAGCGGACACAACGATGAATCGCATCGCACGCGAGCGAGTCAACATGACGGCAATTCGCAAGCGCGGACCGGCGCGGCTCGATTCCATTCGGAACGGTGCCGATGACGATGGATCCGGGTCGATGGCGTTGCTCGAAATGGCGGAATACTTCGCGCTTGCGCCCGAGAAGCCGAAACGCTCCGTGCTCTTCGTGTGGCATACCGGCGAAGAAACGGGCTTGCAAGGCTCGCGCTTCTACACGGACAATCCGACGGTGCCGATCACATCGATCGTCGCGCAATTGAACATGGACATGATCGGACGCGGACGGGCGGACGACATTCCCGGCGGTGGTCCCGACTATCTCGCTGTCGTGGGCTCGAATCGCTTGTCGAGCGACCTCGCCACGATGGTTACGACTGCCAACAAGCAGCAGAAATCTCCTTTCAAGCTCGACTATCGGTTCGACGATTCGGTGACGTGGGCCGGCTATAACAACATCTACGGTCGCAGTGATCACGCGAACTACGCCAATAAGGGAATCCCGATCGCGTTCTTCTTCACCGGTCTCCACGCGGACTATCACCAGCTCACCGACGAGCCACAGTACATCGACTATCCGCACTACTCGCGCATTGCGAACTACATCCGCGATTTGGCGGTGACTGTCGCGAACAATCCAGAGCGACCGAAAGTGGATCGGCGAATCGCACAGTAGACCTTCGACAGAATTCTGAAGGCAGAAGGCAGAAGGCAGAAGGGCGAACCCGATTTCGGTTCGCCCTTCTGCCTTCTGACTTCTGCCTTCTGCCTTCAGAATTCAGCTGTTCTGCCGTCGTTATTGGTTTTCTGATTTCGATTGTCTTTCGAGCGCTGCCGCTTCAGCATCGGCGGCATTCACCGCCTCGACCAATCGCGTGATTGCTTCTGCGTCCGGCTCGCGATTCTCAGCGCGTGCACGCGCCACTGCATACCCGAGCGTTTCGGCTTTTGCGTCGGCGCGCTTTCGCGCCTGAAATGCCGCAACCCGCAACTTTCCTTCATCGACCGCGTCGCCGGCAACTTTTGCTGCGCGGTTTACACCGGCGGCAACTTTATCCCAGATGCTCATGTGACCTCCTGACGTCTAACGGTACGCGCGACGTGTGTGACGGTTTCAGCGGGGAGTTCCGGAAACAAATTGGGCGCCCGATTTGCAGGCGCCCGTCGACAACAATCCGCGTTGCTCAGCTCGCCTTGGCGACCGGGTACACACTGACCTTGTAACGGCGCTTGTCCTTGTGCTCGAACTTCACAACGCCGTCGATGAGCGCGTAGATCGTGAAGTCATTGCCGAGGCCAACGTTGGTTCCCGGGTGCCACTTCGTGCCGCACTGCCGAACGATGATGTTGCCGGCCGACACGACTTCGCCGCCGAACTTTTTCACGCCGCGGTACTGCGGATTTGAGTCTCGGCCGTTTCTCGACGAGCCGACGCCTTTCTTGTGAGCCATTGAATTCCTCTATGCGTCAGCCGAGGTCGATCTTGCCGATCTTCACTTCTGTGAAGCCTTGGCGATGTCCCTGCTTTCGCGCGTAGTTCTTACGTCGCTTGAACTTGAAGACGACGATCTTGTCGTCCTTGCCGTGCTTGACGATTTCGGCGCTGACCGATGCGCCCTTAAGCGTCGGCACGCCCACTTTCACTGACTTGCCGGAGTGTGCGAGCAGCACGTCGTTGAATTCCACCGACGAACCGGCGTCGCCCGGAAGCGTTGGTACTCGAACTGACTGACCGGTTTCGACTTTGAACTGCTTGCCGCCGGTCCGGATGATCGCGTAAGACATCGTCGGGAAACGAGCTAAGAAGAGGGAGCCGTGCAACTTAGGCGGCCCGGCGCACGTGTGCAAGCCAAGCCCTGCGGTCGGAATAGCGCCCCGAGGAACGGGCTTCTGGCGGCGGTCAGCCGGTCTCACCGCAGGGTGCGGCACTGTGTAACGGGGGCAGCGGAACCGCTGCAGGCGACGTACCGTTCTCCGATGCTGGGAGGGCGATGTCGCCCCGTTCGGCCGCACCGGGAGTCCCCCGCTGCGCAAAACCGACTGACCGCTGGATGTCCCGATGCCGAGATTCGTCCGCAGTTCACTCGCCGCGCTCGCATTCCTCGTACCTGACGTTGCCGACGCGCAGGGGCCGGCGCTTGCGTCGCCGCTCCAGCTCGACGCCGCGGTCACAGTTGGCAAGCTCCCCAACGGACTGACGTACTACATCCGCCAAAACGCGCGCCCGGCGAGACGAGCCGAATTGCGCCTCGTGGTGAACGTCGGGTCCGTGCTCGAGGACGACACGCAGCGAGGGTACGCGCACTTCGTTGAGCACATGGCGTTCAATGGTACGCGGCGGTTTTCGGCGAACGATCTCGCCGGATTCATGAACTCGATCGGCGCGTCATTGGGCGCGGACGTGAATGCGTCCACGAGCGCCGATGAGACGATTTATACGCTGCGCATCCCCAGCGACCAGCCGCTGGTTATCGACGCGGCGCTCCAACTGTTGTCCGATTTTGCGGGCGGGCAACTGTTCGATCCGCAGGAGGTCATCGCGGAACGCGGCGTAGTCCTCGAGGAATGGCGCCAAGGACTCGGCGCTGATCAGCGAATGCGCGACAAAGCGCTGCCGATTCTGCTCAAGGATTCCCGTTACGCACAACGCTCGCCAATCGGTACCGATACCAGCATCAAGACGGCGGAAGCAGCGGGCCTGCGGAAGTTCTACGACACGTGGTACCGCCCGGAACTCATGGCAGTGATTGTGGTCGGCGACTTCGATCCGAAGCGCGTAGAGGGAATGATCAAAGACCAGTTCAACGGTTTGAGAGGTCGCGCGGATGCGGTCCAGCGTCCAGTCGTGACGGTACCGGACAACGCCGAGCCGCTGGTCGCGATTCTGAAGGATCGCGAAGTGACGAATTCCTTCATCAACGTTTCGTTCAAGCAGAAAGCGCGGGTCTCGAAGACGATTGGCGATTACCGCCGCGGTCTGATCGAGGACATCTACATCGGGATGCTCAACGACCGGCTCGTTGAGCCCACTCGTCAGCCGAATGCGCCGTATCGCGGCGCCGGGATGTCGCTGGGGTCGTTCATGGGCCGCGAAACGGATGCGTTTACGCTCAGCGCCAGCGTGAACGACGGCGGAATGGAATTCGCATTGGAGTCGATGCTGCTCCAAGTCCGGCGCGCCGACGAGTTCGGGTTTCTCCAGACAGAGCTCGATCGCGCGAAGAGCAACATCACGCGCAGCTATGAGCGCGCGTTCGCGGAGCGCGAGTCGCGTACGAGCGCGTCATTCGTCGGTGCGTACATCAGCCACTTCCTGTACGGCTTCACGCCGCTGAGCCTCGAGTACCGCCAGCAGTTGGTCAAAGACGTTCTGCCGACGATCACGCTTGCAGAGGTGAACGGACTCGCGACGAAATGGATCACGACTGAGAATCGCGTCATCCAGGGCGCCGCGCCCGAGATTGGGTTCAGCGTGCCGACTGAACAACAGATTCAGGCGGTGTTCGCCAAAGCTGCGAGAGCCACGGTGACGGCATACGCCGAGGCGTCGTTGGATGGACCACTCCTCTCATCACCTCCACAGCCTGGTCGTGTGACCGCTGAGCGCGTGATCGCGAGCATGGGCGTCACCGAGTGGCAACTTTCCAATGGCGCCAGAGTGCTCGTCAAGCCGACGACCTACAAGAACGATGAAGTTTTATTCTCCGGATCGAGCATTGGAGGGTTGTCGCTCTTGCTCGATAAGGATTACCACAACGCCAATCTCGCAGGCCCGATTGTCGGCACGAGCGGTGCTGGCCGGTTCAACTCGACCGACTTGACCAAGAAGCTCGCAGGAAAAGCCGCGACATCGACCTTCTCGATTGGCCCGACGTCGGAGAGCGTCGGCGGGACGGCGTCGCCCAAGGATCTTGAAACGCTGCTGCAGTTAACGCATCTGCGCGTTACCGAACCGCGCGTCGATACCGCCGCGTGGACGGCCGCCAAGGAGCGTGCGGTTCAAACGCTCGCGAACCGCGAGAAGGATCCGGCAACAGCCTTCAACGACACGCTCGAGGCAGTGATGAACGGGTATCACCCGCGCGCAGTTCCGCCGTCGTTGGCGGCCCTCGATTCCGTGGACCTCGGCCGTGCGCTCGAGATCTTCAAGGACCGGTTCGCCGACTTCAGCGACTTCACGTTCTCGTTCGTCGGCAACGTGAAGCCAGAAACGTTGAAGCCGCTCGTTGAGACGTACCTCGCTTCGTTGCCCTCGACGAACCGCAAGGAAACGTGGAAGCCCTGGGGCAATCCTCCGCTCACCGGCGTTCACGAGAAGGTCATTCAGAAAGGCACCGAGCCACGGGCGGTCACGTTGTTCGCGTTTACCGGCCCGTTCAAGCCGTCGGCCGATGAAGTCCTGATGCTCGACGCGTTGTCAACCATCCTCAACATCAGACTCATCAACACGCTGCGCGAACAACTTGGTGTGGTATACAGCGGTGGTGCATCGAGCGAGTGGTCGCGGATTCCGCGCGAGGAGTACACGATCAGCATCGGATTCCCGTCGTCGCCCGGCAATGCGGCGAGGATAGCGCGCGCAGTGCTCGCCGCTGTCGACTCGTTGCAGACTCGCGGCCCGACGAACGGTGAAGTCACTCTGCTCCGTGACATCTACAAGCGGTCGCGCGAAGCGTCGGTCCGGAGCAACAGCTACTGGATGGCCGCGCTGTCGTCACTCGATGAAATCAGCACGGACAGCGTTGCAGTGCGCGTGACGACGCAAGGCGATGAGCGCCTTAAGAAGGTGACTGCGGACCGGGTGCGCGACGCCGCCAAGTTGTACCTGAACCTGAAGAACTACATCAAGTTCACGTGGTTCCCGGAGATCACCGGAACGAACTAGTGCAGACCGAGGGGTGAGGGGTTTCTTCCCTCACCCTTGTTCAGGCCACGGCGTACTGCTGCGTGACGTCTCTGCCCTGCCCCTTGGTGACGAGCTTGAATTCGTCCGGCTTGAGCAGTGGATCGTCACGCAGTTCCACGTTGAAGCCCGCGCCTTTCTCGAGCTTCTTTGCGAGATCGCGCTCTTGTTCGAGCGCGTACAATGCGACGTCGGGGTGCAGCTTCACGATCAGATGATCGCGCTTGCCTTCGACGGCAATGCGGCGCACCGATCGCTCCATGCGGCGAAGAATGGTTTCCGGCGTGAACACGCGACCGGTGCCATGGCACGTCGGGCATGCGGTCGTCATCGACTGCAAATGCGACTGACGCACGCGCTGGCGCGTCATCTCAATCAAGCCCAGGTCGCTGACAGCGAACGCTTTCGTGCGCGCGCGGTCGCGCGACAGATGGTTGCGTAACTCCTGCAACACCTTGTCCCGGTTGCCGCGCGTTTCCATGTCGATGAAATCGCACACGATAATTCCGCCGACATCGCGCAAACGAAGTTGTCGCGCCACTTCACGCGCGGCCTCGAGGTTCGTGCGCAGACTCGTCTTCTCAGGATCTTTCTTGCCGGTGTAGCGACCCGAGTTGATGTCGATCGAGACGAGCGCTTCGGTGGGTTCGATAATCAAGTAGCCACCGCTTGGCAGATCGCAGCGCCGCTTGAACAGATCGCGGATCTCTTTCTCGATATCGGCCTTGTCGAACAACGGCACCGCGTCCTCGTGCATTTTGACGCGTTCGCTCAGCTCCGGCGCGATGCCTTTGAGGTATTCGCCGATTTCATTGAAGAGTTGCTTCGAGTCAACCGTAAGCGAGTCGACCTTCGCACTGAAGACGTCGCGGATCAATCCGCGCGTCAACGTTGTTTCGTGGTGGATCGCCGCGGGCGCGCGCACAAACGCGGTCTTCTTCTTGATGCGCTTCCACTGATTGAGCAGCGTATTCAACTCGCGCTCGAAAACTTCTTTTGTGGTGTCCTCGCTGACGGTGCGAACGATGACCCCACCGGCATCCTTGGGCAGCAGCGACTCGACCATCTCGCGCAATCGACCGCGGGTCGCACGGTCGCCAATCTTTCGGCTGACACCAACGCGCGAAGCGAACGGCATGAACACCAGGAAGCGGCCTGCGAGAGACACCTGCGCAGTGACGCGCGGGCCCTTTGTCGAAATCGGTTCTTTGGTGACCTGAACAATCAGGTCCTGGCCTTTTTTCAGAACGTCCTGAATCGGCGGAATCTTTTCGTTGTGCCGTTCGCGGCGGCGCGATTCTTTGCCGTTACCGTTGCCGTTCCCGTCGCCCTCCGCGTCGTCGTCCTCGTCGTCTTCGTCCGCGTCTTCGTCAAACACCAAATCGGACGAGTGCAGGAAAGCGCTCTTCTCGGTGCCGATATCGACGAAGGCGGCTTGAATGCCGGGACGGATCGCTTCGACGCGGCCGAGGTAGATGTCGCCGACCATGCGTCGGGCGTCAGGCCGGTCCACAAGCAACTCGACGAGTTGCTCGTCTTCGAGAATGGCGACGCGCGTTTCTCGCTGCGTCGCGTTGATCAGAATTTCACGTTTCATCATGCGCCACACCCCGCCCCGCGAAGCGACTCTTCGCAGGCAGCGGGGTGCAGTCCTTCGTACTGGTTCGCCGGCCGCTTGTTTCCGGCCTGCGTAATTAGCGGTTGTCGTCCATATGCGGAACAATCGTCTCGGTGAACCCGCCGGCCGATTCACGAATCGGCCGGATCAAGTCGGGTCGTTTGAGCGATCGGGGGCACCTGCTACCCCACCACACTGGCCACGGCTTCGTTGGCTTTCGCGTCCCGAAACCCCGCATGCTCACCGCGCCCGGAGTCGCCAGGCGCGTAAGCACACACTCTTACTGACCGTTAATTCCTAACGACGTAACTGCGGCGCGGCTACTGGGAGGGTGAGGTTGATGGCCGCCACCCTAGCCGCGACCGACTACACCCTGTAGCTCAGATTCGGTCGCCGAGGAGCTGGCGCGCAATGACGATGCGCTGGATTTCGCTCGTTCCTTCGCCGATCTCGCCGATCTTCGCATCGCGCATCATGCGCTCGACCGGGTAGTCCTTGGTGTATCCGTAGCCGCCATGGATCTGCACGGCCTTGATCGTCGCGCGCATAGCGAGCTCTGAGCAAAACAGCTTCGCGAATGCAGCCTCTTTCGTGTACGGCTTGCCGTGCATCGCAAGCCAGGCAGCATGGTACATCAGGTGGCGCCCGGCTTCGATTTCCATGGCCATGTCGGCCAGCGGGAATTGCACGCCCTGGAAACTTGCGATCGGCTTCCCGAATTGCTTGCGAACGCACGCATACTCGAGTGTCTGATCGAGTGCACCCTGCGCGACGCCCAACGAAAGCGCAGCAATGCCGACGCGGCCGGCGTCCAGAGTCTTCATGAAATTCACGAAGCCACGCCCCTCGGCGCCGAGCAGATTTTCTACGGGGACTTCGACGTCCTGAAAAACAAGCTCACGGGTGTCTGACGCGCGCCAACCGAGTTTGTCTTCCTTCTTTCCGGCGGTGAAGCCGCGCATCGGCGACAACCGGTCCGAGTGTCCGACGCCAACGCGTTTTGCCTTGTCAAGATCGCACGTCTCTTTCGTTAGGATAAACGCGGAGATCCCTTTGCGTCCTTTCGATGGATCAGTGACGGCGGTAACGATGAACACTTCGCCCACGCCGCCGTGCGTAATGAAGCGCTTCGTTCCGTTGAGTACGTAATGTCCATTCTTGCGCACGGCTGTCGTTCGTGTCCCACCCGCGTCGCTACCGGCGCCTTCTTCCGTCAAGCCAAATCCGCCGAGCACTTTCCCACTCGCCAGGAGTGGCACGTATTTCGACTTTTGTGCGTCGGTTCCGAAATTGACGATCGGTGAAGTTCCAAGCGTCGTATGCGCAGAAATCGTTATGGCGTGCGAGGCGCACACCTTCGCCATCTCCTCGATGACGCAGAGATAGGTGATCAGATCGAGTCCCGCGCCGCCCAGGTGTTCAGGCCACGGGACGCCGAGCAGACCGAGTTCGCCCATGCCTTTGACGTTTTCCCACGGAAACTCCTGGGATTCGTCGTACTTCCCGGCGACGGGTGCAACCTTCTCCTTTGCAAATGCGCGAACCGTCTCGCGCACCGCGTAGGTGTTTTCGCTGAAGTAGAGAGATTCGAGCACGTTGTCGTGGCAGAAATCGTTTGCCGAAAACTACACGGCGCGCACGAAATGTCCGCGAGTGAACTCACCGCCAACGAGTTGGCGCACGCCCTCCCATGCAACGTCTCGTCCAGCGTGCGCACGCTCGATCACATCACGATATGCGCGTACCAGGGATACGACCGGGTCGTTGGGCACGTTGAACACGAGGTGATACCCGCGAATGCCTTCGCGCCACAACCGCGGGATGTATTCCGATGCCTCCACGGGGCGCGAGTGCAGGAGGCGGTTTCGACACGCCGAGTCTGTTGCAACCGGAAAGGTGTACCCTGCCGGATCAGTGAGCTGCACAACGGGATGTTTCTGCACGCACAGATCACGACACGTGATGGTCTCACGATCGAATGCCGCTGAAAGCACACAGTGCTCGATCGTCATTCCTTCTGGCCGTCCGTACACGACGACATCGAATCCCGCGCCGCGCCATGGATGCACCAGCGCCGCCAGCTCATTGACCGTCAGCTCAACGGATGCGACGACGCGACGCACACCGCGACCGAGTAACACTGCCGCAGTATGCGAATTGAAAACGTTTACGGCATAGTCGGCGACAACGTCGCGACCCGCTCCCGCGAGTTCAACGGCGAGGCCAGCGTGCCCGGTGAGAATCGGCAAATCGAGCGCAAGCCAGGGGTCGACTGACTTTCGTTCCGTCGGGCGAATGATCGTTGGCGTCCGAATGCGCAGCGTGACGCCCGTCGCATTCAGCTCACGTGCGAGCGCCGTGACACGGGCACGCGGCGGGACTGGGTGACGAATGAACGGATCGAACACCACCTCGGTCGCGCCTGCACCGGCAGCCGCGCGCGCGTCGTCGAGAGAATACACCGACGCCGATAGTGTGAACGCATCCGCCGTTGTCTGAGTCTGCGCGGGGACGTCACTCACCGCGGCAATAATGCGCGCGGTGCGCGCCGCGTGGTGTTGTTCGGCTGTTCCCAGCCCGATAGTCGCGAGCTGATCGGTTGCCTGTTGTCGGACGCGGTTCAGCTCGCTGACAGGCAGAAAGAGACTTGGGGAAAGCGCGCTGCGATCGATCGTGCCGAGCACGAACTCCGTTTCGCCGAGTCGACCGAGCTGTTCGCGCAGCGTCGCATCCGTAAGACCGTGCTGGCGTGCAGGTGCAAGCATGGCGGTACTCTGCGCGGTGACCATCGCGTCGCCGACGGTGAACTCGCACGACATCGGCGCACCGGCGTTACCACGCAGCCGCACGTCGAGGCGGCGACGCCGACCCTCGGGGCGCAATTGCACACTTGCGAAAGATTCGCGCGCGTTCGCCACAAGTCGCGCATCAACGTTGCGAACGACACGCCATCCAACGGGAATCTGGGATTGCGTGCGAATGGCCTGTCGATACGTGTTGTGTGCGCTGCGCAGCGTGCGAATCACTTCAATGGCAAAGCCGCGCGTGGCGGTCGGCGCGGATGTGTCGCGCGGCTCGAACCCAACGCCGTCGCCAACTCCCAACTCCGCGCGCACGTCGACGATCAACTCGCCGCGTTCATAGCCGACCACCTCGCCAAGTTCGACGCCGCGATTGTCCGGGTGCGTTCGCGTTACATACGGCCGGCCCTCGCGCCCACCATACATGCCGCCGGTAAATCCGCGACTGAATATCTGCACCAAGGGCTGCTCGGTGGCGTCGTGCTTCGGCAGCGATTCGCCGCGTCCGACGCGATCGAGCAGATCGCGATATGTGCGCGCAACGGTCGCAACGTATTCCGGCTTCTTCTTGCGTCCCTCGACTTTGAGCGAAACGATTCCGAGCTCCGCGAGCGCCGGGAGGTGTTCATGTGCGGCGAGATCTTTCGCTGAAATCAAATATCCGCGATCGAGTTCAGCGCCGGTTGCAGTGTCAGTGAGGACGTAGTCCTTGCGGCACGACTGCGCACAGGAGCCGCGGTTCGCGCTCCGCTCAGAAATCATGCCAGACATGAAGCACTGACCGGAATACGAAATGCACAATGCGCCGTGTACGAACGATTCGAGTCCGAGATCAGGCACCGCATCGCGAATCGCACGGATATCTTCGAGCGTGTTCTCGCGCGCAAGTACAACGCGTCGCACACCAAGGTCATGCAGCAATGCGGCACCGCGTGCGTCGTGTACCGTCATCTGCGTCGAACCGTGAATCTCAAATCCCGGATACACCTGCTGGATCAATCGAACAACCCCGAGGTCCTGGACGATCGCTGCATCGATCCCACGATCGATGCAATCACCGAGGTGCGTCAGACAATCGACGAGCTCCGTCGGCTTGACGAGCGTGTTGAGCGTGAGGTAGACGCGCACGCCATGTTCGTGCGCGATCCGGCACGCGTGCGCCAGCTCGTCCAGCGTTAGCTGTGCGCCCTCGTCGCGTGCGTTGAATCGCTCGGCGCCGAGGTATACCGAATCGGCACCGTTGCCCACCGCTGCGCGAACTGCGTCCAGCGAACCTGCGGGTGCAAGAAGCTCAGGAAGCACAAGCAGAAACTAAGGCAGAAAGCAGACGGCAGAAGTTAGAAGGGTGGACTGGCATCTATGATCGCCACGCCGCTTCTGCCTTTTTACTTCACCATTCTCGCTTCGGCGCAGCCGCCTACCAGTCGTCTCGCTCCCACCTCATCCATGCGACGACCAGCGTAACGAGGATGATCGACGAGCCACCGACCTGACCAGCGAGAAACGCAAACCGGCCGAGTTCTTCATTAGTGGTATGGAGCGCCCACCCCATCGGGACCAAGCCCGCGATGGCGCCGAGCCAGCAGACGCACACGACCTTGACCGCGTACCGGAACCGGGCGCGTTCGGAATCGCGCAATGCGCTCCGCTTTGACTCGGCCTGTCGCAACAACCACGCGGCACGCCAGGATGGCGAATCAGGGTCCGCCGCCTGTCGCGCCAGGCCGCCCTGAAACTGCGCGCTGTCCGGTCCGTTCTGTGAAGAACTGGAGGACCCAATGTTCGCATTCATCGGCTTCGCCCTCGCTGCCGTTTCGTTGCTCTTCGGCTACACCACGGCCCGGCGCTTCGTTCGCAATCGCCTGCGGTTTGTTGATGGGATTCAGTCCTGGCGCGCCCCAATTCTCGCCGGCATCGGCGCTGCAGTCGTGTTCTGGCCCCTCGCCGTCGTACTCCCGTGGATCCCTGCAGGTACGGCCCTCTTATTCGGGTTGTCGGTCGGTGCGGGCGTTCGCGCCGGCGTCAAAGATGTGACTGGCGTCGCCGGTTATATCGAAGGATCGTGATTTACGCTGCCAGGTCGCGTGGGTCTGTAAAAGCGTCCGAGCCACGCTAACCCGACAAAACCGATCCCGACCCAGCGCATCCGCTCGGATTCGCTGCGCGTGCCGAAAAAGAAAATGATTGCCCCGATGGCAGCGAGCACAAGACGTATTCGAAGTGCGCGCCCCACGCTTAGACCCCGGTCGCGCGCGGCAATTTGACATCGCGCGCCTCATCATCGGGGACGTCGATGACCATTCGAAGCAATGCCGTCGAGTAGACCTTGCCTTGCGCGTCCGTCTTGAGCGACAACGTTCCGCCGCCGTCGAGCGCGCCGTGCAACAAGAAGTTCAACGCCCGCAAGTTCGGAAGTTCGAACCGGTCGACGCCGCCGGAGATAACGCCCCTGAAGTGATCCGCGACGCGCTCGCGTGAAACGTGCTTCACGAGAACCGGATACCACTCGGGGCGCAGTGCGATGACACCGACGTTCGCTGTATCGCCCTTATCGCCGGATCGCGCGTGCGCGATGTCAACGAGCCGCACTCTCATTGGCGAATCTCCACGCGCGGCGTGACGACGGTCTTGTCGATCAGCGCCGGCCAGTACGCAACAATTTCCTCGACCTTGGGCCGGCCACCCGCAAACCCTGTCACACTCGGCGGGCCGTTCAGCACGAGCGGAACGATTTCGCGCGTGAATCGCTCTACGTGCGCTCGATTCTGCCCGCGCACGCCGACGCGAAACTCCACTTCCGGCGCTGCGCGGCCGGCGTCGCCTGCGAGTGGTCCATGCGTTGCGCTCGCACCGACGAATTCTGTGAGGATGGTATCAAACCTGAGCCCGAGCCGGTCGAGCCGTTCGCGCAGCACACGATCGGCAACCTGTGCTTTCTCGAGTGCGTCAGGCCACGCATAGACGAGACTGCCGACGGCTTTCCATCCGTCCCGATACGCAATCGACACTTTGAGTTTGTCCGTCGCCGGTGCACCGCGAATTCCGCGCACCGCAACGCGATTGTCTCCGTCCTGCGACAACTGAATCGACGTGAAATCGGCAACGACGTCGGGCGTGATGTACGCATGTGGGTCGCCCATTTCGTACACAAGCTGTTCGGTGATCGACGCGACCGTGATGCGACCCCCGGTTCCAGGGTGCTTCGTGACGGTAAACGATCCGTCAGCGCGCCCTTCTACGATCGGATAACCGACGTTCGCGAGATCCGGAATGTCGCGCCAATCAATGAGGCAGTTTCCGCCGGAACATTGTGCGCCGCATTCGATGATGTGGCCCGCGATGATGCCGGCGGCAAGCTGATCCCATGCGTCGGCCGGCCATCCGAACTCGTGACGCAACGGCGCCATTGTGAGCGCGGTGTCCGTGGAGCGGCCCGTGATGACAACATTCGCGCCTTTCGCGAGGGCCTCGACAATCGGCACGGATCCAATGTAGGCGTTTGCTGAGAGTACCCGGTCGCGTACCGAGAGCAGCTCAGCATGTGTATCCATGTTTCGCAACGCGTGGCCACCGGCGATGAGCTCGTCGAGCCGCGGCAAGAGATCGTCACCGCTGACAACGCCAACGCGCACCTTTCCTGACACGCCCTTCGATTTTACCAGCGCGAGGACCGCGTCCGCGCACGCAGACGGATTCACGCCGCCGGCGTTTGCGATGACTTTAACACCGCGTTCAGCAACGGCAGGCAGCACACTCTCGACAGCGCCAATGAAATCGCGCGCGTACCCCATCGACGGATCACGTTCCTTCTGCTTTTGCAGAATGGACATCGTGACTTCGGCGAGGTAGTCGAGCATCAGGTAATCGATCGGACCACCGTCGGCCTGCCGTCGTGGTGCCTCGAGCCAATCGCCCCAGAAGCCTTGCCCCGCTGCAACGCGAACGACGCGATCACTCATTCGGTTGTGAACCTCGGGATGGTGTCACGGGGAGCAGTGGCGGAAGTACAAACGGTCCGATGTGTGGCGCCGGATTGCGAAGCGCGGCGCGCAACGCGATCGCCAGCACTGTCCGTGTTTCTTCAGGATGTACGATGGCGTCGACGAAGCCACGCGCAGCGGCGTATCGAGCATCGAGATGGTGTTCGTAATCAGCGTACATCTCGTCGACCGATTGTTGCACGTCCGGCGGTAGCGGCTCACCACTCTTCCGCGCTGCTTCGAGTGCAGGACCGTGCACCGCTTCCACTGCCGCCGCGCCCTCCATGACAGCCATTCGCCCGGTTGGCCAGGAGAAAATGAAATCGGGATCGAAACCCTGCCCTGCCATCGCGTAGTATCCCGCTCCGGACGCGTGATTGATCGTCAGCACAATCTTCGGTACGGACGCGGTCGCCATCGCTTCAACGAAGCGTGCGCCCGCGCGAATGATCCCGGAATGTTCAGCATCCGTACCGACCATGAAACCCGATACGTCCTGCACGAACACGATCGGGATACCTTCGCGATCACATCGCTCGATGAAGAACGCGGTCTTGTCCGCCGATTCCGTGTAAATGATTCCACCGATGCGCGGCGCGGCGCCCTTCTGCTTGATCAACCCGCGGTGGTTGATAATGACGCCGATCGGGATGCCCTCGATGCGCGCGTCGCCACAAATCATTTCTTGCGCGCGTTCCGGCTGAAACTCGTCGAGCGCGCCGCCGTCGAGCAGCGCGCGTAATACCGCGCGCACGTCGTACGCCATACGATGGTCCGCCGGCAACACATTGTACAACGTGTCCGCCGGTGCACCGGGCGGCTCGTAGCGGCGCGCCGGTACTGCGCGCGGTACGGGCAATCGTTCAACCAGTTCGCGCAGTTTCGCCAAACACTCGTCGTCGTTTTTCGCGGCGTAGTGCGCGACGCCGCTGATCTTCGTATGCGTGTGTGCACCGCCGAGTGTTTCTGCGTCGACAACCTGACCAGTGGCGCCCTTCACGAGATTCGGACCGCCGAGTCCCATGAACGACGTGCCTTCGACCATGAGAATCACATCAGAAAGCGCCGGCAAGTATGCGCCGCCCGCAATGCACGGGCCCATCACCGCCGCGAACTGCGGGATGCGCAGATACCGGCGCATGATGGAGTTGTAGTAGAAGATGCGCGCCGCGCCGTATTGGCCGGGAAACACACCGTCCTGATACGGCAGATTCACGCCGGACGAATCGACGAGATACACAATCGGAATCGCGCAGCGCATCGCGACTTCCTGCGCGCGCAGAATCTTCGTGATCGTCTCCGGCCACCACGACCCCGCCTTCACTGTCCCGTCGTTTGCAACGACAACGACTTCGCGACCGTGTAGCAGGCCAATGCCCGTGATGACACCCGCAGCGGGCGCCTGGCCATCGTACTTGTCATGCGCGACCAACAACCCAATCTCGATGAACGGTGCGTTATCGTCGCAGAGTTTGGTCACGCGCTCGCGCGCCGTGAGCTTGCCCTGCTTATGCTGACGCGCGATTCGATCGGGCCCGCCACCTTCACGCAGCCGGGCCTCGAGCTCGCGCACCGCCGCGCCGAGCTCGCGGAGGCGCGACATCAGGCCTCCTGTCGCTCGTGCGCCGCGAACCAGTCGCGGATGTAATCGATCAAGTCCTTCGTCGGCGTTCCCGGCCCGAACAATTTGCCGACACCCTCGGCCGTCAGCGTGTCCATGTCTTCCTTCGGAATAATCCCGCCGCCCGTGATGAGGATATCGTCGCGTCCCGCCTCTTTCAGCAGCGCACGCACGCGCGGAAACAACGTCATGTGCGCGCCGCTCAGAATCGAGAGGCCGACCACATCGACGTCCTCCTGAATAGCCGCCGTCGCAATCATCTCCGGTGTTTGGTGCAGCCCGGTGTAGATGACTTCCATGCCTGCGTCGCGCAGTGCCGCAGCCACAACCTTCGCACCGCGATCGTGACCGTCGAGGCCTGGTTTTGCGACGAGCACGCGAATGGGACGGGACATGGATGTCGGGCGCCGAGTTGAGTCGCTACAAAGTACGTGGCCGCCTGTGGCGGCGGCAGCCTAATGCGTTCTCGACGCGACCAGCAGCATCTCCCCCGATCGACGCCGGAGCGGTGCGTCGCGCCACCCGTCGCACGCTTCGGTCAACGTAAGGCCGTGACGCGCGAACATCGCCGCGAGCTCCGATGCCGTATACAGGCGCATCCGGTATGCGCGTTGACGAGAGTCCGCCCGGCGTTGGAGCACCACGTACACAGTCAGGATCGCGCTCACGGGGTCGAACTCACGCTCGTGCAGCACAAGTGTCCCATCGTCAGCGCGCCACCAGTCCTTCTCGATGAATCTCGCCATGACGCCGTCGCGGTTTGCAGCGTGCAACACGAGTTGCCCGCCGGGTACGAGCGCACGAGCGTACGACGCCACAGTTGCATCGTCTTCCGCAGGCGTCGCGAAAAAACCGAACGACGCTCCGAGTGACACGACCGCGTCGAATTTGCCGGAGAGCGACTGCGGCAACCTGCGCATGTCAGCTCGCACGTACTTCACTCCACTCCCGCGCGTAGCGGCGCGCGCGTGCGAGAGCAAGTGTGCTGAATAATCAACACCCGTCACGTGCATACCCGCGCCGGCAAAAAGCCGCGCGTGCCGACCCTGGCCGCACGGGACATCGAGCACGCGCGCTCCGACCGGAAGACCGAGCACGTCGAGCGCGCGTCCAGCTTCGCGCCGGTTTCGACGCTCAGTGAACATCGGGTGATGTTCGAGCAGATAGTCGTCGTTGAAATACGACGCCCACCAATCCAGCGCCGGCTGCGGCGACACGCGACCCTTACGCCTCGAGCTTCGCGTCCAGCGTGATCGTGGCTTTTAGCAAGCGCGACACTGGGCACGTCGCGCGCGCATCTTCTGCGGCCTTCGCGAACACATCGGGTGTTGCGCCCGGTACTTTCGCGCGCGTTGTCAGATGGATCTTCGTGACTGTCATGCCGGCTTCGGTCTTTTCCATCGTCAAGGCAGCGGTCGTTTCAATCCGCGCTGGCGTGAGATTCTGCGCAACGAGTTTCCCCGAAAACGCCATCGAATAGCAGCCCGCGTGCGCCGCTGCAATCAATTCTTCGGGATTCGTGCCCGCCGCGTTCTCGAATCGCGTCGAGAAGGTGTACGCCGCGTTGTTCAGCACGCCACTCGGCGCAGACATTACGCCCTTGCCTTCCTTCAGTGTTCCAGTCCACACCGCCGTCGCTTGTCGTCCCACGGATAGCTCCTAGAAGAAAACGGGTTCTCTGTATGCGCCGAAGACCGACTCGAGCGCGGCGCGGATCTCGTACAGCGTCGCATACGCGCGAGCGCAGTCCAGAATATGCGGAATGACGTTGTCATTACCACGCGCGGCCGCTTTCAGACCATCGAGCCGTCGTGTCACCAGATCGTTGTCGCGCGATGCGCGGAGTTTGTTCAACCGCTCACGCTGTTCACGCTCAGCAGCGTCGGTCACACGAAGCAATTCGATCGTGAGTTCCTTCTCATCGGTGACGAATTCATTCACGCCAACGATCAGGCGGCGCTTCTGTTCGATTTCCCATTGTTGGCGCGCAGCGGATTGCGCAATCTTGCGCTGGAACCAGCCTTGCTCGATGCCCCTCACCACGCCACCGAGCCCTTCGACCTCTCTGAACAACGCTTCGGCTTCGTTCTCGAGATCGTCGGTGAGCCGCTCCACATAGAACGATCCGCCAAGCGGGTCAATCACGTTCGGTACGCCGGTCTCGTACGCGAGCACTTGCTGCGTTCGTAATGCGACCTGTACGGATTCTTCCGTCGGCAGCGCGAGCGTTTCGTCCATCGCGTTGGTGTGCAACGACTGCGTTCCGCCGAGCGCCGCGGCGAGAGCCTGATACGCAACGCGCACAACGTTGTTCATCGGCTGTTGCGCGGTGAGCGTCACGCCGGCGGTTTGCGAGTGGAACCGCATCATCCACGAACGCGGGTTCTTGGCGGCGTAACGGTCCTTCATGTGCCGCGCCCAGATACGGCGCGCAGCGCGCAGCTTCGCGATTTCTTCGAAGAAGTCGTTGTGAATGTCCCAGAAAAACGAAAGACGTGGAGCGAATTCGTCCACGTCCAGTCCGCGCTCTATGCCGCGTTCGACATAGGTAAAGCCGTTGGCAAGCGTAAACGCGAGTTCTTGTGCTGCGGTCGCGCCGGCTTCGCGAATGTGGTAGCCCGAGATCGAGATGGTATTCCATTTCGGGGCGTTCTTGGAGCACCACGCGAAGCCATCGATGATAAGTCGAAGCGCGGGCTCGATCGGAAAGCACCACGCGTGCTGCGCCTGGTATTCCTTGAGAATGTCGTTCTGAACCGTGCCCGACACCTTGGAAAACGGAACACCCTTCTTTTCTGCAGCGGCGAGATAGAAGCACAAGAGGATCATCGCCGGACCGTTGATCGTCATCGACGTCGAGACCTGGTCGAGCGGGATTCCGTCGAACAGCGTCTCCATATCTGCGAGCGACGAAATTGCCACGCCGCATTTCCCAACTTCGCCTTCAGATCTCGGATGGTCCGAGTCGTATCCCATCAGCGTCGGGAAATCGAAAGCGACGGATAAGCCCGTTTGTCCATGCGCGAGCAGGTACTTGTATCGCTCGTTCGTTTCGCGCGCGGTGCCGAATCCGGCGAATTGCCGTTTAGTCCACAGTTTCCCGCGGTATCCCGTCGGATGAATGCCGCGCGTGAACGGATACTGGCCTGGCACTTCAACGACGCCGTCGCTGCGTCCATCAAGATCGAGCGGCGTGTACAGCGGTTCGACTTCCTTCGCTGAATTCGTGAACGCGATGTCTCGCTTAGCCTGCGCGTCATACTGTGCGCGCCAAGCCGCGACTTCAGCGCGAAGGCGGTCGAGTTCGGCGAGTAGCTCGGCGGACGGTTGGTCCAGGTCGCGCGTTGATGTCATTTGGTTTCTCCACTCAGCAACGGGCCGCTGCGTGCAAGCAAGGCATCGGCCACTTCCAACGGCGAGGTGCGGCCAGACTCGAGCGCAGCAAGCTCACCTTCGATCCACGCACCGCTCGCGCTGGTCTCCCACAAGCGCTCGCGCACGCGATGCGCAACGGCGTCCCGCACACGCTCTCGCAACCGCTGGCGGCGCCGGTCGCGCAGGACACCGCTGGCCTCAAGATAAACGAAGTGGCGGTCCAGGGCTGTGATGAGTTCGACAATTCCTTCGCCCTGATTGCCCACGGATTTGAGCACCGGCGGCGTCCAATTGGTGGAGCCGTCCGCCGCCGCGAGTTCACGCGCCCGTCGCGCGGGATTTGCGGCTTTCAGCTCGACACCGTGATGCGCAGGGACGTCTTTGAGTGCATTCCCCGCGCGCAAACCCAGCATCAACTCGAGTTCGTGCACCAGGCGGTCGGCGCCCGGCCGATCGGCTTTGTTGACCACGAACACATCGGCGATTTCCATGAGTCCCGCTTTGAGCGTTTGAATGGAATCACCCGATTCCGGCACGAGCACCACCGCGCTCGTGTCGGCCGTGTGCGCAACTTCGAGTTCACTCTGCCCGACGCCGACCGTTTCGATGAGGATGCGATCGAACCCGAACGCGTCGAGCACGTCGCACACATCTCGCGTCGCACCAGACAAGCCGCCAAGCGAACCGCGCGTAGCCATGGAGCGAATGAACACGCCGGGATCGAGTGCCACTTGCTCCATGCGAACACGATCGCCCAACAACGCGCCACCGGAAAAAGGGGACGTTGGATCCACCGCGATGATTCCAACCGTCAGCCCGGCTTCGCGATAATGACGTGAGATCTGCGACGTGATGGTGCTCTTGCCCGCGCCTGGCGGGCCGGTAATCCCGATGCGCCGCGCGCGGTTGATGCGCGGATGAATTGCCGCGAGCAATGCGTCGGCGCCCGCGCGGCGATTCTCGACGAGCGACACCGCACGCGCGAGCGCCGCGGGTTGGCGCGCGTCCATCCCGTCGAGCAGACGCGCCACGGCGCCCGGCATCGCGGTTCGCGTCGCGCTCACGACGCCGACCCCGGTTCGTCGTGCTCGTCGTGAATGTCGCCGACGAGTTCTTCGAGAAAGTCTTCGATGGTCACCAGACCAACCGTGCGGAGATTCACGTCTTGAACTATCGCGAGATAGACGCGTTCGCGGAGCATGCGAAACAGCAAATCCGTCGCGGCATCGACATCACGCGCGAACATGACCTGGCGAAGTTCAGGCGCAGGGCCGCGCTCCCATTTGAGCACGTCGAACGCGTGCAGCATACCGATCACACGATCCAGGCCGCCGGCTGTGATCGGCACGCGCGTGTACTTCACCTGCGCGACGAGCGCCGCGAGGTCGCGCATCGGGACGCTGCGCTCGATGAAGAAAATGTCGGCGCGTGGTGTCATCACGTCGCGTGCGCGCTTCTCCGTGAACTCGACGACGCCGGAAATAATTGCGCTCTCGCCCGCATCGCCGACACCTTCGAGTTCACCTTCGCGCAACAACTCTTCGAGTGCGTCGCGCTCGTCGTGCGCCGCGGGCGCGGTGGCCGGCGACGCCGACTGCACGAACCGCGCGGCCGCGCGCGCGGCTGCAACCAGCGGCGCGAGCGCGATCGACACGACGCGAAGTCCGGGAACGAACACGGGAATCAGCGCCGTGTCCCATCGCCGTCCGATCGCGCGCGGTACAAGCTGCCCGATGACCAGCACCAACACCGTCGCGAGCGCAAGCCGCTCCAACAGGTTGATCGGCTCGTCGGCCCAGCGCACACCAACGATGGCGCCGGTTGCAAACGCCACGAGCGCGACCGCTGTGCCAGCGGCCAGCAACAACTGCTGCACGCTTTCGAGCGAGAGCACGCCGCGCGCGACACCGCCGCCGAGCCGCTCCTCGACCCAGTGGCGCAACCAGATGCGACTCACCGATCGCACCGCCGCAGCCGCCGCCGTGAGAAGGGCAACCAGCGCAAGTCCGCCGACAAAGAGCGCGAGCGTCATTCGCTACTCTCGGCGACGACCGCGACGCCGATTCGCTCCAGGTATACGCGCTCGACGCGCCGTTTCTTCACCCGCTCGACGACGAAGCGCCACGAGCGATACTCCACGCTTTCGCCGGCGTGGGGAGCGCGGCCAAACAATTCGTACACAAGCCCGCCAACTGTGGACACGTCGTCGTGACGCAGGTCGTCTCCAACGACGTCGGACAGTTTGTCGAGCATATAGCGCGCGGACACCCAATACCTCCGCCCGCCTTCTTCCTGGATCTCGGGTTCGGGGGCGTCGAATTCATCGCGAATGTCGCCGACGATCAGTCTCAGGATGTCGTCGATCGTGAGCAGCCCCGATGTGCCGCCGTATTCGTCGACAACGACGGCCATATGCCGGCGACTGTCGCGGAATTCGCGGAGCTGCGTATCAACGCGCTTGCTTGACGGAATGAACGACGCGGGTCGCACGAGCGACACCCACGTCCCAGTCGGGGACTGATCAGCGACGACGTACGGCAACAAGTCCTTTGCGTACAGCACGCCGACGACCTTGTCGAGATTCCCGTCGTAGACCAACAAGCGTGAGTGCTCCGAGCTGCGCACCTTCGCGACGACTTCCGCCCACGGCACATCGCGCGCAATGCCGACGACGTGTACGCGAGGCGTCATCACCTCAGCGACCGTGGTTTCGCCCAGGGAGAACACGCCGGTGAGCATCGACGTCTCTTTCATGCCGACGTCTGCCTCGGTGGCAACAACGCGGCGGAATCGTTCGAGCGTTGCGTCCTCCTGCGCGTCGTCTCCGCGCCGCGCAGGCACCATGCTCGCCAGCGCGCGATCCGTCCACTCACCGAGCGCGACCACGGCAACGAGTCCCCGCTCGATCAGTTCGATGAAGCGGCGTGTCCCGGTGAGCGCGACCACGCCGGCGCGTTCGCCCGCTTCGCGCGCGGCAGTCTCGCTCAGCACAACGAGCGTAACTCCGCCAAGCACAAACAGCAGCAATGGGATCGTCGCAAAACCCTGCACGTCGCGCACCGCCACGGCACAACCTGCGCCCGCCACCATTTGCAACGTCACGCGGGCAAAAGCGAGCGCACGATGGGCGCGGTCGCGCCGTCGAACTGTCGCCGCGAGACCCGCGTCACCCGGCGGCTCGTCTGGATCGATCGACAGCAGAGCGCCATCGGCATAAGCGCATACGCCCGCGCCAACACTGGCGACCAGCGCGAGCAGCATCGCAAACGCGGAAATCATGCTGCGCGCACCCGCCGCTGCCAGCGGCGGAGCAGCGCTTCCTGACGCCGCCACATCGGCGACGCGATGCGCGCATCTCCATCGGGATGATCCCAGCCGAGGGCGTGCAGCGTACCGTGAACGATGAGCCGTTCGAGTTCGTTGCGGAACGATACGCGGTGCTCGCGCGCGTTCCGGCGCGCAACCGCAGGGCACACGTAGACGTCGCCGAGCACCGCACCTCGCCGGTGTGTACCGTGCACGGGGAGGGCGAACGCAATGACGTCCGTCGCGCCACGATGACCAAGATGCTTGCGATTGAGTCGCGCGATCGCGCCTGACGTCACCAGGGTCACCGACACTTCAGCGAAGCGGATCCCTTCCGCGCGCACGACCGACTCGGCGAGACGCGCGAGACGCGCGCGCGACACACCGACGCGCACGCCGGCGCAATTCACTGCAACGCCGATGCTCGGCGCAGGACGGCGTCGCTCACGACGACGCATCGTCGGCGTACGCCTTGATGATCTGCCGCACGAGGCGATGGCGAACCACGTCTGCGTCCGTGAAATAGTGAAGCGCGATTCCCTCGATGCCCGGCAGAATACGTTCGATTTGCAGCAAACCCGACTCGTCCGGTCGCGGTAGATCGATTTGCGTCTTGTCCCCGGTAATAACGGTCCGCGAATTCACGCCCAACCGCGTCAGAAACATTTTCATTTGCGCGGGCGTGGCGTTCTGCGCCTCATCGAGAATCACGAACGCGTCGGATAGCGTGCGGCCGCGCATGTACGCCAGCGGCGCGATCTCGATGGTGCGCGTTTCGAGCGCACGCTGCATGCGCTCGACCGGCATCATGTCTTCGAGCGCGTCGTACAGTGGGCGCAGATACGGATCGACCTTGGCCTGCATGTCGCCCGGCAGGAAGCCGAGATTCTCACCAGCCTCCACGGCGGGACGCGCGAGAATGATGCGGCGAACGCGTTTGCGAGCGAGCGCATCCACCGCCGCCGCAACCGCAAGGTACGTCTTGCCCGTTCCGGCGGGCCCGATGCCGATCACGATGTCGTGGTCCGCGATGCGGTCGAGATATTCACGCTGACCCGGCGTTTTCGGTTGGATAACGCGCCGCACGCCGGGCAGCGCGATGCGACCGTCCTCGCCGGACGGCGCGGTTGTTTCGCGACCGCCATCGAGCGCAATTCTCAGCACATCGTCTGCGTCGAGCGACATTCGCTGCCGCGCCGCTTCGATCATGCGTCGCGCAACGGCCGTGGCGCGCTCGACCGCGTCAGGCGCGCCGATGAGAGACAGAACGTCGCCGCGCAGCGCGACCCGCACGCCCGTTTGCCGCGAAAGCTCGTTGAGGTTGGCGTCGTTGACGCCGGCGAGCAACAAGAGATCCGCGCCTTCTACGTCGAGGCGTTCGGTTACATCGCCGTTCGTTCCGACCGTCGGCACGCTAAACCGCGCCCGCCGATGGTGGCGCCGTGCTCCGCACGTGCAGCGCGTCGAGATCTTCCGTTGGCACGATCGCCGGCGCGCCTTCGAACAGCGCGCGCGCCGCGGTCGTCTTTGGAAACGCGATCACATCGCGCAACGACGTCGCGCCGGCGAGCAGCATCGCAATTCGGTCGAAACCGAATGCCACGCCGCCGTGCGGAGGTGCACCCGCGCGCAGCCCCTCAAGGAGAAAGCCGAAGCGGCGAACCGCCGTCGCCTCGTTGATTCCGAGGAGTTCGAAGATGCGACTCTGGAGCCGTGGGTCGCCGATACGAATGCTCCCGCTCGATAGCTCGACTCCGTTGTACACCGCGTCGTACGCTTGCGATCGGGCGCGCGCGGGTGCGGTGTCGAGCAAGCCGAGGTCGTCCGGGTGCGGCGCCGTAAACGGGTGATGCTCGGCGGCGAGCGCGCTCGTATCGGCGTCGACAGCGAATAGCGGGAAGTCCGTCACCCACAAGAAGCGGTGCTCGCCTTCACGCAACAGGTTGAATCGGCGGGCAGCATCCTGACGAACGCGATCGAGCGCCGCGTTTGTGACGCGGTTCGGTCCGGCAACGAGCAACGCCAGATCGCCGTCGCGCACTCCCAGCTTTTCTGCCAGGTCGAGCGATACGTACTTCGCCGTTTTCCCTTCAATGCCCGCGCCTGTACGCCGAAAGGAGAGCAAACCGCCCGCGCCGCCACTCTTCGCCGTGGCTTCGAGTTCGTCGAGTTGCTTGCGCGTGGCAGCGCCGCCACCCGGTACGATGATTCCGCGCACGCGTCCGCCAGCTTCGATTGCGCTCCGAACGAACGAGAGTTCGGACGTGCGGAACAGTTCCGTCGCGTCACGAATCTCCAACTCGAACCGCAGGTCAGGTTTGTCGGTGCCGTAGCGCTCGAGTGAGTCGGCGTGACTGAGCCGCGGAAACGGCGTTGTTATTCCTTTCACACCAGCAACGGCCCAGAGCGCAGTCAACAAACCTTCGCCGACGCGAAAAATGTCGTCGCGCGTAATGAACGACGCTTCGACGTCGATCTGTGTGAACTCCGGTTGGCGATCGGCGCGCAAATCCTCGTCGCGAAAGCATCGCGCGATTTGGAAATAGCGGTCGAAGCCTGCGACCATGAACAATTGCTTGTACAACTGCGGAGACTGTGGCAGCGCGTAGAACTGTCCCGGATTCACGCGACTCGGCACGAGATAATCGCGCGCGCCTTCCGGTGTTGGCTTCGTGAGGATCGGTGTTTCCAGCTCGAGAAAGCCGTTGTCCGCGAAATAGCGCCGCGTTGCCTGCAACAGCTCGTGTCGCAGGATCAGGTTGCGCTGCAACTCCGCGCGACGGAGATCGAGCACGCGATGTCGCAGCCGCAACTCTTCTGCCGGCGGCTGCTCGCCCTTGCCGAGCGCGACAGGAATCGCCGGCGTCTGCGCCGGACCGACGACCGTGAACGAAGTGCACCGCACCTCCACCTCACCGGTGCCCAGCTCTGCGTTGCGCGTTCCTGCCGCGCGCTCCACAACTTCACCCTCCACGAGCGCGACACTCTCGACGCCTGCGGCGCCCGCGCGCGCGACGACATCCTTGCTCGACCATCCCTCGCCAAACGACAACTGGACCAATCCCTCGCGGTCGCGAAGGTCGATGAAGAGCAGTCCACCGAGGTCTCGGGTGCGATGAACCCACCCTCCCAGTCGAACTTTTTGACCAACGTGGGCACGCCGAAGCGCGCCGCAGGGATGGGTGCGGAGGGTCGTAGCCAGGCTCAAGCTGAGTGGCGAATTAGAGGAGTTGAAAGGCGACGTGCGTACCGCGCGTAAGATACGCGCTGCCATCGACTTTAACGAAGTCGATGAGCGCGGCAATCTGCTTGTAGAACTTTCTCACGAGGAATAGGTTAACTCCATGCCGCATCTGACGTTGCCTGCGCGCCAGAATCTGCTGGAGCTAGCGCCAGAAGCAGCACGCGCCGCGCTATCTGAGTTCGCCGCGGCGGAAGGGTTGCCCAGGTATCGGGTCGCGCAAATCGTCCGCCACCTGTGGTCAGAGCCGGTTGCGACGTTCAGCCAGCTGACGACGCTTCCGCAGGCGCTCCGCACGCGACTCGCCGAGCGCTTCGACCTGCCGCGACTGGAGTTGCGCGCAGAGCAAAGCTCGACTGATGGAACGCGAAAGTTCCTGTTCGCGCTGAGCGATGGTCAGGCGATCGAAACGGTCGCGATTCCCGACGGGAAGCGGCTCACGTTTTGTGTGTCGTCGCAGGCCGGCTGCGCACTCAAATGCGCATTCTGCGCAACAGGCGCGATGGGATTCGCGCGTCAACTGACGGCGTTCGAGATCGCCGGCCAGGTTCGCGAACTCGCACTGCTCAATCCCCCGCTCCGCGCGACCAACATCGTGTTCATGGGCATGGGTGAGCCCATGATGAACTGGGAAGCGGTATCGACCGCGCTCACCATTCTCAACGACGCTGCCGGATTTGGCATCGGCGCGCGACACATCACCGTCTCGACCGTCGGCGTGCTACCTGGTATCGAGTCGCTTGCGCAGCGCCCCGAGCAATTCCGTCTGGCGATTTCCATTCACGCGCCGAGCGACGAACTCCGCAGAGACTTGATGCCGGTCAACGTGAAGTACCCGCTCGCCGATGTTATCAAAGCGGCTCGCGAGTTCAAGCGCCGCGTCACGTTCGAGTATGTGATGCTCGGCGGCGTCAACGACCGGCGGGAACACGCGGCGGATCTGGCGAACCTGGCGCGCGACTGCGGCGCCTTCGTCAACTTGATCCCACTGCACCCCGGCGGGTCGATGGGATTCACGCCGACGCCTGGAGCTCGGATCGCCGCGTTCGCGAAATCGCTGCGGTCGCGCGGTGTGGAGACGGCGGTACGAAAAAGCCGCGGCATCGACATTGCCGCGGCGTGTGGCCAGCTACGGGTAGAGAATCTGCGGCGGCGGACGAAAGCGAGCGCCTAAAACGAGCGTGAGGTCGAGGTAACGCGGCGACTCAGTCCCCGCCTCAACGCGCGCGCCACCCAGTGCGCGGGCGGCAAGCGACGCCCACGCCGAGTTGCCTGAGCGGTCGATGACGACGGACGAATCCTGTTGTTCGCTCGCGTTGCCAACGCTGACGACGTCGAATCCGCGCTCGCGCAAATAATGCATGGCGCGCCGCGCGGCACCGCGTTGGCCGGACGCATTCAGCACTTCGACGCGAATCACGACCGAATCCGCGACAAGCCGCATCGTGTCCGCGTCGATGTCCGCGCGTGCGGGCGGAGTCGCCGCGTCGGAATCGCGCGCCGCCCCCCACCACAACACCGTCCCCATCAGCAGCAGCGTCGTCGCTGCAGCCACGCGTCGTCGTTTCACCGAACAACCTCCCAAAGCGCTGCAGTGCGCGGGTGAATCGGTTCACCCTCGCGGAGTGCTTTGTCGAGACGCATGCGGACCACATCGCGTAACACGCCATCTGGGTCCGTCGAAAATCGAGCGGCGAGCTCGGCGCGTTCCTGCTTGAGAAACGAACGCCCCGGCTCCAGGAAATCGGCGCAAAAAAGCGCGCGCCCGGTCGCGGCCCACGACGCCTCACCGAGGGTGTGCCAGCGAATCGCCTCGAGCACATCGTCGCGGCTCTCCCCCTCCGCTACGAGCCGGTCCGCGGCGGCCGGACCGTGCCACGCCCAATCCGGCAAACTCGGGTCCAGCGTTGGAGCGCCAAGCTCTGCGTACGGCGCGTCACGCAGTGCGTCGTGCCACGCGGCGGCGTCGCGCCATGCGGCCGCGCCTGCCGCGTCGAGTTTGCGCGCTGCCGCCCACTCCGAGATGAGTTGCGTGACCCGCTCGATGTGGGCGCGCCGTTTTTCGCGGACGACCGCCCATGCCGGGAGCCGCAACTCGGTCACTGTACGCTCGTCAGCCTTCGCGCCAAATCGCTCAGCGTTGCGGCCACGCCGCGAAGTCCTTGTAACGCGCCTTCCATGTCGCGCAACGCCGTGGCCTGGTCGGTGGCATTCGTGGCGACGGCGCCGGTACCGTCGCGATTCTGTCGCGACAACTCCGCAATGCGCGCGACACGATCGCGCAGCTGCGCGATTTCGTCCCGTTGCCGTCGCGATGTCGTAGCCGTGCGTCGCGCTGAGTCGGCGCCCGCACCGGTTGCTTCGACAATGCGTGCGAGCGCGTCAAGCGCCGTCGACGACAACGATTCGACGTCCCGCACCAGGGCCTGACCGCGACTCATTTGATCGGCTGCGCGCCGCATCTGGACCTGCACGGTTCCCACAATCTCCGCCGCTTCGTCGGAAGATTGCGCGCTTTGCACCGCGAGATGTCGAACTTCTTCAGCGACGACCGCGAACCCGCGTCCGTGCTCGCCGGCGCGGGCCGCTTCGATTGCCGCATTGAGCGCGAGCAGATTTGTCTGATCCGCGAGATCGCGAATCGCGTCGATAATGTCGGTGACGCGTCGCGCTGAAGCGGCGAGCGCACCCACAGCGTCGGAGCTTTCGCTCACGAATCCTTTCGCGGCCACGAGACGTTCCAGCGCGCCGCCGATGGTGGCCCGGTGTTCCGTCGCAATATCCGATGCAGTCACCGCGGCCTTCGCGGCCGCGCTCCCGTCGCCCACGACTTCTGCCGCTGCCGCGGTGAGTGCGTCCGTCGCGTCGAGCGAGCGTGCGGCTTGTTCGCTTTCTTCGGCGAGTGCACGCGTGAGATCCGCTGTCGTGCGCGCAACGGATTCGCCGCCACTTCGCAATGTTCGAGCTGACTCGTTGAGACGTTCCAGTTCGCGCGACACGAGCTTCACTGCTTCGAGCAACGGCATGCGCAAATCGTGGATGTGAATCGCCGTCGCGAGTTGCCCGGCGACGCGCGTCACGAGCGTGCCGTCCTTGTCGCCATAGCTGCCGGCCTTCTGGTGCAGCAATTCCACCAAACCGAGTGGCCGGTCACCGAACCGCAACGGCGTCACGATGGCCGCGCGAACGCCTTGCCACTCGTGCACGACACGCGCATCGCGACGCGTGTCGGGAATGAGGACTACTTCATTGCGTTCGAGCGCCAGCGCGCGGATCGGTGCGCCCGGCGGTGCTGCAGGTTCGGCGGGGTCGATCGCGCCGCGCTCGTCATCCCACATCAGCATCAGGTTGTCGCCCTTAATGCGGTACAGCCGAAACGTGCGCCAATCAAGAAGCCGGTGGGCTAGCGCGACGATCTTCGCGATCGCGTCCGCGAGTCCAGCGTCAGACGCGATCACCTGCTCCATCACCAGGATGATGTTCCGCTCTTCAGACGCGATGGACTCGTCAAGCAACCGTTTCACGAGCACGCCAAGCACGAGCAGCGTGATCCCGATGAGCACCCACCCGCTCACCGCCAAATTGCGAACCGCCGCGAGCGAAATCCCCACCGCGAGCGAGCTGATCGCAAAGCCAATGACCTCGAAGCGCAGAATCAGCGAGCGCTCTTCCCGCAGCAGCTTTCCGCGGACAATCAGCGTGAAGTACTGCAGTGCGCGCGACAGCAGGAACTGCGCGACGAGAAAGATCGCGACCGCGGGTATCGCTTCCGGCGCGAGTTCGTGTACGAGTTCCGGCCCAACCATTCGCGCGACAACCGCGAAGAACCCGTACGACGCAAACAGCGCAAGCGCCTCGCGTCCACCGTTGATCCACGCGCTCTCCAGGCCTTTGCGCAGCAAGAACCGGTCGGCGATCACCACACCCAGGGCGACGCCCAACGCCGTTGGCGCGACGCCACCCAGCAGGCTCGCTCCCACCGCGACCATGCCGGTGAGATTCAGCGCCGAATACTTCGTGAGCGGAATCTGCTTCCACCGCAACAGCGCGGTGATCGTCATCGAGACGGCAGCGGTCCACCAGAATCCACGATCCGCGCCAAAGAACGTTGGCGCAATGGCGAGCAACAGCGAACCGACAATCGCGACAATGCGCGCGTACCAGTTCAGCAGTGCGGTCACGCGGAAACCGAATCGAGCGCGGTGCGAAGTGAACGTGTCAATGACGCAGCGGCGTCGACGCCGCCCGTATCCGCCGCGCGAACAATCGCGCTCCCGACGACTACGCCGTCCGCCAAGCGGCCAACCGCCGCCGCTTGATCCGACCGCGAAATGCCGAAGCCGACCGCAATTGGGAGCGAACACACACTCCGCAGTCGCGAAACCGTGTCGGGCAAATCCGCGGGAATGTCGTCGCGGGCACCGGTCACACCGGTTCGTGAAATCAGGTACACGAATCCGCGCCCGTGACGCGCAATCTCCGCCATGCGCTGCGCCGGCGTTGTTGGTGCAACGAGCCGCACGAACGCGAGTGGGCCGTTACCGAGCCACGCTTCGCGCTCGGGGTCCGCGCCAACGGGAAGATCCGTGGCGAGCACGCCACTGAATCCGGCGTCGGCTGCGCGTCGCAACACACCTGGTCCTGCCGCGAGCAGCGGATTGAGATAGCTGAACAATACCAGTGGAATTCCGGGCGCCGCGCGCGCGGCAATCTCGAGCGTGCGATCGAGCGTGACGCCGGCGTCGAGGGCCGTCTGGGAACTCGCCTGAATGACCGGCCCGTCCGCCATCGGATCCGAAAACGGAACGCCAATCTCAAGCACATCGGCGCCCGCTTCGGCGACCGCCGAAATAAGATCGACCGACGCCGCGGGCGACGGATGTCCCGCGGTTACGTACGCAATGAGCGCGGGGCGGCGCTCCGCGCGAAGCGCCGAAAACCGGGCTGCGAGCGTGTGGTGCGCGTCAGACGAAATAGTCGCCGATCCGGATGCCATACCGCTCGGGGTCCGCGGTCTTGATGATGGTGCGCGCGTACGCGCCCTCGGGTGTGCGCTGGCTCAGATCGAACAGCTCACCGGGATACGCAACGTTGCCTCGATCATCCGAGACGATGCGAACAATCGGACGCGACAACATTTCGGCCGTCGCACTGACCGCGTGCACGATCGCGAGCTCGAACGTGTCGAGTACCAGGAGTGTGCCGACTGGATAAATGCCGAGCAGGTTGACGAACGCTTTCACAACGACGGGGTCCATGCCGCGACGCGGATTATCACGCATCTCCTGCAGCACGGCCGCTGGACTCATCGGCTCCGTTTGATACGCGCGCCGCGACGTCGCGGCATCGAATCCGTCGGCGACCGCGACGATCTTCGAGAACATCGACAAGCCTTTCGTACGCAACGTGCGCGGATAGCCCGTCAAATCGCACTTCATGTGGTGCTGGTACGCGACGATCATCGCGCGATATGGATGCTCCTGCTGTTCGCGCAACTGAAACAGCGCGAGCACACCAAGCCACGGATGCGATGCAATGATTTTCCACTCATCGTCGCTCAGCATATCAGGCTTGTTGAGCACATCGACGGGGACACGCGACTTACCGAGATCGTGGAAGAGCGCGGCCATTCCGAGGTCGTACAACTGGATGCGCGTCATCCCGAGTCGCCGGCCGAGCGCGACCGAGAAGATGCACACGTTCACTGAGTGCGTGAACGTGTAGTCGTCGTAGTCACGGATTGTCGTCAATCCCATAATCGACGTTTCTTCCGTCAGGATTTGATCGACGATGCCCTGCACCACGCGCTTGATCTTCTTGATGTTCGGGCTCTGGCCCATGCGAACGGAGTTGATCACATCCTTCGTGACCGCGACGCCCTGTGCATACGTGCGCTTCGCAGCTTCCTTGTGCTCCTGCTTATCCGGCTCGTCGGAGACGTCGGTCGGCGGTGCGAGTTCAAACACCGTGACGCCGGCCTGCTCGAGGCGCGCCTGCACTTGTTCGAAGCGATCCTCCGGCTCACCGCCGCCGACAGCGAGGAACGACAGCAGTACCGTCCAATCGCGTGGTGTCGCGCGTGGATGGATGCGAATGGTGCCAATTCCCGATGAGCGCAACGCCGAGAGCACCGCCGAAAAGTTCGCGTAGTTGTCGAGATCGAGGCGCAGGCGCGTGTCGTTCACGAACAGGAATTCGCCGGCCGCGCGAACCTCGACATCGCCTTCCGCGTCGGTCACCTGGCCGATCAACGCCGCGAGTTCCGCGAGCGCCGTCTGCACGACGGCGTTCTCGACGGGATACATCTTGATCGAACGAAGCGCCGCAGCGAAGTCGACAATGAGCAGACGACCGGCGACGCGATAGTACGCCTCGCTTCCGCGATCAGCGGGCAAAACAATCGCGCGGCTGGGGCGCCCGGACGGACGCGGCTCGGTCACGATGCACCACCCTTCAGTGCGCGGTTCACCGCGTTGCGCACGATCGCTTCCTTCTCGGCCATTGCCTTCTGCAAACTCTGCTGCGCCGACGGTGACTTGATTCGTCCCAGAGCCATCGCCGCGCACGCACGCATTTCCGGATCCTCGCGCCGCCCTAGCAAGCTCGACTTTCCGTTGAGCAGTCCGTCGAGGAACGGCACGCCGGAATCGCCGCACAACGCACCGTACGCTTCGAAAAACGCGATACGCTCGCTGCGATCCGCGCTGCGGACGTCGCGACTCTTCACGATGCTCTCGAGTTTCGGGAGCGCTGACCGCTGGCCGCGCGCGCCCAATGCGCGCACCGCGGTTACGCGGATATCGCGGTCGGTATCGCTGATTGCGCGCTCGAGCATTTGCATCGCGCCGGCGGAACCAATCTCGACGAGCGCGCCCACGGCGGCTTGTCGCAGTTCTCGCGTCGGGTCCCCGAGCAGTTTCGCGAGCGGCGCAACAGCCGGCGCTGACTTCAGCGCGCCAGCGCGGCGCGCCGCTTCAATACTCACCGCGCCCTGCGCCAATCCAATCAAGCGCACCAGTTCGGTGGTGTTCGCACTCGCGAGACGCGCAGCCGCAGTCTCGAGAATCGGGCGTAGCGTCGCGTTCTGCGTTTTGCCAAGCCATTCGAAGACTGTTCCCAACGCCGTGCCTTCGAGCTCACCAAAAAGCGCGGCGAGATCGTCCGGTGCCGGAAGCGTCGCCGCGTCGTCGAGTTGTTGCAGAATCTGCGATAGCGTCGATGGGTCACTGAGCCGTCGCGGCAGGGCTTTGACGCGATCCCGATGGGTCGGATCAACCGAGCGCGCGCGATCGAGCACCACGACTGACTCACGCAGCAAATGCGCGACGGTCTGGAAGCGGCCACCCGACAGCAGGTGCAGCACCATCTGCTCGAGGAGGTTAAGCACCTCGCCGCGCACGTTGGTATCGATCTGGAGCTCGAAGATGTCGTACAGCGAATCGACGACCGAGAAGCGAAGATCTGCCTGATACTCGCGCGTCACTTCGGTCTTGATGTACTCGATTTCCTTTTCGTCGAGGAAATAGAGCGTCGTGTCGAAGTCCTCGAGCTTCACGACGCCCGGGCGCTCTACCAGTGTCTCCGGATTTGCCTGCGCCTCCGCGCGCGCCTGCGACGATGCAGCGCTCGGATCCTCAACCGCACCCGCTTCGGTGGGATAACGGCCCGGCGTCTCAGCTGCCGTCACCGCGACGGCGCCGTCGTGCATCACGTCGACGTGGCTGTACGTGAGGCACGTGAACTCGTGCTCCCAGAGAATCGTGATCAGATCGTCCTCGTCCGCCGCCGCGCGACGAACGCGCGGGATGATCTCGATCAAGCTGTCGAGTTCGGTGCCTTCGAACCCCTTGCTGAGCGTGATCTCGCGAAGGCCGTCCTTGTAGAACAACCACGGAAGCGAATCGGACGCTTTTTCAGCCTGCTGATGCACGACGACGCCCGAAAACTTGAACGCCGTGTCCGTCACGTTCAGCGTGAACGATTCCGCTTCGTTCCACACGGGCGTGAACGTCGCGCGGAGCTTCTCGAGCGCCGTCTTATACGAGGGGTTGTTCGCCATGTAGAGCTGACGCGCGCGCACGGTCTTGTCGAGCTGGCGGAGGAGTTCCTCCAACAGCGACGGCGCGAATGGCGGCTCTTGATGCTCGGCTCCAGGAGCCGGCACGGCGGCGGACGTGCTCATCATGACCCGCCCAAATTACGGCGCTCCGCAATCTGCGCCACATCCTTGTCCCCCCGACCCGACAAACACAGCAGCACGGCCTGGTCCGGTTTCCAGCGACCGCGCTGCGACGAGATCCATGCGACCGCGTGCGCCGTCTCGAGCGCCGGAATGATTCCTTCGTCGCGCGCGAGCGTGTCCACGCCGGCAAGCGCTTCCTCGTCACCGATCGCGACGTAGGTCGCGCGGCCGGAATCCTTGAGCCATGAGTGCTCCGGACCGACGCCCGGGTAGTCCAAACCCGCACTGATCGAATGCGCCGGATGCACTTGCCCGGCCGCGTCCTGCAGCAGATAGCTCAAGGAGCCGTGCAGGACGCCCGGTGTGCCCGCGGTCAGCGACGCGGAATGACGCCCGGAGTCGATGCCTTCGCCGGCCGCTTCCACGCCGACCAGCTCTACGCCTGCGTCGTCGACGAACCCGCGGAAAATGCCAATCGCGTTGGAGCCACCGCCGACGCACGCAACAACCGTCTTCGGAAGCTTCCCGGCTTGCTCGAGCATTTGCGCGCGCGCTTCGCGCCCAATGATGGACTGGAATTCCGCAACCATGCGAGGGTACGGTGCCGGACCGACAACCGAGCCGATGATGTAGTGCGTGTCGCGCACATTCGTCACCCAATCGCGAATGGCTTCCGTCGTCGCGTCCTTGAGCGTACGCGTTCCGGCCTTCACGCACACGACTTCGGCGCCGAGCAAGCGCATGCGGAACACGTTCAATCGTTGCCGGCGCATGTCTTCTTCGCCCATGTACACAACGCACGATAGACCCAGTCGCGCACACACGGTCGCTGTCGCCACACCGTGCTGCCCTGCACCGGTTTCCGCGATGATGCGGCGCTTTCCCATGCGCACTGCGAGCAGCGCCTGTCCAAGCGCGTTGTTCACTTTGTGCGCACCGGTATGGTTCAAGTCTTCGCGCTTGAGCCACACGGGCGCGCCGACGCGCGCGCTCAGACGTGGCGCGTCGGTGAGCGGTGTAGGACGCCCGACATAGTGACGCAGTGCTCGAGACAGTTCGTCGCGAAAACCCGCGTCAGCGAGCGCGACTTCAAGCGCGGACGACAGTTCGTCGAGCGCGGGGACCAGCGTCTCGGGCACGTATCGGCCGCCGAACGCGCCAAATCGGTCTTCACGAACGCTGACCGTCATCCGCGCACGGCCTGCGCGAAGGCGCGCATCTTCGCGTGGTCCTTTTTTCCAGGTGCAGACTCTACGCCCGAAGACACGTCGACGATGTCCGGCGTCATCGCATCAACGGCATCGCGCACATTGTCCGACGTAAGCCCTCCGGCAAGGACCAAGCGGTGTCCGTTGATTGCACGGCGCAGATCGGGCGCCAGGGCGCGCCACGGGAGCGCGACACCGGTTCCTCCGAGCCGCCCCTCGACGCGCGCGTCCACCAGTACGGCATCGGCCGCCTCCGCAATGCCGCGCAGCTCTCGGGGAATCGTGGTGCCAGCGATGCGCATCACCGCCCACACCGGGCGGCCGGTGCGCCGCCGAATTGCATCGATTTGCTCAGGAGTCGGATCGCCATGCAGTTGAATGATGTCGAGTCGTACTGCGTCTGCGACTACGCTGATCGCCTCAGGGTCGGCTTCGGCAAATACGCCAACTTTTTTCAGCGCAGCACCGGCTGCGGCCAGAACATCGGCCGCCTGCTGCGCGGTGAGGTTGCGCGGGCCACCCGCGAATATCGCCCCCGCGAACGCAGCTCCCAGCGAGGCCGCCACTTCCGCATCGTGCGGCCGTGTCAGTCCACAGAATTTGATCTCAGGACGCACGTCGCGCCTGCCTCGGCACTCCGGTGAGCGCACGCAATGCCGCTGGCGGGTCGGCACTCGACGAGAGCGCCGTCCCCACAAGCACCGCATCGGCGCCCGCGGCGGCGGCGCGCTCCACGTCCGCGCGCGACTCGATGCCGCTCTCGTAGACGCCAACCAGGCCTGGCGGAATCCGACGCAGGAGCTCGAGACCTACGCCTGGATCAATCGCGAGCGTCTCGAGATTCCGGTTATTGACGCCAATGACGCGGTAGCCGCCGGCAATCGCGACGTCGAGTTCGTCAGCGTCGTGCGCTTCGACGAGACACTCCAGCCCGAGCGCTGCCGCGTCCGCATACAACTCGCCAATTCGTTCTGGTGGCAGAGCGCGAACGATGAGCAGTACGGCCGACGCGCCATGCGCACGCGCTTCAACGAGCTGCAACCGGTCGATGATGAAGTCCTTCCGCAGCAACGGCACGCCTGCACCGCAGGCGTCGGCCAAGTCACCGATTGCCCCGCCAAAGCGGGAAGGCTCGGTCAACACTGAGATCGCTGCCGCGCCCGCCGTGCCGTACACCCTGGCTCGGTCGCCGGCCTCGATGTCGGCGTTCAACACGCCCTTCGAGGGGGACTGCCGCTTGATCTCCGCGATCACGGCGACCGAACCGCCTCGCCGCAGCGCGTCGAGAAACGACGGCGGAGGGCGTACAGCTGCCGCGGCGGCGACCAGCTCTGCGCTCCGCGCTTGTAGCGCGCTAACTCGGTCCGCGGTGCTGTCCAACAGGGCTCGAAGGACGCCCTGAGGCCGGCTCCAGCCAATTGACGCTTGCACTTCGGTGCCTCTTCGGAAATATTTCGGGCGTTGTTCGGTGCCCGGGGAGCCGGGCCCCGCCTTCCTTCGACGGACGCCACCCATGCCGCTCACCAAACGTCAGCGCGAAATCCTCGACTACCTCGGCACCTACGCCGAAGGCAACGGCTACGCGCCGAGTTTCGAGGAGATCGCGGAGCATTTCAACTATAACTCGCTGGCGACGGTCCACGAACACCTCAGCAATCTCGAACGCAAGGGATACATCAAGCGCAATTACAACGAGAGTCGCGCGATCGAGATTCTGCCTTCAGATGTTTTCCCGCGAGCGGTTGAATTGCCGCTGATGGGAACGGTTGCCGCGGGCGCGCCGATTGAAGCGCTCGAAACGAACCAATCGGTCACCGTGCCCGACAGCTTCGTCGGTCGAGGGAGCCACTACGTGCTGCGCGTCAAAGGCACGTCAATGATCGATGAGCAGATTCGCGACGGCGACTACGTCGTTGTGCAGGAACGCAAGACGGCGGACAACGGCGAAATGGTGATTGCGCTGATTGATGGCAGCGCGGCCACTGTGAAGCGCTTTTTCAAAGAGCGTGACGGGCGCGTCCGCTTGCAGCCGGCGAACGAGCAACTCACGCCGATGTACTACCGCGACGCTGACCTGACAATTCAGGGTGTGGTCGTCGGTGTCCTGCGCCGCTACTAGCCCAACGCCTGCGCGCTATTTCGTCGCCCGGCGAAGCTTGTCCAGGGCCTCACGCGCGCGACCCGCGTCAAGCGAGTCGCGCGCTGCGCTGATAGCGGTGCGGAAATCCGGAGCCCCGGCACCCACATAGATCGCAGCCGCCGCGTTCAGCAAGACCGCGCTCCGTGCGCCCGATGGTCCGCCACCGTTGACGATTGTTTCGATCAATGCGGCGTTATCTGCCGGCGTTCCGCCAGCCAGGTGGTCCGCGTGCGGCGAGTGAAGGTCGTGCGACGCGGGATCGAGGACCCATTCCGTGATCACGCCCTTACGAATCTCCAGCACGGTAGACGGACCCAGCGGCGAGAGCTCATCGAGGCCCGGTTCACCGTGCACCACGAGTGCGTGTACTGAACCGAGCCTCTGCAACGCTTCCGCGATGAGCGGCAAGCGCGCACGATCGGCAACACCGACAACCTGACGACCCGCACTGGCAGGATTCGCGAGCGGTCCGACGATGTTCATGACCGTTGGTACGCCGAGTTCGCGACGCACTGGCCCCACGTGCCGCATCGCCGGATGCATGGTTGGCGCGAACATGAACACCATGCCGGCTTCGGCGAGAACGCCGGCGAGTCGCTCCACCTGAAGTTCGATGCCGATGCCAAGCGCCTCGAGCACATCGGCGCTTCCGCATTTCGACGTGAACGACCTGTTGCCGTGTTTCGCGATCCGGACACCCGCGCCCGCCGCCGTAAACGCGGCCGCGGTCGAAATATTGAACGTGCCTACGACGCCGCCGCCTGTTCCACACGTGTCAACGAGACTTTCCGGCGACGGCGCGTCGACGCGGATCATGGCTGCGCGCAGCGCCTGCGCAGCCCCGGCGACTTCTTCCGCGCTCTCGCCCTTCACACGCAACCCGATCAGCAGCGCCGCGATCTGCGCCGCCGACGCACTCCCCTGCATGATCTCGTTGAACGCCGCGGCGGACTCGGCCGCGGTTAACGATTTGCGCTGAGCTATCTGTTTGATCGCCGCGGCGACGGCGTCAGCCATGCAACGCTCCGACAAGTCGTTCGGCGAGGCGTCCCTCGGCGGCTGCGAGCGCGCACACGAGCCCAAGTAATCGCACCCGTTCAACGTCTTCTTCAACGAAGAGCCCGCGTTGGGCGCGGTTCGTGAGATTGACCACGCCAACGAGTTCGTCGTGCAAGACGAGCGGGAATGAAATGAACGACCCTGTGGTCAGGTATTCGTCACCGAGCAATGGCTGAGCCGACGCGTCTCCGGCGTCGACGACAAGCAAGGGCTCGCGCGTTGCTGCGACGCGCCCAGCAACGCCGTCGCCCATTTTGATGCGCTGTCCCTCGCGAATGTGCGGTGCGAGTCCGCGCGCAGCAGCCAGGTACAGTGTGCCAGGCTCAGGCGCGCGCAGGAACAACGAGCAGCGCTGCGCCTGCAGATCATCGCCGACGAGCGACAGCAATCCTTCCGCAAGCGCGCGCGGATCGTCCGTCGCTGCGGCAAGAGCGAGCACGCGCTCCAACAGGTACAGCGTACGCGACCGCTGCCGCAAGAGTTCGCTACGGCGATGCAGTTCGACGTGCGCCTGCTCCAATTGCGCCGTCCCGCTGACCAATTGTTGCTCGAGCGCGCGAACGCGCTGCTGCGCGCGTCGCGTTTCTTCCGCTGCGCGCGCCGTTTCTCGCTCTGCCGCCACGGACCCCGCCGGCGGCGCACCATCGCCGCGAGCGGCAGTCAGCTCGGTCTCGAGCTGGGTCAACTTGCCCATGTACTCGGCGTGCACCTTTCTCGTAACGTCTTCGAGAATGCGCACTGCTTCGTCGCGCGCTTCGCGTTCGACGAACCGCGCGAGCGCGAGTTCAAACAACGCAACGGCAGGAGCAAATCGCTCGACGGCGCGCGTACCGAAGATCCTCTTGCCTTCGTAGCACGCGACGATCGCGGCGAGCTGGCCTTCGATGCGAATGCCCTTCAGCGAAAGCGAGCCGCCGTCGGGAACCGACCTGAATCCCAGCAACCGCGCGTACTCACGCGACTGCTCCGCGGCATCGGTGAACTCAGCACCGGCCGCAATCTTGAATGCGATCGTTTTCGGCAAATGGTTGAGCGCAACTTCGAGCGGAACGTGCTCGACGCGCGGCCCAACCGGGACAATCATCTCCGTGAGCAGTCCCGACTTCGCGTCGTGCCGAACCAGGCCCACGTACGCGGAACGCTCCACCTCCGCGAGACCTTCGCCAAGCGCAACGACCGCCGCGCCGAGGTCTGTCGCCGCGGCGAGCGCGTGAGCAAGCGAATCGAGCGTGCGAGGTGGCATCGAGCTATGGACTCCGGAGCGCCGCCACGCTGGCGGCAGGGCCAAGAGATTTGACCGCTAGGTTGCGACAAGTCAATCGGTTGGACGCTCCGCCACGTTGCTCGCAACGCGCGCGGTCGGTTACGTTTACGTGCTCAATGACCACCCGCGCGATCCAGCTCGTTCTGCACTACGACGGGACCGAGTTCGCCGGCTGGCAGCGTCAGCCGAGCCAGCGGACGGTGCAAGGTGTGCTCGAAGAGGCGCTCCAACGACTGGCGGGCGCGCCAGTACCCGTGACGGGCGCGGGTCGCACCGACGCAGGCGTGCATGCGCGAGGACAGGCGGCAGGTGTGGTGATCGCGCAAAAATGGGAACCCGCTGAGTTGCGCCGCGCGCTCAACGCGCTGCTCCCGTCTGATGTGTGGGTCGAGGCCGCGTTCGAGATGGACCCGGCCTTTCACGCACGGTACAGCGCGATTGCCCGTCGCTACAGCTATCGCGTTGGAACATCAGACGCCTCGCGCTCTCCATTTCGCCGCCGCTGGGAACACATCATCGCGCATCCGATTGATCGCGACACACTGGGGCTCGCCGCAGCCGCCGTTCAGGGCGAACACTGCTTCATCGCGTTTGCGGTGCGCGGCACGGCACCCGCGCACGATGACCACCGGTGTACGATCAGCAGTGCAGCGTGGCACGAATCAGGCGGCGCGCTCGTGTTCGAAATCGAGGCGAATCGTTTTTTGCACCACATGGTTCGTTTTCTCGTTGGCACCATGCTCGACACAGCGACAGGCCGGCGACCGCTGTCTGATGTGGCGGCGCTCCTGAGCGCCGCAAGCAACGACGACGTTTCCCCGCCGGCCCCTGCGCACGCCTTGTGTTTGGAGCGCGTGACGTATCCTGACACACTCTACCGGCGCGCCGCATGAAGATTCTTCTCCAATCCGCAGCGCTCGACTCGATCCGGTGGGCACTCGAAGCCGGTTTCGCGGACGGCGTCTTCGTGACGCCGTCGGTGCTCGATGCCGATGCGTTCGGCGTGGATTTGCCCGTGCAAGTCGAGATGATCGCACGGCTGGGTACCGGCCCTGTGTTCGTCACTGTGGGTGCAGTCGCAGCCGACGACATTTACCGCGACGGTCGAGAACTCGCGCGAGTCGCTGACACCGTGATCATCGCCGTGCCGTTCGTCGAAGATGGAGCGACAGCGCTCCGTCGTCTCACGGCGGACGGCGTGCGCACAGCAGCGACCTACATCGTGTCGCCAGGACAGGCGGTGCTCGCGGCAAAAGCGGGCGCTGAGCACGTGTGTGTCGCCGTTGATCAGCTCGACGCGCACGGCCAGGATGCATCGACGGTTTTGCAGGAGATCCGCGCCATCTTCGATCGCCATGGCGTCGAATGCGAAGTCGTGGCGGTAGCCGCAGACTCCGCGCGATTGGTTACGGCGTCGCTGGCTGACGGCGCCGATTCCGTAGCGGTGGCACCGGCAACTCTGCGCACACTCGTGCAGCATCCGCTAACGGATCGCTCGCTCGACCATCTCCTCGCCGACATCAGCCGGCGACCGCGACAGCGCGCGCCGGTATGAGGAACCTTGCCGCTCTCGCGCTCGTCGTGGCGACCGCGGCCTGCGACCGCGCCTCGGCGACGCCCTCGCGCACCGATACGGCACCAGCGTCGGCATCACCGGTTTCCGCTCCGGTGCAATCGCGCAGCACAATCGACGAAAGCCGCCGTACCGCGATCACACGCGCCGTAGAACGCGTCGCACCGACTGTTGTTACCGTGCAAACCGAGACGCGCGAACGTGTGCCGCTCGACATTTTCGAGCAGATGTTTGGCGGTCGTTCCGGCGAGCGCATGTCGGCGGGGCTTGGCTCCGGCTTCGTTCTCCGCGCGAACGGCATCATCGTTACCAACGCGCACGTCGTTGCGGGCGCGACCTCGGTATCGGTCGCAATGCGCGACGGCTCGGTACACGACGCCAAAGTCGTCGGCGTTGATCAGATCAACGACATCGCGGTGCTGCGCACGACCGCGCCGAATCTGCCCGTCGCACCGCTCGGTGATTCGCGCGACGTGATCGTCGGCGAATGGGCGATCGCAATCGGCAATCCATTCGGGTTCGTGCTGGGCAACGCGGAGCCGAGCGTTACGGCCGGCGTCGTGAGCGGCACCGGACGCAATCTCGTTGCACGATCCGCGGGCGGCGGCACAACGTACGACATGATTCAGACGGACGCCGCGATCAATCCTGGCAATTCCGGCGGACCGCTCGTTAACGCAAGCGGTGAAGTGATCGGCATGAACACGGTGATCTACACGCCGTCGGAAGGTTCCGTCGGTCTCGGCTTTGCGGTTCCGATCAATCGCGTGAAACACGTTGCCGAAGACCTGCTTGCGAACGGCACCGTGCGACAGCCATGGGTCGGCGTGCAACTCCAGGAACCGACCAGCAGCAATCCGCGTGAGGCGATTTCACTCGGAGCCGTCATCGCGAACGTCGTCCCGGGCTCGCCCGCTGCTGACGCGGGGTTGCAACGCGGCGACACGATTGTCCGCGCCGGCGATCAAACGATTCGCAACCGGTTTGCGTGGGAATCTGCGCTCCTCGACCTGCGCGTCGGTGAGCGCGTGCCCGTGCAAGTCAAACGGCGCAATCGCGCTATTGATGTCACGCTGAGCGTCGCCGATCGCCCTGAAGTCACTGCGCCACGCGTGCAGGTGCTCCGGGACATTCAACTCGCGACATTGACGCCGGCCATCCGCGCTGAGCGATCGATCCGAAGCGAGCGCGGTGCATACGTCGCTGACATCTCCGACGACCTTGCGCAGCGCACCGGCATTCAGCGCGGCGATGTTCTCTTCGCGATCAACCGCACGGACATCACGGACGCTGCCGGTGCCGCGCGCGTTCTCGAGGACGCCGCCGGACGCGGTGCCATCCGGCTCTGGCTCGAGCGCAACGGGCGTCGCGTCTACACAGACATCGCAATCAGGTGACAGACACTCAGACCTACTCCTCTCCGCTCGGCGAACGCTACGCGTCGCCGGCAATGCTCGAACTGTGGTCCGCGCACACTCGCTATGGATTGTGGCGACGGTTGTGGTTGGCACTCGCAGAAGCTGAACGCGAGCTGGGCGCGGACATCCCGGCGCAAGCGATCACCGAGATGCGCACCAATCTCGACACCATCGACTTCGCGGCAGTCGCGCAGTATGAGAAGCGCTTCCGCCACGACGTCATGGCGCACGTCCACGCGTTCGGCGACAACGCGCCCGCCGCGCGCGGCGTGATTCACCTCGGTGCAACGAGCGCATTCGTCACGGACAACGCGGACTTGATCCTGATGAAGCGCGGGCTCGAGCTCCTACGGCTGCGGATCGTCGCCATTCTGCGCGCGCTCGCGACATTCGCACGAGAATGGCGCGACTGCCCGACGCTCGGATACACACATTTGCAGCCCGCGCAACTCACGACGGTCGGCAAGCGCGCTGCGCTGTGGATGCAGGACCTCGTGCTCGACGTCGCGGACATCGACTATCGCGTTGCCACGCTCCCGTTTCGCGGGGTGAAGGGCACGACGGGAACGCAAGCCAGTTTTCTGACGCTGTTCGACGGCGATCACGCGAAAGTACGGCGACTCGACGAACTCGTCACCAACGCGATGGGATTCGCATCGAGCATTTCTGTTTCGGGGCAGACGTACACGCGCAAGCTCGACGCGCAAGTTCTCGGCGTTGTCGCCGGTGTCGCGTCGTCGGCTTCGAAGTTTTCAGGCGACCTGCGAATGCTGCAGGCATTCGGCGAGATCGAAGAGCCGTTCGAGAAGGAACAGATTGGGTCGAGTGCGATGGCCTACAAGCGGAACCCGATGCGATCGGAACGCATTGCGTCGCTCGCGCGTTTCGTTTTGTCGCTCGAACCAAATGCGAATCAGACGCACGCCGTGCAGTACTTCGAGCGAACACTCGACGACAGCGCAAACCGCCGGCTGGCGGTTCCGGAATCATTTCTCGCCACTGACGCAATCCTCGTGCTCATGGAGAACGTCACACGCGGACTCGCGGTGCATAAGGAACGCATCCGCTCACGCGTGGCCTCAGAGTTGCCGTTCATGGCGACGGAAGAATTGCTTGTGCGCGCTGTGCGCGCGGGCGGCAACCGTCAAACCGCGCACGAAGTCATCCGCCGTCATAGCGTCGAGACCGCCGCGGCGATGAAGAACGGTGCGACGAACGATTTGCTCAAACGGCTCGCCGGCGATCCAGGGTTTGGCGTGCCGCTCGATGACTTACAGGACGCCGCGGCACCCGAGCGCTTTGTCGGACGCGCACCGCAACAAGTCGACGAATTCCTTGCGGACGTCGTGCAACCACTGCTCGACGCTTCGCCCACCGAATCACACGCCACTGAGGTCCGCGTATGAGCACGCTCACGGCCAGCGCCCTTCCCCTTCCACTTCTCCGCCGCGGCAAGGTGCGCGAAGTGTACGAGGTCGACGCGGACCGACTTCTGCTCGTCGCGAGCGATCGCGTGAGTGCGTTCGATGTTGTGATGAGCGAACCCGTTCCGCGTAAAGGGGCGGTGCTCACGCAGATGACGGCGTGGTGGTTGCGTCAGTTCGAACGCGACGTCGCACACCATATGATCAGCCCGAGCGCGCGCGAGATTGTTCGCGCGGTCCCAGCGCTCGCGCCGCACGAAGCAGAACTGCGCGGACGCGCGATGCTGTGCCGCCGCACGGAAGTCTTCCCGATCGAATGCGTGATGCGCGGGTACATCTCAGGATCGGCCTGGAAGGAATATTCCGCGTCAGGTACGCTCGCCGGCGATCCGATGCCGAAAGGCTTGCGCATGAGCGACCGTCTCGACCCCCCGTATTTCTCGCCGGCAACAAAAGCGGAAACAGGCCACGACGAGAACATCACTCCGAAGCGCGTCGCGGAAATCATTGGCGCGCAGCCGGCGCGTGAGCTCGAACGACTCACGCGACTCATCTACGGACGCGGCCGCGACGTTGCCGCGACACGCGGCATCATCATCGCCGACACGAAGTTCGAGTTTGGCAGCGTGAACGGATCGATTCTCCTGATCGACGAAGTGCTCACGCCCGACAGTTCGCGGTTCTGGCCCGCGGATCAATACGAACCCGGCAAAACACCGCCGAGTTTTGACAAGCAACCGTTGCGCGACTGGCTCGACGGCGAACGCAAAGCAGGCCGATGGAACGGCGACGCACCTGGCCCAAAGCTCCCGGACGCCGTGGTCAAAGCAACCAGCGATCGCTACGTCGATGCGTTCTTGCGCATTACGGGAACGCCGCTCACCGACGAGGTTGGTGCGTGAGTTTCGCACGCGAAGGGTACCCGTTTATTGGCACCGCGACACTCGTCACCGTTGCGATGTTCGCGCTCGCGACGAGCCGGCGCTCGTTTGCGTTGTGGCTCATCGCCGGCGCTTTGGCGATCGTGACGCTATGGGTTGCATATTTCTTCCGTGACCCTGAGCGCACCGGACCGCGCGGCGACGACGTACTCATTGCGCCAGCAGATGGTCGCGTCCTGCCGGTCGTCGAAGTCGACGAGCCGACGTTCGTCGGCGGACGTGCAGTGCGCATCTCGATTTTCATGAACGTGTTCAACGTGCACGTCAACCGATATCCCGTGGACGGCGTTGTACGCTATGTGCATTACAATCCGGGCAAGTTCATCAATGCCGCGCACGACAAGGCGAGCCTGGAGAATGAGCAGATGTCGATCGGTATCGAGACGCCGCGTTCACGCGTGCTCGTGCGGCAGATTGCGGGATTGGTCGCACGCCGCATCGTGACGTACTCAAAACAGGGTGATACCACGCAACAGGGCGCGCGCTTCGGCATCATTCGCTTCGGGTCGCGCGTCGACATCTTCGCGCCGATCGGGACGAAAGTTCAGGTGCAACCCGGCGAACACACCAAGGCCGGCGTCACTGTGATCGCACAACTCGCGAAATGACCGACTCACGGGCGCCGGTGCGACGCGTGGTGGTCGCGCTCCCGAACGGATTGACGCTGCTCAATCTGTTCTTCGGCGTCTTTGCGATCGTGACCGCAGCGCGCGGCGACTACGGACGCGCTGCGCTGTATATCGTGATCGGCGGGATCGCGGACGCGTTCGACGGTCGCATTGCGCGCGCGACGCGCACGGGAACGCGGTTCGGGGAAGAACTGGACTCTCTGGTGGACGCGATTTCGTTCGGGCTCGCGCCGGCGTTTCTGATGTACTTCGCGTCGCTGCGCACAGAGGGTTGGGACTGGGTTTTCGTGTTCCTATTCGCTGCATGCGCGGTCATCCGGCTCGCTCGCTTCAACGTCGAGCAGGCCGGCCGCCCCAAACAGCATTTTGTTGGGCTCCCGTCGCCGATGGCCGGCGGAACGCTCGCCACGTACTACTGGTTCAGCCAGACCCCGCTGTATAACCAGACGTTTCTGGCGGAATTACCGTGGCAAATTCTGCTGAAGTACCTGATGGCTGCATTGGCGTTCCTGATGATCAGCAACGTGCCATATCCAACGTGGCCGACATTCTCACTGCGGACGTGGCGAGGGGCGCTCGGTCTCGCTGGATTCCTCGGCCTGATTGTCGGTCTCGTCGCACTGCCCCGCGAGTTCTTCTTTCCGCTGGGCGTCGCGTATGTTTCGTACGGTGTTCTCCGCGCGGCGTTGCTCGGACTCGTTGAGCGTGTTGATGAAGACGTCGAACCGGCGATCGTCGAGAACGGCGACGTCGTTCATCTCGATCCGAGCCGTTCCGCCCGCCGCGCGCATGGCCGTCCAACCCGTCCGCACCGCCCACCTGGGCCAGATACAACTCTCGAATGACGTATCGCGTTCATATCCAGATCGTTCCGCGTAAGGGACTGCTCGATCCGCAGGGTAAGGCGGTTGCCGACGCATTACACGCGCTCGGCTTCAATGCGGTGCGCGATGTGCGCATTGGCCGGCATCTCGTGGTCGACACAACCGCGGACACGCAGGCAGCCGCCGAACAACAGGCGCGTACCATGTGTGAAAAGCTGCTCGCGAATCCCGTGACCGAAGACTTTGCGCTCGCGCACGTGGAGGCGCTGTGAGATTCGGCATCGTCACCTTTCCCGGTTCCAATGGCGATGACGACGCGGTGCACGCCGTCGGCGACGCGCTCGGCGCGACCGCCATTCGACTGTGGCACAAGGATCACGATCTGCAGGACGTCGACGTCGTGATCCTGCCCGGCGGATTTGCGCACGGCGACGCGCTGCGGGCGGGCGCCATCGCGCGATTCTCGCCGATCATGCGCGAAGTGCTCGCGCACGCGGACCGCGGCGCGCCGGTGCTCTGCATTTGCAATGGATTCCAGGTCGCCTGCGAAGCGGGCCTGCTGCCGGGCGCACTGCTCCGCAACGCCGACATGCATTTCGTTCACACGCAAGTTGTGATTCGCGTCGAACGCACCGATACGCTGTTCACCAGCAAGTACCGAGAGGGACAGCTGTTGCGTGTGCCAATCGCACATGGTGAGGGGCGTTACACCGCCGACGAGGAGACGCTTTCGCGAATCGAGGGGGAGGGCCAAGTCGTCTTCCGGTATGTCGACGCTACGGGATCGCGGACCCCGTCCGCCAACCCGAACGGCTCGATGAACGACATCGCCGGCATTCGCAACGCCCGGGGAAATGTGCTCGGCCTGATGCCACATCCCGAGCGTGCCGTCGAGACATTGCTGGGGTCCGCCGACGGGCTCCCGCTGTTCGAATCCCTCATGGCCGAAGTGGCCGCATGACTGGAGGCACTATGCAACGCACACGAACTCTCGCTTTTGCCGCGACCGCGCTTGCGGTAGTCGTCGCCGTGCCGGCGCGCGCGCAGTCGGGAACGCAACCGCCCACACAGCCCGCACCGGTTCAAGCAACCGTGCAGTCAGGTACGATCGATCCGGGCATGTCACGCGCACAGGTCGTCGAGCGCTTGGGCAAGCCTGCGGCAAGCAGTGCGCGAGGCCAGTTCACGTACTTGTTCTACAACAACGGTGAGATCGAGAAGCAGGTCGGCACCAGCGACATCGTGATTCTCGAGAATGACAAGGTGATCGACGCGATCTTCCGCACTTCGGTGCGCACATACTCGGGCACGAGTTCCTCTCCGCGTGCGCTGACGCCTGAAGAAGCGGCCAAGGGTCGAGGCGCGGTAATCAAGTCGGGAACCTGACGTCTGCACGCAACCTTCCACGCACACTTTCCGCATCAGCACTAATGGACGAGAAGCCAAGCCGTTCTGAAGACGAGTACTTCAAGAAGCGCGACATGGAGATGATCGCTGAGCAGCGCACGCGTCTTGATGCGGAGCGCAAACGCGCTGAGCGATCTTCGCACTACATGAAGTGCCCCAAGTGCGGCGCCGATCTGAAGGAGCGCGAGTACCACAGCGTGAAAATCGACGTGTGTACGGAGTGTCACGGTGTGTTTCTCGATGCGGGAGAAATCGATCTGATTGCTCGCATCGACACCTCGCGAGTTGGCGGCTTCGTTCGCTCGCTGTTTGGACTAAAAGAGTAGTGCCCCCGCTTCCCCGCCCCGGCGACCCGGCGATCACTCCCGCGCTTGTTGCAGAGCACGGACTGACCCCGGGCGAGTTCGAAGTTTTGCGGCAAATGCTCGGCCGTGAACCAACGTTCACTGAGCTCGGCATCGTGAGCGCGTTGTGGAGCGAGCACTGTTCGTACAAGCATTCGCGGCCCGTCCTCAAGACGCTGCCGACCAAAGGCCCGCACGTCCTGCAAGGTCCGGGTGAAAACGCCGGCGTGATCGCCATCGGCGACGGACTCGCCGTGGCATTCAAGATCGAGTCGCATAATCACCCGTCCGCCGTGGAGCCGTACCAGGGCGCCGCAACGGGCGTCGGCGGAATTCTGCGCGACGTGTTCACGATGGGTGCACGCCCGATCGCGGTGCTCGATTCCCTTCGGTTCGGCAGCCTCGATTCACCGCGCGTGCGATACCTGTTTGCCGGAGTCGTGAAAGGCGTCGGCGACTACGGTAATTGCATCGGTGTTCCAAATATCGGCGGCGAAGTTGTGTTCGACCCGGCATACGAACACAATCCGCTGGTCAACGCGATGTGCGTCGGCGTGATGCGCGAGCACGAACTGATTCGCGCCAAAGCGAGCGGCGTCGGTAATCCAATCATCGCGGTTGGCGCACGCACTGGTCGCGACGGCATTCACGGTGCGTCGTTTGCGTCCGAAGACTTGTCCGAAGCGAGCGACGCGAAACGTCCACGCGTACAGGTCGGCGACCCGTTCACGGAAAAACTGCTGCTCGAAGCGTCGCTCGAACTCATCGCGAGCGGTCACATCGTCGCCATTCAGGATATGGGCGCGGCGGGTCTGACCTCATCGTCGGCGGAAATGGCTGCGCGCGGCGACGTCGGCGTCACGATCGACGTGACCAAGGTGCCGGTCCGCGAAGAGCACATGACGCCGTACGAGATCCTGCTGAGCGAGTCGCAGGAGCGCATGCTCGTCGTCGCGAAGCGCGGACATGAGAACGATGTACGTGCGATTCTGGAGCGCTGGGACCTCAACGCTGCGGTCATCGGCGAAGTGATTGCGGAGCCCGTGTATCGTGTGACGGAAGGCGAGCGCGTCGTGGCCGAGTTTCCCGGCACCCGGTTGGTGACCGATTGTCCGATGTACACGCCTGAGGCGCGCGAGGGCGCGGCGATCATTGCGCGACGCGAGCGCGACGTACACGCAATCGCGGAACGGCCTGAGGAACGCGATCTGGCGTGGACGCTCGAGCAATTGCTGCGCTCACCGACGATCGCGAGCAAGACGTGGGTGTATCGACAGTATGACTCCACGGTTCGCACGAACACAGTCGTCGCGCCTGGTGGTGATGCAGCGGTACTGCGGTTGCGCGGAACGAACCGCGGCATCGCGGCCAAGACAGACGGCAACGGACGATACGTGTATCTCGATCCGCGCGAAGGTGGACGCATCGCGGTTGCTGAAGCGGCACGCAACGTTGCGTGTGTCGGCGCGCGTCCCGTCGCGATCACGAACTGCCTGAACTTCGGGAATCCAACGAAACCCGAAACCTTCTACCAATTCCGCGAGGCCGTGCTCGGCATGGGCGATGCGTGCCGCGCGCTCGAAACGCCCGTTACCGGTGGCAACGTCTCGCTCTACAACGAGAGTCCCAAGGGCGCAGTCTATCCGACGCCGGTCATCGGTATGGTCGGCGTGCTCGACGACGTCGGACACGCAACCGTGAGTCATTTCCGCCGCACCGGCGACGCCATCGTTTTGCTCGGCGAACCAACGAGTGAATTGGGCGCAAGTGAGTACCTGCTCACCATTCACGGCGAAGTCGCGGGAGCGCCACCTCGGTGCGACCTCGCGCGTGAACGGGCAGTGATCGAGACGTTGCTCGCTGCGATAAAAGCCGGCCACGTGCGTTCTGCGCACGACGTCAGCGATGGCGGACTCGCCGTTGCGCTCGCCGAATGCGCACTGGGCGACGAAGAGCGCCAGTTCGGGCTCACGGTTGACCTCAGCGCATGGGCACATCTTTCCGCGCGCGCGCTGCTGTTCGGCGAAGCGCAGGCGCGTGTGGTGGTGTCGACGGAGTCCCCTGACGCCGTGCTCGCATTAGCCGCGCATTGGGGCGTGCCCGCACGGCGCATCGGAACGGTCACGCCTGCCGACGACGGAATTACGATGCGACTGGGCACGCGCGAAATGCGCGCGCCTGCGTCGCGCCTGGCGCGTGCATATCACGAATCCATTCCGGCGCGTATGCGGGCGCCGGCGCCAGCCAGCGAAACGGCTAACGCGGGGGTTTAAGAAGCTTCACCGATGTGCGGAATATTCGGCGTTCAAGGGCGGCCTGACGCAGCGAGTCTCGTTCAACTGGGACTTTTCTCGCTGCAGCATCGCGGACAAGAGTCCGCGGGCATCGTTTCGGTGAACGGCACGCACGCCGAAGTTGTTCGGCGCATGGGCCTCGTGTCGGAAGTGTTCACGTCGAACGACATCGCGACGCTGTCCGGTTCAGTGGCAATTGGTCACACGCGCTACTCGACAGCCGGATCATCAGTGCTCGAGAATGCGCAGCCGGTATTCGTGCGTTTCAAAGGCGGTCACATTTCGCTCGCGCACAACGGCAACCTCACAAACGCCGACGCGATTCGCGCGAAACTCGAAGCAGAGGGCTCGATCTTCGGATCGACGATGGATTCGGAAGTCATTGTCCATCAGCTCGCTCGGGCAAAACCGGGCAAGCCCGAAGACATGCTCGCTGAAGCGCTCTCGAATGTGGAGGGCGCGTACTCGCTGATCGTGACGATCGGTGGAACCCTGCTTGCCGCGCGCGATCCGCGCGGATGGCGACCGCTCGTCATGGGCAAACTCGGCGAGTCCATCGTATTCGCGTCCGAGACATGCGCGCTCGACATCGTCGGCGCGACCGTCGTGCGCACGCTCGATGCTGGCGAGATCGTCGCGGTCGATTCTGGTGGCGTGCGCTCGATCAAGCCGTTCGGAAATCCTCCGCTCAACCGGTGCGTTTTCGAATACGTGTATTTCGCGCGCCCGGATAGCTTCATCTTCGGTGGTTCCGTTGATCGCGCGCGACGCGCACTCGGACGGGCGCTCGCGCGTGAAGCTCCGTGCAAAGGTGCTGACCTCGTGTTTGCAGTTCCGGATTCGTCGAACGCCGCCGCGCTGGGTTATTCCGAAGAATCAGGATTGCGACTCGAGCACGCACTCATTCGCAATCACTACATCGGACGCACGTTCATTCAGCCGACGCAAGAAGGACGCACCGCGAAAGTACGCGTGAAGTACAATCCGGTGCGTCAGGTGCTGGAAGGCAAGAGCGTCGTCATGATCGATGATTCGATCGTGCGCGGAACAACAACGCGCGGCTTGGTCGCGCTCGTGCGCGGTGCCGGCGCACGCGAAGTGCACATGCGCGTTGCGTCACCACCGATCACGGGCCCGTGCTATTACGGCATCGACATTCCTACGCGCCGTGAGCTGATCGCAGCGAACCAGACCGTTCCCGAGATCGCCAAAACAATCGGCGTGGATTCACTGGCGTACCTGTCGCTCGACGCGATGCTCAATGCTGTGCCGGACGGTCCTTCAGGTTTCTGCCACGCGTGCTTCTCCGGCAAATACCCGATTGCTCCTCCACGATCCGCAGATCAGGATCGCGCCGGCCGCCAATAATCGCTGAGCGAACGCGAGAACGAAGCCCGCGTGAAGCGGTTCATCTTTCCCGGCTTGACCGGCTTCATAGTCTGGCTATCCGGAAGTACGTACTTTGCGTTCCGCATGGGGCGACGCAATCGCCTATCGGGTCCAGGTGCTGACTCATGGACGCCCTTTATCGACGCCTGGACGCAAACGATTCAGGTGTGGATCGTTCCCGCGTTCTTCGCATTCGTCACCGTGTTCGTCTTCGAGCGATGGCTCGAGGACCGGCGCACGCAACGATCACGCGCGCCGACCGACGCGCAACCTTAACGGCTGCGCGTCGTCGGCAAATACTTCGCGGGAATGCGGTTGTTCGCGCGTTCTTCGTCCCATGAGACGCTCGTGATCCACCATCGCGTGCCGTCGTTCATCAACTGCAAGCTGTTGATACCGCGCGCAAACGCGGTGCTGTCCGTCGCCATGCGACGGTACTCGTAGGTACTGAACACCTGCGCGACGGAGCCGAACTGCTCGACCTTTCGCGAGACCTCGCGCGCGAATACGCCCTGTTCGAGGTCGATCGTAACGATCGAGCGGTAGTCGTCGGGCGTCATCACGGACGGACGGCGATCGGCGCCTTCACCGCGAACGCGAGTCAGGCGAGCATCGCTCGCAAAGAGCGAACTGAAGCGATCCCAATTGCGGGGCGTTCCACGTGGACCCGATTGCACGTCGTAGTACGCGGCGACGATGGCATCGAGCGACGCAACATCAGCGCGAGCGGGTTCGATAAGGTCGACATCTCGTGGTGGCCTGCCTTCGACGAGTGTCACCCGCTCCTCAGCGTTCCCGGCCTCGCTACCCCAGTAGCGCGCGGGTCCGCGAGCGCCGAAATACGCGGCGGCATCCGCAACACTTATGACGGGCGCGTACGCGACTGGTGCAGGCTGCTGAATGACGTTGGTGACATTGACTGTCACGTCCTGCGGCCGCGTCTGCCTGTACCCGTAGTCGTAGTAGTAGCCATAGGGTGCCGGCACGTACACCACGTTGCGCGGTTTTGCCGTGGGCTTCGGCGCCACCGGCCGCTCACCGGGCATCGTCGGCTCGGGCAGCGTGCGCGTCGGGAATCGGTCGGTGAGAGGACGTCCGACGGTGTTCGGCTTTGTGGTCTGCGCTGACACCGTCGTAACTGCCAGCAACATCAGCGTTGGGGTAAGTCGCATCATGAGAGCCTCTCAGTGCAGCGTGATATCCGTCGCGATTACTTGCCGTTGAGGTACTTCGGTGGAATGGGATTGTCCGGTCGCTCGGAGTCCCAGTACACCGTCACGATCCACCAGCGTTTTCCGTCGTTGAGCAACTGTATGCTGTTGATACCGCGCGCAAACGGTTGCGCGTCACTCGCCGTACGACGCGACTCGTACGTGCTGAACACGTGCGTCACGCGGCCGAAGGATTCGACGACGCGGGAAATCTCACGTTCGAAAAACCCATTGCGCTCGAGTTGAGGACCGCTCAGCGCCGCGTATTCGTCCGGCGTGAGCACACGCGCTGTCGCGGGCGCACCGCCGCGACCGCCACCCGTCGGAATCAATCGCGCGCCAGGCACAAACAGTGAACGAAAGCGATTCCAGTTGCGCACCTGACCGGCCGGCCCAGAGATGACGTCGTACAACGCCTTCACCGTCGACTCCAGTGTCGCGACGTCAGCACTGTCCGCCGGAATCGTCGGCGTTGTAACCGCCGGCGGCGATGACGCCGCTTGCGCGTGCACGTGCGGCGCCGCGATCAGCGGTGCGATAACGGATGTGAGAACGAGTGCTCGGTGCATGGCGTATGTCTCGTCTTCTCGCCTTCTCGTCTTCTCGTCTTCTCGTCTTCTCGTCTTCTCGTCTTCTCGTCTTCTCAAAACAGTGGAGGCGCGGGGAATCGAACCCCGGTCCGGGATGAGATCGACCACAGCGTCTACGTGCGTAGCCCTTCAGTTGAGGTCTCCGAACGCTGGCCGAGGGGCAACCCACGTTCGAACAAGCTCTCTAGAGTTTCGCCCGCCGCCGGAGAGCGCGACGGCAGGCTATCCCGGTATTGCGATACTCAAAGAGCCGCCCCGGGCGGGCTTCTCAGTGAGCAAGGCATTGCAAGCGAATTAACGCTTACGCAGCCAGGGCCAGGTTTGAGTTGGCAGTTGTGGTTTTCTCGAGGGATTCACCAGGGCTCGAGACCTGGGCACGCAGCCACAGCTTCACCTACCCCGTCGAAGCCAGTCGCCCCCTTCTACAACCTTCGTCCTCAAAATAACGCGGTCGTCGCGACTACAAAGTGCGAAGGGAACGTTGAAGTGCGAATTGCGAGGAGAAACACCGCCAAACTTTGCGAAAAGCTCTGCGTTGCGTCCCCGTGCCGTGCTATGTCGTCGAAACGACGGGCGGTGGATCGACCGGGCCGGTCTGCCCACGAACCTGATTTCGCCCGGCCGCTTTCGCTTCGTAGAGCGCGCGATCCGCGCTGCGATACAGCGCCTCCCAGTCCTTCACTTCCGTCGGATAAGTCGCAACGCCGAAGCTCGCGGTGACGCGAATTTCATCGGCACCAAACGGAATCCGCTGCGCCGCAATTCCCGCGCGCAGACGCTCGGCGAGTTCCATCGCACCGTCAACGCCGGTGTCTTTCAGAATGAGCGCCATTTCTTCACCGCCGACGCGCGCAGCAACGTCGGTTGCGCGAATCCCCTCTTCGAGCGTCGCCGCAATTGCGCGCAACACGGCGTCACCAACTTCGTGACCGTGCGTGTCGTTCACACGCTTGAAATGATCGACGTCGACGATGACGAGCGATACTTCCCATTGGTACCGCATGTGTTCGCCGAGTGCCGTGTGCATGTGCGCTTCGAAGCCGACGCGATTCGTCAATCCCGTGAGACCGTCGACGAGTGCACGTCGCGTGACTTCTTCGAGCCGCCATGCGCTGGCGAGTCGCGAGGACGCAACCGCATCGAACAAGGCGAGGGCGCGAAGTTCTGCCGGCCCGAGCGCGCCAGGTTCGGAGTGCGTCGCGACGACGGCACCAATCACCGTGGTGGCGCGCTGCAACGGCTGCACGAGGACGCAGCCAGTCTGCGTGGGCAGCGCCGCCGAAAACAGCGCCTCCGGCCCTTCGCCGCGGCGACTGACTTCATGCCACAGCTGCGCGATGTTCTCCCGACACGCCGACCCGGCAAGCGAATCTTCATCCACCGTTGAGCCCGCGTACTTGGCGCACGTGCCATCCGCGACGACGACAAGGCCCATCATTGTGTCCGGATCCCAGCGAACAAGCGCTGAACCGTCCGCGCCGGTCAACTGTTCGATCATTGCGCACAATCGGGCGCCGAGATCGACGGAGAGATCGTCGCCGTCGAGCTTCCGCAGCTCGCGCAGCATCCCTCGCGTGCGCTTGTTCGTTTTCGCCAGCTCACCGTGCGTTCGAAGGAGCTCGAGCATGAGCCCGACTTGCTCGCCGTGCCGGCGCATCCACGCTTTCAACGCGTCGCGATCGCCAACGAACACTTGATCGAACATCAGCGCGACTGCACCCGTCGGACGCCCGTCCACCGCGCCGAGCGGAGCCACGGCCGCGAGCGGAGCGTCACCGTCGGGACCGAGGTGCACGACTTCTTCGCGCATGCTCCAGGCAAGCATCGGTTGCAGCACGTGGTCCATGCCGTCGGCAATTCCGCGATCCCCGACAACTTCAGCGAGATGCATCGTGCCCTCTCGTCCACGCCAAATGCCGGCCGCGCTTGCGCCGTGCTGCGCCATGATGTCACGAAGCAACTCGTTACCCAGCGCGGCAAATCCGGGGTCCGTCAGGGAGCGAATCTCGCGCGTCTCTTCGCCCAAGAGCACTGACACAGGAGTGGTCGACCGCTCGCGACCTCCCTCTCCCGAGATGCGTCTCGGCTTCGGGGCGATCCGACGTTCGGTCAACGCATACACCGCGACGGCGCCGAATCCGATTCCGGCGACGAAGACCGCGAGCCAGAGCATCTGTTGTTAGTCGAGCAGCAGTCGCGCGACGGCCATTGCCGCACCGAATCCGTTGTCGATGTTCGTTACGACAACGCCAGCCGCGCAGGAGTTCAGCATGGTTAGCAGCGCCGCTAGCCCCTCGAACGATGCTCCGTACCCCACACTCGTTGGAACGGCTATGACAGGAACGCGCGCCAGTCCGCCAATGACAGACGGCAACGCGCCATCCATCCCCGCGATTACCACGATCGCGCGCGCGCGCGCGATCGCGTCGGTGTGCAACGAAAGCCGGTGCAGCCCGGCCACGCCCACGTCCGTCGCGCGCTCAACATTGATACCGCAGGCCAGCGCGCACTCCGCACACTCCTCGGCGACCGCCAGGTCGCTCGTGCCCGCTGTGATGATCAGCAACGGTCCACGCGCACGCGCGTCGTTCCCGCCCGTACGCACAGTGCGACCACGTTCGTTGTAATGCGCGTCGGGAAACCGCGCGCGCAGTGACGCCGCTTGCGCTGCGTCGACGCGCGTGACGAGAAACCCACCGTCGCGCTCCATCACGCGATCCGCAATCGCGACAATCTCGTCGGCTGTTTTTCCGGGCGCGAACACAACCTCGGGCACGCCTTGTCGCAGCGCGCGATGATGGTCGAGCGTGGCGAAGCCAAGTTCTTCAAAAGGTGCCGCGCCCAGCGCATCGAGCGCGTCGTCTGGCGACCGTCGTCCTGCGGCGACATCCGCCAGTACGGTCCGCGCGCGTTCGCGAATCACGCGGCGCCGGCGATTTGGTGCGTGTGTTCGAGGCTGGGCTCGATGGATCGATGAACGCCGGCGGCCAAGTAGTCGTCGAAAATGCCGTCGACCTCATCAAAGCTCGAGATGAGATGCAACCGGCGTCGCAGGTCGGCGGAATTCGGCAGACCTTTCACGTACCAGCCGAGGTGTTTACGGAATTCGATCGCCGCACCATCAGGATCCGCTTCGTACGCGCTGACCATTCGCGCATGTTCTCGCGCAACTGCGAAACGTCCCTCGACATCTGGCGCGGACGGCGGCTGACGCCCCTCGAGGAGCGCGCGCGCTTGTGTGAAGATCCACGGCTGCCCGAACGAGCCGCGCGCAATCATGACACCAGCGCATCCCGTTTCGCGACGCATGCGCAACGCGTCGTCGGCTGTGCGAATATCACCGTTGCCGATGACCGGGATCTGTACCGCCGCGACGATCGCGGCGATTTCCTCCCAGCGCGCAGAACCCGTGTACATCTGAGTCCGCGTACGCGGATGCAACGCAATCGCGCGAACGCCTGCATCCTCGCACCGCCGCGCAATCGTCACGGGGTCGCGCATTTCCTCGTTCCACCCACTGCGAATCTTGCAGGTAACGGGCAAATGCGTACCCGCGATCACGCCACGAATGACGCGTTCCACGAGCGACAAGTCCTGCAGACAGCCGGAACCGCCAAGCCGCTTCACGACTTTCTTGACGGGACAGCCAAAGTTGATGTCTATGAAATCCGGCTGGAACACGTCCGTCACGAGCGCCGCCGCCTCGCGCATTGCGTCGGGATCGGATCCAAAGATCTGCACGCCGATCGGCCGCTCGTCAGCGCCAAACCGCAGCTTGGCCAGGGTGGCCTCGTTTTCCCGCCGAATCCCTTCGGCGGAAAGGAACTCGGTCACGACAACGTCGGCGCCCCATGCGCGGCAGAGCCGCCGAAACGGCGACTCGGACACACCGGCCATCGGTGCCAAAAACAACGGCACATCATGGCCAACCGGGTATGGAAAGCGCGGCATGACGCAAGCTACCAGAGCCGGCAAGTCGTAGCAACGACTGCATTTGACGCCTTTCTGGCACCCACATAAGCTTAGCGGTTCATTCGACCCGGACCGCGATGGGACTGCGCGAATTCTTCTCCGAAGATGCGATCAAGCTCGAGCTCGAAGGAACGGCGAAGGACGACGTTCTGAAGGAGCTAATCGGGCTGCTGAAGCTCGACGAGAAGAACGAGCAGATGTTGTTCAAGATGCTCAAGCGGCGCGAGAACCTCGGCAGCACCGGTATCGGTCGCGGCATCGCGATCCCGCACACACGCGCGCTTGTCGTGCAGAAACTCCGTGTGGCGTTTGGCCGCAAACGCGAGGGACTCGACTTCAACGCGATCGACGACAAGCCGGTTCATTTCTTTTTCCTGATCGTCGCTCCGCCGCTCGAAGTGTCGAATCAGTATCTCCCGGTGCTCGGGAAGATCGCGCAGTTCTCCAAGGAGCCTGACGTTCCTGACCGACTGTTGCAGATCAGCGCACCGTCGCAGTTCATTCAGCTGCTCGATGAGAAGGCGATCTGACCGCTAGTCGACGACAACGCGGGTAATGTCGCGGCGCAACATCATGCGCACGCGAGCAAGCTGAAGTACCGCGGCGGCCGCGAGGCCGGCGGTAAGCCCCCACCACATGCCGGGTGCGCCGAACTTCAGCGTAAACGCAAGCACCAGTCCCAGCGGGATTCCAAACGCCCAGAAACTGAGCACGTGCAGAATCATCGGCACCCGCGTGTCGCCGGTTCCGCGCAGAATTGCTGACGCAACAACCTGAGTCCCGTCGAATACCTGAAAGACTCCGGCGATTGGCACGAGCGCCGCCGCGATGCCAATCGTGACGGCCTCGCGCGTGAACACGCGTGACAACTCACCGGGCAGTGCAATCATGAAGATCGCCATTGCCGACATGAATCCGACGCCGCACGTGAGTGCGGCGAGTGCGGCGCGTCGCGCGGCGGGCACATCTCCCGCTCCGATTGCGCGTCCGACCATCGCAGCTCCGGCACCGGCGACACCCATCGGCACCATGAACGTGAGCGAGGCCATCGTCAGTGTGATTTGATGCCCCGCGAGCGTCTCCGCACCAAGCCAACCAATCGCAATCCCACTGAAACCAAAGGCGAATCCCTCCGCAAACCACTGCAAACCGATCGGCGTGCCAAGGACGATCATTCGCCACAGCGGGCGCAGTGCGAGCGATTCGCGGCGCCATGGGATCAGCATCGGACGCAGATCTTTCCACGACAGCCACACGATCAGCACCACCATGAGCCACCGCGATATCCACGTCGCGTGCGCAGCTCCGACCACACCCATTGCGGGAACGCCGAACTTTCCGAAGACGAAGATCCACGCCAACAGCGCGTTGACGAGATTCGCGATGATCACCGCAACGGCCATCGGCAGCACGCGATGCATTGCCTGCAACGTTTGGCGAAATGCGCTGAACAATTGCCACGGGATGATTCCCAGCGCGCTCCACCGCGCGTAGGCAGCAGCACCATCGATCACATCCGCGGGTTGATTCAGGAACTTGAGCACGGCGCCAGCGGGCATCATGCACGCCGCACCGAGGACGGCGGTGAGCACCGCGAGAATCACTCCGCGCTGAACGCCGCGCGCCGCCCCATCCGCGTCGCGCGCGCCCAGTGCTTGCGCGACGATCGGGTCGAGGCTCATTAGCATGCCCATGCCGACGACGATCACATTGAAGAAGTACAGATTGCCCAGCGCTCCCGCCGCGAGCGCGGTGGACGATGCATGGCCCAGCATGATCGTGTCGACGGCGCCCTGGAGCATCATGCCCAGGTTGACGACGACAATCGGCGTTGCGAGCCCAAGCATCTCACGCAGCTCGCCACGCGTCGGTGCGAGCCGCGGACGCACGGTCATTTCAGCGCGGGTCGATCCCCGTGCGGGTCACGCTTTCCACTGATCGCCGTCGAGTTTGATGAACTCGACGTGGCGGCTCGCGAGATCAACGACCGCGGCCGTCGGCGCGCCATAAATCCAGCCACACGCTTCGCCGGGATTCACGATCAGCGTTTCCTTGCGGGTCTTCATTTCCTGCTGGTGCACGGATCCGTGCACAACGAACTCGTGTGCGGCGACTGACCGCGGATTCACATCGGTAATGTCGTGCACGATCAGAATGCTGTGTTCGCCGAGCTTGAACGAGTGTGGCGATTGAAACAACTCGATCCCCACGCCTGCGTGCGCCGCGGCGCGCAGTCCCTCGGTATCGCCGTCGTTGCGCCCGAACACGCCCGCGAGCGGGATCTGCGCTTTGACGAACGGTTCGATCGCGAACGGCGAACAGTAGTCGCCGGCGTGCAAGACGACCTCGACGCCGGCGTCCCGGAAGCGCCGCAGAAACTCCCTGATCGCGGGAAGGCGATCATGCGTGTCCGCAATGACACCGACTTTCATTCGGCGCGCCGCCAGTCCAAGTGTGCACGCTCGTGCCGCACGAGATCTGCGTACGTCTCGCGCGCCGTCGACAGCGCCCATTGTCCACCGTCGACAATGACCTCGGCCGCACGCGGTCGCGCGTTGTAGTGCGATGCCATGACAAAACCGTACGCCCCGGCCGATTGGACCGCCAGCAGATCACGTGCTTCGACCGCGGAAATTGTCCGCCCTTTCGCCAGAAAATCGCCCGACTCACAGACCGGACCAACGATATCGGCGACCAGTTCACCGTCCCGCAGCTCAACGGCTTCGATCGCGTGGAACGCGTCATAGTGCGACGGGCGAACGAGCTCGGTCATCCCGGCATCGACAACGACGTACTCTGTTCCCCCGCTCCGTTTGCGATACAACACACGCGTGAGCAACACTCCGGAGTTCGCAACCAGAAACCGGCCAGGTTCAACGAGAATCTCAAGGCCCGAACGTGTCGCGGCATCGCGGGCGATTTCCGCGAATCCATCGATATCGGCGCTCGGTTCGTCGCTGTACGTCACCGGGAGTCCGCCGCCGATATCGAGATACGCCAGATGTGCGGCGCCCGCCGCCCGTGCGGTATCAACGAGTGCCAGCAATCGCTCAGCGCCGCGCCGGTGCGCGTCAAGCGTGCGCAGCTGTGAACCGACGTGCATGACGATGCCGCACAGCCGCACGCTCCGAAGCTTCAGCGCAAGCATTATCGCGGCCTCGGTTTCGTCGTACGCAATGCCGAACTTGTTGCCGCGCTCGCCGGTCTTTGTGTATTCGTGCGCAGATTCGACGGCCACCTCGGGATTCACGCGCAGTCCAACACGCGCCGTTCGACCGAGTCTGCGCGCGAGCTTGTCGACCAGCTCCAGTTCCGCAATGGATTCCACGTTGAGCAGTTTTACGCTCGACGCGATTGCCTCTTCGATTTCACGGGTGGACTTCCCAACGCCGCCGAAAATGATGTCCGGTGGACGGAAACCCGCGCGCGCCGCGCGAAATAGCTCGCCGCCACTGACGACATCTGCTCCGCTGCCCACATCGCGCAACACACCGAGTACCGCGCGACACGAATTCGCTTTGAGCGAGTAGTGGACGCGGTGTGGAATACCCGCGAGTGCGCTGGCGAGTGCGTGATACCGCGCGCGAATGTGCGCGGCTGAATACACGAACGCCGGCGTTCCAACGTCGCGCGCAATCGCGCTCAGTGGAACGTCGTCGATGCACAACGCGCCGTTCTGGCGCGTGAACGATTCCGTCAGTACGCCCGTGCCCACATCACCTCGACTTTCGCCGGCTCGCCCGTCACCATGCACTTCGTTGGCGCGCTCGGCGACCTGAACTCCGGATCCGGAAGCACCCGGATCGTGGCTTTCGTTTCTTCCTTCACTTTCACTTCAACAGCAGGATCGCCGTTCCAACCCGCGTACACGAAGGCGCCGTCACCTTCCATCAGTTCGCGGAATTTGTCATACGTCATTGGCTCGCGGACCGAATGCGCCTCACGACGCTCACGGGCCGCGGCAAACATCGCGCCCTGCATCCGCTCCAGCAACGCACCGACTGTTCCCGCGATGCCGTCGAGTGAAGCCGTCGTTTTCTCGCGCGTGTCGCGACGCGCCAGCACGCACTGATTGGCGGCGAGGTCACGCGGGCCGACTTCCAGGCGTAACGGAATTCCCCGCAACTCCCATTCGTAATACTTCTCACCAGCGCGCATACCTGCTCGCGCGTCGACATGAACGCGCAGCTGATCTTCGCCCCGCCCGCCCCACTCGCGCAGCGTTTTCGCAATGCGATCCGCGTTCTCCGTCAATCGCGCTTTCTCGTCGTCGGTCTTCCAGATCGGAACGATGACGACCTCGATAGGCGCGAGCTTCGGCGGAGTGACCAATCCGTTGTCGTCGCCGTGGGTCATGACGAGCGCGCCAACCATGCGCGTGGTGACGCCCCAGCTCGTGTTCCACGCGAACTCTTCCTTACCCTCCTCGGACTGGAACTTCAATTCAAACGCTTTCGCAAAGTTCTGGCCGAGGTTGTGCGACGTGCCGGCCTGAAGCGCCTTGTTGTCCTGCATCATCGCTTCGAGCGTGTACGTGCGCAGTGCGCCGGCAAACTTTTCATTCTCCGACTTCAGTCCCGTGACAACGGGCATGGCCATCCACTTCTCCATGAATTCACGATAAATGCCGAGGATGCTGCGCGTTTCCTCTTCCGCTTCGTCGTGCGTTGCGTGGGCCGTGTGTCCTTCCTGCCACAAAAACTCGAGCGTGCGCAGGAACAACCGCGTGCGCATTTCCCAGCGCACGACGTTTGCCCACTGATTGATGAGCAGCGGCAAATCGCGATAGCTCTGCACCCACTTCGCGAACATCGAGTAGATGATCGTTTCCGACGTCGGGCGAACGATCAGCGGTTCTTCGAGTTCCTTTCCCCCACCGTGCGTGACGACGGCGGTTTCGGGTGCGAAGCCTTCAACGTGCTGCGCTTCCTTGTGCAGGTAGCTCTGCGGAATGAGGAGCGGGAAGTACGCGTTGCGATGCCCCGTGGCCTTGAACATCCCGTCAAGCGCATGCTGCATCCGCTCCCAAATGCCGTAGCCGTTGGGACGAATGACCATGCACCCGCGAACCGGTGCGTAGTCGGCCAGCTCCGCGCGCAGGACCACTTCGTTATACCACGCACTGAAATCGCTCGCGCGCGGCGTGAGTTTCTTATCGTCAGCCATGCTCAGGTTTTCGTAACTAGAGAGACTTCAACCAATCCCGTAGCGCGGGCATCGCGGCGCCATCGAGCGCCGCCTGCGCCGGCGCAGTCCACCGCGGTGCGTCGCCGAGCTTTCCGGTCATCGCCATCGCGGTTACTGCGCCCCCATCATCAAAGAACACCGCCGCACGCGCGCCCGATTTCTTCGCGGCCTCCAACTGGTTCCGCGGCGCTTGCGAGCCGTATCGCTCAGCGCTGAGTGCGTGGTCGACTGAGAACCCGGCATTCCGCAGCGCACGCGCGAGCCGCAGTGCGTCGGTATACGGCCGGCCCGCCGAGCCCTGCCCGCCCACGACATACAACTCGACGCCGCTGCTCGCCGATTCCTCTGGCATCAACTTGCGCGCCCGCAAGAGTTCGCTCAAGACAACGTCGCCCATTCCGAAGCCGAGCGCGGGCAAGTCCACGCCGCCCAACGTTTTGAGCAGGTCGTCATACCGTCCGCCTCCGCAAATCGCACGGAATTCTCCCCGCGCGTCGAACAACTCGAACACAACACCCGTGTAATACGCCAAGCCGCGCACAATCGCCGGATCGAAATCGATCCACGCACCCACGCCGAGCGCATCCACGTACTCCAGCGTTTGACGAAGGGGCTGCGCCGCGGCGGCCACACTCTTAGCGCCGCCCGCCGCTGCAACAAACGCGTCTATGTCGCGTGCGCCGACCGTCGCAAGCAGCGCTTCCGTGCGCGACGAATCGATGCCGGATTCGCGCAGCTTTTCCACGCTTACCTCTCGCGGCTGGCGACCGAGCTTGTCGACGACGCCAAGCGCGGCCATGCGCTGCGTTGTGTCGAGGCCGAGAGCGTCGAGCGCGGCAAACAGCAGCCGTCGATCTGAGACGCGGGCGCGCACGTCGCCCGGACCGAGCCCAAGCTCGGCCATCATATCAACAGCGACAGCTAACAGCTCTGCATCTGCAACCGGGCCGGGCTCGCCAACGATGTCGACGTTCAGCTGGAAATGCTCGCGCAAACGTCCCTTCTGCGCACGCTCGTACCTGAAGAGCTGTGGAATCGAAAACCACCGAATCGGTTTGCGCAGCGCATTCGCGCGCTCGGACACCATGCGCGCGAAGCTCGGCGTCATCTCCGGCCGCAGCGCTACGCGACGCCCACCTTTGTCGGTGAATTCGTACAGCTGGCCGACGATTTCGTCGCCGCTTTTCTTGGTGTAAAGGTCGAGCGGCTCGAGTGGCGGGCCGTCGTATTCGACGAACCCATACCGCCGCGCCACGGCGCGCCACGCACGGAACACGTGTTCACGCTCGGCACATTCGGCCGGATAGAAGTCGCGAAAACCCGGCAGCGCGCCGCTCGATGGCATTGCGTAAAGCTATCGGGCGAACGGACTTATCTGCAAGCGCGTCATGGCGTCGCCAACCGTGTGAAATGACCCGGTCACGATTACCGTCCCGCCAACGCCGGATGCGTGCGCCAATGCGCGGTCGAAGTCGTCGATGACGAGTGCCTTCAATCCATGCTGCTCCGCGTAGTCCGCGGCCATGCGCGAACTCCACCGCCGCGACTCTGGCGAGGTTGGAGCCGTCGTCAGCACAAACTCATCTACAACGCGGCCCAGTTCTGTGATGATCCCGCGCCAATCCTTGTCGGCCAAAACTGACAGCAAAACCGTCCACGGCCGCGGGGGCGCGAATGACTCGAGCGTGTCAGCGCACACGGCGGCGCCGTCTCGATTGTGAGCAACATCCAACACGAATCGGTCATGAACATCGAAGCGGCCGGGAAGGCGCACAGACGGTAACGATTTCTGCGCGACGCGCATCGGCGTGGCATACGGAGCCGGAAGCTTCGCGAGCGCCGCGAGCCCCACCGAGGCGTTGTACGCCTGATGCCTGCCGTACAACGCCGTTGTGCACGTGATCGATGTGGGATTTCCCGCAACGCCGTCGTCGCAAGGAACGATCGCAAACGATGTACCCGCGGCGGTAACGCGCACGTCTCGCACAGCGTCGTCATCGAACACGGCATGCACTGGCGCCGCGCGCACAGCACGCGCGCGGTGCGTGAGCAGTGCCCGGATGCGCGCGTCGCGTTCCCCGATAACGGCAGGTCGCGCCGATTTGAATATCCCGGCTTTCTCCGCGGCGATCTCATCCACCGTGTCGCCGAGGTATTCCGTGTGATCGATGCCGATGCTCGTCACGACGGCCATCGTGGGATCGACGACGTTCGTCGCGTCCAAACGTCCGCCAAGACCTACTTCAATGATTGCGACGTCGGGCTCGGCGCTCGCGAACAGATCAAAGGCCATCGCCGTTGTCGCTTCAAAGAACGTCGCGCCGAGGCGTTCGATAGTCGGCGTCCAACGCTCCACGAAATCCACGATCGCGTCTTCGCTGACCGGCGCGCCATCGACCAGCATACGCTCGCGAAAATCGACCAGGTGCGGCGACGTGTATCGCGCAACGCGAAAGCCGCGGGCGCGCAATACCGTGTCGAGCGTTGCGCACACGCTGCCTTTTCCGTTCGTGCCGCCGACGTGCACGACGCGCAGCGCGCGGTGCGGATTGCCGAGTGCGTCGAGCAGTGCAACGGTACGCTCCAGGCCGAATTTCCACTGCCCGGTCGTACGAACGAAGAGATAGTCGAGGGCCTCGCGGTAGCCGCTCAGGCCGACGCCCATCCTGCCGCGGCGGGTTTGCCGCTCATGTGGCGAAGCAAACGGCCGATGGTCTCCTTCATGTCGCGACGCGAGACAACGCGATCCACCATGCCGTGCTCGAGCAGGAACTCCGCCGTCTGGAATCCCTCGGGCAAATCCTGTCCGAGGGTTTGTTTGATGACGCGCGGTCCCGCGAAGCCGATGACTGCCCCGGGTTCCGCGAGAATCGCATCACCAAGCATCGCGTAGCTCGCACTCACGCCACCGGTCGTTGGATTTGTCAGAATCGATACGTACGGAATGCGGCGCTCTGACAACTGCGACAGCACGGCGGAACTCTTTGCCATTTGCATGAGCGACAGCACGCCTTCCTGCATGCGCGCGCCACCTGACGCGGACACAATGAGCAGCGGGTACTTGGTTTCGAGTGAGCGCTGACCAAGTCGCGCGATTTTTTCGCCGACAACCGAACCCATCGAGCCGCCCATGAACGCGAATTCCATCACGCCGAGATGGACCGGCAAGCCGCCCAACGACCCGGCAACGGTCAGAATCGCGTCTTGCTCGCCCGCATTGCCCGTGGCTTTTCGCAAACGCGCCGGATAGTCGGGAAATCCGAGCGGATCGACCGAGCGAAGATTGGTATCGAGTTCCTCGGCCGTGCCCTCGTCGAGCAACATCGTGGCGTATTCGGACGCACGCATGCGCCGGTGATACTCACACTTCGGGCAGACGTTGAGATTGCGAACGAAGCTCTCGCGGATGTCGGTATGTCCGCAGGCTTCGCACTTCTCCCAAACGTCCGCGGGAATCTCGAGCTTCTCGCGAATCGGTTGGCGCGGCTTCTTTTCCTTCCGGAACCAGGCCATCCGCTAAACAAAGGGTCCGGACACACTGGGCGGAAGGCCCTGACGGGATCAGATCGCGAATGCGTCAGCGCGGCCGCGCCCCGCGGCGGAGATACGGACAAGTAGTCCTACGGATATCCAGCACGCGAGCATGAACGATCCGCCATAGCTAAAAAATGGCAGCGGGATTCCTGTGATCGGCATGAGACCTACGGTCATGCCAATGTTGACGATAACGTGCACGAACCATCCTGATGCGAGCCCGAACGCGACAATCCCGGTAAATGGATCGAGCGAACGCGTCGCGATGCGCACTGCGCGCAGTAACAGCAAACACAGTCCACCGAGCCCGGCCATCACTCCCGCAAACCCCAATTCCTCGCCAATCACCGGGAAAATGAAATCGGTGTGATGTTGTGGCAGGAACGACAATCGCTTTTGCGTGCCTTGCGTGTATCCCTTGCCGAACCAGCCGCCGGATCCGATCGCGACTTGAGACTGGATGATGTTGTAGCCCGCGGCTCGCGCATCTTTTTCCGGATTCAGGAAAACGATCAGCCGGTCTTTCTGATAATCCTTGAGTGAATCCCACATGCGCGGTGCGCCGACACCGAGCACGAGGTTCGCGACGATGATCACCGCAGCGTCGACGATGTACGGCTTCTTGCGTCCCATGAACAACAGAGCGAGTAACAGCAAGAACCACGCACCCCACAGCTCAGTGCTGAACGCGAGTACGAGACTGATGCCGGGGCTCGCGACGAGCAGCAGCAGGCGCCACGACGCGCCAGTCCAGTACAGCATCGCGAAGTACAATCCGACCAACACCATCGCAGTTCCAAGATCCGGCTGCGACATCACGAGCACCCACGGAATGCCAACCACCACGGTTGGCTTCCACAGATCCATGAGCGAATTCGGTGTTTCGCGGCGCGAGGTCAGCGTTTTCGCGAGCATCAACACGACTGCGATCTTCGCGAGCTCCGAGGGTTGTCCAAGCCGGCGACCGCCGATAGTCAGCCAGCTCTTCGTACTCTCCGCCGTGCCGGCACCCGACCCGAGTCCGAGCATGAGCGCGAGCAACAGCACAATGGAGATGACGTAGACGGGCACCGCCATCAACTCGATGAGTCGCGGACTCGCGCGACTCACGGCGAAGGCGATGCCCATTCCAAGCACCAACCATTGCAGCTGCGTGCGCCACAACCCCGCGAACGCTGTGGTACGCTCGACCTGGCCAGCAGAGTACAGCATGGCGATGCCGAACGCGGACAGTGCGCACGCAATCGTGACGAGTTGCCAGTCAGTGATCGCAAACCGGCGGGAGTGCACGCGCTATTGCCCCGTAGTCGATGGCACCGCAACCGACGCTTTCAGATAGTGCTCGACAATGCGCGCCGCGACGCGCGCCGCGAGATAGCCGTGCTGGCCGAATTCGAGCAGCACCGCGACAACGACTTTGGGTTCGTTGGTCGGCGCAAACCCCACGAACCAACCGTGATCGCGGGTGGGATCCTGCGGATTCTGCGCCGTCCCCGTCTTTCCCGCGAATGGCACACCGCGAATTGCGGCGCTACCCGCAGTGCCGCGCTCGCTGAGCACTTCGGTCATCGCAACACGGAGCGCTTCGGTTTGCTCCGGCGTCAGCTGGAATATTTTCGTTCGCTGCGGATCGCGCGCGACAATTTCCGGTTTCGCTGCGTAACCGTCACTCGCGAGCGCGGTATAAAACCGCGCCATGTTCACCACCGTTTGTGAGTTCGCGCCTTGTCCGATTGCCAGGTTGAGCGGCTCGCCATCTTGCTGGCCGCGCCACCAACTCGCTCGGAATCGGTCGACGTAATACTTGTACAGTGCGCTGTCTTGCCCAGGCGGAAAGGACGATCGCGATTCGGGCGATAGGTCGATGCCCGTTCGGTCTCCAAACAACATTCTGGTACCAGCGGCAGCGATGCTATCGAGGCCGAGCCGCAAGCCGAGTTGGTAGAAGTACACGTCGCACGATTTGGCGAGCGCTTCTCGCAACGTGACGTTGCCGTGTCCCGCACGATCCCAGCAGCGGAATCGTCGATTGCCGAATGTGTAGCCGCCATCGCATTGCACCGGCATGCGTTCGTTCAGTCGCACCACGCCACGCTCGAGCGCCATGATCGCGGTCGCAAGTTTCCACGTCGAACCTGGTGCGTAAGCGCCTTGCACAGCCTTGTTGTACATCGGATTGCGGCGATCGGTACGCAGTCGCTCGTAATACGCTTCCGACACGCCACCAATGAACCGATTCGGATCGTACGCAGGTGCGCTGTGCAACGCGAGTACGCCGCCCGTTGTCGGGTCTAGTGCGATGGCAGCGCCAATCAACGAGTCGCCAAACAGCTTTGCGACAAATCGCTGCAGATCCATGTCGATGTTCGTGCGCAGCGCGGGGCCAGCCTCGGGAGCGAGCACCGCGCGCACACCGGCTTCGCGCACCACGCGACCGGACGCGTTGACCTCGAGGAACCGCGTCCCGTCGCGACCACGCAATTGCGCCTCGTATTCAAACTCCAATCCCGACTTGCCAATCTGTTGTCCCGGCCGATAACCGCTGTCCACACGCGCCGCGAGCTCCTGCTCATTGATCTCACTGGTGTAGCCCACGAACGCCGACGCCGCCGAACTATCGGGGTAATGACGCTTGGGCACCGACTGAATGATCAAGCCGGGGAATTCGACGCGGTGCTCTTCGAGAATCGAGACAACTTCGAATGTGGCGTTGGAAAAAACCACCGCCGGAAGCGGAGCCGACTGACGGTAGCGGCGCATGGTCGCCGCGTGCTCGTCCGGCGATAACGGCACGAGTCGAGCCATTCGATCCAGCACAACTGGTAACGAATCGCGGCGCTGCGGAAGAATCGAGACGGTGTAACCCGGCACGTTTTCCGCGATCACCTGCCCCGTGCGGTCGTAAATCACACCACGCGGTGCCGGCAGCGGAATCTCGTTCAACCGGTTTTTATCGGACTGCAACACGTATGCTGAGTGCTGCAGAATCTGCATGGAAAAAAACCGCGCGCCGAGCGCGCCAAAGATTGCAATCAGTACGAATGACGCGATGCGGCCGCGACGCGCGACTTCGTTCGGATGGAAACTCACGCGAGCTCCCTTGCGGTGCGCAGCAACGGGCGAAACACGAGCAGCGTGATCACACCGGCGATGGCCGTCGTAAAGCCCGCGAGCGTCGACCAGATGATCAGTTGCGACAACAATGCTGTCCCGCCCAACCGACCCTCGAGCAGCAAGAATGCGAAATCGAACGCCAGTTTACCCGCGAACAGGAAGATGGCGGTCAATGCGAGGTTATCCGCGAAGAACGTCGATTTCAGCCACGACGCGAATCCCGCGACGAGCGTCATCGCAAGACTCGCGGCGCCAAACGACGCCGGCACCATTGCGTCGGCAATCAACCCTGCTGCACAACCGATCAGGGCCGCAGTGCCCGGTCGAACGCGCACTGCGATCAAGAGGACTGCGATCACGAGAAAGTCGATGCCCGCGCGCCAGCCCAGCACGGGTCGCAACCAGAAATGCAAACACAGCAGCACGAGAAAAATCACTGCGAGTCCCGTAGCGCGCGCGAATTTCATCGACCGGTGCCTCCGGTATCACGCACGGTGTTCGGCGGCGGTGCAACAGCGCGAGATAACGAGTCTCCTGCCCGCACCGCTCGCTGCGTCACGGACGCCGCAGCGGCGGGCTCGGCCCACACGCTGCGCAGATCCGCACGCGCGCGATCCCGAAGCAACACGAGCACTGCGTTGGCATCCGCCGGGTGTACGGCAGGCATCACTAAATAATTGCGCGCCCAGCCCTGATCGCTCGGCAGCGTGTCGAGCACGGTTCCAATCGGAATACCGCGTGGAAACGTTCCGCCGATTCCCGAACTGATGATGCGCGCGCCGATCTCGAGCGGAGTTCGATATGGCACGCCACGCAGCTGCATGAGCGATCGCGATGCGCCGTCACCACCATACGCCGACACGATACCCGCGGCTGCGCCCGAATCCGCCATTGCGCTCACGCGAAAATCAGGGTGCGGCCACACGATCGCGACACTCGATTCGCCGCTGACACTGCTGACGTAGCCGACGATCCCGCCCGCGGCGATCACCGCGCTGAACGTGCGCACACCGGCGGTCGTTCCAACGTTCAATACGAGCGTGTGTTCTTCGCCAAGCTCGGGACCGTGCAGCGCTTCGGCGGAAACGAAGCCACCGCGCAATCGCGCACCCAAACCGAGCATGTCACGCAATCGCGCGTTTTCGCTCGCCAAACGTTCGGCATCGAGCGCACGAAGCACGAGCGAATCAGTCGTCAGCGTCGCCGAATCATTCGCGGCAAACACGCGGCGTGTGTGCTCTGCTTTTTCCTGGAGCGACACGAGCGGCGCCAAAATCGTGCTTCGCAGGTTTGCCGCCATTTCGTCGCTGCGCGAAGCCGGCAGCGCCATCGCGACGATTGCAACCAGTATGGCAACCGCGAGCAGCACGCCATCGACACGAGCGTCGTTCTGATCGCCGCGGCTGCTTCTCCCTACGGCCATGCTACGTCGCGAGAATCGACCAGTACTTCTCTTCGTCGTCGAGAATGCGTCCCGTGCCTCGAACGACACACGTCAGCGGATCTTCGTCTACGTGAATGGGCAGGCCCGTCTCTTGCGCCAGCAACACATCGAGACCGCGGATGAGCGCGCCGCCGCCGGTCATCACGATTCCGCGATCGACAATGTCGGACGCAAGTTCGGGTGGCGTGATTTCAAGCGCGCGCCGCACGGCGTCGATGATCTGCTGAATTGGTTCCTGAATGGCCTCGCGAATTTCCGTCGAGTGCACGCGAACCGTCTTCGGAATACCCGACACGAGATCGCGTCCCTTCACTTCCATTTCGCGCTCTTCGCCAACGGGTGCGGCCGATCCGATTTGAATCTTGATTTGCTCTGCCGTCGGCTCGCCGATCAGCAGGTTGTAGTTCTTGCGCATGAACTGCACGATCGCCGTGTCGAGTTCGTCACCACCGGTGCGAATCGACGTGTCGCTGACGATACCCGACAGCGCAATGACGGCGATTTCCGTCGTGCCGCCACCAATGTCGATGACCATGTTGCCGGTCGGCGTTTCCACAGGCAGACCGACACCAATCGCCGCAGCCATCGGCTCCGCGATCATAAACACTTCTTTTGCGCCGGCGCCGAGCGCGGAATCGCGTACTGCGCGCTTTTCTACTTCCGTGATGCCGGACGGAACGCACACGATCACGCGCGGCTTCACTTTGAAAACGTGTTTCTCGATGATCAGCGTGAGGAAGTACCGCAGCATCTTCTCGGTGACATCGAAGTCGGCGATCACACCGTCCTTCATCGGACGCACCGCAATGACGCCATCGGGCGTTCGGCCGAGCATGCGTTTCGCTTCGAGGCCGACACCTTTGATGCGCTTGGTCTCGCGATCGATCGCGACGACCGACGGTTCGTTCAACACGATCCCTTCCCCTTTCACGTACACGAGCGTGTTCGCCGTCCCGAGATCGACGGCAATAGCGTTCGCGGGAAAGAGCGAACCGTTTTTGAAGAAGGGCCAGCGCATCCTTGGTGAGAAAGAATCGGCGCGACATCAGCCGCGCCGTGGGCTTTATACTATCGGCTTGAGGTCACGTACAACAAGTGGTTGTCGCACGCGGCTTTAGCTGCGGTCCAACCTGACTCACACGAGGAACTTTTCCGGCTCCGCGTACGGCAGCGAAAACGCCTCCGCTACGCCGCGGTACGTGCACTGGCCCTTGACGATATTGAGCCCTTTTCGCAACGCGCCGTTATCGGCAAGCGCGCGCTTCCAACCTTTGTTCGCTAACTCGAGCGTGTAGGGGAACGTCGCATTGGTAAGCGCGAGCGTAGACGTGCGCGGCACACCACCCGGCATGTTCGCGACGGCGTAGTGGATTACCCCGTCCACGACGAACGTGGGATTCTCGTGGGTCGTCGGGTGCATCGTCTCAACGCATCCGCCCTGGTCGATCGCGACATCCACGATGACTGAGCCGGGTCGCATCATGGCCAGATCCGCGCGCCGGATGAGCTTCGGCGCCTTCGCACCCGGTATAAGCACGCCCCCGATGACCAAATCAGCCGTCCCAATCGCTTCTAACACGTTGTGGCGGTTGGAGAAAATGAGCTGAACGTTTGCCGGCATCACGTCAGACAGGTACCTCAGGCGCTCGAGCGAGATGTCGAGGATGATCACTTTCGCGCCCATGCCGGCCGCGATCTTCGCAGCATTGATACCCACGACACCGCCGCCAAGGATCACCACCTTTGCCGGCGGGACTCCGGGGACCCCGCCGAGCAGTACACCACGGCCGCCGTAAAGCTTTTCCAGGTACTTGGCACCCTCTTGAACCGCCATCCGGCCGGCGACCTCTGACATCGGGGTGAGCAGCGGAAGCTCCCGTGTCGGCAGTTCGACGGTCTCGTAGGCAATGCACGTCGCGCCGCTATCGAGGTGCGCGCGCGTGAGCTTCTCGTCGGCGGCAAAATGAAAGTAGGTGAACACGGCCAGATCTTTCCGGAGCAACGGCCACTCCGGCGCGATTGGCTCTTTGACCTTCACCACCAGGTCGGCCGAGCCCCAGACATCTTTGGCGGTCGGGAGGATCTTCGCGCCGACCGCCGCGTACGCGGCGTCGTCGAATCCGCTCCCCTCGCCCGCGCTGTGCTCGATGAATACCTCGTGTCCGGCTGCGACCAGCGATTCAGCGCCGGCCGGAACGACGGCCACGCGGTTCTCGTTGGTTTTGATCTCCTTGGGTACGCCGATCTTCATGTTATTTCGGGCCGTTCAGGCGGATTGTCGTCGAGAAACGAGGCGTAGTTACGCCGGTCCAAGAGTTAGCACTGTCTGACGCTCTGGCGCAAACCATTTCCGCGCTGTGGCGAGGACATCAGTAACGGTCACGCCTTCAATGCGCGCAATGACCTCATCGATAGTGCGGTATGGTTCGCCGTACAGCTCGCGCGACGCCGCGCGATTCATGCGCGCGTTCACGCTTTCCTGCGACAGAAGAAACTGGCCGACGAGTTGCCGCCGGCCAAGCATCAATTCGTCTTCGGCGATGCCGTCGTCGGTGAGCCGATTGAGCTCGTCCGCAACCGCCTGGCGTGCTTTTGCCGCGGTGTCTGGCGCCGTGCCGACGTACACCCCGTGCACACCAACGTCGGCATACAGCGACTGAAATCCGTAGACCGCGTACGCCAGACCCAGTTCTTCGCGCACGCGCTGAAACAACCGCGAACTCATGCCGCCGCCGAAGAGCGCGCTGAGCACCATGAATGCCGGTCGCGTGGGATCGCTCATCGGGATCGTCGTCGACGCCGAAACGATGTGCGTCTGCTGCAGGTCGCGCGAAACGTGCTTCGTCGCCGGCGGTTCAGTGACCGGCGCTGCGCGGGGAGCGCGCAACGCCACCGGCGCGCCGGCCTCTCCCCACCCCGAAGCGGTGAGCTGTTGCACGAAGTCCTCGTGCACAACGTTGCCGCCGGCAGCAATAACGATATTGTCCGGCCGGTACTCGCGGCTATGCACTTCGCGAAGGTTCGCGGCGCTCAATGACCCGAGCGAGTCGCGCGTTCCGAGTATGGTGTGACCGTAAGGATGCGTGCCCCACAACAACTTGTTGTGCAATTCGAACACGAGATCGTCGGGTGCATCGTCCACCATCGCGATCTCGTCGTACACAACTTGGCGCTCGAGTTGCAGGTCTTCTTCGCGCAACAACGGCGCAAACATCAAATCGCGCAGGAGTTCGATCGCGATCGGCAGATCGCGATCGAGCACGTGCGCCTGAAAGCACGTGTGCTCGCGGCCCGTATACGCGTCGATCACACCGCCGCGCGACTCCAGTTCGAGCGCGATCTGTTTCGCGGTGCGTTTCTTCGTCCCCTTGAAGACGAGATGCTCGAGCAGATGCGATATGCCCATGAGGGCGTGCGGCTCGTGCACCGACGCGGACCGCACCCACGCGCCTAGGGCAACTGAGCGTACGCCGGGGACGAACTCAGTGCAAACGACCAACCCGTTCGGGAGCTGCGTGCGCTGCGGGCGCGCAGCTCCCGGAACGGCAACGCTCACCGGCGATCCCGTCCGCCGCGTCCGCGACGGCTACCGCCGCCACGACGCCCACGATCGCCGCCGCCCGAGCCTTCGCCTGATTCACGGCGACTTTCGCCTCCACCACCGTTCGCTTCTACCGCGGCGGGCTCTCGTTCGCCACCGCTCTCGGCGGCGCCATCAGCGGGCGCGCCTTCAGGCTTTGGCAACAGTGCCTTCATCGACAAACGCAAACGACCGCGCTCGTCGCGATCGATGAGCTTCACTTTGACCTTGTCGCCCTTCTTGATCACGTCTTCAGTTTTCTCGACGCGACCGTGGCGCAGTTCAGAGATATGCACGAGCGCTTCGGTGCCCGGCATGATTTCGACAAATGCGCCGAATGCCGTCGTGCTCTTTACCGTGCCTTCGTAGATCTCGCCAACGACCGGCTCCGCAGTGATGGCCTTCACCATCTGCTTCGCGCGTTCCATCGACTCGCCGCCAACAGCGGCAATCGTGACCACGCCGTCGTCTTCGACGGTGATCGTCGCGCCTGTTTCGTCCTGAATGCCGCGAATCGTCTTGCCTTTCGGGCCAATGAGATCGCCGATCTTTTCCGGGCTGATCTGCACGGTGACAATACGCGGCGCGAACGGCGACAAGTCGGCGCGCGGTTCCGCGAGCGCTTTCTTCATTTCGCCGAGAATGTGCATGCGCCCTTCGTTCGCCTGTGCGAGCGCTTCCTTCATGAGCTCGAGCGACAAGCCCTGAATCTTGATGTCCATCTGAATGGACGTGATGCCTGTCTCCGTACCGGCAACCTTGAAGTCCATGTCACCGAGATGGTCTTCCGTACCGAGAATGTCGGTGAGGATCGCGTAGTCGTCGCCTTCCTTGATGAGGCCCATCGCGACCCCCGCGACAGCCGCCTTCATTGGAATGCCGGCGTCGAAGCACGCGAGCGAGCCACCGCACACCGACGCCATCGACGACGAACCATTCGATTCGAGAATGTCCGACACGATGCGAATCGTGTACGGGAAATCTTCGAATGGCGGCAGCACACTCTGCAACGCACGCTCGGCAAGATTGCCATGACCGATTTCGCGCCGGCTCGTGCCGCGCACTGGCCGCACTTCACCCGTCGAGAACGGCGGGAAGTTGTAGTGCAACATGAACGCTTTCGACGCGTCGCCAACGTCGTCGATGCCATCGAGGCGCTGCACGTCTTCTTGTGTGCCAAGCGTGACCGCAACGAGCGCCTGTGTTTGTCCACGCGTGAACAGCGAGCTGCCGTGGACGCGAGGTAACAAACCTGAATCGATTGTGATGTCGCGGACTTCGTTCAATTTGCGTCCGTCAACGCGGCGCTTCGAATCGAGCACCTGTTTACGCATCTGCACGTACTGCACGTCGCCGAGCGCATTGCGCACATCCGAACCGTTGTCGGGGAACTCGGCAGCGAGCGACGCGGCAACGTCGTTCATCACTGCTTCGATTGCACGCACGCGCCCCTGCTTGTCTTTCTGATTCATCGCCTCGACGATGCGCGACTCGGACAACGCACGAACGCGATCAACGAGGCCGTCGGGCGCCGGCGTGCGCGACCACGACATTTTTTCCTGCCCGACTTCTTTGAGGCCCTCTTCCTGAATCGCGATCAGTTCGCGAATGCCTTTTTGCGCGACCGTCAGCGCTTCGATCATGTCAGCTTCGCTGATCTCGAGCGCGCCGCCTTCGACCATCATGATCGAATCGCGCGAACCGGCGACAACAATATCTGTGTCACTGTACTCGAGTTGTTCGAACGTGGGATTCAGGACCCACTTGCCTTGCACGCGGCCGACACGAACACCCGCGATGGGACCGGCGAACGGAACCTTCGACGCTGAGAGCGCGAAGGACGCCGCCGTCAGGCCGAGAATATCAGCGTCGTTTTCCTGGTCCGCGGAGATGACGTAGAGGAAAATCTGGACTTCGTTCTTGAAGCCCTCGGGAAACAACGGTCGCACCGAGCGATCGATAATGCGGCACGCGAGGATTTCTTCGTCGCGCGGGCGTCCTTCGCGCTTGATGAACCCGCCCGGGATCTTGCCCGCAGCATACGCTTTTTCTTTGTACTCGACCGTGAGCGGGAAGAATGGGAGGCTGCTTTCTTTGTCGCTCACTGTCACCGCGGCGAGCACCATGGTGTCGCCAAAGCGGACTAACGCGGACCCGGCGGCCTGTTTGGCCATTCGCCCCGATTCAAGGGCGAAGGACCGGCCCGCAAAGGTCCGTTCAATTCGAGATGTCATTTTCAATTATTCCAAGGATGAATACGCGATGCGCGCGAATCGCAGAGGGCGACCGCGCGCTTCGAGTAGGTAACGCTTAGTACCGCAGTCCGAGCTCGTTAACGAGCTTGCGATACATCTCCAGATCTGTGCGCTGGAGGTAGTTGAGGTGCCGGCGCCGTTTTCCGATCATCTTGCGCAGTCCGAGACGCCCGTGAAAATCCTTCACGTGGGTTCGGAAGTGTGCGGTCAGATATTCGATGCGCTCGGTCAGGACGGCCACTTGTACGGCGGACGAACCGGTGTCGGTTCCGTGCTTCGCGTACTTCTTACTGGCCGTGGTCTTGGTGAAGGCCACGCGTGTCTCGCTGCTTTGAATGTCTTTGGTCGCTTTGACTATGCTTGTCTGCGGATAAGCCTAGTCACGACTTGAGGTTACTGGAAGGGGGTCAGCCGATCCATCCGGCAATCAGCGCCTTCAGGTCGTTGAACGTCACCACGATGAACAGGGTTGCAATCGCCGCGAGACCGACCCGCGCAATCCACTCTCGCGTGCGATCGCTGAACGGGCTCCCCTTCACTGTTTCGGCGGTCTGAAGGAGGAGCTGTCCGCCATCGAGCAGCGGAATTGGCACCAGGTTCAGGATCGCGAGGTTCACGCTGAGGAAAGCAATCAGCGTGAGCAGCTGCTCAAACCCAGCCCGGGCCTGCTGAATGGATGCCTGAACAATGCGCGCCGGCCCCCCAAGGTTTTTTACCGAGATGCGGCCGGTTACCAGTCCTTTCAGGACCGTGACGACGTTCGACGCCATTGCCCAGGTCACCCGCGTGCCGACGAGCACGGATCTGCGCGCCGAAAGGCGGACGCCGGCGTTGCTGTCCGGTCTCACGCCCAGCAGACCGAGCTTGACCCACTCGCCGGTGACTTCCTGCGCCGAGTCGACATCCGTCGTGATGCTGAGCGTCCGGCGCTCACCACCGCGCTCGATCTGAATGGCAATGGCGCGCCCCGGTGCAGCCGAAATGGCGTTGGCCAACTCGCGGAAATCGCTCACACGCGTGGAATCGATGGCAATCACAGAATCGCCGACGAGCAGCCCGCCGCGATCTGCAGCGCGCCCCGCGACCACTTCGCCAATCACCGGCGGACCCGGTGTGCGCGCATAGACCGCGACCGTGGCGATCATCACGAACAGGGCGAGCACGACATTCATCGTGACGCCAGCAAGCAAAATGATTGCCCGCTGCCACAGCGGTTTTGATTCGAACCAACGCTCGGCGGGCACCGGCTTCGGCCCGAACGGAATCATCGCGTCGAGATCGAGTGGCTCGCTCTTTCCACCCTTGGATTCGTCGAGCTGTCCCTCGAGCGCAGCAGTGGCCTCGTCGTCGCGAGTCGCCATCCGCACGTAGCCGCCGAGCGGCAGCGCCCCAAGGACGTATTCAGTCTCGCCCCAACGACGACGCCACAGCGTCGGTCCAAAGCCAATCGCGAACCTGGGCGCGTACACACCAAACAACTTGGCCGCCCAGAAATGCCCCAACTCGTGAACAAGAATCACGATGCCAAGTACGAGGACCGGTGCGAGGAAACTCATTTGTTCTTTTGAGTCACACGCCCACGCACAATCGTTCGCGCTTGGCGATCTGCATCCAGAAGCGCGTCGCGCGTTGAGCCAGGTCGATCCGCGAGCGCGACCAGTGCAGCATCGATCGCACGCGGGATCTCGTTGAATTGCATCGCGCCATCCAGGAAGAGCGCCACAGCCGCCTCGTTCGCAGCATTGAAAACCGCAGGAGCAGCTCCGCCTTTCCTCCCGGCTGAGATGCCGAGCTCCAGCGCAGGGAAATCGGCGAAGCGCACAGGCTCAAACGTAAGCGGTGAACACCGGACGGGATCGTATGCGGGGACACCGGCATCCGACACGCGCTCCGGATGGGTCAAGGCGTACAGAATGGGAAGTTCCATCGACGGTACACCGAGCTGCGCCACAACGCTCCCATCGATGAACTCGACCATCGAATGCACGACGCTTTGCGGGTGGACGACGACTTCAATGCGATCGTATGGAACACCGAACAAGAAATGCGCCTCGATGACCTCGAGCGCTTTGTTCGCGAGTGTAGCGCTATCGACGGTGATTTTACGCCCCATGGACCACGTCGGATGATTCAGCGCGTCCGCAAGCGTCGCGGATGCGAGTCGCTCGGCGCTCCATTCGCGGAACGGGCCGCCTGACGCAGTGAGAATCAGGCGCTTGATCAGCGACGCGTCGCGGCCGGCGAGGCACTGCAGGATCGCAGAATGTTCTGAGTCGACCGGCACGATCTCTCCGGCCCCCGCGGCACACGCAGCGTTCACCAATTCGCCGGCGACAACCAGCGTTTCCTTGTTTGCCAGCGCGACGCGTTTCCCGGCGGCGAGCGCTGCGAGCGTCGCATCGAGTCCGGCTGCACCAACGACCGCGTTCAGGACGATCTGTGCGTCCGGGCGCGTTGCCGCGTCGATGAGGCACGGGACTCCTTTGCCCCACGACGACGGAACGGGTTCACCGTTCGTTTCGACCACTCCCACGTACGGCGTTGCCCACGCTGCGGCCTGCTCCTTCAGCAACGACGTGTTTCGGTGCGCGGTGAGCGCAACCACAGAGAACCGCGCGCGCTGACGCTCCAGCACGCGCAATGCCGTCGTTCCGATCGAACCGGTCGCGCCAAGAATGGAAACGCCCTTCACAGCACCACCACGAGCATCTCGTTGAGCAACACGTACGACACCGGCAACACAAACAACAACGAATCAAGACGGTCCAGCACGCCGCCGTGTCCGGGAATGAGCCGCGATGAATCCTTCACGCCCGCTTCGCGCTTGAGCAATGACTCGGCGAGATCGCCAAGTTGCGCGGTCGCGCTGATCAGAATCGCGAAAGCAATCGCGCGTCCAATCGGAAGCGAGACCTGCGCGACGGGGCGCAACACATACGGGACGTACGCCGCGACGACGGCCACCGCCAGCACCACGCCGCCCACCGCTCCCGCCACCGTTTTCCCGGGACTAACAACAGGCATCAACTTCCGGCCGCCAATCATTTTTCCAAACGCGTAACCGCCCGTATCGGTTGCCCATGTCAACAGCAGCGGTAACCCAACCAGGGCCAATCCCGCTGCCGGCTCAACAACAAACCGATGGTGCCGCAACAAGTAGCCGTACGAGAGCATTCCACCTGCATATGCAATTCCAAACAACGTCGAACCAACGACGGACATTGGCCGCTCACTCACGCGACGCCACACCGCCACCGTGAACAATGCAAGCAATACCAGAGCTCCGGCGGCCATCGGGACCGCCGTGACACCAATCGTGTTGGTGTGAACAACAAGTGGCACGAGCGCGGCGAGTGCGATTCCGGCAACGCTGAACGTGCGCACGCCGCCCGTACCTGCCAAGCGATAAAACTCCCACGCACAGACCGCGGCAAGCGCGCCAAGCAGAGCGGCGAGCAGCAACCCACCAGCCCACACCACGGCGGCAACGGCTGGAATCGCGACCGCCGCAAATGCGACGCGGCGTACGAACTCACCCACGCGTGCGCCTAGACGCTGACGCGTCCGAAACGGCGATCGCGGCTCTGAAAGTCGAGAATCGCTTCAAACAGTTCGCGCCGCGAAAAGTCGGGCCACAGCACGGGCGACATGTACAGCTCGGCGTACGCAATCTGCCAGAGCAGGAAATTCGAAATGCGCTGTTCACCCGACGTACGAATGAGCAGATCGGGGTCCGGGCAATCAGACGTGTACAGTCGCTGCGCAATCAAGTTCTCATCGATGGCGGACGGATCGAGCCGTCCGGCTTTCGCATCGATCGCCAATTCGCGCGCCGCGCGCGCAATTTCCGCGCGTGAGCCGTAGCTGATGAACAAGTTGAGACGGAGCCGGTCGTTTCCGCTCGTCTCTTTGGTGACCCGCGCGACAGCCTTCGCCGCAGCGCCGGTAAGCCGGTCCACTTCGCCGAGCACGTGAACGCGCACGCCGTTCTTGACGAGCTCCTCCGTCTCGCGCGCGATGTATTCCTCGAGTAACGACATCAGCGCAGAGACTTCGCCTGCAGGGCGCTGCCAGTTCTCGCGTGAGAACGCAAACAACGACAACACTTCCACACCTGCTTCGAGCGCGCCTTCGACGACGTCCCGCACGGACTTCATCCCACTCCGGTGTCCCATCGGGCGTGGCAAGAAACGCTCCTGCGCCCAGCGACCATTGCCATCCATGATGATGGCGACGTGCCGCGGTAACGCGCCGTGCACGCGAATCTGCGCGAGCAGCTCGTCGTTAGTCAGCGGTGTCGACATGCGCGACGCACGGCGCGAGGCGCCGTCAGACCTCCATGATCTCGGCCTCTTTCGCCTTCATGAGGCCGTCAATCTTGGACATGTAGTCGTCATGCGCTTTCTGCAAATCCTTTTCCGCGTGCTTCACATCGTCTTCAGCGACACCGGAAAGTTTTTTCAGTTTGTCGCGACCTTCCGTGCGTGCGTGGCGCACGCCGATACGCCCTTCTTCAACGAACTTGTGCACGACCTTCACGAGATCCTTGCGACGTTCTTCGTTCATCGACGGCAGCGGAACGCGAATCACGTTCCCCTGATGCGCAGGGTCGAGCCCCAACTCCGCATCGCGAATAGCTTTTTCGATGGTCTTCGCCTGGCTCTTGTCGAATGGCGTGACAAGAATGAGCCGCGGCTCGGGTGCCGTGATCGACGCGACCTGATTCAGCGCCATCGTCGAGCCGTACATCTCGACCTTTACGGTATCGAGCATGTTGGCAGACGCTTTTCCTGAGCGCAGGCCAGCCAGTTCGCGCTTGGTGTTCTCGATCGCCTTGTCCATGTGAAGGCGACTGTCTTTGAGGATGCCCTGAATGTCCATAGGCAAGTTCGAAGAAACGGTGCGGGCTGCGAGAGTCGACGCTTACGAAACGAGTGTTCCGACGGCTTCACCGCGCACTGCCCTGCCAACCGCGCCCGGCGCGTGAATGTCGAGCACGATGATCGGCAGACTGTTTTCCTTGCACAGCGTGATTGCGGTCTGATCCATGACACCAAGCTCTTCGACCATCACGTCGCGGTAACTGATTTTGTCGTACTTCTTTGCGGTCTTGTCCTTCTTCGGATCGGCCGTGTAAACACCGTCAACACCGGTCGCCTTGATGACGACATTCGCCTTCATCTGGATACCGCGCAACACCGCGGCCGTATCTGTGGTGAAGTACGGATTTCCCGTGCCGCCGGCGAAGATCACGGTGCGGCCTTTTTCTAGATGGCGCAGCGCGCGGCGGCGAATGTAGGGCTCCGCGAGTTCTTCCATTCGCATCGCGGTCATCACGCGCGTATCGACCCCCAATCCTTCGAGCACATTCTGCAGTGCGAGCGCGTTGATCACGGTACCGAGCATGCCCATGTAGTCGGCCGACACGCGGTCCATGCCTTCCGCGGACAGAACGCTCCCGCGCACGAGGTTGCCGCCGCCGATCACGAGCCCCACCTGCGCGCCCAGTTTTGCGACGTCGCGAATTTCGCCCGCCAGCCGCCGCACAACCTCGAAGTCAAACCCAACGCCTTTCGTACCAGCGAGTGCTTCGCCGGAAAGCTTGAGCAGAATTCGAGGATACTTCAGTGCGGCGGCCACGAGTGAGCTATTCCTCTCCCATCTGGAATCGGGTGAATCGCTTGACGGTCAGGCCTTTTCCGCCCTCACCGACAAGTTGCTTGATCGTCTTCGCTTCGTCGCGCACCCACGGCTGATTCAGCAGCGTTACCTCGGCGAAAAACTTTTCGAGGCGCCCGTTCACCATCTTCTCAACGATGTTCGCGGGTTTTCCGCTCGACGCAGCCTGTTCAGCGTAAATCGCGCGCTCGCGTTCTACCAGACGTTCGTCGACCCCATCTTTGTCGACCGCGACGGCGACAGCCGGAACACCAGCGGCAACGTGCTCGGAAACCGACTTCGCGAGCTGCGCGATGCCGTTGCCCGAGCCGCCTTCGATCTCAGTGAGCACGCCGACTTTGCCATTGAAATGCAAGTACGAGCCGATGGTTCCGCCATTCGTTGAGAAACGGACTACGCGCCGCAGGACGACGTTCTCGCCGGTCTTTGCCGACGTCGCCTTCACGACTTCGCCGAGCGTGCCGCCACCCTGCGACCATTTGTTCTGCAGATACGCGTCTTCCGTGCCGACGATCAACAGTCCGTTCACGCTGGTGTCTTGCGCGACGTGCTTGGCGATGGAGGTCGCCACGCCTTTGAAGTCGTCCGTTCGCGCCACGAAATCGGTTTCGCAGTTCAGCTCGATCATCGCACCGCTCGTGTTGTCGGGGCTGATGAGCGTGATGATCTGACCTTCCGACGCCGCACGGCCTGCGCGCTTCTCGGCCTTGGCGATGCCCTTCTTGCGGAGGTTGACCACGGCGTCGTCGATATTGCCGTTGGTCTCCTCGAGGGCCTTTTTGCAATCCATCATGCCGGCGCCGGTACGGGCCCGGAGTTCGGCCACAAGTTTGGCGCTGATCGGGGTACTCATTGTCGTTGG